>NZ_JAOWGU010000051.1:0-139656 GCF_030332975.1 Citrobacter sp. Cpo032
ACGGAGGAAAGCGTTGAATTATTTTAATAGAATTAACGTCATTGTGTTAACTATCGCACTACTTTGTGGGTGCAGAGATAAGACAGATCAGACGCTTTCCCCTCCTGATAATGCCCGACGTGTCAGCGTTTCATTCCGGATGCCAGAGGGCATCACTCTAATGCCGATGCAGGTTTTTTACCGCTCTGAAAAGTGTATGGATAAAAGCTATAACTCCAGCTTTGAATCTTACCCTGTCCGGGGATACAACGGTTTTACGCAGCCTTTCGTCCGGCAGGGTATGGGGGGGCTGTGGCAGATCAGTATTGCCATTGATGGTGGCGGGCCGTGCCAGTGGCAGCTAAATTCACTGAGAGTAAGTTTCAGGATTGCGGATAATATTCCACTGGTGAAAGGAAAAGAAGTCATTGAGACCAGTTATATCTTTGATTTTGGAGATTATGGCCTCAGTGACGGGTATGGGACAGGGAGGGCAAAAGAGGTCAGTGGAGATCTTGACTTAAAAACGGATTATTTCCCTGAAGTATTTATTAGCCATTTATTTAATCAAACAACATTGAACTTATTTGGTGGAAATGCCGGCCCTGAAAAATGGCGAAGGCGTTTTCGGCTTAGGAATACTCAAAACATCCTTATTGAGCCAGTCATTCATTTCGATAAAGTTGTTATATTGACACCTCCAGATGCTCCAGGCAAACTTACGGCAACTTATCCCGATGGCAGTAGTGAAAAGATCCCGCATATTTATCCCAGCTATGAAAAATTGCTGTCGATGAAATGATGATTTATGTAGTTCCCGCCAGAGAATGTGCTGGCGGGATTTTTCATTAATGGCCAATTTCTGAAGAATTACTTACCAATACAGAAGCTGGAGAAAATCCGTCCCAGCAGATCGTCGGAGGTAAATTCTCCGGTGATCTCACTGAGGTTCTGCTGCGCAAGGCGTAGCTCCTCAGCCAGCAATTCTCCGGCCCATGCTCCGAGCAGTTGGGCTTTACCCTGCTCGAGATGCTCTGCAGCTTCTGCCAGCGCCTGCAGGTGACGACGACGGGCCAGAAAGCCGCCTTCCATATTGGTTTCAAAGCCCATGCTCTGTTTGAGATGATTACGCAGTACGTCAACGCCTTCACCGGTACGCGCAGAGAGGCGAACCAGTGAGTGGCCATTTACTTCACTAAGGCCCAGCGTCTCACCGGTAATATCCGCTTTGTTACGCACCACGGTGATCGGCAGTTTGGCTGGCAGACGGGCAATAAAGTCTGGCCAGATATCTGCCGGGTCCACGGCGTCAGTGGTGGTGCCATCAACCATAAACAGTACACGGTCGGCCTGTTCAATTTCCTGCCAGGCACGTTCGATACCGATGCGTTCCACTTCATCGTTAGCGTCGCGCAAACCGGCGGTGTCGATGATGTGTAGCGGCATGCCATCGATGTGAATATGCTCACGCAGCACGTCGCGGGTAGTCCCGGCGATATCGGTGACAATGGCCGCCTCACGGCCAGCTAGCGCGTTCAGCAGGCTTGATTTCCCGGCGTTTGGACGCCCGGCAATCACCACCTTCATCCCTTCGCGCAGCAGGCTGCCCTGACGCGCTTCCGCACGCACGGCATCAAGATCGCTGATAACGCTGTTGAGTTGCGCTTCAATCTTGCCGTCAGACAGGAAGTCGATTTCTTCATCCGGGAAGTCGATCGCTGCTTCAACATAGATGCGCAGGTGAGTGAGCGCTTCCACAAGATGATTTACCCGTGCGGAAAATGCGCCCTGCAACGAGTTCAGCGCCGAGCGAGCGGCTTGCTCTGAGCTGGCATCGATCAGGTCGGCAATCGCCTCGGCCTGGGCTAAATCGAGCTTATCATTGAGAAACGCTCGCTCGGAGAATTCACCTGGTCTGGCAATGCGCAGCCCGGGAATGGTCAGAATACGTTTGAGCAGCAGGTCAAGAATCACTGGACCGCCGTGGCCCTGAAGCTCTAAAACGTCTTCGCCGGTAAAGGAGTTTGGGCCGGGGAACCACAAGGCAATTCCTTGATCCAGCGCGCTGCCATCCTCGTCTTTAAACGGCAGATAATCGGCATAACGCGGTTTGGGCAGTTTCCCCAGTACGGTTTCTGCGACCTCACGCGCCTTCAGGCCGGAGATACGCAGGATACCCACGCCACCACGTCCCGGTGGGGTGGCTTGAGCGACGATGGTGTCGTTATGGCTCATGGTTTGTCTCTTCTTAATGCAATAAAAAAGGCGGTCTAATGACCGCCCTTTACTTTATGTTCCGTTTGCCGGATGGCGGCTTCGCCTAATCCGGCCTACACCGAATCAGGAGTTTTTCTTCTCGCGGCTATGCAGGCCACGTTTCTCCAGACCACGGTAAATCAGCTGCTGCTGAATAATGGTTACCAGGTTGCTGACGATATAGTACAGCACCAGACCTGACGGGAACCACAGGAAGAACACGGTGAAGATGACCGGCATAAAGGTCATGATCTTCTGCTGCATCGGGTCGGTTACAGTGGTCGGAGACATCTTCTGAATGAAGAACATCGTCACGCCCATCAGAATCGGCAGGATGTAGTACGGGTCCTGTGCAGACAGGTCATGGATCCACAGAGCGAATGGCGCATGACGCAGTTCAATGGAGCCCATCAGCATGTAGTACAACGCCAGGAAGATTGGCATCTGGATGATCAGCGGGAAGCAGCCGCCCAGCGGGTTAACCTTCTCAGCTTTGTACAGGGCCATCATTTCCTGGCTCTGACGCTGTTTGTCATCGCCCAGACGCTCACGCATAGCCTGAATCTTCGGCTGCAGCATACGCATCTTCGCCATGGAGGTGTACTGCGCTTTGGTCAGCGGGTACATGATGCCACGAACGATAAAGGTGATAACGATGATGGAGAAGCCCCAGTTACCCAGGAAGCTATGGATCCACTTCAGCAGTTTAAACAGCGGCTGAGAAATGAACCACAACCAGCCGTAATCCACGGTCAGATCCAGGTGCGGTGCAACGGCCGCCATTTTATCCTGAATTTCCGGGCCGACCCACAGGGTGCTGGTCATCGCGCCAGTCTGGCCAGGCTGAACCAGTACCGGCTGTGATTTATAGCCGATAGCGGCAATGCCGTTACCCAGGTTAGCGGTATAGAAGTTGTTGGTGCCGTCGTTACGCGGAACCCATGCCGTTGCGAAATACTGTTGCAGCATTGCGACCCAGCCGTCTTTAGCATTGACGTTCAGGTTTTCGTTTTCAGCAATGGTGTCGAATTTGTATTTCTCATACTTCTCATCCGGCGTGGAGTACGCCGCGCCACGGAAGGTGTGCAGCGCAAAGTTGCTGCTACCGGTGTCGCGATGAGATGGCAGATTGATGGATTGCTTCAGCTGACCAAAGGTGGAGATTTCCAGCGGTTTTTCGCCGGCGTTCTGCACGCTGTAGTTAACGTTGACAGCATATTCACCACGCTTAAGAACAAACGTTTTAGTGAATGTGTTACCCGCTGCGTCAGTATAGGTCATCGGGATCTGCAGTTCGTTCTGACCGTCAGCCAGTACAAACGCGTCTTTATCGACGTTGTACAGCGGACGTGGGCCGTTAGCCGGGTTGTCCGGGCCGTCACGACCTGTCAGGCCACTCTGTGCCTGGTAGATGAACTGTGGCGTGGTTTCCAGTAACTGGAACGGTTCGGTAGAACCGAGTTCTTTCGGGTAAGCTGGCAGTGAAGCCTGTTCCACATCACCACCACGGGTGTTGATGGTCAGATCAAGCACGTCAGTTTTAACCGTAATCAGTTTCCCCTGGCCACTGGCCGGTACGCCCTGGTCTGCGGCGCTACCCGCTGCGGTGGTCGTTGTCTGCGTGGTCTGTTGGGCCTGAGGTTGCGGGTTTTTATCCTGCTCCCAGGCTTGCCAGATCATGAAAGACACGAACAGCAAAGCGATGACTAAAAGATTGCGTTGCGAATCCATCGTTAGTGTTCTCTGGTATCAAATGGTCCGGGCGGGACGGGATCGTCACCACCAGGGTGTAAAGGGTGGCATTTTAATACGCGTTTCACCGTCAACCAACTGCCTTTTATCACTCCAAACCTGCGCAATGCCTCAATTCCGTAGCTCGAACAGGTTGGAGTGAAACGGCAATGCGGCCCAAGCAGCGGACTGATCAGGCGTTGATAGACCCGAATGAGGGCTATCAGGACCCGCGAGCCAGGCGACAATGGCGACGCCATAATTTTTCCAACGCTTCCGAGAGAGCACGGTTATCGAGGTCAGCAACCCCTTTTTTCGCCACCACCACGAAATCCATTGCTGGAAGCTCGTGCTGACGTAAACGGAAGCTTTCACGCGTCAGACGTTTAATCCGATTGCGTTCATGCGCACGTTTAACATTTTTCTTGGCGACTGTAAGACCGATACGGGGATGCCCCAGCGAATTCAGGCGGCCGAGGATGGTGATTTGCGGCGTGCCAGCCCGTTGTGGCTGCTGGAAGACGAATGTGAAATGAGTGGGAGTTAACAAACGTAACTCCCTGGGAAATGCGAGCTTAACCACTCAGGGGCTAGCTTTTATTACTTAGAAACGGTCAGACGAGAACGGCCTTTAGCACGACGACGTGCCAGAACCTGACGACCATTTTTATTAGCCATACGAGCACGGAAGCCGTGAGAACGGTTGCGCTTCAGTACAGACGGTTGAAAAGTGCGTTTCATGGCGATTTCTACCTAAACTTGAATAAATTCACTGACTTTTGCGTATACCCGAACGAATTTCGAACGACTTACGCCACAGTGTGGGTGATTAAAGAGGCCGGATTGTAATAATTGTACACTCCGGAGTCAATTCTCTTTCCTTATTTCCCGCTTTTTTCCGCATGGTTTCGCGTAAAAAACAGGCAGCGTTGACGCCGTAAGGCGACCGTTACTCGCTGGGGGTAAGAATTATACGGGCTGGTGGATAAAGCGCAAGGATCGCTCGGGATCTTTATTAGATCGTTTAAGCAGTAAAGCATCTTTACTCATTAATTTTTTCAATATGCGCGCTAAAACCTGCAGCACTTCTCCAGGATCGTTTACACTTAGCCGATTCTGGATCATCCTGTGGATAAATCGGGAAGAATCTGTGAGAAACAGAAGATCTCTTTCTCAGTTTACGCTATGATCCGCGGTCCTGATCGTTTCAATGGATCCTGATCGGGTAAAAATTGCAGATAGCAATTCGCACGTCACCCTTTGCATAGGGTCTTGTCGATGTGCGTCAACAATCATGAATGTTTCAGCCTTTGTCATTTATCGACTTTTGTTCGAGTGGAGTCCGCCGTGTCACTTTCGCTTTGGCAGCAGTGTCTTGCCCGATTGCAGGATGAGTTACCAGCCACAGAGTTCAGTATGTGGATACGCCCGTTGCAGGCGGAACTGAGCGATAACACGCTGGCTTTGTATGCGCCAAACCGTTTCGTGCTCGATTGGGTAAGGGATAAATACCTTAATAATATTAATGGATTACTCAATAATTTCTGTGGAGCGGATGCCCCACAGCTGCGCTTTGAAGTCGGCACTAAACCCGTCACGCAAACGCTGAAAACGCCGGTCAACAACGTTGTTGCGCCCGCCCACGTGGCTCAGCAAGTGCAACCACAACGTGCTGCTCCGGCGGCGCGTCCAGGCTGGGATAACGTCCCGGCTCCGGCAGAACCTACCTATCGTTCTAACGTCAACGTCAAACACACGTTTGATAACTTCGTTGAAGGTAAATCTAACCAACTGGCGCGCGCGGCGGCACGTCAGGTGGCGGACAATCCTGGCGGCGCCTACAATCCGTTATTCCTATATGGCGGTACGGGTCTGGGTAAAACCCACCTGTTGCACGCTGTCGGTAACGGCATTATGGCGCGTAAGCCAAACGCCAAAGTGGTGTATATGCACTCCGAGCGTTTTGTGCAGGACATGGTCAAAGCCCTGCAAAACAACGCGATCGAAGAGTTTAAACGCTACTACCGTTCCGTTGACGCGCTGCTGATTGACGATATCCAATTCTTCGCGAATAAAGAGCGATCGCAGGAAGAGTTTTTCCACACCTTTAACGCCCTGCTGGAAGGCAATCAGCAGATCATCCTGACCTCGGATCGCTATCCGAAGGAGATCAACGGCGTTGAAGATCGTCTGAAATCCCGCTTTGGCTGGGGACTGACTGTCGCGATCGAACCGCCTGAACTGGAAACGCGTGTTGCGATCCTGATGAAAAAAGCCGACGAAAACGACATTCGTCTGCCGGGTGAAGTCGCGTTCTTTATTGCCAAGCGTCTACGCTCTAACGTACGTGAGCTGGAAGGCGCACTGAACCGCGTGATCGCCAACGCCAATTTTACCGGCCGGGCGATTACTATCGATTTCGTGCGTGAAGCGCTGCGCGATCTGCTGGCTTTGCAGGAAAAGCTGGTCACCATCGACAATATCCAGAAGACGGTGGCGGAGTATTACAAAATCAAAATTGCGGATCTGCTTTCTAAGCGTCGATCTCGCTCGGTAGCTCGTCCGCGCCAGATGGCGATGGCGCTGGCAAAAGAGCTCACTAACCACAGTCTGCCGGAAATTGGCGACGCGTTTGGTGGGCGTGACCATACTACCGTGCTTCATGCCTGCCGCAAGATTGAGCAGTTGCGTGAAGAAAGCCATGATATTAAAGAAGATTTCTCCAATTTAATCAGAACATTATCTTCGTGACGCTATGAAATTTACCGTTGAACGTGAACATTTATTAAAACCGCTTCAGCAGGTCAGCGGCCCGCTGGGTGGACGTCCTACACTGCCTATTCTCGGAAACCTGCTGCTGCAGGTTGCTGACGGCACGCTTTCGCTGACCGGTACCGATCTCGAAATGGAGATGGTGGCGCGCGTGGCGCTGATCCAGCCTCATGAACCTGGCGCGACCACCGTTCCGGCGCGTAAATTCTTCGATATTTGCCGTGGATTGCCGGAAGGCGCGGAAATTGCCGTTCAACTGGAAGGCGACCGTATGCTGGTGCGTTCTGGCCGCAGCCGTTTCTCGCTGTCTACGCTGCCTGCCGCCGACTTCCCGAATCTGGACGACTGGCAGAGCGAAGTCGAATTCACCCTGCCGCAGGCGACGATGAAGCGCCTGATTGAAGCCACGCAGTTTTCGATGGCGCATCAGGACGTACGTTACTACTTAAACGGCATGCTGTTTGAAACCGAAGGGGAAGAGCTGCGTACCGTGGCGACCGACGGTCACCGCCTGGCGGTTTGTTCAATGCCTGTTGGTCAGCCGTTGCCAAGCCATTCGGTGATCGTACCGCGTAAAGGTGTGATTGAACTGATGCGTATGCTCGACGGCGGCGATAACCCGCTGCGCGTGCAGATTGGCAGCAACAACATTCGTGCGCACGTTGGTGACTTCATCTTCACCTCTAAGCTGGTTGATGGCCGTTTCCCGGATTATCGCCGCGTATTGCCGAAGAATCCGGACAAACATCTGGAAGCCGGTTGCGATATCCTCAAACAGGCGTTTGCGCGTGCGGCGATCCTCTCGAACGAGAAATTCCGCGGCGTGCGTCTGTATGTCAGCGAAAACCAGCTCAAAATCACCGCCAACAACCCGGAGCAGGAAGAAGCAGAAGAAATTCTGGATGTCTCCTATCCTGGTACAGAACTGGAAATCGGCTTTAACGTGAGCTACGTACTGGACGTTCTGAACGCGCTGAAGTGCGAGAACGTGCGTATTCTGCTGACCGATTCCGTATCGAGCGTACAGATTGAAGATGCCGCATCACAGTCGGCTGCCTATGTTGTTATGCCAATGAGACTGTAATGTCGCTCACCCGCCTGTTGATCCGCGATTTTCGCAATATCGAAAGCGCGGATCTCGCTTTATCCCCTGGCTTTAACTTCCTGGTTGGCGCGAACGGCAGCGGCAAAACCAGCGTCCTGGAAGCCATCTATACGCTCGGCCATGGCCGGGCGTTTCGCAGTTTGCAGATTGGCCGCGTGATTCGCCACGAGCAGGAGTCGTTTGTTTTACACGGGCGTTTGCAGGGTGAAGAACGTGAGACGTCGATTGGCCTGACGAAAGACAAACTGGGCGACAGCAAAGTGCGCATTGATGGCACTGACGGGCACAAGGTCGCAGAACTGGCGCACCTGATGCCGATGCAACTGATCACGCCAGAGGGGTTTACTTTACTCAACGGCGGCCCCAAATACAGAAGAGCATTTCTTGACTGGGGATGCTTTCACAATGAAGCCGGATTTTTCACCGCCTGGAGCAACCTGAAGCGACTGCTCAAGCAGCGTAATGCGGCACTGCGCCAGGTGAGTCGTTATGAGCAACTGCGCCCGTGGGATAGAGAACTTATCCCGCTGGCGGAACAAATCAGCACCTGGCGCGCGGAGTACAGCGCCGGTATTGCGCAGGATATGGCGGATACCTGCCAGCAGTTTCTTCCCGAGTTTTCGCTCTCCTTCTCGTTCCAGCGCGGCTGGGAGAAAGAGACTGATTATGCCGAAGTGCTGGAACGCAGTTTTGAACGCGATCGCATGTTGACCTACACTGCGCACGGCCCGCATAAGGCGGATTTCCGCATTCGCGCCGACGGTGCGCCGGTGGAAGATACGTTGTCGCGTGGGCAGCTAAAGCTGCTGATGTGCGCCTTACGTCTGGCGCAAGGGGAGTTCCTGACCCGTGAAAGCGGGCGGCGCTGCCTGTACCTGATAGATGATTTTGCCTCTGAACTGGATGACGCGCGTCGCGGACTGCTGGCCAGCCGCTTAAAAGCCACGCAATCTCAGGTCTTTGTCAGCGCAATAAGCGCTGAACACGTTATAGACATGTCCGATGAAAATTCGAAGATGTTTACCGTGGAAAAGGGTAAAATAACGGATTAACCCAAGATAAAATGAGCGAGAAACGTTGATGTCGAATTCTTATGACTCCTCCAGTATCAAAGTCCTGAAAGGACTGGATGCGGTGCGTAAGCGCCCGGGTATGTATATCGGCGACACGGATGACGGCACCGGTCTGCACCACATGGTATTCGAGGTGGTAGATAACGCTATCGACGAAGCGCTCGCGGGTCACTGTAAAGATATCGTGGTAACGATTCACGCTGACAACTCCGTGTCCGTTACCGATGATGGCCGTGGTATCCCAACCGGTATTCACCCGGAAGAGGGCGTTTCGGCAGCGGAAGTTATCATGACCGTTTTGCACGCAGGCGGTAAATTCGATGATAACTCCTATAAAGTTTCCGGCGGTCTGCACGGCGTGGGTGTTTCCGTCGTTAACGCCCTGTCACAGAAGCTGGAACTGGTGATTCGTCGTGAAGGCAAAGTGCATCAGCAAACGTACGTGCACGGTGTGCCGCAGGCGCCGCTGGCGGTAACGGGCGAAACGGAAGTAACGGGTACTCAGGTCCGTTTCTGGCCAAGCCACGAAACCTTTACCAATGTTGTTGAATTTGAATACGACATTCTGGCGAAACGTCTGCGTGAGCTGTCATTCCTGAACTCCGGCGTCTCTATTCGTCTGCGCGACAAGCGTGACGGCAAAGAAGACCATTTCCATTATGAAGGCGGCATCAAGGCGTTTGTTGAATACCTCAACAAAAACAAAACGCCGATCCACCCGAATATCTTCTACTTCTCCACCGAAAAAGACGGTATCGGCGTTGAAGTTGCGCTGCAGTGGAACGATGGTTTCCAGGAAAACATCTACTGCTTCACCAACAACATTCCACAGCGTGACGGCGGTACTCACCTTGCAGGCTTCCGTGCGGCGATGACCCGTACCCTGAACGCCTACATGGACAAAGAAGGCTACAGCAAAAAAGCGAAAGTCAGCGCTACTGGTGACGATGCCCGTGAAGGCCTGATTGCCGTTGTTTCCGTGAAAGTACCGGATCCGAAGTTCTCCTCACAGACCAAAGACAAGCTGGTCTCCTCTGAGGTGAAATCGGCGGTAGAACAGCAGATGAACGAACTGCTGAGCGAATATCTGCTGGAAAACCCGTCTGACGCGAAAATCGTTGTCGGCAAAATTATTGATGCTGCGCGTGCTCGTGAAGCTGCACGTCGTGCGCGTGAAATGACCCGTCGTAAAGGCGCGCTGGACTTAGCGGGTCTGCCGGGCAAGCTGGCGGACTGTCAGGAACGCGACCCGGCGTTGTCCGAACTGTACCTTGTGGAAGGGGACTCCGCGGGCGGTTCTGCTAAGCAGGGCCGTAACCGTAAAAACCAGGCGATTCTGCCGCTGAAGGGTAAAATCCTCAACGTCGAGAAAGCGCGCTTTGACAAGATGCTCTCCTCTCAGGAAGTCGCGACGCTGATCACCGCGCTCGGCTGTGGCATCGGTCGTGACGAGTACAACCCGGACAAACTGCGTTATCACAGCATCATCATCATGACCGATGCCGACGTCGATGGCTCGCACATTCGTACGCTGCTGTTGACCTTCTTCTATCGTCAGATGCCGGAAATCGTTGAACGCGGCCACGTTTACATTGCACAGCCACCGCTGTACAAAGTGAAAAAAGGCAAGCAGGAACAATACATTAAAGATGACGAAGCGATGGATCAGTATCAGATCTCTATCGCTCTGGATGGTGCTACGCTGCACACCAATGCCAACGCACCAGCCCTTTCAGGTGAGTCGTTAGAGAAACTGGTTTCTGAATACAACGCGACACAGAAAATGATTGGCCGTATGGAACGTCGTTTCCCGAAAGCGCTGCTGAAAGAGCTGGTTTATCAACCGACGCTGCCAGAAGCTGATTTGGCAAATGAACAGGCCGTTACCCGCTGGGTGAATGCACTGATTACCGAGCTGAACGAAAAAGAACAGCACGGTAGCCTGTGGAAGTTTGATATCCACCACAACGCAGAGCAGAACCTGTTTGAACCGATTGTGCGCGTCCGTACTCACGGTGTGGATACCGACTACGTTCTGGACCACGAGTTTGTGACCGGTGGCGAATACCGTCGAATTTGTACGCTTGGCGAGAAGCTGCGTGGGCTGATCGAAGACGATGCGTTTATCGAACGTGGCGAGCGTCGCCAGCCGGTTGCCAGCTTTGAGCAGGCACTGGAATGGCTGCAGAAAGAGTCTCGTCGTGGCCTCGCTATCCAGCGTTATAAAGGTCTGGGCGAGATGAACCCGGAACAGCTGTGGGAAACCACCATGGATCCGGAAAGCCGTCGTATGCTGCGCGTTACCGTGAAGGATGCGATTGCTGCCGACCAGCTGTTCACTACGCTGATGGGCGATGCCGTTGAACCACGTCGCGCATTTATCGAAGAGAACGCCCTGAAAGCGGCGAATATCGATATTTAAGCCAATCTGTAGGCCGGATAAGGCGGTTTACGCCGCCATCCGGCAAGACGTTGTATTGTGCCTGATGGCGCGTTGCTTATCAGGCTTTCAAACGACAACCAATCTACAAAAAGGGGAATCTCGATTCCCCTTTCTATCCCCCTTTTCGTAGCTGTTTTTTGAGCGGAATCGCGTTAGCATGAGGACGGACTCATTTAATCCGGGGAACTCATGGCTATCAAACTTATTGCTATCGACATGGATGGCACACTTCTGCTGCCCGATCACACCATTTCACCAGCGGTCAAAACGGCGATTGCCGCGGCACGCGCGCGTGGCGTGAATGTGGTGCTGACCACGGGACGCCCGTATGCCGGCGTTCACAGCTATCTGAAAGAACTACATATGGAACAACCCGGTGACTACTGCATTACCTACAACGGTGCGCTGGTGCAGAAAGCAGGGGATGGCAGTACCGTGGCGCAAACCGCGCTGAGCTATGATGATTATCGCTACCTGGAGCAGCTTTCCCGGGAAGTTGGCTCGCATTTCCACGCCCTCGATCGCAATACGCTGTATACCGCGAACCGTGATATCAGCTACTACACGGTGCACGAATCGTTTGTCGCGACCATCCCGCTGGTGTTCTGTGAAGCCGAGAAAATGGATCCCGCAACCCAGTTCCTGAAAGTGATGATGATTGACGAGCCGGAGATCCTCGATAAAGCTATCTCTCGTCTACCTGCGGAAGTAAAAGAGAAGTACACCGTGCTGAAAAGTGCGCCGTATTTCCTCGAAATCCTCGATAAACGCGTCAATAAAGGGACGGGCGTAAAATCGCTGGCCGATGCGTTAGGCATTAAAGCCGAAGAGGTGATGGCGATTGGCGATCAGGAAAACGACATTGCGATGATTGAATACGCAGGGGTGGGCGTTGCTATGGATAACGCTATTCCATCAGTCAAAGAAATCGCCAACTTTGTGACGAAATCTAACCTTGAAGATGGCGTCGCCTGGGCGATAGAGAAATACGTCCTTTCCTGATTCGTGTTATGCCTGGTCTCGGCTGGGCATTAACATTAAAATGTTATAAAACATATATTTATATTATCAGATGTGAAACCGCACATTAATACCTCCACATAGTACGTAACTTCTATACTCTCCCTTCTTCTTTTATATCTGGGCAATTCTTGCCTGCTACTAAACTTTCTTATGACAAACACAAGCATCCGCGTGGTGTTGATAACGTCTTCCTGTCTGGTTTTTCATGCCAGTGCCGCGACGGATTCCAGCTCAACTATTACACCTCTCTTTGGCTATCAGGATGACGGTCTGTCTGCGCCTGTACCGGAAAAAACGACGGTTAAACCTGCCGAAAACCACACCATTTTGCCCTTTTTAGGCGATGAAGCGCGTAAGCGCGGATATGAACTACCGGCACCATTTGGCGTGAATATTAACTACATGAATATCCGACAAAATATTAATGTTGATAGTATTAACTTCAACGGTCTTTCCCTCGGTGGCCGCTCACTGGATAACGCGTTTAAAATTAGCGTCGGCAATACGCGTGAACGCAGTAAAACCGAAACGCTGAAGCTGGATGCCTGGCTGCTGCCGTTTATGAACGTCTATGGCCTGATTGGCTATACCGATGGCCACTCCGTTTCGCAAATAGGCGTCGGGATAAAAGGCCCCCTTAAAGACCGCACACCAAGCAGTTTGCAGAATCTGGCGTTTCAACTCGACTTTAAAGGCACCACCTACGGCGTAGGGACGACGCTGGTTGGCGGTGTAGGCAACTGGTTTACTGCTTTTGATGCCAACTACACCCAGACGCGGTTCGATATTCTGGATGGGAGTATTGACGCCTTAACCCTTTCTCCGCGCATCGGTTATCGCTTTACTACCCCCAGTGTGGATGCGCTGCACCTGCCATCCGGAAAGTTGAATCTATGGGTTGGCAGTATGTACCAGGACGTGCAGCAAGAATTTAGCGGTAGCCTTAACGACCTCACCATGCCGTCTGAAACGCTGCAAAGACTCGTTGATATTGCCAACAAAGACGGTAATGGTCGCTTTGACGTTAAACAGCATCTGCAATCCCCCTGGAACGTGCTGGTGGGCGCACAGTATGAAATTACC
The DNA here is from genome assembly GCF_030332975.1 of Citrobacter sp. Cpo032. Lineage (NCBI taxonomy): Bacteria > Pseudomonadati > Pseudomonadota > Gammaproteobacteria > Enterobacterales > Enterobacteriaceae > Citrobacter > Citrobacter sp. Cpo032. The sequence goes on from NZ_JAOWGU010000051.1 coordinate 13,466, forward strand.
CGGAACTTCAACGTCACGACCGAAATCGGCTTTGCTGAACGTAACAGTTTCTTCATGGCGGGAGAGTATCGCTTTTGAGCCGTCTTACCCTCTTCCTGCTGTTCAACATGCTCTCCTGTACAGTGCGGGCAGCGTTGCCGAGCCGAGGCGAAGTTGACGGTTGGCTAAATAAGTTGGGTGCCAGTGATAGCTTTGACGCCAGCAAAGGCATTGACTGGGGCGTAATGCCGGGACCGTTTTATACCCCGGAGCTGGGGTTAGGGATCGGTACAGCGGTGGTGGGGATGTATCGCCCTGACCCGAATGATACGGTAAGCCAAAACTCGACGCTGACGCTCAGCGGCTATTTTAGCTCAACTGGCGCATTCGGTATCACGATGCAAAATTACGCATTTTTTGCCGACGATCGGTGGCGATTTTTTCTCAATGGCGCATTAACGGATACTCCAACCTACTACTGGGGGCAAGGTTTTAGCGCTGGGGATAAAGATAACCAAAAACAGCAATACACCGCTCAGATCCTGGAGTTGCGTCCAACGTTGTATCGCCAGTTGGCACCCAATGTTTATCTGGGGCTTGGCTGGTCGCTGAACGCCCAGCAAGCTACCCAAATGGACGATAACGATCCGCCCAACATTGAGCATACCGGGCAGGGGGCGTCGGTTCTCAGCTCCGGAAGTAGTGTCGAACTCAGCTGGGACGATCGTGATTTCGTTCCCAACCCGCGTAAAGGACAGTATGCCGGTGTGCGCTATACCCGATTCACACCAGAGGTGGGAAGCGATACGCGATTTGATGAATATCAACTGCACTACAGCCGCTATCACTCGCTGGACGAGAACAATGTGCTTGCCTGGGAGATGGACGGCGCGTTTACCCAAGGCGATGTGCCGTGGAGCATGATGCCGCTGCTTGGCAGCAATCAGCGTATGCGCGGTTATTACGAAGGGCGCTACCGGGATAAAAACGCCGTCAGCGGGCAACTGGAGTATCGGCGGAAACTTGACTGGCGGCATGGTGTGGTTGGTTGGCTCGGTGCGGGCACGATGGGACCCTCTTTTCATGCGCTGGACGATGGACGCTGGTTACCGTCCGCCGGTGTGGGCTACCGCTTTGAATTTAAGCCCCGGGTGAATGTGCGTCTTGATTATGGGATTGGCAAAGGGAGCAGCGGTTTTTATTTTCAGGTTGGAGAGGCATTTTGATCAATAAGGTGGTGTTAATAGCGCTCTTATGGCTGGCAACGGCGATAGCCCGTGCGGCAATACCTGTAACTTTGCAGCTCGTTTCTACAGAGGATAAGGCCCAGGGTACTGCCTGGCCGGTAGTTTCGCCCCTCCCTGCACCTCAGGGATTACGTCCGTGCTGCGCGTTTGGCTACGACCTGCACGCACAGGTACTGCATATGCCGGTGCCATTTTATGAACTTGATAATGTTGTCACGATCGATAGCATCGGCGAGCACCGCTATAACGATAGCCTACTGTTAGGGCTAGCGAATCTGGCAGGGATCGGGCATGAGAATAATGGCATAGTGTATACCGCTCGCGGTGGCTTCATTGATACCGCACATGTCCGTGATACCGCAGACATGACGGCCTGGCTCTTTAGCCATCTTCTTCCACGGCTTGGTCAATCATTTACGCTGCGTCTGGATGATGAGCTTGCGCAACGGCATGTCGTATTTAACGCTTTCACACCCCCCACAGAGCCTGCTGATCGTTACGCGCTGGCGGCATGGATGGCCGCGCATCTGGCGTTTCAGCTCGCTGCCTGGCATGAAATTGCGCAATGGTATGGTTTTGAGTCTGTTCCAGGATTTTCGGAGGAGGTTTCTGCATTTTCCCCGGAAGATCTCTACTCAAATTTGTTGGGTACCAGAATTGCGGTATCGCTGATCCTCAATGGGCAACTGGCAACAACGGAAATGTACGATGCGGCGATGAACAACGCGCTGCGCCAGGCGTTGATGCAATTGGGGGCAAAACCGGAAAAAATCACCCGCTTTCAGTTTGATATGCTGGATGGCAAATGGTGGAACAGCCAGCGTCGGGTACCAGAGAAATATTTGGTTCTGCACAGAAACTATGATGTGAGTGACTCGCGTTTACCGACGCCGGTACCGGGTGAACAAGCCTCGCCATTGAGACTGATGTTGCCACATCACTGGCGAGAATATTCCCTTGATGCGTTGGCACAACTCGAACTTTGGCCTGGCCGTACAATGGAGCGGCTGCCTACGCCAGGTTCCTGGTACACCGCCGCCAACTTTCCCGCGCTGGCTACGGTGGCACAAGGCCGTGACAGCGAGGTGAACTCAGTCCCTTAAGAAAACGCGCCACAATGTCATTGCCTTACTACGTTTTCTCTCACGTTTTTCTTTCGCTGGCGGGTGACTTTCAGATTTTGCCAAGGGAATATGCGCCACGCCGCTGCGCATTATCCATTTACGGGAAAACGCTGACGTCAGGGCCCGGCTTTTCAGGATTTTGCCATACAGTTTGAGACGTAACTTGTGGGTGGCTTTACGGTAAGCGTGATTCATATCTGGTGTATCCCGCAGCAGTACCGATTTGAGGATCTCCGCGCTGTCCAGCGCATAGCTAATCCCTTCCAGCGAGCTGGCGCTGATAAAACCGGCCGCTTCACCAATCAAAAATGCGTTGTCCTCGCCGCAGACGAAGTCTTTCCAGCGTGAGGGGAATAGCACCGTACATTTTTCACTTTTCACCGGTTTGCCGAACTGGAAATGGAACGCTTCCAGCTTCTCTTTCAGCGCGTCAAAGCGTGCCTGTCCGTCCTTCATGGGGTAGGCGCCACCAAAGATAAAATAGCCATCTTTGCTGATACTCCAGGAATAACAGTCAGTTGCATCGTTATCAAAAATACAGGAATAGAACGGTACGGGATGCTTTTCCGCAAACCATTGTTGAATAGCGACATATTTACGGATTTGGTGCTGTGGATAGAGATGACGGCGCACCAGTGAGTTCGCACCGTCTGCCCCCACCAGATAACGTGCAGTTATCTGCTGCTCCCAACCGTCGGCGCGGAAGATAACATGCCATTTATCGCCCTCGCGCCAGATTTTCCGGCACAGGCTGTCGTGATAAACCTGCACATCATCAGGGATGAGAGATTTAAGCCATAAATCAAAAGCATGGCGGTTGATATTAATGTAGCTGCGCTGGTAGTTACGCGTCAAAGAAGCGGCAACATCAACCGTTTTAACGCTAAAAATCTGCGGGTTGGCGATAACATCAACGGGTAAGGTTATCCCGTCGCGGATAAACGAACGCTGGGCGTCCGGGGCCAGCAGACCGCCGCAGGGTTTAGTGAAACCTTCGTTGCCGCACTGGCGTTTTTTATCCAACGCAATCACGCGCATTTTTCCGCTCAACTGTCTCGCCAGCGCTGCGCCTGCCGGACCTAAACCGATAATCGCTACGTCAAAATGTTCCATCTTTCTGTCCGCAAAAATGAAGATGGCGATACGCTAAAGCCTGAAAGTGAAGTGCTTGTGAAGTATGATTGTTTTAATCGTCTTGTATCAGGGCATCCCATGAAGCAAATCACCTTTACGCCGCGTAATCATCAGCTTACCAATATCAATACCTGGACACCGGACAGCCAGTGGCTGGTCTTTGATGTGCGCCCTTCCGGCGCCTCTTTTACCGGTGAAACAATTGAGCGCGTCAATATCCATACTGGCGAGCTGGAGGTGATTTACCGGGCTACTCAGGGATCGCACGTTGGTGTGGTGACCGTTCATCCAAAGTTGGAAAAATATGTCTTCATTCACGGGCCTGAAAATCCTGATGAAACATGGCATTACGACTTCCATCATCGTCGTGGGGTGATTGTTACGCAGGCTGGGGTGGAGAATCTGGATGCAATGGATATTACTGCGCCCTATACGCCAGGTGCGCTGCGCGGCGGGAGTCATGTGCATGTCTTTAGCCCGAACGGTGAGTTTGTCAGTTTCACCTATAACGACCATGTACTGCATGAGCGCTCTCCGGCGCTCGATTTACGCAACGTCGGCGTGGCTGCACCGTATGGTCCGGTGAAGGTCTCCGCGCAGCATCCGCGTGAATACAGTGGCAGCCATTGGTGCGTACTGGTGAGCCAGACGACACCAACGCCAAAACCGGGTAGCGATGAGATTAACCGCGCCTATGAAGAGGGCTGGGTTGGAGAAAACAGGCTGGCGTTTATCGGTGATACGCTATCAGCCACTGGCGAGAAAGTACCAGAGCTGTTTATTGTTGATTTGCCACAGGATGAAAGCGGCTGGAAACAGCCGGGGGACGCGCCTCTGGAGGGGACTGACATGACCATGCCTGCGCCACCATCCGGTATTCGCCAACGCCGTCTGACGTTTACCCATGAGCGCGCCTTCCCGGGGCTGGTGAATCAGCCTCGCCACTGGGTACGCAGTAATCCAAAGGCAGCTGAGATTGCGTTTTTAATGCGCGATGACAACGGTATTGTGCAGCTATGGCTGATTTCCCCACAGGGTGGAGCGCCGCGTCAGCTTACCCAGTGCGCTACGAATATTCAGTCAGCCTTTAACTGGCACCCATCGGGGAAATGGCTGGGATTTGTACTGGAGAACAGAATTGCCTGTTGTGATGTTCAAACGGGCGAGATTGATTTTTTAACGGAACGTCATGATAACCCGCCGTCGGCCGATGCGATCGTCTTCTCCCCTGATGGTCGACAGGTTGCGTGGATGGAAGACGTCGAGAGTTTCCGCCAGCTGTGGGTGACTGAAACCGGGCGTTAATTTATGGAGCAGACATTTCTGCCGGGGGAATAACGGCGTTCGTGGCCTGGGTTCTCTCCTCGCTCTTTTCCACGCGGGATCTCACCGAGTTATCTTTGCGAAAGAGATCCCAAGGTAGCAATACCGTATCGAGCACCGCGGTAAAAGGCATATCCAGAATCGCCAGCGACTTGGTTCCCCAGTTCGTATCACTTTCGCTAATCATTGTGGCACTGGCTCGCGTGCCAGGATACGTCCCTTCTTTGCCACCTGTATGCGACATGATGCTGGAACAGCCGCTTACAAACGCCATCCCACTACACATCGTCAGTGTTACCAACATTTTTTTAATCATCATTTATTCATCTGTATTTATCGTGTTTGCATGGTGAGTTAAAGCGATCCGTTGCGAAAATAACATCACCATTTCGTCGCACTGTGGCGGCCATCGCGATTTAACGAGAACAACTGCTCCCCCCAGTGTATGCAATAGACAACAAACTGCAAAAAAAGTCAGATGAATACGCTTGAAAAGTTTGTATTAAGACCCATTTTTAGAGTGTAGACAAATGAAGGGCATGCCTGATGGGTGTCCTGGCTACCTGACCTGTCCATGATGGAAGGTCAATTATTCTCGCTGATTTCAGGAGCTATTGATTATGCGTAACTTTGATTTATCCCCGCTGTACCGTTCTGCTATTGGTTTTGACCGTCTGTTTAACCTGCTGGAAAACAATCAGGGCCAGAGCAATGGCGGCTACCCTCCGTACAACGTTGAGCTGGTAGACGAAAACCATTACCGCATTGCAATTGCCGTTGCCGGTTTTGCTGAAAGCGAACTGGAAATTACTGCCCAGGACAATCTGCTGGTGGTAAAAGGCGCCCATGCGGACGATCAAAAAGAACGTACTTACCTGTATCAGGGTATTGCCGAGCGCAACTTTGAACGCAAGTTCCAGTTAGCGGAGAACATTCATGTTCGCGGCGCAAACCTGGTAAATGGTCTGCTGTATATCGATCTTGAGCGCGTGATTCCTGAAGCGAACAAACCGCGCCGCATCGAAATCAACTAATTCTGTTGGCCGCTTCAGGCGGCCTTGCTAAGTCATCGGCTTGCCGTCAGGGAGCCGAAAGGTACCTACTCGCTTCTTAGAAGGAGATTATTATGCGTAACTACGATTTATCCCCACTGCTGCGTCAATGGATCGGTTTTGACAAACTGGCCAATGCCTTGCAAAACACCGGTGAAAGCCAGAGCTTCCCGCCTTATAACATCGAAAAGAGCGATGATAACCACTACCGCATTACCCTTGCGTTAGCCGGTTTCCGCCAGGAAGATCTGGATATTCAACTGGAAGGCACGCACCTGACCGTAAAAGGTACGCCGCAGCAATCGGAAAAAGAGACCAAATGGTTGCATCAGGGGCTGGTCACTCAGCCGTTCAGCCTGAGCTTTACGCTGGCTGAAAATATGGAGGTCTCCGGCGCAAGCTTCACTAACGGCTTGCTGCATATTGATTTGACCCGGAATGAACCTGAAACCATTGCTCCACAACGTATCGCCATCAGCGAACGTCCTGCATTAGATAGTTAAATAGCTCCATGCCTTTGCCCCGCCAGAAATGACGGGGCTTTTTTGTGCTTTACCACCCATACATTGCGACTGTACTCTGCGAGAATCCATTTACTTAATGATGTTATTCACAGGGAACAGGATATGAGTGATATAGCATTGACGGTCAGCGTTCTGGCATTGGTGGCAGTTGTCGGGTTATGGATCGGCAACATAAAAATACGTGGTGTGGGTTTTGGCATTGGAGGCGTGCTGTTCGGCGGTATTATCGTCGGGCATTTTGTCGATCAGGCAGGGATGACCCTGAGCGGCGACATGCTGCATTTTATTCAGGAATTTGGCCTGATTCTTTTCGTCTACACCATTGGTATTCAGGTGGGGCCGGGCTTCTTTGCTTCTCTGCGCGTTTCGGGCCTGCGGCTGAATCTGTTTGCTGTGCTGATTGTCATCATGGGTGGCCTGGTCACCGCGATCCTGCATAAGATTTTTGCCATTCCTCTCCCTGTGGTGCTGGGAATATTCTCTGGAGCGGTCACCAATACCCCGGCGTTAGGTGCGGGGCAGCAAATTCTGCGCGATTTAGGTACGCCTGGCGACGTAGTTGACCAGATGGGGATGAGCTATGCCATGGCTTATCCTTTCGGCATCTGCGGAATTTTACTGACCATGTGGCTGATGCGCCTTATTTTCCGCGTTAACGTCGATGCTGAAGCCCAGCAGCATGAATCCACGCTGACCAACGGGCACGCACTGATTCAGACGATGAACATCCGCGTGGAAAACCCAAACATCAACAATATGGCGATTCAGGATGTCCCGATTCTGAACAGCGACAAAATCATCTGCTCGCGTCTGAAACGTGACGAGACATTGATGGTGCCGTCGCCAGGGACGATTATCCAGATGGGCGACCTGCTACACCTGGTCGGGCAGCCAGCTGACCTGCATAACGCGCAGGTGGTGATTGGGCAGGAGGTAGACACATCGCTGTCCACGCGAGGTACCGATTTACGCGTCGAACGCGTGGTGGTGACCAACGAACAGGTACTGGGTAAACGTATCCGCGACCTGCACTTTAAAGAACGTTACGACGTGGTGATTTCCCGCCTGAACCGTGCGGGTGTTGAGCTGGTAGCCAGCAGCGACGCCAGCCTGCAATTCGGGGATATCCTCAATCTGGTGGGACGTCCTTCGTCCATTGATGCTGTTGCCAATGTTGTCGGCAACGCGCAGCAAAAACTGCAGCAGGTGCAGATGCTGCCGGTATTTATCGGTATCGGGCTGGGGGTTCTACTGGGTTCAATCCCGCTGTTCATCCCGGGGTTCCCGGTGGCGTTGAAACTGGGGTTGGCCGGCGGGCCGCTGATTATGGCCCTGATCCTGGGGCGTATTGGTAGCATCGGTAAGCTGTACTGGTTTATGCCTCCCAGCGCTAACCTGGCGTTGCGAGAGTTGGGTATCGTGCTGTTTCTTGCAGTGGTGGGTCTGAAGTCAGGCGGTGATTTTGTCGATACCCTAACACAGGGAGATGGTCTGAGCTGGGTGGGTTACGGTATTTTCATTACCGCGATTCCGCTTATTACCGTGGGCTTGCTGGCGCGAATCTTTGCCAAAATGAACTATCTGACGCTGTGTGGCATGTTGGCTGGCTCAATGACCGATCCCCCGGCTCTGGCGTTTGCTAATAACCTGCATGCCACCAGCGGGGCAGCAGCGCTCTCCTACGCTACCGTTTATCCACTGGTCATGTTCTTGAGGATTATCACCCCGCAACTGTTGGCGGTGCTCTTCTGGGGATTAGGTTAAAACTGACTTATCCGGCCTGCATCTCCTGTAGGCCGGATAAAACGCAACTCTCCATCCGGCATTACAAACCCCTCTCTCTTTCCCATTGTCTCATCACCCGACTCGCCCACTCGTTTGAGAATCAGGTTCATACTCCTTAACTGTTCCGGTATAACGACCAGACAACAATATTTAAGGAGCTGTCATGAAGATTTCTCGCCTTGGAGAAGCACCGGATTATCGCTTCTCGCTGGCAAATGAACGTACCTTTCTGGCGTGGATCCGCACTGCGCTCGGATTTCTGGCGGCGGGGGTTGGCCTTGATCAACTGGCCCCGGATTTTGCCACGCCGGTCATCCGTGAGGCGCTTGCCTTGTTGCTGTGTCTGTTTGCCGGCGGTCTGGCGATCTACGGCTACCTGCGCTGGCTACGTAACGAAAAGGCGATGCGACTGAAAGAGGACTTGCCCTACACCCACAGCCTGCTGATTATCAGCGTCATGCTGACTATTGTGGCGGTGATTGTCATGACGCTGGTGCTGTATGCCGGATAGCCGCAAATCGCGACGCATCGCTGACCCGGGGTTACAACCGGAGCGGACTTCACTGGCCTGGTTTCGCACGTTGTTGGGCTATGGCGCGTTAATGGCGCTGGCGATTAAGCACAACTGGCACCAGGCGGGAGCGTTGTTCTGGATATCGGTAGTTGTGCTGGCGATAGTGGCGATTATCCTCTGGCGCTACACCCGCAGCCGTAATCTGATGGATGTGAGTCATAGCGATTTTTCTGAATCTCGCGCGGTGCGTGACAAATTTATGATCTCCCTCGCGGTGTTATCCCTCGCAATGCTGTTTGCTGTAACGCATGTTCGCCAACTTATCGTATTTATCGGGAATTATGCATGACAGGATGTGAGAACATGGATGTTAGTGATGATGTTTTAAACGTGGTGATTGACCATCAGAAGTGTTTACAACCGGTTGAAGTGTACCGTGGTTTGCAACAAGGAAATGTTCGCCTGGTACAGTTTATTCCGCTGGTTAAGCACGATGGTTCAGGTCATCTGACAGACGAATCGGTTACGTCTGAGGCGTGGGGCCGATTTTTAATTACGATATTTGATATCTGGGTACGTGAAGATATTAATCAGATATCTATCCAGCTTTTCGATAAAACGCTTCGCCAGTGGTGTGGTCTGACGGCACAGATTGAACGACAGACCATGTCATCAATGAATACGCGTTGCCAGACATGCTCATTGTTTCAATATTACCACGGTGATTGTCCTGCGTACTGCGAGGAAAATGGAAAGGGCGTGCTGTGTGCAGGCTATCAGGCTTTCTTCAGCCACACCGCACCGCATATGCGCGTGATGCGTGACCTGCTTAAGCAGCATCGCTCACCGATGGAGCTGATGGCGATGCTGCGTTAAGCTCAGCTGTATTTAACGTCCTTTGGCCAGATACTGCGCCATTTCATCTTCCGGGACCATTCCACCGCCGGTCGCCCACACCAGATGAGTGGCGTTATTGAGCTTATCCGCGCTGAAGCCGTGCATGTGCTGATAGTCAGCAGAGGCGCAAACGTGTTGCGGACCGGCCATCCCTGCCAGCGCTGACGGTTCGAGGCGAATACCTTCTTCCTGCGCCAGCCAGCCCAGCATGTCGTACATAGTCTGATCGTCCAGGGTGTACAGACCGTCGAGCAGACGTTCCATTGCCCGGCCAACAAAGCCAGACGCACGGCCGACAGCCAGCCCATCAGCCGCCGTCAGGTTGTCGATGCCAATATCCTGCACGGAAATCGTATCGTGCAGTCCGGTATAAATCCCCAGTAGCATGCACGGTGAATGGGTTGGTTCTGCGAAGAAGCAGTGCACGTTGTCGCCAAACGCCAGCTTCAGGCCAAACGCCACGCCGCCAGGGCCACCGCCGACGCCGCATGGCAGGTAAACAAACAGTGGATGGTCTGCATCCACCACGCGCCCCTGCTGGGCAAACTGCGCCTTTAAGCGCTGTCCGGCCACCGCATAGCCTAAAAACAGCGTGCGCGAGTTTTCATCATCGATAAAGAAGCAGTTTGGATCGGACTCCGCCGCCTTACGGCCCTGTTCAACCGCCACGCCGTAATCTTCTTCATACTCCACGACCGTCACACCGTGGCTGCGCAGTTTGGCTTTTTTCCATGCGCGGGCGTCGGCCGACATATGCACCGTCACCTTAAAGCCGATACGGGCGCTCATTATACCGATCGACATGCCGAGGTTACCGGTGGAGCCTACCGCGATGCTGTACTGGCTAAAGAACTGTTTGAACTCAGGCGAAAGCAGAACGCTGTAATCGTCTTGTGTGGTCAGCAGACCGGCTTCCAGCGCCAGTTTTTCCGCGTGGGTCAATACTTCATAAATACCACCACGGGCTTTAATCGAGCCAGAAATTGGCAGGTGACTGTCTTTCTTCAGCAGAATTTCGCCATTGATGCGCTGCCCGTACTCTTTCTCCAGCCGCTTTTGCATGGCCGGAATCGCGGCCAGCTCAGATTCAATAATGCCGCCGGTGGCCGCGGTTTCCGGGAATGCCTTTGCCAGGTACGGCGCAAAGCGCGTCAGACGGGCGTGAGCATCCTGAACATCGTGTTCAGTCAGGCCAACATACGGTAAACCTTCCGCAAGAGAGGTGGTGCCAGGGTTAAACCAGGTTGTCTCCTTGAGAGCAACCAGATCTTCCACTAAAGGATACTGGGCGATAAGTGTTTGAATGTTTTCCATAGTCAGTCTCTTTGCGCTTAGATAATAAAGGAAAGCAGGAATGTGCAAGCCAGTGCAATCACGGACGCGATAAATGTCGCGGTCGTATAGTATTTAAACGTTTCATTCAGGGTGGCACCGCAGTATTGCTTCACCAGCCAGAAGAGGGAATCGGTAACGATCGTGCAGCCAATAGCGCCGGAACCGATAGCAATGGCGATGATCTCCGGGCTGACGTTGGGATAGAGCGGCAGCATCGGTGCAACGATTGCCGTGGCACCCATCATTGCCACCGTGGCGGAACCCACCGCGGCATGCAGGATTAACGCCACCAGCCACGCCAGCAGAATCGGGTGCATATGCATGTTCGAGAGGATCAGTGCAAGAGTATCCGCCAGCCCACTGCTCTTGAGGATAGCGTTGAATGCGCCGCCTGCGCCTATAATCAGCAGAATGTTAGCGATGGAGCCAAAACCGTTTTCAGTGTGGGTCAGCAACGTACCCATACCGATGTGCTGACGCAGGCCGAGAATGTAATAGGCAACGAAAACGGCAATAAACATCGCGGTGATCGGGTTACCAATAAACTCCAGCAGCGTATATACCGTGCTGCCTTTCGCCATGTTCAGCTCAGCGACGGTTTTTACCAGCATCAGGCCAATCGGCAGCAGAACGGTAAACAGCGTAGCACCCAGCGACGGTAGCGTACTTTCGTCACGCACTTTAAGGTCAGAAAACTCAGCCGGAACCGGTTTAAACGGGAGACGGTTACCCAGGAATTTCAGGTACAGAGGACCGCCGATCAGCGAGGCCATCAAGCCGACCAGTAAGCCGTAGACAATCACGGTGCCAATGTCTGCGCCCAGCTTGTTCGCCACGAACAGGGCAGCCGGATGCGGTGGTACCACGCAGTGCACCGCCATCAGCGCCGTACACAGCGGAATCGCCAGCTTCAGTAATGAAGTATTGGTTTTCTTGGCAATTGAAAAGGCCAGTGGAATCAACAGCACCACGCCGACTTCAACAAACAGCGTGATCCCGCAAATCAGTCCAACCAGAACCATAATGACGTCGGCGGATAGCCAGCGGCAGCGCTGCAGCGTCAGGCCAATGCGTTCGGCTGCGCCGGACACTTCCATCATTTTACCCAGAATGGTCCCAAGGCCGATAACCGCGGCGAGGAAGCCCAGCGTACCGCCGATGCCACTCTCAATGGCATTGACCATATCCAACGGCCCCATGCCCATCATCGTACCCACGAAGAAGCTGGCTAACAGTAGCGCCAGAAACGGGTGGAATTTGAACTTCACGATGGTCAAAACGATTAACACGATGCTTATCAGCAGCGTGCTCACAACCCAGATTTGAGAGTGCATAACTCACCTTGCCCTGTGATTAATATAGGGTTATTGGACAAAAATAAGGCATGGTCTGACAAACGATATAAATCCCCCTTCACATGAGCCAGATTGCATCAAATGAGTGATTTATGTCTAATTGTGCTTTGTTTATGCGATATGGTTCACTCTGGTTCACCTTTAAGCTGATTTTTGCAGCGAACTTTTTTACACTCCAGCGCATGAATTAGAAGGAAAAGAGGTGAGAATGGATCCCCTACGCGAAGTCAGAAACCGGCTGCTCAACGGCTGGCAGCTGTCAAAGCTGTATACTTTTGAAGTGGCGGCCCGGCATCAGTCGTTTGCGCTGGCGGCAGACGAGTTGTCATTGAGCCCCAGCGCCGTCAGCCATCGCATAAATCAGCTTGAAGATGAGCTTGGTATCCAATTATTTGTTCGTTCTCATCGCAAAGTGGAACTCACTCATGAGGGCAAACGAGTATTTTGGGCGCTGAAGTCGTCACTGGACACGCTCAACCAGGAGATTCTTGATATTAAGAATCAGGAGCTCTCGGGGACGCTCACCGTCTACTCACGGCCTTCTATCGCCCAGTGCTGGCTGGTTCCGGCGCTCGGCGACTTTACCCGTCGCTACCCGTCAATTTCGCTAACCATGTTGACCGGGAACGACAACGTCAATCTACAGCGTGCGGGTATCGATCTCGCCATCTATTTTGACGATGCACCCTCCGCGCAACTCACGCATCACTTCCTGATGGATGAAGAGATCCTGCCGGTGTGCAGCCCGGACTACGCCCGCCGCCATGACCTTACCGGTTCGCTGGTGAATTTGCCGCACTGTACGTTGCTGCACGACAGACAGGCGTGGAGTAACGATTCCGGGACCGATGAGTGGCACAGTTGGGCGAAGAATTTTGCGGCGAATTTGCCGACATCGTCGGGGATTGGTTTTGATCGTTCTGATTTAGCAGTAATTGCGGCAATGAACCATATCGGCGTGGCGATGGGACGAAAACGGCTGGTGCAAAAACGCCTCGACAGCGGAGAATTGATTGCGCCTTTTGGCGATATGGCGCTGAAATGTCATCAGCATTACTACATCACCACGCTGCCCGGCAGGCAGTGGCCGAAAATCGAGGCGTTTATTGGCTGGCTACAGGAGCAGGTTAAATAAGCGGGTCGCGAATATTTTTTACGCTTTCGCTCTACACGGAAATTGAAAAAGCGTGCTAAATACGTGATATCACTCCTGATGATTTGCGTAAGGACAACCGTGTTAAAGCCGATTGTTTCCCTTTTACTGTTGGCCAGCGCCACCGTGTGTGCCGCGCAACCTGTGTTGACGGCGGCGCAGTATGTGCAGCAGCTTGGGGTTGGGATGAACGTAGATTGGGCGCGTACCGATCGGGGCATCCGTGAATTCGATCCGCTGGTGGTGCGGGATTATAAGGCGAAAGGGTTGACCCACGTGCGCATTCGCGTGGCGGGTGAGCCAACGGAGGCGCGGCTCATTCATCTGCGCAAGCTGGTGGAAGCCTGCGAGCAGTATGGCGTGATCCCGATAATCGCCTATCAGGCTGACGAGTATAAAAAAGACCCCAGTGCCAGTAACGAAAAAGAGGTGGTTAACTGGTGGGTGGCGGTGGCGCATTACTTTGGCCAAAGCTCGCCGTTGCTGGGTTTCGACCTGATTTATGAACCTGCCGATAAGCTCAACCATAATCAGGCGTCGCTCAATAGGGTGTATGACAAAACCATCCGTACCATCCATGCCATCGATCCACAGCGAATGATATTTATCGCGCCGAAACTGCATGCCGCTCCGGAAGATTTGCCCAACCTAAAGTTGCCGCCGCAAAGTCAGAATACCGTGCTGGCCCAATGGCATATTTTCCCGTGGGGGCCGCTGAAAAATAACGGTAAATACCCGTGGACCTCAGGGACAGCGGCAGAAAAGGCCGCCATTCGCGCCCGTTTCAATACCGCCATTCACTGGCAGCAAAAAACCGGTCATGTTAGTTGGGTAGGAGGCTGGTCGCCGGGAGAAACCATCAGGAACGCGCCTTCTGCCTCGCAAATAGCGTTTGCCCGCTTTATGGCTTGCGAGCTGAAGAAAGCGAAAATTCCCTATGCTATCAATGCGGATACGCAGTTCTATGATGGTGAGGAAGGGGCATGGAGACCGGCGCTGGAGCCGTTGTTGAATACCATGATTGCCCCTGAGTGTGAAAAGCCCGGCGAGAAGCCGGGCCATCATACGCTTAAACCGCCTGTCCCTGATGCGACACGCGTGACGCCAGCGGAAGCCAGCAAACAAAAATCAACAGCCCCATAAGGGTCATCAGCAGGCCCAGGCTGGCTTGCCCGGTCTGCGGCAGCATGGCAGAGAACCACGCCAGCACGCCGGAACCAATGTTCTGTAATCCACCAACCAGCGCACCAGCAGTACCGGCCAGGAACGGGAAAGGCTCCATTGCGCCGCTGGTTGCCAGCGGAAACAGCATCCCGGCGCCGAAGAAAAACAGTGCGGCGGGAACCAGCAGTGTCCAGACGTTCATCACGTCGAACAGACCAGGGATCCACATCATCAAACCGGCGACCAGACAGCAGATAACCGACTGCCACATTAGCGTCGAGAAACGCTTATTCGGGCGACCGGCGAACCAGGCACCAAAAAACGCCGCCGGAATGGGCAGAATAAACAGGATACTGACCACCATGCTGCTTAAGCCGAGACGCGCGCCTAACAACACCCCGGAACAGGCTTCGAAGACCGCAACGCCCGCCAGGCCGCCGATCAGCATCAGCACGTAACAGGTGAAAGAGCTGTTGCCAAACAGCGTTTTGTAGCTGGCGATAAGCTGTGGACGCGGCGCACCTGCGGGGCGCGTTTCTGGCATCCAGCGCGCCATGCTAAACGTGACGCCTGCGCACAGCACCAGCAGAAAGATGTAACAGGCACGCCAGTTCCACAGGGTATCCAGCATACCGCCAATCAATGGTGCCAGCAGTGGGCTGACCAGAATCCCCATGTTTAACAGGCTATTAGCGTGGCGTAACTGCGTGCCTTCATACAAATCGCGCGGTAACGTTCGTGCCATCACACCGCCGACGCCCGTTCCCATCCCCTGTATTGCGCTGGCGATAATCAATACCGTCAGGCTGTGAGTGGTTATGGCGACTAGCGTAGCCAGCATAAAAATGGACATCCCGGCGAGGATCACCGGGCGGCGACCAACGCGATCGGAAAGTGGGCCGTAAATCAGTTGTGACAGGCCATAGGTCAACAGATAGGCGGCCATCACGCTTTGCACCGCCCCTTCGCGAACGTTCAGTTCACGCGCCATATCAGCAATCGCGGGGATATAAATGGTTTGCGCCATCTGACCTACCGCCACCAGTAATACCAACATCAACAACAAATTGACGCTTCTATGCCTTTTCATTTCGCTGATTACTTTTCAAAAAGTGAAAAAATAAGAATAAGGTGCTGCACTTTCCCGTAAATGCGCGTGGAATCTACCACAACAGAAAAAGAAGACCAGATAGTGGGCTGGAATGTTTAAACGATGGACGGCAGGAAATGTAAACAAAAAGCGGCAACAAATGTTGCCGGATTGCATCGGGTTTACAGAGGTCATGATAAGCGTAGCAAAACTGCGCCTATGGCAATGCCTCCAGCCGCAACGAGACGTATTCCGGCAACCTTCTCTTTCAGTAGCAGCCACGCGAGCAGCGCGCCAAACAGGATGGAAGTTTCACGCAGCGCAGCGACTACCGCCAACGGAGCCTGAGTCATGGCCCACAGCGCCAGACCGTAAGAACCCATTGTGCCAATCCCGCCAAGAATACCTTTTTTCCACTGTTGTACCAGATAACGTGACGCTTCCCGGCGTCGGGCAATCATCGCCCAGCCCAGCAGGCAGGAGCCGTTCAGAAAGAAGGTCCACAGCGTATAACCCAGCGCGGTTTCAGATAAACGTACGCCGGTGCCATCAACCAGCGTATATCCGGCGATAAAGCAGGCGTTAATGAGCGCCAGCACGATCCCGCGTTGCGAGCTGCTGCGTCCGTTAAACGCCATGCCGAGGATCGCCAGACAGATCGTGGCAATCCCCACCCAGGCTAGAACAGAGAGGCTATCGCCAAGAAACAGGACGCTGATAATTGCGACCAGTAGTGGCGCTGTGCCGCGCATTAACGGATAGGTCTGGCTCATATCCGAAACCTGATAGGTTTTGGCGACCAGGACGGTATATACAATTTGCAACGCAGTTGAGACGGCTAAAAACGGCAGGCTGGCGGCGGAAGGTTGCGGCGCGAAGGGTAAGCAAATCAATGCCATAATTGCAGCAGAACCGCTGACACCGATCGCTGAGTACAGTTTATCGTTTCCAGCTTTAACAATGGCATTCCAGCTGGCATGCAGCAGCGCGGCGAACAGCAAAATGCAGAAAACAGAAAGCGTCATGGTGGAATTCTTCCCTGAGAATGTCATAAAAACGTAACATATTGGCGCGACACAAGCACCAGGGAGAAGGTGAAAGGGGAGCGGAGTGTTACCCGCCCCCCTTAGGTGCGACTTGAATCCGAATTACTTAACGTATTTCAGAACAGCATCAAGTAGTTGCAGTGCTGCAACAATGAGTTTGAGGATAAGAATAGCGATATCCACGAGGCTCATACGCTCTCCTTTTGGTACAAGGAGCACGGTGCTGACGTACCTCGCCGCTGCCTGTTGCCAGCACCTTTGTTGACATAACACAGTGTGCTCACACGGGGGTTAAGGCGCTGACGGCACCACCCGTTTCAGCCAGGACTTTGATGCGCCGGTTTACGATGCGGCCCCCGCATAACACATTGCGTACCGAGACATTATAGATAAATACTGTATAAATTAACAGTATTTTATGGACGTTACGCTATTCATGTTCCATACTCAAAACCATCAAAATTCGTGCCGAAATTGCGTGTTCTTCGCAGAACGCGTATACTTTTTTCGTTGACATAACACAGTGTGTTCGGCGGCTACCAACCGCACAGCACTGAAAAAAACCTCGCTCCGGCGGGGTTTTTTGTTTTTCAGCAATGCACAACGAAATGTGATCATTGGCGCATTTTTATGCAGATGAAAATTTTTCCATTGTCACGCTGAAAAACCTGTGTTTGTATAAATCCAGTTAATCAACAAACAGACAGGTCCCTAATGAACCCTTCCATGCTGACTGCGACCCTACTAAAAACTGCGCCATCTCGCGCAGCGGTCGTCGTGCGTGTGGTGGTGGTCGTCGGCAATGCGCCGTAGGGTCCGAATCAACACACGATTCCAAAACCCCGCCGGCGCAAACCGGGCGGGGTTTTTCGTTTCAGAGACCTGCCCGGAGCAAAGGCCCAGAATAAAAGGACTGGAGCATGGCAAGTTCGGGCATAACATCCAAGCGTACGCGTTTTACGGGCGCAGAATTCATCGTTCATTTCCTGGAACGCCAGGGAATTCAGGTTGTTACCGGTATTCCCGGCGGATCGATTCTTCCCGTCTATGACGCCTTAAGTCAAAGCACGCAAATCCGTCATATCCTGGCGCGCCACGAGCAAGGAGCAGGGTTTATCGCTCAGGGAATGGCGAGAACCGATGGCAAACCCGCCGTCTGTATGGCCTGCAGCGGACCGGGCGCAACCAATCTGGTGACCGCCATTGCTGATGCGCGTCTGGATTCCATCCCGCTGGTGTGTATCACCGGGCAGGTTCCGGCCTCAATGATAGGCACCGACGCCTTCCAGGAAGTCGACACCTACGGCATCTCTATCCCCATCACTAAGCACAACTATCTGGTCCGCCATATCAGTGAATTACCGCAGGTCATGAGCGATGCGTTCCGCATTGCGCAGTCCGGACGTCCAGGCCCGGTGTGGATAGACATTCCTAAGGATATTCAAACCGCCGTTTTTGACATTGAAGAGATGCCGGAGCCTGCGCAGAAAATGGCGGCACCAGCGTTCAGCCAGGACAGCATTCGCGATGCCGCAGCCATGATTAACGCCGCACAGCGTCCGGTGCTGTACCTCGGCGGCGGCGTGATTAACGCACCTGAGCGCGTACGTGAACTGGCGGAAAAAGCGATGCTGCCCACCACTATGACCTTAATGGCGCTCGGTATGTTGCCGAAAGCGCATCCGCTGTCGTTAGGCATGCTGGGCATGCACGGCGCGCGTAGCACTAACTTTATTCTGCAAGAAGCGGATTTATTGATTGTTCTGGGCGCACGTTTTGATGACCGGGCGATTGGTAAAACGGAGCAGTTCTGCCCGAACGCCAAAATCATTCACGTGGATATCGACCGCGCGGAGCTGGGTAAAATCAAACAACCGCACGTGGCGATTCAGGCGGATGTCGATGAGGTTCTTGCACAATTGATCCCATTAATTGACGCGCAGCCGCGAGAGTCGTGGCATAAGACGGTGGCCGATTTACAACGTGAATTCCCTTGCACTATTCCGCAGGAAAGCGACCCGCTCAGCCACTATGGATTGATCAACGCCGTGGCTGCCTGCGTAGACGATAGCGCCATTATCACCACCGACGTAGGCCAGCATCAGATGTGGGCGGCACAGGCTTATCCGCTGAACCGTCCGCGTCAGTGGCTGACCTCCGGCGGTCTGGGAACTATGGGCTTTGGCTTGCCAGCGGCAATTGGCGCGGCGCTGGCCAATCCAGACAAGAAAGTGCTGTGCTTCTCCGGCGACGGCAGCCTGATGATGAATATTCAGGAAATGGCGACAGCCAGCGAAAATCAGCTGGATATTAAAATCATCCTGATGAATAACGAAGCGTTGGGTCTGGTGTATCAGCAGCAGAGTCTGTTCTATAAGCAGGGTGTTTTTGCCGCGACCTATCCGGGGATGATTAACTTTATGCAGATAGCCGCCGGGTTTGGTCTCGAAACCTGCGATCTGAATAACGAAGCGGACCCACAGGCAGCGTTGCAGGAGATTATTAATCGTCCTGGGCCTGCGCTGATTCACGTGCGCATCGATGCCGAACAAAAAGTGTACCCGATGGTGCCGCCGGGTGCGGCAAACACAGAAATGGTGGGGGAATAAGCCATGCAACAGCAGACTCATGACAACGTAATCCTGGAACTCACCGTACGCAACCATCCGGGCGTAATGACTCACGTTTGCGGGCTGTTCGCCCGCCGCGCGTTCAACGTGGAAGGCATTCTCTGTCTACCGATTCAGGACAGCGATAAGAGCCGCATCTGGCTACTGGTCAACGACGATCAACGTCTTGAGCAGATGATAAGCCAGATCGACAAGCTGGAAGATGTGGTGAAAGTGGCCCGCAACCAGTCCGATCCGTCGATGTTTAACAAAATTACCGTGTTCTTTGAGTGAG
This sequence comes from Citrobacter sp. Cpo032, assembly GCF_030332975.1. Taxonomy (NCBI): domain Bacteria; kingdom Pseudomonadati; phylum Pseudomonadota; class Gammaproteobacteria; order Enterobacterales; family Enterobacteriaceae; genus Citrobacter; species Citrobacter sp. Cpo032. The sequence continues at coordinate 33,092 of NZ_JAOWGU010000051.1, forward strand.
TTAGTCGCCGTCTGAATCCGGGGTGATCACTTTGACAGAGCCGTTCCGGCAGTGGGTTGCGTAATCTGCCGGTAACGGACGGTCGCTTATCAGTACGTCAAAGGTGGAGAGTGGACCAATGCTGGCGGGGGCGACCTCATCGAACAGGGCGTGGCGCGTCAGCAGAATTTTGCGTAATCCGCGTTCCATCGCTTTGCGTTTTGTGGCCAGATCGTCCGGATTGAACCAGCTAACGCCGAAATGCTCATGGACTCCGCTGGCGGAGATAAAGACTTTCCGTGGGTTGAGTGCATCCAGCGGGGAGGGATTGCTGGTGTCGTAAAAGGCGTCACTTTTCGCCCGGTAGGTCCCCCCGCAAAGAATCGCTGTGGCGTTGGGCTTTTCATTAAGCGCTACGAACACCCGGTGCGAGTAGCAAATCCCGGTAAAGGAAATATCGTCCGGGATCATGCTGACCACCAACGGCATTTCCGCACCATTATCAAAAAAGACCAGATCATTTTCACTCACCAGTCCCGCAGCCAGAATGGCAACCGGTAAATCGTCGCGGTGATACTGTTTTTGCGCGGGGAGTGGCGCGTTAACGATGGCGGCAGGTTTGTTCACCATCACAATGTAACCACCAAGCAGCGTGAGTGGTAACGGTTCGTCATCCTGACTGAGATCCCGACGAATAGTCATCACGGAAACTTCCAGCATTCGTGCCGCCTCTTTCAGATGGATTCGGTCGGTCTTCTTCAACAATTCCATCAGACGTCGAATACGTTCTTTTTGCTTAGTTTCCATGTGCTTCTCCACGAATCATGTTCCCATGTTCCTTCAGTAACATTTTTGTGTTTCTGAGAACATGACATTGCCGCATTACTATACGTCTGACTATCCGGAAATAAAAGCGTGTTTTTTCACGTTTTATTGATTATAACCAGTTAATTTTCAGTCAATTGTAAGCAACTTCATCATTTGTATTGTGATGTGGGTGTAACAGTTAGTGCAATAAATAAACAATAAAATGATCTTCCAATCGCGATCCTAGTCACAAATGATACGAAAGTAACATGATAATGTTATTTTAATATCATTGTTGTGTGATTGTTTCTGAGAGGTAGTAAAATGGATATCGCGGTTATTGGCTCCAACATGGTGGATCTCATCACCTACATCAACCAGATGCCCAAAGAAGGGGAAACGCTGGAAGCACCGGCGTTCAAAATTGGCTGCGGGGGCAAAGGCGCAAATCAGGCCGTTGCGGCCGCTAAGCTCAATTCCAAAGTGCTGATGCTGACAAAAGTCGGTGATGATATTTTTGCGGATAACACTATTCGCAATCTCGAATCCTGGGGAATTAATACCACCTATGTCGAAAAGGTACCCTGCACCAGCAGCGGTGTCGCACCGATCTTTGTTAATGCGAACTCCAGCAACAGTATTCTGATTATTAAAGGAGCGAACAAATTTCTCTCCCCGGAAGATATCGATCGTGCGGCGGAAGATCTGAAAAAATGTCAGCTTATTGTCCTGCAACTGGAAGTGCAGCTGGAAACTGTTTATCACGCGATTGAATTTGGCAAAAAACACGGTATTGAAGTGTTACTAAATCCCGCCCCTGCATTACGGGAATTAGATATGTCTTATGCCTGTAAATGTGATTTTTTTGTGCCGAATGAAACCGAGCTGGAAATATTAACCGGTATGCCAGTAGATACTTATGACCATATTCGCGCAGCGGCACGTTCTCTGGTTGATAAAGGTCTGAACAATATTATCGTCACCATGGGTGAGAAAGGTGCGCTGTGGATGACGCGTGACCAGGAAGTCCATGTTCCAGCGTTTAAAGTGAACGCTGTCGATACCAGTGGCGCAGGCGACGCTTTCATCGGTTGTTTTGCTCACTATTACGTTCAAAGCGGTGATGTGGAAGCCGCCATGAAAAAAGCCGCTCTCTTCGCTGCTTTCAGCGTTACCGGGAAAGGCACTCAATCATCTTATCCAAGCATCGAACAATTTAATGAGTTTCTTACCTTAAACGAATAATACTCCTGCACTGTAAAAGGTAGCACTATGAACGATAAAAACATCATTCAGATGCCTGACGGCTATTTGAATAAGACCCCTCTGTTCCAGTTTATTTTGTTATCCTGTTTATTCCCGTTATGGGGATGCGCAGCCGCATTAAATGATATTCTGATTACGCAATTCAAAAGCGTATTTTCACTCAGCAACTTTGCCTCGGCATTAGTTCAGAGTGCCTTTTATGGCGGTTATTTTTTAATTGCGATTCCAGCATCTCTGGTGATTAAAAAGACCAGTTATAAAGTCGCCATCTTAATGGGGCTGACCCTTTATATCGTTGGGTGTACGCTCTTTTTCCCGGCATCGCACATGGCCACCTACACCATGTTCCTTGCGGCGATTTTCGCGATTGCGATTGGTCTGAGCTTCCTGGAAACAGCAGCCAACACCTACAGCTCAATGATCGGCCCAAAAGCGTATGCCACTTTACGCCTGAACATCAGTCAGACTTTTTATCCTATTGGTGCGGCTGCTGGCATTCTGCTAGGTAAATATCTGGTCTTCTCTGAAGGCGAAAGCCTGGAAAAACAGATGGCCGGGATGAACGCTGAGCAGATCCATAACTTTAAAGTGTTGATGCTGGAAAATACCCTTGAGCCATACAAGTACATGATTATGGTACTGGTTGTGGTGATGGTGTTATTCCTGCTGACTCGCTTCCCGACCTGTAAAGTCGCGCAAACCACGAGTCATAAACGCCCGTCAGCGATGGATACACTGCGTTATCTGGCCAGCAATGCCCGTTTCCGTCGTGGAATTGTGGCGCAATTTCTTTATGTGGGGATGCAGGTCGCGGTGTGGTCATTCACCATCCGTCTGGCACTGGAATTAGGTGATATCAACGAGCGCGACGCCTCAACCTTCATGGTCTATAGCTTCGCCTGCTTCTTTATCGGCAAGTTTATCGCCAACATTTTGATGACGCGCTTCAATCCGGAAAAAGTGCTGATTCTCTATTCCATTATTGGTGCGCTGTTCCTCGTCTATGTTGCACTGGCGCCAAGCTTCAGCGCTGTGTATGTCGCAGTGCTGGTGAGTGTCCTGTTTGGACCCTGCTGGGCGACAATCTATGCTGGTACGCTTGATACCGTGGATAACGAGCATACCGAAATGGCAGGTGCTGTCATTGTCATGGCGATTGTCGGTGCGGCGGTGGTTCCTGCGATTCAGGGCTATGTGGCCGATATGTTCCATTCATTGCAACTCTCGTTCCTGGTCTCCATGCTGTGCTTCGTGTACGTCGGTATCTACTTCTGGCGTGAAAGCAAAGTGCGCAACAACCTGGCTGAAGCGACCGTTTCCTGAGGAGAGCGATCATGACAACACGTATAACGCTGTGGCGAGAACTCTTTGCAGAGCATCCGCGAATCTTACTGAAGAATAACGACTTCACGGTTACCGCATTTCGTTACGCCAGCGGAGTGGAAGGGCTGAAGGTAGAAAACAGTCGTGGACATCTGGTTATTCTGCCCTGGATGGGGCAGATGATCTGGGATGCTCAGTTTGATGGCCATGACCTGACCATGCGTAACATGTTCAGTCAGCCGAAACCGGCGGCGGAAGTGGTGGCGACCTACGGCTGTTTTGCCTTCCACTCAGGTCTGTTGGCAAATGGCTGCCCATCACCAGAGGATTCACATCCTTTGCACGGTGAAATGGCTTGTGCCGCGATGGATGAAGCCTGGCTGGAGCTGGAGGGTGAGAATTTGCGCGTGGGTGGACGCTATGAGTATGTGATGGGGTTCGGTCATCATTATCAGGCGCATCCTGCGGTGGTAATGCACAAAGCGAGCGCGCTGATTGATATTCAGATGGCGGTTACCAACCTCGCCTCAGTGGCAATGCCGTTGCAGTACATGTGCCATATGAACTATGCCTACGTACCGGAAGCCACCTTCAGCCAGAATATTCCGGATGAGGCCATGAAGCTGCGTGAGTCGATACCCGCGCATGTTAAGCCGACTGAGCAGTGGCTGGCGTTTAATCAGCGGATTGTTCAGGGCGAGGCTTCTCTGGCGCGGCTCAATGAACCGCATTTTTACGATCCGGAAATTGTCTTCTTTGCTGACCAACTGGACAGGTACACAGATAAGCCGGAATTTAGCATGATCGCACCTGATGGCACCACGTTCGTTACGCGTTTCTCCAGCACGGAGCTGAATTATGTGACGCGTTGGATCCTCTATAACGGCGATCAACAGGTTGCGGCATTCGCCTTGCCTGCAACCTGTCGACCTGAAGGATTCCTGGCAGCACAACGCAATGGCACCTTGATTGAAATAGAACCGCAGCACACCCGGACATTTACAGTCACAACTGGCATAGCCTGATCGCTCAAGGCTTGAACACCAAAGCACTTATCGTTAAGGTAAGCGCTTTTGCTGGGTGGCGGCATTAATGCCTTATCCGGCCTACAACGGCACCCGCCCGTAGGCCTGATAAGCGTAGCGCCATCAGGCATGCCTTAGCGCCAGGATGAACCCATGATTACCGTTGCCCTTATTGACGACCACCTCATCGTCCGCTCCGGCTTTGCCCAACTGCTGGGGCTGGAACCTGATTTGCAGGTGGTCGCTGAGTTTGGCTCAGGCAGTGAGGCGCTGGCGGGATTACCGGGACGCGGCGTGCAGGTGTGTATCTGCGATATCTCTATGCCTGATATCTCTGGTCTTGAACTGTTAAGCCAGTTGCCAAAAGGAATGGCGATTATCATGCTCTCTGTCCACGACAGCCCGGCGCTGGTGGAGCAGGCGCTCAACGCGGGCGCGCGTGGTTTCCTTTCTAAACGCTGCAGCCCGGATGAGCTGATCGCGGCGGTGCATACTGTGGCGACTGGCGGCTGTTACCTGACGCCGGACATCGCCGTCAAACTGGCGGCTGGTCGTCAGGATCCGCTCACCAAACGCGAACGTCAGGTGGCGGAAAAACTGGCGCAAGGTATGGCGGTCAAAGAGATTGCCGCTGAACTGGGTCTGTCGCCGAAAACGGTGCACGTGCATCGCGCTAACCTGATGGAAAAGCTGGGGGTCAGCAACGACGTCGAACTGGCCCGCCGGATGTTTGACGGCTGGCAATGAACACGTTCTGTTCCCGGTTAATCACCGTTGTTGCCTGCTTCTTTATCTTCTCTGCCGCGTGGTTTTGCCTGTGGAGCATCAGCCTGCATCTGGTTGAGCGCCCGGAGCTAGCGGTACTGCTGTTTCCGTTTGGCCTGCGTCTGGGGTTGATGCTGCAATGTCCGCGCGGCTACTGGCCGGTGCTGCTGGGCGCGGAATGGCTGCTTCTTTTCTGGCTGGCGCAGGAAGTGGCGCTGGTCCATTTACCACTTTTGATGATCGGCAGCTTCCTCACGTTACTCCCGGTGATGTTGATTTCGCGATACCGCCATCAGCGCGACTGGCGCACGCTGCTGTTGCAGGGCGCGGCGCTCACGGCGGCGGCGCTGCTGCAATCGCTGCCCTGGCTTGGGCAAGGTGAAGAGGCGTGGAACGCGCTGTTGCTGACGCTCACCGGCGGATTAACGCTGGCGCCGATCTGCCTGGTGTTCTGGCACTATCTGACCAGCACGACCTGGCTGCCGCTGGGCCCGGCGGTGGTGTCGCAGCCGGTGAACTGGCGCGGGCGGCATCTGGTCTGGTACCTGCTGCTGTTTAGCGTCAGCCTGTGGCTACAGCTCGGTTTACCCGCCGAACTTTCGCGCTTCACGCCGTTTTGCCTCGCGTTGCCGATCATTGCGCTGGCCTGGCACTACGGCTGGCAAGGGGCACTGATTGCGACGCTGATGAACGCCATCGCGCTGATTGCCAGCCAGACCTGGCACGATCATCCCGTCGATCTGTTGCTCTCGCTGCTGGTGCAAAGCCTGACCGGGCTGCTGCTCGGTGCGGGTATTCAGCGTCTGCGCGAACTTAACCAGTCGCTGCAAAATGAATTAGCACGCAACCATCGTCTGGCGGAACGCCTGCTGGAAACCGAGGAGAGCGTGCGCCGGGATGTGGCGCGCGAACTGCACGATGATATCGGCCAGACCATCACCGCCATTCGCACCCAGGCGGGCATTGTTCAGCGGCTGGCGCCAGAAAACGCAGGGGTGAAGCGCAGCGGGGCGCACATCGAACAACTTTCTCTCGGCGTGTACGATTCGGTGCGTCGCCTGTTAGGCCGCCTGCGACCGCGCCAGCTGGACGATCTCACGCTGGAGCAGGCCATCCGCTCATTGATGCGCGAAATGGAGCTGGAAAGCCGTGGCATCGTCAGCCATCTCGACTGGCGAATTGACGAATCTGCACTTAGCGAAAGCCAGCGGGTGACGCTGTTTCGCGTCTGTCAGGAAGGGCTGAACAACATCGTTAAGCACGCCAACGCCAGCGCGGTGACGCTTCAGGGCTGGCAACAGGATGAACGGCTAATGCTGGTGATTGAGGACGACGGCAGCGGTCTGCCGCCTGGGTCGAATCAACAGGGATTTGGCCTCACTGGGATGCGTGAACGCATTAGCGCCCTCGGCGGATCGCTCTCGATTTCCTGTACGCACGGCACGCGGGTCAGCGTGTCGTTACCCCAGCGATATGTGTAAGGCGCGGTCATGTTTTCATTTTTAAAAGCTCCGGCCAGTGCGCCGCTCATTACTGATAAGCGTGAAGTGGATGCCCTCTACCGCTACTGGCGGCGGCATATCCTGACCACCATCTGGCTCGGCTACGCGCTGTTCTATTTCACACGCAAGAGCTTCAATGCCGCCGTACCGGATATCCTCACCAGCGGCGTGCTGACTCGCAGCGACATTGGGCTGCTGGCGACGCTGTTTTACATCACCTACGGCCTGTCGAAGTTTGTCTCCGGTATCGTCAGCGACCGTTCGAACGCCCGCTATTTTATGGGTATCGGACTGATTGCCACCGGCGTGGTAAACATTCTGTTTGGATTCTCCACCTCGCTATGGGCCTTTGCGGTGCTGTGGGCGCTGAACGCCTTTTTCCAGGGCTGGGGATCGCCGGTCTGCGCACGTTTATTGACCGCGTGGTATTCGCGTACTGAACGCGGCGGCTGGTGGGCGCTGTGGAACACCGCACACAACGTCGGCGGGGCGCTGATCCCTATCGTGATGGCGGCGACAGCGCTGCACTACGGCTGGCGCGCCGGGATGATGATCGCCGGGCTGCTGGCGATTGTGGTGGGGATTTTTCTCTGCTGGAGGCTGCGCGACAGGCCGCAGGCGATTGGTCTGCCGCCAATTGGCGACTGGCGGCATGATGAACTGGAAATTGCCCAACAGCAGGAAGGTGCTGGGCTGAGCCGCAAAGAGATCCTCACCCGCTATGTGCTGCTGAATCCTTATATCTGGCTGCTGTCACTGTGTTATGTGCTGGTGTACGTGGTCCGTGCCGCGATTAACGACTGGGGCAATCTGTACATGTCGGAGACGCTCGGCGTGGATCTGGTGACCGCCAATACCGCCGTGACAATGTTTGAGCTGGGCGGATTTGTTGGCGCGCTGGTGGCGGGTTGGGGTTCGGATAAGCTGTTTAACGGCAACCGCGGTCCAATGAACCTGATTTTCGCCGCCGGAATTTTGCTCTCCGTTGGCTCGCTGTGGCTGATGCCGTTCGCCAGCTATGTGATGCAGGCCGCGTGCTTCTTCACCACCGGATTCTTCGTCTTCGGCCCGCAGATGCTGATCGGCATGGCAGCGGCGGAGTGTTCGCACAAAGAGGCGGCGGGCGCGGCAACCGGATTTGTCGGGCTGTTTGCTTATCTGGGGGCATCGCTCTCCGGCTGGCCGCTGGCGAAGGTGATGGAGGTCTGGCACTGGACCGGATTCTTTGTGGTGATCGCTATTGCGGCGGGAATTTCCGCGCTGCTGCTGCTGCCGTTTTTAAATGCCCAGGCTCCGCGCGAACTCAACGAAGCGTGATGTACCTCACCTTTTTGTCCCGAGTGGAGCAAAACTAAGAAATTTTCCCGGTTTCACCTGGACGCTGTCTCAGGCGCGTCTTCCGGCTGATTTTTACAATGCCTGCCATTCGCAGGTATAAAAATTAGCTCGGGAGTGTCAAATGCTGGCCTTTCTAAACCAGGTGCGCAAGCCGACCCTGGATCTGCCGCTCGATGTGCGGCGCAAAATGTGGTTCAAACCGTTCATGCAGTCCTATCTGGTAGTCTTTATCGGCTACCTGACCATGTACCTGATCCGCAAAAACTTCAACATCGCGCAGAACGACATGATCTCCACCTACGGGCTGAGCATGACGCAGCTGGGGATGATTGGCCTGGGCTTCTCCATCACCTACGGCGTGGGTAAAACGCTGGTTTCCTACTACGCGGACGGCAAAAACACCAAGCAGTTCCTGCCGTTTATGCTGATCCTCTCCGCCATCTGTATGCTTGGCTTCAGCGCCAGCATGGGCGCGGGTTCAACCAGCCTGTTTTTGATGATCGCTTTCTACGCGCTGAGCGGTTTCTTCCAGAGTACTGGCGGCTCATGTAGCTATTCCACCATTACTAAATGGACGCCGCGTCGCAAACGGGGTTCTTACCTCGGCATGTGGAATATCTCCCACAACCTCGGCGGTGCGGGTGCGGCGGGCGTGGCGCTGTTTGGCGCTAACTATCTGTTCGACGGTCACGTCATCGGTATGTTTATCTTCCCGTCGATTATTGCTCTGATTGTCGGCTTTATCGGCCTGCGCTACGGCAGCGACTCCCCGGAATCTTATGGCCTCGGTAAAGCCGAAGAGCTGTTCGGTGAGGAGATCAGCGAAGAAGACAAAGAGACCGAAGAAAACGAGATGACCAAATGGCAGATCTTTGTTGAGTACGTGCTGAAAAACAAAGTGATCTGGCTGTTATGTTTCTCGAACATCTTCCTGTACGTAGTGCGTATCGGTATCGACCAGTGGTCCACAGTCTACGCCTTCCAGGAGCTGAAGCTTTCCAAAGAAGTGGCGATTCAGGGCTTTACCCTGTTCGAAGTGGGCGCGTTGGTCGGTACGCTGCTGTGGGGCTGGCTCTCTGACCTGGCGAACGGTCGTCGTGCGCTGGTGGCCTGTGTAGCGCTGGCGTTGATTATCGCCACCCTGGGCGTTTATCAGCACGCCAGCAACCAGTACGTTTATCTGGCTTCGCTGTTTGCGCTGGGCTTCCTGGTGTTTGGCCCGCAGCTGTTAATCGGCGTTGCGGCAGTCGGATTTGTGCCGAAAAAAGCGATCGGCGCAGCCGATGGGATTAAAGGCACTTTCGCTTATCTGATTGGTGACAGCTTCGCCAAGCTCGGTCTGGGGATGATTGCCGACGGCACGCCGATTTTCGGGCTGACCGGCTGGGCAGGCACCTTTGCTGCGCTGGATACCGCCGCCATTGGCTGTATCTGCCTGATGGCCATCGTGGCCGTGTTTGAAGAACGTAAAATTCGCCGCGAGAAAAAGATTCAACAATTGAAAGTTGCTTGAGTTAAGTGTGCATTGGTAACTTTTGCCCGCCTTAATGGCGGGCTTTTTTATACTCTAAACTGGCTGGTTTCATGTACCAGATTGCGCAGCCACTGATGAGCGGCATCGCGGTGCGTGCGTTCATGCCAGGCCATGCTTTTTGTAAAACCGGTTATGGGCAGCGGGGGCGGTAAAACGTGCATACGGGTGTCGTCATACGCCAGACGGGCAGGAACAACGGCAATCATATCGCTGATAGCGAGGATGTCCGGCAATACCAGGAAGCTGCTAACCGACAAACCAATCTGCCGTTGGCGTCCGACGCTTGCCAGTGCCTCATCGGTGACGCCCCAGAAACTTTCGCCCTCATAAGAAACCAGCACATGCTCCAGCGCGCAGAAGCGATCGAGCGTCAGCGGTCCCCCCGCATCAGGATGCGCATGACGCATGAGACAAACGTACTCTTCATCATATAACGCCCGGCTGTGCAGGTTGTCGGGCGTGGAATCCGGCGTCAGCAACGCCAGGTCGATTTTCCCCTGCTCAAACTGTGTGGTGAGCAGCACTGGCTCAACCGGGATCACTCGTACACGAATGCCCGGTGCGCGCACGCGAAGCGCGGCAATAAATGGCACGATAACCGCTTTGAGCGCGTAATCCGTAGCGGCGACGGTAAAGGTGAGCGCTGCGGTGAGCGGGTCAAATTGTGTCGGTTTAAGCAGGATATCGATATCGCTGAGGATTTGTTTGACCGGAGCGGCCAACTGTTGGGCACGCAGCGTCGGAACAATGCCATGCGGTGTGCGACTAAACAGCGGATCGTCAAAATAGTCGCGCAGGCGGTTGAGCATACCGCTTACCGCAGGCTGGGTGAGCGACAGCCGCTGCGCCGCCCGGGTTACGCTGCGTTCATCCAGCAGGGCATCCAGCGTTTTTAACAGATTGAGATCGAGCGTTCTGATATCAGATTTCATGATGTCTGCCTGCGAGTTCGATAAGTCACATTATGACACGTTCAGTCGTCGACAGAGGTGAATTTGCCGCTATGATGGGCGTCCTGTCTGGTAATGGATGTGCGCATGATTTGGATAATGCTGGCCACGCTGGTGGTTGTTTTTGTGGTGGGATTTCGGGTGCTAACGTCCGGGTCGCGGCGGGCAATTCGCCGTCTGAGCGAGCGGCTGAACATTGATGTCGTGCCGGTAGAATCGATGATCGATCAGATGGGAAAAGTACAGGGAGAGGCTTTTTTACAGTACCTCCACCGTCCTGATGAATCGCATCTACAAAATGCTGCCCAGGTGCTGTTGATCTGGCAAATCGTTATTGTCGACGGCAGTGAGCAGAACCTGTTGCAATGGCACCGCTGGCTGCAAAAAGCCCGGCTGGCTGCACCGATTACCGACGCGCAAGTGCGTCTGGCGCTCGGTTTTCTGCGCGAGATGGAGCCGGATATGCAGGAGCTTAATGCGTTCCAGATGCGCTATAACGCCTTTTTCCAGCCCGAGGATGGCGTGCACTGGCTGCACTGATATCAAAATTTATGATGACGACTATTTTGAATCGTCATTATCTTTATATCTTACGCGAAAGCATGATGTACCTCGTTAATTCACACGACGAGGTACATCATGAATCAAGCGACTCAACAACGTGCAATTATCTGGCCTGCAGCGTATCTGCCGGGGACGACTGATAACTTTGCTTCAAATGAAATTATCGTTGCCGGACTGAGCGCCCGTGCCGTCTGGGCACAGCTTAATGACACAACGCGCTGGCCGACGTATTACAGCAACGTAGCGGATATCCGTTTTCACGACGGTTCCGGTCCATTGTTAAGCATGGATGCCCGCTTTCGTTTTACGACTTTTGGTTTCCCCATCGAAGCGCAAATCACTGAGTATGTGCCGCCGGTTGACGGCCAGGCCGCGCGTGTTGCCTGGCATGGCTGGGCGGAAGGCGACGCCACTACACGTCTGGATGTGATCCACGCCTGGCTCTTTGAGGATTTACCCGGCGGGCGCGTACGTATTCTGACCCAGGAATCACAAATTGGCGTTCCGGCACAAGAAATGGCACGTACGCTGCCCAATCCGATGATCAACGGTCATCAGGAGTGGATAACCGGCCTGGCCCGGGCTGCGCGTGACGCTTAATTGAGCCAGAAAGGGCTCTCTGTCCTGGGCCGGATAAGGCGCAGCCGATCTCTGGTGAATAGTTGTCAAAACGTTAAATACGTCACAAATTTAATGTTACACTGCGTAACTTTTCTACAATAACCCCACGCAGGTAACAAAATGAGTGAAGCTGTTGAACAAAAATCCCGCGCTGAGGCAAATTCCCGACCTAACTGGTCGGCGGTATTTGCCGTGGCGTTCTGCGTTGCCTGCCTGATAACCGTTGAATTTCTCCCCGTTAGCCTGTTAACGCCGATGGCGCAGGATTTGGGGATTTCTGAAGGTGTGGCCGGGCAATCGGTGACCGTGACGGCATTTGTCGCCATGTTCGCCAGCCTGTTTGTGACGCAAATTATTCAGGCGACCGATCGTCGCTATGTGGTGATCCTGTTTTCGGTGCTACTGACGCTTTCCTGTCTGCTGGTTTCCTTTGCCAATTCTTTTTCGCTGCTGCTCGTTGGCCGCGCCTGCCTCGGTCTGGCGCTTGGCGGCTTCTGGGCGATGTCGGCGTCGCTGACCATGCGTCTGGTTCCTGCACGTACGGTGCCGAAAGCGCTGTCGGTTATTTTTGGCGCGGTCTCCATCGCGCTGGTAATTGCCGCGCCGCTGGGGAGCTTTTTGGGCGGCATTATCGGCTGGCGTAACGTGTTTAATGCGGCGGCGGTAATGGGCGTGCTGTGCACGATTTGGGTGGTGAGAGCGTTGCCTTCGCTGCCAGGTGAACCTTCGCATCAGAAACAAAACATGTTCAGCCTGTTGCAGCGTCCAGGGGTGATGGCCGGGATGATTGCCATCTTCATGTCCTTTGCTGGTCAGTTCGCCTTCTTTACCTATATTCGCCCGATCTATATGAATCTGGCGGGCTTTGACGTTGATGGCCTGACGCTGGTGCTGCTGAGCTTCGGTATTGCCAGTTTCGTTGGTACGTCGTTCTCGTCGATGATTTTGAAGCGTTCGGTCAAACTGGCGTTAGCCGGTGCGCCACTGGTGCTGGCGCTCAGTGCGCTGGTCCTGATCCTGTGGGGCAGCGACAAAGTGGTCGCGGCGGGTATTGCGATTATCTGGGGGCTGTTGTTTGCGCTGGTACCGGTCGGCTGGTCGACGTGGATCACCCGTTCGCTTGCCGATCAGGCAGAAAAAGCCGGATCCGTCCAGGTCGCCGTGATCCAGCTTGCCAATACCTGCGGGGCAGCGGTGGGAGGCTATGCGCTCGATACCCTCGGACTGCTGTCGCCCCTGATGCTTTCCGGCAGCCTGATGCTGCTGACGGCGCTTTTGGTTACGATGAAGGTCAGGATTCAGTGAAAACAGTTGCCGGATGGCGCATCGTTTTCAGTCAACACTGTCATCCGGCAACTTAATCAATCAAAACCATTATTTTCGGCGGTATGGGCAAACCATTCGCCGCTCTTTTTCACTGTGCGCTTTTGCGTTTCTAAATCCAGCTGGACAAAACCGTAGCGGTTTTTATAGCCGTTGAGCCATGACCAGTTATCAATAAAGGTCCACATATGGTAGCCAAGACAATGACAGCCTTCGCTAATGCCTTTATGTAGCCATTTCAGATGCTCAGCAACAAATTCGATACGGTAGCTGTCGTTAATTTGCCCTTCCTGAATAAAGCGCTGTTCGTTTTCTACGCCCATACCGTTTTCTGAAATAAAGCAGCGTGGGTTACCGTAATTATCGCGAAGATTGGTAATAATATCGTAAATACCCGGCTCATAAATTTCCCAGCCGCGGTAAGGGTTCATTTTACGTCCCGGCATTTCGTAGTAATCAAACAGCCACTCCGGCATAAATGGCGCATTCGGATTGACTGCCGTATCGCGGCATTTCACACGACGCGGCTGATAATAGTTAATCCCCAGCAGGTCGATTTTGCCGTCGGCGATCAACTGCGCATCGCCTGGCTGGCAGGCCGGAAGCTGATCGTACTCTTTCAGCAATGCCACCAGATCCGCCGGATATTCCCCTTTCAGTACCGGGTCGAGGAAGCTGCGATTAAACAGCAGATCCGCATGGTGCGCGGCTTTGACATCTGCCGGATGCTGCGAGCGCGGATACGAAGGCGTCAGGTTTAATACCACGCCAATTTCACCGTCATGGTTTGCATCACGATACGCCCGCACCGCCGTCGCATGCGCTAGCACGGTATGGTACGCCACGGTGGCCGCACGTTTGAAATCCACCACGTTAGGGTAATGGAAGTCATACAAATAACCACCTTCTACCGGAACAATCGGCTCGTTGAAGGTGAACCAGTGCTTAACGCGGTTGCCGAACAATTTGAAACACGTCTGTGCGTAGTGGCCAAACGCCTCGACCACTTCACGGTTTTCCCAGCCGCCTTTTTCCTGCATCCCCATCGGCATGTCGAAGTGGAACAGAGTGATAAATGGCGTTATGCCTTGCGCCAGCAGCTCGTCGATGACGTTATTATAGAAATCGACGGCCTCAGGATTAACCTCACCGGTGCCGTCCGGGATCAGGCGTGACCAGCTCAGAGATGTACGGAAGCTGTTGTGTTTCAGCTGTTTGAGCAGTGCGATGTCCTGTTTCCAGTGCTGATAAAAGCCTGAGGTGTTCGCCGGGCCAACCCCCTGATGGAAACGACCTGGCTGGCGGTCGAACCACACATCCCACGTGGTCTGGCTTTTGCCGCCGTTCTGGCTATCTCCTTCGGTTTGTAGCGCCGAGCAGGCACTGCCCCACCAGAAGTTTTCAGGAAAACGGTATCGCATATTGTTGCTCCATTGCTATTTATCTGTTCTGGCAACAATACGTGTTTTTACGATACAGAAACCGGTTACAGTGCTCATTTTACAACATAATAGCTATAAATCCGGGCATTCAACTTTGCCAAGCGCTTCCCAGTAGTTGTTTTGATTGTTTCTTTGAATTGCCAGAATGGCTTCGCGGATGTGCTGCTGATTACGCGTATCAGCCATAATCGTTTTTTCCCACACCTCATCAGATGGCGACCCTTGCGGGGTGCAAATCTTACGCAAATCCTTCATAACAGTATTCTTTTCGTGTACAGCCTGCAGACTGCCATAAGCCGAGTCGGCTTGCGCCAGACCGGGTAGCGTGAAAAGGACGGCAATAATCGGAAAAATGACTCGTTTCATGATAATAATCCTTGTTGTCTATGCGCATCATCTCAAGAGTAAGTGTAGACGGCATACGACTCACTCATCACCCTGTGTTAATGTCTAAAAATAAATCAGCCAGAAGTTGTAGTTATTTCAGGAGGATAGGATGCAAATACAGATTACAGATACGATTACCGAAGACGATCAAAATGCCCTGCTTGCCGGATTGCGCGCTTACAACCGGCAGTTTCTCAGAACCACCAATTTTGGCGACCTGGCGGTGTACTGGCGCGATGAGCGCAATGACATTCTGGGTGGGCTGATCGGCAAAATCAAAGGCGAATGGCTGTGCATTGATTTTCTGTGGATGCATGACTCGCTGCGTAAAGGTGGTTACGGCACAAAATTGATGCAGGCCGCAGAACAGACGGCGCGTGAGAGAGGATGCCTGCATGCGCTGGTGGATACCATGAGTTTCCAGGCGCTGCCGTTTTATCAGAAAAACGGCTATCAGCTGCAAATGACCCTCGATAACTTCCCGGAAACCGGTTCCGCGCGCAATTATTTGTCGAAAACGTTTTGATGACCGGAAGGTCTGGATGCCGCCGCCAAAGAGGATTTAGGTACTTGCCCGGAGGGTGATCTCACTTACCGGGCATTTTTGCGAGCGTTATTCCCTGAAAATGAATACATTGCAAAAGTATGTATTTATCCGCCAAGCCGCCCCGCAACTAGAAAAATTCACAGATGTTGTGTGTGCGCCTGGCGAGTAAGGTTCTGTCATCTTGTTCTTCTGGTGACGGACCGCCATGAAAAAACCAACAACTTCTACGCCGCATGATGCGGTATTTAAAAAATTCTTAAGCCATCCAGAAACAGCACGGGATTTTATTGAAAGCTATC
The DNA here is from genome assembly GCF_030332975.1 of Citrobacter sp. Cpo032. NCBI lineage: Bacteria > Pseudomonadati > Pseudomonadota > Gammaproteobacteria > Enterobacterales > Enterobacteriaceae > Citrobacter > Citrobacter sp. Cpo032. The sequence continues at coordinate 48,764 of NZ_JAOWGU010000051.1, forward strand.
TCCCCGCACCATTACGTGAACTTTGCGATCTGAACACACTGAAGCTGGAGCCAGGGAGTTTTATTGAGGAAGACCTGCGTGCCAGTTATTCCGATGTTCTGTGGTCGCTAAAAACGAGAACTGGTAAAGGCTATATCTACGCGTTGATTGAACACCAGAGTTCACCGGATGCTCATATGGCATTCCGAATGATGCGTTACGCCATTGCCGCGATGCAGAATCACCTTGATGCTGGCCACAAAACGCTGCCGCTGGTGGTTCCGATACTTTTTTACCATGGCGTTGCCAGCCCGTACCCTTATTCGCTGTGCTGGCTGGATGAGTTTGACGATCCAGAGACTGCGCGGCATCTTTATGGAGCGGGCTTCCCGCTGGTCGATATCACGGTGGTGTCTGATGATGAGATTATGCAGCACCGGCGAGTGGCACTACTGGAACTTGTCCAGAAGCATATACGCGAGCGCGATTTGATGGTGCTGGTCGATAAACTGGTTGCCCTGTTGATTAAGGGACACGCTAATGACAGTCAGGTAGAAACGCTATTTAATTACCTGGTGCAGTCTGGCAGCGCACCGCGTTTTGAGGCGTTTATTCGAGAGGTTGCCCTGCGCGTTCCCCAGCATAAGGAGAGATTAATGACGATTGCAGAATGCTTACGTGAGTCGGGACGAAGGACAGGGTTGCTAGAGGGCAAACGCGAGGGCAAAAAGGACGAAGCGTTGCGGATAGCCCATGCCATGCTTGAGAAGGGGATCGATCGTGAACTGGTGCTAATTATTACCGGGCTTGCAATTGATGAACTAACGGTATCTTCCGACTAATTAATCTCAGCCCCATTATGCTTTTTTCTTCTTGCTGATGCTTTTTCGTTTTTTAAACCGCAGCGGCCTTCCCGCTATAGTCATTTCATTACTCATCAGGCGGTTATTGCAAAAGGATAAAACGTGAAGCTGAAGATACCTTATTTCGGGGCCGGGGCGGCGGTATTACTGGCGGGATTATTGCTGGCAGGATGCGATCAACAGAGCAGTGATGCAAAGCATATCAAAGTGGGTGTAATTAACGGTGCTGAGCAGGATGTAGCGGAGGTCGCGAAGAAAGTCGCTAAAGAAAAATATGGTCTGGAGGTGGAACTGGTGGGTTTTAGCGGTTCTCTGCTGCCCAACGATGCCACCAATCATGGTGAGCTGGATGCCAACGTCTTCCAGCATCGCCCGTTCCTTGAACAAGATAATAAAGCACACGGCTATAAGCTGGTCGCAGTGGGCAATACCTTTGTGTTCCCGATGGCTGGTTATTCGAAGAAAATCAAAACTGTCGCTGAACTAAAAGACGGTGCAACGATTGCGATACCTAACGATCCTACCAATCTGGGCCGGGCGCTGTTGCTGCTGCAAAAAGAGAAGTTAATTACGCTGAAAGCGGATACCGGCCTGCTGCCAACAGCGTTGGATATCACTGATAATCCTCGGCATCTGAAAATTATGGAACTGGAAGGTGCGCAGTTGCCGCGTGTACTGGACGATCAGAAAGTGGATGTGGCGATTATCAGTACCACCTACATCCAGCAAACCGGGCTTTCCCCGGTACATGACAGCGTATTTATTGAAGACAAAAACTCACCGTACGTGAACATTCTGGTGGCGCGAGAAGACAATAAAGATGCCGAGAATGTGAAAGAGTTCCTGCAATCTTATCAGTCACCTGAAGTGGCGAAGGCGGCAGAAACTATCTTTAACGGTGGCGCGGTTCCGGGCTGGTAATCATGACCTTTTGCCGCGCCGGTTGGTGTTAAACCGCTCTGGCGCGGCGACGTGAGTCCATTGAGATAAGTATTACCGAAGAGAGGATCAAAAGCGTTCCCAGCCAGTCTGGCAGGGTAAAGGTAATACCTAACAGCAGCAGGGACAGCAATGCGCTGCTCAACGGTTCCGCGCAGCTTAAAATGCTCGCTTTCGGTCCACCAATCATCTGCGCGCCTTTCAGGTACAGGCTAAACGTCAGCGACGTGCCGATGACCACCAGATAGAAAAACGCCAGAATCAAACTGCCATTCACCACGAAATTAGTGCCCTGTCCGGCATAAAACGGCAGCAGGATCATGCCGCCGATTAACATACTCCAGCCGACGACCGGCAGCGTGCCGTAGCGCGCGATAAGCGTTGAGGGGTAGGTGGTGTAGAACGCGGCGGCAAACGCCGAGGCAATTCCCCAGAACAGCGCGGCAGGTGAGATAGACAGCGATGTCGGGTTACCGTGGGTGACCAGCAAGAAGGTGCCGATAAGCGAGGTGAAGATCGCAGTCAGCACTAAAATCCCCGGTCGTGCTTTGCGCACCACGGAAAACCACGCCACGATTATGGTCGGTGACAAAAATTGCAGCACCGTCGCGGTGGCGGCGTTGGATTTTTCAATAGTCAGCAGAAAGGTTAGCTGTACGGTGAGCGCCCCAACCACGGAAAAAATCAGCAGGCTGATGGCGTCTTTGCGGTTTTTGATAATGGAGAACACTTTGTCGCCGTGAACGAAAGAGAGCATCAGCAGAATGAGCCCGGCGAAAATCAGGCGCGTCATGGTCAGAAACTGCGACGACATCTGGCTTTGCTCCATGATGTATTGCGCGCAAACGCCTGAACTTCCCCACAATACGGCGGCAATCAGGACGTTCATCATCCCTCTTCTGGTGGAACTCATCTTTCCCTCGGCATGTTGTTTTGTTTTATTTGTGTGCAGGCATCATAGCAGAGATGGTTGTGATTTCTGCCAGCACATCCGCAATCAGCCAGTCATTAAAGACTTTTACCTCCGGACGCATTACCGCGTGCTGTGGCGTAACAATGTAGTAAGACCACGCCAGAGGCCAGCGGGTGTTGGGATGAAGCTGAACCAGTTGTCCGTCTGTCAGTAGCTGCTGCACCAATGCTCTACGCACAATGGCGACACCTTGACCGCTGAGCGCCGCCAGAATCACCGCAGAGGTAGAGTTGATGTGCAATCCACTGTCGCAAACGGCAGGTGCCTGGATGGCGGTCAGGACATCATTCCAGCCCGGGAAATTGGCGCCGGGGTGGGGAGTGTCATCATGGATAAGCTTCTGTGCGGCCAACCATTCTCCACAGGAAATTTTATCTACTGGCACAATACGTGGGCTACAAACCAGAACCGCTTCTTCATCCATCAGCCAGGTTTTATTTACCCCAGGCCAGTCGCCTTTACCGCAACGTACGCCCAGATCCGCTTCGCCATGAGCAACATCCATCAGCTTTTCCGTCACGTTCAAGCGTAATTCTATGTTTTCATGCGCTTGTGAGAAGCGATTGAGGCGGCTCATCAGCCAGTTCATCACCAGTACCTGAGAGGCCGTGATGATCACCACCGAGCGCGCCCGTCGGCCGCGTAACTTGTTCAGCCCAGATTCCAGGCTATCCAGTCCTTGGGTTATTTCACGCAACGCGTCCTGTGCTTCGCTGACCAGCGTGAGACGCTCTTTGCCTGAACGGGTTCGATGCAGCAGCGGGTGGCCAACCCAGTCTTCCAGCGCACGAACCAGTTGCCCAACGGCAGCCGGAGTGACCCCCAGTTCCTGCGCCGCACCAGTAAAACTGCCGTGGCGGGCTGTGGCCTCAAAAGCGTGTAACCATTTAAGCCGATTAAGTGAGCGCATTAGGTCATTTCCCGTTTTGTGAATATCTTCAGTATATGCCATCGAGATAGATTTTCTTTCTCGGTTCGCTATTTCTTCTCATTCGTCAGCGCCTCAGGGTAGTGGCATTGTTAGCGCATTAATGAATACTTGAAACGAGGCTAGCGATGAACACATTATTTGTCGGCAAAAAACTGTTAGTGGTGGGCGGTACCAGTGGTATCGGATTTGAAACCGCAAAACTGATCCTCCAGGGTGGTGGTCGAGTGGTGCTGGTTGGCAATCGTGCCGAGAAAGCGGAACGGGCCCATCAGGCGTTGGCGGAGCTGGGTGACGTCTCTGTCATTGTGGCGGATCTGATGTCAGAAGCGGGTGTTAAGCAGGTGATGGCAACGGTAAATGCTGAGCACAAAGACATCAACCTGTTAGTAAATGCAGCTGGGGTTTTCTTCCCAAAACCTTTCACTGATCATGAAGTTGAAGATTATGAACTGTACATGAGCCTCAACCGCGCGACGTTTTTTATCACCCGCGATGTCGTGCGTAATATGGTGGCGGCTAACATCCAGGGTGCCATCGTGAATATTGGTTCGATGTGGGCACAACAGGCAATTGGCGCAACACCTTCTTCAGCGTACTCAATGGCAAAAGCGGGACTGCATGCATTAACTAAAAATCTGGCCATCGAGCTGGGGGCGAATGGGGTCCGCGTCAATGCCGTTTCGCCAGCAGTTGTGCATACACCTATCTACGAAGGATTTATCCCGAAAGAAGACGTACAAGGTGTGATGAGCAGCTTTGACAGCTTCCATCCGATTGGTCGGGTTGGTACGCCGCGTGATGTGGCTGAATCCGTCGCCTTCCTGTTGTCAGACAAAGCGCAATGGGTAACTGGCGCTATCTGGGATGTGGATGGCGGTGTTATGGCCGGACGTAATGGCTGATGGAAATCCCCCGCACAGCTGCGGGGGAGCGTCGAGACATTAAGGCTCAATCGGCGTCAGATAATCCAGCCGTAGCGGTTCGGCTAGCAGATCGTTCATTTGTAGAATGAACGCCTGGAAATGTGGCAGAGCGATATGCTCATCCAGACCGGCCTGACCGCGCCAGGATTCGCGCACGTAGAACACATCCGGCGTGTCGCGTAACTGGAACAGGGCATATTCAATATTGCCCGGCTCCCGGCGCGTGGGCAGCAGCAGAGCTTGTAGCGCCTGTTTCAGTGCGTCGATTTTCCCCGGTTTGGCTTTCAGTACCGCAATAATTGAAATCACGTCAGAATCAGACATGTTAAAACCCCTCCAGCACGATCTTGCCAACCGAGCGGCCGGTTTCAATTTGCGTGTGGGCTTTTTGCAGATTTGCCGCGGTAATCGCGCCAAAATGTTCGCCCAGCGTGGTACGAAGGGTGCTGTCGTCGATCAGGTGCGCCACGCGGGTCAGTAACTGATGCTGCGCAATGATGTCGTGGGTTGTGAACATCGAACGGGTAAACATAAACTCCCAATGCAGCGAAATGCTTTTGGCCTTCAGCGGGCGCGCATCGAGAGTTTGCGGATCGTCAATCAGCGCCAGTTTGCCCTGCGGCGCCAGTGCGGCAATAATTTGCGAATAGTGCTGCTCGGTATTGTTCAGGCTGGCAACGTGCGTCACCTCTTTAATGCCTATCCGTGCCAGCTCTTCCGTCAACGGCTTGCTGTGGTCAATCACATGATGAGCGCCCGCTTCACGTACCCATTTCTGGCTCTGCGGACGTGATGCGGTACCGATGACGGTCATTTTGGTCAGCTTACTGGCCAGTTGTGTCAGAATAGAACCGACGCCGCCAGCCGCGCCAACAATCAATAACACATCATCTTTATTGCCATTTTCCTCAACGCCCAGACGGTCGAACAGCATTTCCCAGGCGGTGATAGCGGTCAGTGGCAGCGCCGCAGCAGAAGCATTATCCAGTGTTTTTGGCTTCAGCGCGGTAATACGTTCATCAACCAGCTGAAATTCACTGTTACTGCCAGCGCGGCCGAGCGCTCCGGCGTACCAGACTTCATCGCCGGGTGCGAACAGGGTGACGGCTTCGCCCACGGACTTCACCACGCCAACGGCATCCCAGCCCAGCACACGCGGCACATCAGCGTTAAAACCTTCGCGGACCTTGGTATCTACGGGGTTGACGGAAATGGCTTTCACTTCAACCAGCAGATCGTGCCCGGTAGCAACTGGCATGGGCAGGTCAATATCTTGTAAAAATTCAATGTTATTGCCGTCGGTCGCGGCGCTGGTAATGGCGATGGCTTTCATATTCTCTCCGGTCACAGGAATCAGTTGAATAATTCGATGGTAAACCGGTAACAGAACGGGAAAAATAGCCCTATGGCGACAGGACTTATACTCGGGGAGTGAAAATGTTCCGGCTTGAAGATCTCACGTTGTTTGTCCGCGCCGCGGCGCTGAATAGTTTTAGTGATGCTGCGCGCGAAGTCGGCGTTCAGCCTGCTCAGGTCAGTTCAGCTATCAAGCGCCTGGAGTCTACGTTGGCTATCCGCTTGTTCGCCCGCTCCACGCGCAGCCTGCGCCTGACACCAGAAGGTGAAGTCTGGTTACCCTATGCCCGCCAGATGCTGGATGTAATGCATGCCGGGCTGCAAAAAATTCAGACCCCGGAAGATGAAGTGTCAGGCACGCTGCAAATCGCCGTGCCTTCCGATCTCGGTCGTAACCTGCTGCTACCGGTCTTTCAGTCGTTTCGACGCCGCTATCCCGCGCTGCGCCTGCGGATTTTTTTCTCCGACCAGGTAACGGATGTCTTTAAAGACCCCGTCGATGTTGCGTTTCGCTATGGCAACACCGAAGACGCGTCCTACATTGCGCTGCCGGTTGCACCGGGTAACCGACGCGTGCTGGTGGCATCACCGGAATGGGTTGAGCAAAACGGCGCGCCGCAAAAACTGGATGATTTAACACAGCTCAACGCCATGACTTTCGTATTACGCGGCCGCCTGCACGATCGCTGGACGTTTACGCGCAACGGCGAGGTCAGCAGTGTGCAGGTTAACGGCACCATTATGAGTGACGATGCGGAAGTGATCCGGCGCCTGGCGATTGCCGGAGAAGGTGTGGCGTACAAGTCGTGGCTGGATGTCAGCGAGGATGTGCGTGACGGTCGATTACAACTGCTGATGCCGGATTATCAGGGCGAGAAAGTCCCGCTGAATATGATTTGCCCGCATCGGAAACAGCTTTCAACCGCGGTACGCCTTCTGCACGAGGCGGTGAAGGCACGGTGTGAAATGCTGGCGCAAAGCTAATAAGCGCTTTACGCCAGAATACTATCGCGTCGTTACTCAGTCTTTTTTCGTTGCATTCGCAAAGAAAATATCAGACTGAATGTCTTTAGTGCGGATGGTAAAGAGCTGATTAGTCAGATCTTCCGTCAGCTTCTCGGCGTCGGCCATGATGCGCAGGTTGAAGTCATTCAGCATCTTATCCGCGGCGGGTTTATCGGTTTTCGCCATCTTCAGATACTCTGCTTCGACCTCTTTTTGCTCCTTCGCCACTTTGTCTTCCCACGCTTTGTAGGCTTTTTTGACGATTGGTGCGAGCTTCGGATAATCGGTCATCGTCAGCGTTTGTAATTTACGATATTTCCAGTAGATAGACTGATCGTCCGCTTTATCGGTACCCATCGTGTAGTTAGCCGGATACGCTTTCAGGCCGCTGTAGTACGGAACGAAGGCGGTGAGGTCAGCCATGCCCAGGCCAATGTAGGTCGTTTCACCAATCTCTTTTGGCAACCACGGACGGACCTGCATGACGTGCGCTTCATAGGTACGGAAAACGCTGACCGGACGCCATGGCTCTTTGCCGTTCAGACCGTTGGTGTACGGGTCATGGCTGGTCCCTTCATAGTGACTACGCAACACGGCCTTCACATCGTCCAGCGTCATTTTCTTCTCTGGCGTCATGAAGACCGGGAATTCGCGCCCTTTGGCCATATCCTGATTTACGGAAGGATTGAATTCTTTCTGGATGGTCCATACACGAGGGTCGTTATACGTGCGGTCACGCTCGTCATCACGGGTATAGGCTTTGGAGAAGTTGAATTTACCGTCTTTCGCCGGATCGTACAGTCCTTTTTCAGTCGCAAATTGAATCAGGTTTTTTGACGCCATCATGTCCGGATTTTTAGGATCGTAATCCTGTAAGCGGCCCTGATTACCGGTGGCAAAATACTGGTTATTCGGCAGACGCTGCGCCATCCACTGGTGGCCGCTACCGGTTTCCAGGTACCAGATCTCGTTATCGTCGACGACGGCAACGCCAAAACCTTCGCCTGCGCCGACGGTCTCAACGATATGGCCCAACAGCGCCACAGCTTCACGTGCGGTTTTACTTTGTGACAGCAGAATATCCGGGATATCGTCTTCGGTGATCCCTTTATCCTCAACGTACGGGTCGGCGGCCAGTGCTTTCGGTGAGGCAAAAATGGATTCTGTACCGCTCACGCCGACACCCAGCTCGTTAAATCCGGTCGCGCCGTGCAGTTGGGTTTTCCAGTTTGGGACAGTGGTATAACGCAGAGAGTTTTTCGGCAGTGGCCAGGTAAAATCATTCGCACCATTATGTGCTTTGGTGCTGTATACCCCGGTCTGATTTTGCTTTGCCGGATGAATGACAAAATGCTGTGCTTTCAGGGCATCGCTGTCTGCGCTACGGGCGACCAGCATGGAGCCGTCCGCTGATGCTTCGTTGCCGACCAGCAGGGTCGTACAAGCAAAACCTGATGAAACAACGGCCAAATTTATAGAAAGTGCAATCAGGCACTTTTTAAAAGTAAACATTACGTATCCCTCATATGTACGCCAAAAATACACCGGAAACATACCGTTTCCTGAAATGCGATAACGCCTGAACGCTCAGACATTGCTCGCGAGAGAGATAAACGCCCCTGCCCACGTCTTCTCCAAATATCCATCCGTAGGTTGAAGTCTTCTGGGCAAAATATAACGCCCATTTCGCTTAATTATTACGCAACGGATATTATGATATTCAGGATGTTTCCTGATTCGCGATGAAGAATAGCAATGGGTTATGTGTGGATTCAGTGACCCATGTCGCGTAAGTCAATGATGAAAAATGTGAATTTCATTGAGGGGCCGTGCTTTTTGTTTCCGGATATGACGTTACCTTTTGCGGCAATACAGCGAGGGCACATTGGAGCTGGCAAAAATCCATGCACCTTTATACTCCTCCATGACCAGGCTCAGGCTTCGTCCGCTTTGGCGGTAAAATCCAGGTAATGTGTCGTTAATATCCGCTTCATCAGCGGTGTCAGCGAAGGTTTTGACGACCTGCATCGCCTGTAGCACTCGGGCATCGCGCTTTTGGGTGTAGTTAAAATAGATGTTCCTGCTAATGTCTGAGGTATTACGCCCGTACAGTTTGCCGGTAATAGTGGCCAGGCCTTCACTGTTGTACATCCGAAACGATAACGTACCGGTAAAGCGGTTGCTGCCAATATTCCATTCCATGTTACCGATGCAATTCAGCGGTTTGTCGGCATAGCGTGAATGCCATAACCATCCGCCTGAACCGAGCACAGTAACCAGCCCGGCCACGAGCACTATAAGGTGGCGTGTTTTTTTCATTGCCCGCGCATCCAGTAATAATGAGTAGAACAAAATGCGTTAGCATCCACCCGTGCATCTTTATCACAGACAAATGCCACGATCCTTTCCGCTTTGCTGTAACCGGTAAGAAACACGTGCTTGTTGTTTTCACAGAGATAGGGATGTAACTGCATCAGATTGAAATAGCCTTGCTGGTCGTGTTCATTTGGTGAGTAATAGATTTTGCAATTTTGCCGCGATGGCGTTTGCATGGAAGCCTGGACAAATTTACTAAACGGCATAACAGGGCGCGTTTGATACCACACCAGCCAGATGATCAACGTGGCAATCACGACACTGGCGCTAAATAAAACCTCAAACCAGGGTATCTGCGTCGTTTGTTGTGGTGTCGAAGGAATTATCTTTACGGGGGGGATTTCTTCAATAACCGGCGGCGGGGAAACTTCACTCTGTTGAAGCGTTATTGTCTCTACTTGCGTATTCTCATTTAATCTGAGCCCGCGTCGGGAAATAGTTTTCACCGTATCACGAGGCAACCCCACGTCCGCCAGCGCGTTTCGTAGCGTCAGAATAGCCTGGTAAAATGTGTTGGTGGTGGTCACATTATTTCTTTCACCCCAACCAATTGTCATCAACGTGTTCTGGGAAACAATGTCACTTGCGTGAGTAATTAAATAGAGAAAACAGAGCGAGGCAGGGAGCTGGAGCTGAATTGCTCGCCCGGTCTGACGATTGACCAGACTTTTGCTATCAGGATTAAATTCGACCAACTGATTGATAAGGTACAATTGCCCAGCCCTCAGTAACCAAAACGAATCACAGCGTGCGCTAACGCATCCTTTAAATTTTACATCCAAATCGAAAATGCGCCTCACTCTTTGTTCGTGAACGAAGATAAGAATTTCACTTATTCATTAAAACTTCTTTAAATACAACATGTTAGCAATCTTATTTCTTAGGTGAGAATTAACTAAGGTTAAATAATGAGAATTCATTACAGTTTTATCTGAATTATCTTTATATTTGTCCACAACATGACAAGGGTGATTGAGTTATCAGAATTACGTAATTAGTAAGTAACTTTTATGCAGGTTGTTTTTTAGCAAATAGTGCTTTTTTACTGTTTATCCTGGAACCTGAATTTATGCATAAAATTCCTAATGCATAGGTTGTTATTCTGAGATAAAGCTTAAATAAGCTTAGCGCAATCGTATTACTCACAGACCATACATATTAGTACATCAGGAGTTTATTACATTTTATTAGCGCCACTGTTATTAACTGACAAGGAACGTACAACGTGTTGGATTGACACATTTATTTACCAATGAAATATTTATGGAAAAATAACAGGAGTCATTTTTGATGAAGAGATCACCGTCACAGACTGTTCGTTGCATAAGCTGTGAATTATCCTGTCAATTATTTCCGGATACTGCGGTTCGCGCCAGTTACTGCCACCGTGCCGCTTTTGCGATCTGGCCTGAGGGGAATGGTTTTCTGCAAAAAGGAATTATTGAAAAGCTTCTGCTTAATAATCAAAACCATTTGTCGCGTGGGTTTATTTTTGTGGACTTTTCTTTCCCGAATCTGCGCTTGTTTGCCGACCCGCAATGGGTTGACCGGCTTGCCTACAGCGGTATGCATATTGTGTTGATAGCAGACAGGAACCTGGCGCCGTTAGCCAACTACTGGCTGTCCAAAAGCAATAAAATACAAGGGATTATATATTCTGATGATGATGACGAAGTTCAAGATCAGAAAATTAGGCGACTCTTTACTGGTCATCTCGCTAACAGCAAACGTGGACGCTCACTTAACTATACTGAAATGATATTACTGAAGCGTTTTGTGTCAGGGAAAAGTATTCAGCAAATTACCAAAATAGATAATATCGATATTAAGAAAATATATGTCTACAAGCTCAGGCTTGAAGATAAGTTAGGCCATAGTATTCATCAAATATTGTCGAATATTTTATAACGTTTTTTTGAATTTTATTATTTCACATCCTTGCGATGTGGTGGACGCTCTACGCCTGAAAGCAGGAGGCTAATATGCCAAATCCCAAATCTTATTCTCGTATTGCCATAGCGGTTTCAGCCGCATTAACCTCTATGGTATTTTCAGCTCAAGCGGCATGGGTTGACGTTGATAGTCTACCCTCCACCGGACTGGTTAGCAGTCTGCCCCCGGAATTGCAGGCAATAATTCCAGCGCAGGCAAATGCCAGTTTCGCTAAAACCAGCGCCATGCCGAATTATGTTTATCAATGGAGTGCGGGCACGATTCCCGTTTATGGCAATGGATTAACGATTAATGGACCCGGCGCTGAAGCTTTTGAGCACTCTGTTACCGTTATTCAGAACAGTACAACGGGTAGTCCGGGCGTTATTTTTGGGGATGACCTGACGATTCGCACGCAGTCGAAGAATGCCGCCAATAATGGTAAAGATGTTGACGGTATCCGCACGCACGGGGCCAATACGCCGGATAACCCGGTCTTTATCATCACCGGGGATCGCACCAGTATTTATGTGGACGGTCAGGATGGTGACGGTATTAACGCAGGTTACAACTCCTATAGCCAGGGTTGGAAGGGCTCGGCCAGCATTTACGTCGGCGACGATCTGTATATTCAAACCACCGGTTCCCAGGGACGTGGTATCACAGCAAACGCGATGAAAGACGCCACGCAGGCCAAAAATACAATTGTGGTCGGCGATCGGGCACACATTGTGACGACAGGTGACAGTTCAGAGGGTCTTCGCACCGGGCAGAGCGGTTCCTCGATACTGCTTGGCAATGACGCCACCATTGAGACTTCGGGTGCTTCTTCAACGGGGATTTATGCCGCCTCATCGTCCAAAACGGAACTGGGCAACAACGCGACGATTACGGTCAACGGCGTCAGCGCACATGCGGTTTATTCCACCAACGCGACCGTGAATCTCGGTGAAAACGCAACGATCAACGTGAACAGTTCGGCGAAAGCGGCGTCATACAGCAAAGCGCCACGTGGCCTGTATGCGACTTCACGCGGGGCGATAAACCTGGCAGGCGGTGCCGCCATTACCATGGCGGGCGATCATAGCAACGAAAGTTATGCCATCAGCACTGAAACGGGCGGCATCGTAGACGGTTCTACTGGCGGGCGTTTTCTTATCGACGGCGATCTTCATGCCGCTGGCGCGACTGCTGCAACCAGCAGCCTGCCGCAGCAAAACAGTACCATTAAGCTCAACATGACCGACAACTCGTTGTGGAGCGGGGCGTCATACATCACCAGCGCCACTGCCGGGACGGGCGTTATCTCGCTGCAAATGAGCGACGCGACCTGGAACATGACTAACAGCTCAACGCTCACCGACCTGACGCTGAACGGCGGGTCAGTGGTGAACTTTGGGCATGCTGACGGCGAACCGTGGCAGACGCTTACCATCAATGAAGATTTTACCGGGAACGGCGGCAAACTGGTTTTCAATACTGTCCTGAATGACGATACCTCCGAAACCGACAAGCTGAAAGTGCTCGGCAACACTGCGGGTAATGCGTTTGTGGCGGTGAATAACATTGGCGGAACCGGGGCGCAGACCATTGAAGGTATTGAGATCATCGAAGTGGCCGGTAATTCTGACGGTACTTTTGAGAAAGCGGGCCGTATTGTTGCCGGTGCGTACGACTATAACGTTGTGCAGAAAGGCAGTAACTGGTATCTGACCAGCTTTATTCCTGCTCCTCCGGATCCGGAAGACCCGGACCCCGTCGATCCGCATGACCCTGACCCTGTTGATCCGGACCCGGTTGACCCTATTGATCCAGACCCGGTCGATCCTGTAGACCCGATTATCCCTGAGCCGGAAGAACCTGTTGCGCCTCCTGTCACTGAGCAGCAATACCGTCCGGAAGCAGGCAGTTATCTGGCGAACAACTATGCGGCTAACACGCTGTTTATGACCCGACTGCACGATCGTCTGGGTGAAACGCAGTACGTCGATATGCTGACAGGCGAGAAGAAAGTTACCAGCCTGTGGATGCGTAACGTTGGGGCGCATACCCGCTTCAAAGACGGTAGCGGGCAGTTGAAAACCCAAAGCAACAGCTATGTGATGCAGCTAGGCGGCGACCTGGCGCAGTGGAGTAGCGACGGTCTTGACCGCTGGCACCTCGGCGCGATGGCCGGTTATGCCAACAGCCAGAACCGCACGCGGTCCAGCCTGACCGGCTACCATTCACGTGGCCAGGTCACCGGTTACAGCGTGGGGTTGTACGGCACATGGTATGCCAATGACGCCGACAAGACCGGCACCTACGTAGATACCTGGGCGCTGTATAACTGGTTTGATAACAAAGTGATGGGCCAGGAGCAGGCAGCAGAGAAATACAAATCCAGCGGGATAACCGCTTCGGTTGAAGCCGGTTACAGTTTCAAACTGGGTGAAAGCGAGCGCAACAGCTACTGGCTGCAACCGAAAGCGCAGGTGGTATGGATGGACGTGCAAGCCGACAGTCACCGCGAAGCGAACGGTACCCGCGTGAAGGACAACACCGATGGAAACCTGATGACCCGTCTGGGCGTGAAAGCCTTTATTAATGGTCACAACGCCATCGACGACGGTAAATCTCGCGAGTTCCAGCCGTTTGTTGAAGCCAACTGGATCCACAACACACAGACGACCAGCGTGAAGATGGACGATGTTAGCAATGACATGCGCGGCACCAAAAACATCGGCGAGCTGAAAGTCGGCGTTGAAGGTCAAATCACTCCGCGACTCAACGTGTGGAGCAACGTGGCCCAACAGGTTGGTGACAAAGGCTACAGTGATACCCGCGGTATGCTCGGGGTGAAATATAACTTCTGATGCATCACAGGTAATAGAAAGCCGCTGAATAATCGATCGGCGGCTTTTTTTTGGAAGCGGTAGGTTGGATAAATGGCATCCGTCAATAAGGCTCAGTCATAAAGCCATTTACCTGCTTTTGCAGACTCTGTCAGCATACGGAGGGTTAATGGCTGTGGCTCATCGTCATCCCTGCTACAGGTAAAAATTGCATAAAGTATGAATGTCTCAATAGGCCAATATTTATAGAAATCGAAATTGGCGCAATCAACATTGAAAGTTGCAAAGTAAGCATCCATGATGTCTGCGCCCGTTTCACTGGCCCACACATAATCTCCTGTTGAAAGACTTGTGTCGAGGGTGACTGGCCAACGCTTTTTAAAGAATAAGCTGGGTTTATTAAATGTCTCATCGTACCAGGCGATGACATCATTATCACTTACCATAGCTTATCTTTACCTCTGGCTATAGTGTTGTATTTAATTGTGGCTTTGTATGAAATCGCAGTCACGTCATAAGCCATTATGACAATTCCCAATATTGGAATCCATCTTCCAACAAAAGCGCCCAGATTTGTTACATATGCAAATTTTAATCGTCTTATACTTCCTGTAGTTAGGGTGGGTAAACGTCTGGTTTCTATATTTAACCAGTGTCGTAGCTGAGAGCTCAGTGGTGATGTGCCTGCTGTTGCCCCTATCGGCTTACCTCTGGTTGCGATCGTAGGTTGACCAAGTAAAATTAGACCCAAGGTCATGTAATCATTTACGCCAAATTGTTCACTTGTTTCATCCAGGAAAATCCAGAAAAGAAGTTCTCCTGCTGAAAGATTAGCAAACCCTCTGTAAAAATATGTACCGTTAAGCTCTTCGATAGTGTCCATATGATTTCACTTATTCGGTTATGCGTTCATTCCAGGCATCCGAATATTGGATGTTACCATCGAGATAATGCCAAGTAATTTTATCGTAACGCAGCTGTACTTGTTCTCTATGACCAACATTGATGACAGTTTTAGTGTCATGCATCATCGGTGTTACGGATACAACTTTAACCCCTTCGAGGAGCATGTTGTAGTACTCTGCTTCCTGACCTGCATTATTGATCTCGTACCACCTAAATTCTGCCGATTGCAAGCTTTGCCCTGTGGCAACGGCTTTAAAAAGATAAGGTGAAGCGCTATCGAATTCCTTCTCAAAAATCAATGCGCCGTGCACACGTGTGCCAGTAAGCTTTCCTGTATTGCCATCCGTTGGGATGTAAAGGTTATGGCTAAACGATGTCACCTCGATTGAGTGTTCGCGATTGGTTACATCAACAGATCCCTTTATAAGTAAGCCACCATCGTCTTTGAGCCAGAGATAAGCAGGAATTGCCATTTTAATAATCCATTTTGTTTAGAAAATAATATATGAGGGTTTTTGCGATTGGTTTGCAATAGTGAAGGTATTAATAATAGAGAAAAATAAATAAATTATTCTACGGCTGAATTTAAAATATTTATATATAGGCGGGATGATTGGTTATGGAAGAATAATTTATTTTGAAAGTAGGCCGGATAAGCGTCAGCTCCACCCGGCAAATAAGGTGGTGAGCTACAAACGTTGTCCCAGATGTTTTGTTGGTACTCGGCTTTGGTGTAAGACTGCCAATACAACAATATTTGTGTTTTGTGTACTGTAGTAAATCACATGGCTAACATAAGGAAAGCTGTAAATATTTTCACCAAAATCATCAATGCGATGCTGCCCCATGCCTGGCATTTCAGCTAACTGAGAGAGAACTACCTGTAATTTCTTAAGATAATCCCTGGACTGTTTAGCGCCCCAATTTCTTGATGTGTAATCACGGATTTCAATAATATCGTGCTGTGCTTCCCCAGTAAGTTTGTAACTCACTTTTTATCCTTTGTGTTGATCCATCAACTCATCAAAAAAAGCATCACCATCGACAGTATTGCCCAAATGAATATCGTTTTGAGCACGCTGAATTTTGGCTTTCAGTAACTGGAGCTTCATGGCTTCCATTTGTGCATAGTCCTCAATGGAAACGACAACTGCAACAGGCTTACCGTTACGATTAATTTGCACAGGTTCTCGCTGCGCTTTAAGTAGCATATCGCCAAACTGGGTTTTGGCTTCATTTGCCGTAAGAGTATGCATATTGTCACCATTTCGCATGAATCGTTCGATTCGTTCATTATAGTCGATATCTTTCTGGTGGTCACTATGAGGAGGCTAGCAGACAAAGAGGATTGTGAAAGTAGGCCGGATAAGCACAAGCGCCATCCGGCACCAAGTGAACCTGTTAGTACCGCTTGCAGGTTCAGCCGTACTTCACTGAAGAGTCGCCAGTGTGCTCTCAATTCTGTTCAACTTCTGATGTGCCTCTTTCAACTCATCCTGCAACCGTTGTTCCTGCTCGCCGTAGACCATCAGGACGATACAGCCATTCATCACTTTTACGGTAATCTGTTGCCCGGTATCAAACCCCGCAGCGCGTAGCCACTTACCGGAAAGAATAATTTTGGGTGTGGATTTGTCGAAAACATTCGGGCGATATCCCACAATTACCGAACGCTCGGTTCCGGATTGGTCGGTGTCTGGGGTAGAATGCGAATCAGCCATAATCAACTCCTTGATAGTTGGTGAGGTTAGACGCTCCGGCTGTGTTCCCGCACATCGAGGCGTTGTTAGTGTAGAAGGCTTTTAGGTGGCCTCCTATATGATTAAGATAGTTGGATAGGTGGCCCCATGTCAATCATATCGCGCGAAAAAAAACCAAAAGGCGGCGGGCAATCTCCGCAGTTTAAGATGCGTATTGATCCGGCATTGAAGGAACAGTTGGATGCTGTGGCGGCAGAAGAAGGGGTAAGTCTCGCCAGTTGGTTGAAGGAACTAGCGAGGGAGGCATTAAGAGCCAAGGGAATAGAACCTAACGGTTAGAAATTTTATCGTAAAGACCAATGATATGGAACTCTGCTCCAGAGGATTTTATTGCGTTATCTGAACTAACTAATAATACATCAAGCTGTCGCTTAATATTGTTATTTTGCGACTTTGTATAATAGCTCTTGGTTGTGTGAGGCTGTATAACTATTACTCTTGTTTTTATTTTATTAGGATTGGAATTTAAGGATGAAAGGTGCATCAGGAAATATGAAGCCTGAATCAATTTATTATCATGCCAACACATTTTATTTTGTGAGGTTGAAGCTCTATCTGTAAGATCCTGAATAAGATTTTTACGATTTGAATATCTGAGATTTTTAACTGCTTGACTCAAAACAATATCATGCGCACCTACTGATATTCTTCTGCTATGACTACTACTATTAGCGGCTTTGATATGGATAAGAGAAATTATGGTTTTATCATTATAATCATCAATATGAATAAAGTCTGCTTTTTCACCAGATCCATCATCACAATACAGCCATCCAGTAGGTTTCTCGGTTGTATTAAAGGTTTCTGATGAATCCCAACGACTATTCCAACGATTTTTCACCCAACAAAAAAGAGAATTTTGCATTCCGATTTTTGTCAGGTCCAGTTTATCTGAAATTAGCGGTTTCTCTTTGCAAATATCATATTTCTCAAAATCGGCCCAAATAAATCCATTATAAAATACATCTTTATAATCAGTTTTGAAAATCCATGAATTAACTACTGCGTGTCCAGATTCATACCAGCACTTAATAAACTCAGGATGTTTGAATATCTTAGAATAATTATTTAGTAATTCTTTTTTCTGTGCCACAGGTTGTTGATTATAAACCTCAAAGAAAACTTCATAATCTTTAATTGTTAGCCTTACATTTATTTCTCCACAATGAACATTTTCGTAAAAAACTTTCAACGAAAATGATGAGTTCAAGATTGGATAAACTTCAATTCTATATTTATTGGCGATTTTTCTCAGTAGATCAACTTTCGTAGGGCTCATTTCGTAAGGAACGAAGTCAGGATCAACTACAGAAAAATCATATGCGTCATTTACACCATTAAGTTCATTTATTGGACTTGCTAAAATACCTATTGGTGCCAGGTTGATTTGGTTATTAGCGTTCAACATGTCTAATATTTCTATAACGTTTTTTTCAAACGCATTCCAGTCCTTACATGGTCCTTTCCAAATCGATGATTTGAACGGGTTTAACCCTATGGTTTTATTATTAATTCCAATTTCAGTTCTCACTGCTGACATCATGTATGATTGATCTTCAAGAGGATCTAACGACTCAGCAACACTGTTACCGCCTAAAACTTTTGAATCAGCCTTGAAAGTTGTTTTCCCATGAATACCAAGGAGCCAGAGCATTTTGATATTATCTTCATTGATAAATAAGTGATTTAAATGTGATACATTCACAGGAAGTAAATTTGTTAGCGGTGAACTTTTGAAGTGTTCTCTTATTGAATCTTTCATTCCTTTTTCTGAAAAGTAAAATGCTACATAACTTCCAAGAGAAAATGTTAGTGCAATGTGATTCTCGATATCATGTATATCGTTTCTTTTAGTCCAACTGGGTGTTTTATTTATTGAGTAAGGAGAGATAAATACGGTAGCTTCGTTGATTGTTTCAGATTTAGTTAAGTATTGTTGTATATCTCCTTCATTGTATATTTTTTTGTCTATAATTTCCATTATAGAATTATGTAAATATTTAGCTGTGTAGTTTGATTTATTACAACCAATCAATATAGAAAAAAAAGGGGAAAGATGTTCCTTTTGAATATCGTCCATAACGATCTCATTCATTGTTTGCATGTAGAATGAAATAAATATATGAATTTTTGAAAAGATGTAGTGATGATTATCACAAAGATAGGATATATGACATGCATAGAAAAGACGTTTATTTTGGCGGAAGATCACAGGAGTCGAACCTGCCCGGGACCGCTGGCGGCCCCAACTGGATTTGAAGTCCAGCCACCTCACCGGAGATGACGATCTTCCGCGCCTCGATTGCTACATGGAGGCGGGGCGCATTATAGCTACTTCCAAACGTTTCCACACCCCCTCACTCACTTTTTTAACTTCCGTTTCTCCATACCATGACCAGTTTCAAATAAATCCCTACGAAATCCATAAGTTACAGTGATGTATGTTTTTTGACGCTACCCCGATCACAGAAAACAAGAATCGTAATTTGATAACGAGATATCGCAATACCCGCGCTCACAGGGATGGTTTACAAGAACTGTAACCGGTATCAGTGCGTGTGAAAGTGCTAACAAGGATGCGTAATGAAAAGTGAGATTTTGTCCGTTAAAGAGAAGATTGGCTACGGCATGGGTGATGCCGCCAGCCACATTATCTTTGATAACGTTATGTTATATATGATGTTCTTCTATACCGATATTTTTGGTATCCCGGCCGGTTTTGTCGGCACGATGTTCTTACTGGCTCGCGCGCTGGATGCTATCTCAGACCCTTGCATGGGACTGCTCGCCGACCGTACCCGTTCACGCTGGGGGAAATTCCGCCCGTGGGTGCTGTTTGGCGCTCTGCCGTTTGGCCTGGTCTGTGTGCTCGCCTACAGCACGCCGGATCTCAGCCTGCACGGCAAAATGATTTATGCCGCAATCACCTACACGCTGCTGACCCTGCTTTATACCGTGGTGAATATTCCCTACTGCGCGCTGGGCGGTGTGATAACTAATGACCCAACGCAGCGTATCTCCCTGCAGTCATGGCGCTTTGTGCTGGCGACGGCGGGCGGCATGCTCTCCACCGTGCTGATGATGCCGCTGGTGAATCTGATTGGCGGTGAAGATAAAGCGCTGGGCTTCCAGGGCGGGATTGCCGTGCTCTCGGTTGTGGCGTTCCTGATGCTGGCGTTTTGCTTCTTCACCACCAAAGAACGTGTTGAAGCGCCGCCGAGCAGCAACTCAATGCGTGAAGACCTGCGCGACATCTGGCAGAACGACCAATGGCGCATCGTCGGTCTGCTGACCATCCTCAACATCCTGGCCGTCTGCGTTCGCGGCGGGGCGATGATGTATTACGTCACCTGGATTCTGGGTACCCCGGAAGTGTTTGTCGCCTTCCTCACCACCTATTGCGTCGGCAATCTTATCGGCTCTGCGCTGGCAAAACCGCTGACCGACTGGAAATGCAAAGTCAGCGTCTTCTGGTGGACGAACGCCCTGTTGGCGGTCGTCAGTATGGCGATGTTCTTCGTGCCGATGCACGCCAACATCACCATGTTCGCCTTCATCTTCGTGATTGGCGTACTGCATCAGCTCGTGACGCCAATCCAGTGGGTGATGATGTCCGACACCGTTGATTACGGCGAGTGGTGCAACGGAAAACGTCTGACGGGGATCAGCTTCGCGGGCACGCTGTTCGTGCTCAAGCTGGGTCTGGCGCTCGGCGGGGCGATGATCGGCTGGATGCTGGCGGGCGGCGGTTACGATGCCGCAGCGAAAACCCAGAACAGCGCCACCATTAGCATCATTATCGCATTGTTCACGATTGTCCCGGCTATTTGTTACCTGTTGAGTGCCGTGATTGCCAAACGCTTCTATACCCTGAAAACGCCGTATCTGACGGAAATCATGAGTCAGCTGGCTCAGGGTGCGCACCGCAATCAGCAGGATTTTTCGACGAAAGAATTACAGAACTAAGGAACCAACGATGAAAATTAGCGACGGAAACTGGCTGACGCAGCCTGGCCTGAATTTAACTCACCCGATTCAGGTATTCGAGGTCGAACAGCAGGATAACGAGATGATTGTCTACGTTGCGCCGCGCGATGTGCGTGAACGTACCTGGCAACTGGATACTCCACTCTTCACCCTGCGCTTTTTCTCGCCACAGGAAGGCGTGGTTGGGGTGCGTATGGAACACTTCCAGGGTGCGTTGGATAACGGTCCGCACTATCCGCTGAACGTGCTGCAGGACGTCAACGTAGAGATACAAAACACCGCTGAATTTGCCGAACTGAAAAGCGGTAATTTGAGCGTGCGGGTCACTAAAGGCGAGTTCTGGTCGCTGGATTTCCTGCGTAGCGGCGAACGTATTACCGGCAGCCAGCTGAAAAATAACGGCTACGTGCAGGACACCAACAGCGGGAAAAACTATATGTTTGAACGCCTGGATCTGGGCGTTGGCGAAACGGTGTACGGTCTGGGTGAGCGCTTTACTGCGCTGGTACGTAACGGCCAGACGGTGGAAACATGGAACCGCGATGGCGGCACCAGTACCGAGCAGTCTTACAAGAACATCCCGTTTTATCTCACCAACCGTGGTTACGGCGTACTGGTAAACCATCCGCAGTGCGTGTCGTTTGAAATCGGCTCTGAGAAAGTGTCAAAAGTGCAGTTCAGCGTTGAAAGCGAGTATCTGGAATATTTCGTCATCGACGGCCCTACGCCGAAAGCGGTGCTGGATCGCTATACTCGCTTTACCGGTCGTCCGGCGCTGCCACCAGCCTGGTCATTCGGTTTGTGGCTGACTACATCGTTCACCACTAATTACGATGAAGCGACGGTGAACAGTTTTATCGACGGGATGGCCGAGCGCAATCTGCCGCTGCACGTCTTCCATTTCGACTGCTTCTGGATGAAAGCCTTCCAGTGGTGCGACTTTGAGTGGGATCCGGTGACCTTCCCTGACCCGGAAGGTATGATCCGCCGCCTGAAAGATAAAGGGCTGAAGGTCTGCGTATGGATAAACCCCTATATCGGCCAGAAATCCCCGCTGTTCAATGAACTGAAAGAGAAAGGTTATCTGCTCAAGCGCCCGGACGGCTCCCTGTGGCAATGGGATAAATGGCAGCCGGGCCTGGCGATTTATGACTTTACCAATCCTGAAGCCTGCGAGTGGTATGCCAACAAGTTGAAAGGTCTGGTGGATATCGGCGTTGATTGCTTCAAAACTGACTTTGGTGAACGCATTCCTACTGACGTTCAGTGGTTTGACGGTGCCGATCCGCAGAAAATGCACAACCATTATGCGTACATCTACAACGAACTGGTATGGAACGTGCTGAAAGAGACCGTCGGTGAAGAAGAGGCAGTGCTGTTCGCCCGTTCGGCCTCAGTGGGTGCGCAACAGTTCCCGGTGCACTGGGGCGGCGACTGCTACGCCAACTATGAATCAATGGCCGAAAGCCTGCGTGGCGGCTTGTCCATCGGCCTGTCCGGCTTTGGCTTCTGGAGTCACGATATTGGCGGCTTTGAGAATACCGCCCCGGCGCACGTCTACAAGCGCTGGTGTGCGTTTGGGCTGCTCTCCAGCCACAGCCGCCTGCACGGTAGTAAATCCTACCGTGTGCCATGGGCGTACGATGATGAATCCTGCGATGTGGTGCGCTACTTCACTGAGCAGAAATGCCGCATGATGCCGTACCTGTATCGCGAAGCAGCGCGCGCCAATGAGCTCGGAACACCGATGATGCGCGCAATGATGCTGGAGTTCCCGGACGATCCGGCATGTGATTATCTCGACCGCCAGTACATGCTGGGCGATAGCGTGATGGTTGCGCCGGTGTTTAGCGAGGCGGGTGATGTGCAGTTCTATCTGCCGGAAGGGAACTGGACGCATCTGTGGCGTAACGACGAGGTGGCGGGCAGCCGCTGGCATAAGCAGCAGCATGACTTCCTGAGTCTGCCGGTTTATGTGCGCGACAATACACTGCTGGCGCTGGGCTGCAATAACCAGAAGCCGGACTACGCCTGGCACGAACGGACGGCGTTCCAGCTGTTCCATTTGCAGGAGGGTCGGGAGGCGATTTGTGAAGTCCCGGCGGTTGACGGTTCGGTTATCTTCACGCTGAAGGCGACGCGCACGGGTAATACCATCACTGTGCAAGGAAGTGGCGAAGCGCGTAACTGGACGCTGTGTCTGCGTAATATTACGCAGGTTAGCGGCGTGAAGGGCGGCTCATCTGTGGGCAGTGAGTGGGGAACGGTTGTCACGCCGGATGCGGATATGCTGACGATTACCCTGTAAGTAAATCTCAACGTGGGCTGGATGGCGATGCAATGCGTTTTATCCGGCCCACGCTGCGAGCAGCATTCCAGATCTGAAAATCCAAAACATCCTGAATTAAATTTTTATCTCCCCATATTTGCGAGCGATATCACTCTGAATCCCGCGAAAAATGTGATCTGCGCCGTAAATATCTCACTATTTCTCGTTTTTGTCTTATTTCTGTCCGGAATACAGGACACGATTTAGTATTGTTGGCGCATCGTAGTCCTCTTATATTTATCATCACGGATTACACGTGGAGCATAAATGCTTCTTTATAACCTAAATAATTCGAGTTGCAGGAAGGCGGCGACGCAGCGAATCCCCTGAACGTACATAAGTACGTGACTGGGGTGAGCGAGGAAAGCCAACGCACATGCAGCTTGAAGTATGACGGGTATAGATATTTAATCTGGTATGTAATAAGGGTAAATAATGCAAATGATTACCTCGCGACAAAACAGATTATTAAAATTTCTTCTGTCTAAGAAGGAATATGTCACGCTGCTGAAAATTGCCGAATATTTATCTGTTTCAGAGAAAACTGTGCAGCGCGATCTGCGCTTACTGGAACCATGGTTATCAGAATGGAAAATAGCCATCGATAAACGTGCTGGTGCTGGGGTGATATTAAGTGCTGATAATATTACAGACCTTTTATATATGGACCAGTTATTAGGAACGGAGGGTGATGATGCTGACGGCATGATGAATAATTCACGGCGAGTCAAGATAGCCTCACAATTATTAAGCGAAACGCCGCATGAAACGTCGATCAGTAAATTATCCGAACGTTATTTTATTAGTAGCGCATCGATTGTTAACGATCTGAAAGTAATTGAATCCTGGATTACCCCACTGGGCCTGTCGTTGATTCGCAGTCAGAGCGGCACGCACATCGAAGGCAGCGAGAGCGGTGTGCGCCAGGCGATGGCATCGTTGATTAACGGTGTGATTAACCATAATGAACCCGGCAGCGTGATTTATTCACGCCTGGATCCGGGCAGTTATAAAGCGTTAGTGCATTACTTTGGCGAAGAAGACGTTTTATTTGTCCAGACGTTATTGCAGGAAATGGAGAACGACCTGTGCTGGTCGCTCGGCGAGCCTTATTACGTCAATATCTTTACCCATATTCTGATCATGATGTACCGCATCACGCGGGGCAATGCGCTTCCGAGAAAAGAAGAGAGCATCTCTACCTGTGATGAGAACATATTTTCCATTGCCAGTCGCATGATTCAGCATATCGAAAAACGCATTGCCCACCCGCTGCCGGAAGACGAAGTCTGGTTTATATATCAATACATTATCTCCTCGGGTGTGGTGATTGAAGAGCATAATGACGTGAGTGTGATTGGCCATATGCACTCCAGCGACGAAGCGCGTTTGATTACCCATCGGTTGATTGCCACCTTCGCCGAGATGGTCGACAGCGATCTTAGCCAGGACACGGCGCTGTATGACGGATTGCTGATCCACATTAAGCCGCTGATTAACCGACTGAACTACCAGATCCGCATTCGTAATCCGCTGCTGGAGGATATCAAAGGCGAGTTGCAGGACGTGTGGCGTCTGACCCAGTGTGCGGTGAATCGGGTGTTTAGCGGTTGGGGCGAGCGGGCCGTGTCGGAAGATGAAGTGGGATATTTAACCGTGCATTTTCAGGCCGCAATGGAGCGTCAGATAGCGCGTAAACGCGTACTACTGGTCTGTTCAACGGGTATCGGCACTTCTCACTTACTCAAAAGCCGTATTCTGCGCGCCTTTCCGGACTGGACTATCGTCGGCGTGGTGTCGGCAGGCAGCCTGCCCTCTGTACTGACGGACGATATTGAACTGGTGGTATCGACGATTAATTTACCCGCGGTTGCCATGCCGGTCGTGTATGTCACTGCCTTCTTCAATGATGCGGATATTAAGCGGGTAACAGAAACGGTTATTACGGAAAAATTACATCGGGCGACGTCGCTGGTCGTTGAAAATTAATGTCTGAACTCCATGAGGTATGATTGATGGACATCACGAAAATACTCAATACAAATCGCGTTATTTTGGACATGAAGGCTACAAGCAAAACGGAGGCTATTGAGGAACTGACGGATATTCTGCAAAAAGATGGAGCAATTAGCTGTCGCGAAACGTTTATTCAGGATGTCTGGCAACGTGAGTCAGAAGGCTCGACCGGCTTCGAAAACCATATTGCGATCCCGCACGGGAAATCCTCGGCGGTGGTCAATACCACGCTGGCGATTGGGCGTACCCGCGAGGATATTCCCTGGGAAACCCTGGATGGCAGCAATGTACGGTGCATTATTCTGTTTGCCGTACGTCTTGAAGATCAAAACACCACCCATATTCGTCTGCTTTCGCAGGTTGCTGGCGCGTTGGCAGATGACGACATTATTGAACAACTATTAGTTGAAAGTAGTCCACAAAAAATTATTGAGCTTTTTAGCCAATATGCTGAATCCAATGTCTGCTAAATAAAATGTGGAGCATGTTATGAATATTGTTTGTGTTGCCGCCTGTACGGCGGGTATTGCGCACACCTATATTGCCCGTGAGAAGTTAATTAAAGGTGCCAAAGCGCTTGGTCATAATATAAGAGTTGAAACCCAGGGCACCATTGGCACAGAAAACGAACTGCTGACAGAGGATATTTCTGCGGCTGATGTCGTAATTCTTGCTGTCGATGTAAAAATAAAAGGGGAGGAGCGATTTTCAAACAAACGCATTGTGCGAGTAAAAACTGAAATCGTCATAAAATCGCCCATTCAGTTTCTTGAAAAGGTCGAAAAATCATTAGTTAATAATAACCAGTAGCGATCCTCATTCTGGAGGGGTTTCACATGAGTGAAAATAAAATTCCGCTATCTCAGGAAATAAAAAAACATTTATTAACGGGAATTTCGTGGATGATCCCGTTAATTGTCGCCGCCGGGATCTGTATTGCTCTCGGGCAAATACTTGGCGGCACTAACGTCGGTGAAAAAACAGGAACCATTCCCTGGATGCTCAACCAGATTGGCGGCTGGGGGATGGGGTTAATCGTACCGCTGATTAGTGCGGCGATTGCGTACTCCATTGCTGACCGTCCGGGATTCGCGCCGGGCCTGATTGTCGGCTTCGTCTGCGGAGAAATTCATACCGGTTTTATCGGCGGGATGCTGGGCGGATTTCTGGTCGGTTATACCGTCCTGCTGCTCAAGCGCTATATCCGTTTGCCGCAGTCGATGCAGGGGTTGATGCCCATCATGGTGCTGCCGGTACTGAGTACCGTTATCGGCGGCCTGTTGATGATGACGCTAATCGGCAAGCCGATTGCCTGGCTGCAGGACGCGTTGATTCATCTGCTGGAGTCCATGCAGGGCGGATCCCGCTTTCTGATGGGCGCTATCCTCGGTGCGATGGCGACATTCGACTTCGGTGGGCCGGTGAATAAAACCATGTCGCTGTTTGCTGACGGCATGCTGGTCAGCGGCGTGTACGGTCCGGAAGCGGTGAAGTTTGTCGGTTCGATGATCCCTCCATTTGGCATTACGCTCTCTTTCCTGCTGACGCGACACAAGTACACCCGTGCGGAACGTGAGGCGCTGAAGGCCGCATTCCCGATGGGGATCTGCATGATTACCGAAGGGGTTATTCCGATTGCGGCGCGCGACCTGCTACGCGTAGTGGGCTCCTGCGTGGTGGCCTCGGCTATTGCGGGTGGCCTGATTATGGTGTGGGGTGTCGAAAGCCCGGTACCGCACGGCGGCATGTTTGTGGTTCCGCTCTTTACGCATCCGCTGCTGTTTTGCCTGGCGCTGGGGATCGGTACGGTGATTTGCGGCGTCATGCTGTCGCTGTGGAAGAAACCGGTAACCGAGCGTGATGAAGAGTTTGACGAACTCAGCGATCAAAAGCTGAAAGACGAAGAAATCACTTTCACCCTGGAATAACCGGAGGCCGTATGTTTGCCGATATGAAAAGCATGGTGACCAAAGCCTGGCGCGAGCAGTACGCGCTGCTGGCCATCAACTGTATGAACCTGGAAAGCGCCCGCGCAGCGGTGCGAGTGGCGGAGGAACACCGTGCGCCCATCATTCTGAATTTGTATCAGGGGCATCTGGAGCATTTTCCAGCCCCGATAGCGGCGGCGGTGGTCAAAACGCTGGCAGAGGAAGCCTCGGTACCGGTCGCGCTGGCGCTGGATCATGGAAAGGATCCTGTACGCATTCACCAGGCTTTTCGCGCCGGATTCAGCGGCTTAATGATCGACGCCTCCGCCTTTGCGCTGGAGGAGAACATCCGCCAGACCCGGGCGGTGGTTGAGCTTGCAGCCAGCTTTTCTCTGTGCGTGGAAGGCGAGCTGGGTCATTTGGCCGATGCTCCGTGCTATGACCACGCCGCTAACGCTGATTTGATGACCCAGGCCGCCGACGTGGAACCCTTCATCCAACAGACCGGGATCAATTTGCTGGCGGTGTCGGTGGGTACGGCACACGGCATGTACGCGCCGGGTATCACTCCTGCTATTGATTTCCAGCGGCTGGAGGAAATAGCCCGGTTATCAACGGTGCCGCTGGCGCTTCATGGTGGCAGCGGGACGCCGTTTGACCAGCTACAGCGCTGCCCGATGTTTGGTGTCGCCAAGATAAACGTTGGTGCGGCGGTTTTCGAAGCCGGAAAGGCTGCGCTACTGCATACCCTGTGTCGCGACACATCCGGTGAACTCGTTGATGCCCTGGCCCTGATGGAACAGGCCTGCGAGGAAGCCATTATTCCGTACCTGCAGGCCAGCGGCGCTATCGGCAAAGCCTGATTCATTTTCTGTAACGCCTTCTATGCCTCTGCGATGACGCACTGGCAGGGCTTTCTACACCCTGAAACTGGAGAATTAACATGTTAGTTTCGATGAAAGAATTACTGCAACCTACCCGTCAGCACGGTTTTGCCATCGGCGCATTCAACGTGGCGGACAGCTGCTTTGTACGCGCAGTAGTGGAAGAAGCGGAGGCGACCAATACCCCGGCGATTATCTCCATTCACCCCAGCGAACATGATTTTGTCGGCGATGCGTTTTTTAGCTACGTCCGTGATATCACCATGCGTAGCCCGGTTCCCTTTACTCTGCATCTGGACCACGGCGCTTCGGTTGAGCATGTCCTGCGGGCGATTCAGTGTGGGTTTACCTCGGTGATGATTGATGGCTCGCTGCTGCCATATGAAGAGAACGTGGCGCTGACCCGCGAAGTGGTCAAATTGGCGCATGCGGTAGGTGTTTCGGTGGAAGGGGAGTTGGGAACGATTGGCCAGACCGGGACATCAGTGGAAGGCGGCGTGTCGAAGGTTACTTATACCGATCCTGCTCAGGCAGAGGATTTTATCGCCCGAACCGGTGCAGACACGCTGGCGGTGGCGATTGGAACCGCGCACGGGATCTACCCGAAAGGGATGCAGCCTGAGCTGCAAATGAACATCCTGCGCGACATCGCCGGGCGTGTGGATATTCCGCTGGTGCTGCACGGTGGTTCCGCGAACCCGGATGCGGAAATTGCCGAATCCGTGACGTTGGGCGTTGGCAAAATCAACATTTCCAGCGATATGAAATACGCCTACTTCCAGAAAGTCCGTGAAATCCTGGCGAAAGAAACCTGGTGGGACCCGAACGTAATCTATCCGGAAGCCATTAGCGCCGCGCGGGACGTGATCCGCCACAAAATGAAACTGTTCGGTTCAACTGGCAAAGCATCACTTTACTAACGGCATGCAGGCGGGGCGACCCGCCTCTTTCGCAACAAGGAAAAGTGCAATGAAGCGTTCACACATTAATTATGCCGTCGATAAAGCGCATGCCATAGCTGAGACTTTTCGGGTCTGTCTGCCTGATTTCGCGTATTTTACGGTCGATGCCTGGCGGCAACAGGATCAAACTCTGTGGCGTGAAGTGCGTGATCTCCAGTTGGGCTGGGATATTACCGACTTCGGGCACGGAGATTTTGCGCAAACGGGGCTGACGTTACTAACGTTGCGCAATGGTCTGATGGGGTCAGCGGATTACCCCAAACCGTATGCCGAAAAGATGCTGCAAATTCAGCAGGATCAACAAACACCGTGGCATTTTCATCGCCATAAAATGGAAGATATCGTTAATCGCGGCGGCGGTGATTTATGTATGCAGCTGGCGTGGGTCACGCCTGATGATGAGTATGACGCCCGACGCGTTGTTGAGGTTAGCGTGGATGGTCAGCGGCGTACAGTTAACGCTGGCGAGACGCTGGTATTGAAACCGGGACAAGGAGTGTGCCTGCCACCGCGCTTGTATCATCGCTTTTGGGCGGAGAAGGCGTTCGTGCTGGGCTGGGAAATCTCGATGGTCAATGACGACCAGCATGACAACCACTTTCTGGAACCTGGCGGTCGCTTCCCGGTGATTGAAGAAGACGAGCCGGTGAAGTGGCTGCTGTGCAGTGAATATATTCGTTTATGAGCGTGAGTAGGCCCGGTAAGCGAAGCGCCACCGGGCAATAAATCATTGTGCAGGTGGTGGTGCAGTGACTTCACTCCCCGAAACCACGCCCGCCTGCATGGTTTGCGTTACCTGCTGTTTCTCCACGTTCACCGCATGCAGCTGACCGTTGACCGTTGGCTTGAGAGGCGCATCGGCCTGAATATTGCCGCTGGCAGTAAGCTGGATGTTGCCATCTCCGGAAAGCGGCAGTGCGGGCCAGCCCCACTGCTGCAGGATCGTCATTGGCACGCCGCGCCCGTTCAGGCTGACCTGCGTCTGGCGCTGAGGTAGCTGCGAAATGCTGGCGGTGGCCTCCAGCAGTCCTTTTTCCGTATAGGCGCTCAGTTCGCTGATATTGATGGTGCTGCTGTTTGCCGTTAGCGCCAGAGAAGGACGACGCACATCCGTACGGTTAAAGGTAGCGGCAGCGGCGTTGAGGGTGGCGCTACCGCTCCAGATCCCCCACTGATTGTTCTGTACCAGTCCGAGGTTAGCGCCGTAGCCGTCCAGCGCGGTGAGCTGCCACGGGAAATTCGGGTCGATATCAATCACCAGATTGCGGCTGGCGCTGAATTTCTTCAGCGTCAGGCTGTTTAGCCACGCTGGCAGGGGTTTCATCCACAGCTGCTTCCAGTTTTCCGGCAGCGTGTATTCCAGACCAGCAATAGCGGCATCGTCAAGGACCAGCGCTTTGTTGCTGCGCATCCAGTTTCCGGATGTTCTGACCATACCGCCTTCCCAGCGGGTGGTGAACTGGCGCAGCGCAATGCCCTGCGGTGAGAACTCGGCGTTCAGAATCGGATCGAAGAAGTGCAGAGAGCCGTAAATAAACTCGCTGGCGTTCATCGACAATTTTCCTTCCTGAGTTTGCCAGTCGTCCTTACTGAAGGTCATGTTGCGCAAGCTCAGATCGAGATCCGTCACCGCCCAGTCGGGGCCTTGCAGACGGGCATCCGTCACTTCCAGACGACC
Source organism: Citrobacter sp. Cpo032 (assembly GCF_030332975.1). Lineage (NCBI taxonomy): Bacteria > Pseudomonadati > Pseudomonadota > Gammaproteobacteria > Enterobacterales > Enterobacteriaceae > Citrobacter > Citrobacter sp. Cpo032. Next base: position 79,325 of record NZ_JAOWGU010000051.1, read on the forward strand.
AATTTGCAGGGAAGGAATAGTGCTTAACGGGGCAAAAAAGTCGGCCAGCGATTTGTCGCTTTGCAGCCGGATATCGTTCAGGCGCAGATTCTCCACAACCCAACTTCCGTCTGCATTGCGTTGCGCTACGCCGGTTAATGCCCCACGCGCCACGTCAGCGCCAATATTGCTTAGCGTCACCCGGTCATGGTCGATGTTGCCTTCAATCAAGACGTTGGTAGTTGGAACATCGTTGAGCGTCAACGAACTGGCGCTGAGCTGAATTTGCGCTTTGCTCCCGAGAATTTTACCTGCCTCAGGGCTCCAGGGAATGACGCCGCCGTTAACGCGCTGGGCGCTGAGGTTCCACTCGCTGCCGGGGCTGTTAAGCGCCATATCCTGCAATTGCAGGCGATCGGCCTGGAACGGTAGCGGCGCGGTTTGCTGGGAAAGATTCAGTGTGCCGTTTTGCAACAAAATGGTGTCTACGTGCAGCGGGTCGGTGATTTGGCGGCTACTCAGCCCAATATCAACCATTTTAGCGACCAGCGTTGCGGGCTGACCATCCCGGCCAAAGGTGACGTTTTCCAGCAGAATATGGGAAGGGGAGGAAAACCGGTGATCGATGGCATCAAACGCCAGATGGTAGCTGCTGTTCTCCGAAACCCAGGCGCTGACGTGCTCTGCCCCCCAGCGGGTTTGCAGTAGAAAATAAAGGCCGAGAATCGCCACTGCAAGGGCGATCAGCACGTAAAGAAGCAGCTTTCCAATAAATTTCATGGTCTTCCATCCCGCGAAGTGCACATAGTCAAGTTATGCACGATTTAGGCGCAATGCTCAAGGCGGGAATGGTGAAAGAGCGTTACAGCGGCGTTGATTCAGAACCAACGCCGCATTTTGCTTATTGCTTTTCTGGCGGGAATACCAGATTCAGAACGATTGCGGTAATACCGCCAGCGGCGATACCGGAAGAGAGCAGGTTTTTCACCCAATCCGGGGCGAACTGGAGAATCAGCGGCTGCTGGGAAACACCCAGACCAACGGCCAGCGACAGCGCGATAATCAGAATCGCGCGGCGGTTCAACGGCTCGCGGGACACGATACGCACACCGGATGCTGCGATAGTACCGAACATCACCAGTGTTGCGCCGCCCAGTACCGGCTCAGGAATATGCTGTACAAAACCGCTGACTGCCGGGAACAGGCCCAGCGCGATTAACATCAGCGCCACCACAAAACCAACGTAGCGGCTGGCAACGCCTGTTAACTGAATAACCCCATTGTTCTGGCCAAAACAGGAGTTCGGGAAGGTGTTGAACACGGCGGAAACAAACGAGTTCAGACCGTTCGCCAGCACGCCGCCTTTCAGGCGCTTCATATACAGCGGACCCGAAACCGGCTGCTCGGAGACATCAGAGGTGGCCGTAATATCGCCGATGGTTTCCAGTGAGGTAATCATAAAGACCAGCATCAGCGGCAGCAGTAAACTCCAGTCGATTCCCAGGCCATAATACAGCGGCGTTGGCACCATCAGCAGGTCCTGGCTTACCGGTGCGGTATTTTGCGGCAGCATGTCCATAAACCAGGCCAGCAGATAGCCTGCCGCCATCGCAATCACCAATGACGCAACGCGCAGGTAAGGGTTGCGTTGACGGTTAAGCAGGATGATTAGCGCCAGCACCACGCCTGCCAACAGTAAATTCTTCGGCGCACCAAAGGTGTTGTCGCTCATTGCGGCATAGCCACCGCCAATCGATGTCAGACCTACCTGAATCAGCGACAGGCCGATAATCATCACCACCACCCCTGAGACCAGCGGAGTAATAATACGACGCGCCAGGTGCAGGACACGCGAGATAACCATCTCGGTGCAGCTTGCCAGCATCAGCGTACCGAACAGCGCCGCCATCATGGTTGGGACATCTGCGCCACCGGTTTTTAGCGCCGTACCGCCCATAATCAGTGGCGCAACAAAGTTAAAGCTGGTGCCCTGAATGGATAGCAGCCCTGAGCCTACTGGTCCCCAGGCTTTAATCTGAATGATAGAAGCCACGCCGGAGGCGAACAGCGACATACTGATAATGTGTTGAGTATCCTGAGCCGGTAAACCAAGCGCCTGGCAAATTAACAGAGCAGGGGTGATCACCGCGACGAACATGGCCAGCAGATGCTGGCAGGCGGCAAACAGGGTCTGGGCTAACGGGGGGCGATCTTCAAGACGGTAAATCAGTTCACTGTTGTGAGTCTGCGCAACCGGTTGCGCATTTGTTGACTCTACGGCGTTAACGGACATCAGAGGCAATCCCATGGTGGAAAAGCGGTGATTTTATCTGACCAGGGCAGAAAAGCAAACGTTTGCTAGCAGGTATTCTTAATATTTAAAACGGATAAACAAACATTTTTATATAACTTTTCATCATTTTCTGCTTAAAATCCACTCCGAAAACTCAATAAGAGCTAAAAATCGGTCTGGAATGCATCGTGCGTGATTGTGCTAAACGCACTAATGGAGCTGTAAATGTTTTATCTCGATACGTTATCAACGCTGGTTGCGGCAACCCTTGTGTTGCTGCTGGGACGTAAGCTCGTCCAGTCTGTTTCCTTCCTGAAAAAATACACCATTCCCGAACCCGTTGCAGGCGGATTGCTGGTGGCGATTGCGCTGCTGGTGCTGAAAAAAAGCATGGGTTGGGAAGTGAATTTCGATATGACCCTGCGCGACCCGTTGATGCTGGCCTTCTTCGCCACTATCGGTCTGAACGCCAATATCGCCAGTTTGCGTGCCGGTGGCCGCGTGGTGGGTATCTTTCTGATTGTGGTTGTTGGCCTGTTGCTGATGCAAAACGCCATCGGTATTGGTATGGCGACCCTGCTGGGTCTGGACCCGCTGATGGGTCTGATCGCTGGCTCGATCACCCTCTCTGGTGGACACGGAACCGGGGCCGCGTGGAGCAAGCTGTTTATTGAACGTTATGGCTTCACCAATGCAACTGAAGTGGCAATGGCTTGCGCAACGTTTGGTCTGGTGCTGGGCGGGCTGATTGGCGGCCCGGTGGCACGCTATCTGGTCAAACACTCCACCACGCCAGACGGTATGCCGGACGATCAGGCCGTGCCGACCGCATTTGAAAAGCCGGACGTTGGGCGCATGATCACTTCGCTGGTGCTGATTGAAACCATTGCTCTGATCGCTATCTGTCTGACGGTGGGTAAAATCGTTGCGCAAATGCTGGTTGGAACAGTGCTGGAATTGCCGACCTTCGTCTGCGTCCTGTTTGTTGGGGTGATCCTCAGTAACGGTCTGGCGCTACTGGGTTTTTATCGGGTGTTCGAACGTGCAGTTTCGGTGCTGGGTAACGTAAGTCTGTCGCTGTTTCTGGCGATGGCGCTGATGAGCCTGAAGCTGTGGGAACTGGCTTCACTGGCCTTGCCGATGCTGGCAATCCTGGTTGTGCAGACTATTTTCATGGCGCTGTACGCGATATTCGTCACCTGGCGCATGATGGGTAAGAACTACGATGCCGCCGTGCTGGCTGCCGGACACTGCGGTTTTGGTCTCGGCGCGACGCCGACGGCGATTGCCAACATGCAGGCGATTACCGAACGTTTTGGACCATCCCATATGGCGTTTCTGGTGGTGCCGATGGTGGGGGCGTTCTTTATCGATATCGTCAACGCGCTGGTGATTAAGCTGTATCTGCTGTTACCGATTTTCGCGCAATAACGGCTGTGCGGCGGGGTAACATCCGCCGCCGCTATGAATTAACTACGCGTTGGAGTAGCGTTCGGTTTCCGGCATCCAGCGCTCTATCAGTGCCACGGCCTGTTGCGGATAACGTTCGTGAATATGGCGGGCAATGCGCTGAACTTCCGGGATAATCGCCTGATCGCGCAGTAAATCTGCGACCTTGAATTCTGCTGTTCCGGTCTGGCGAGTACCTAACAGCTCGCCGGGGCCGCGAATCTCTAAATCTTTTTGCGCAATTACGAACCCGTCATTGCTGTCTCGCAGAACCTGCAGGCGTTTCTGCGCGGTTTTAGACAGCGGTGATTTGTAGAGCAGAACGCAGTGGGAAGCCACCGCGCCACGGCCTACGCGACCACGCAACTGGTGCAACTGGGCCAGACCTAAGCGTTCCGGGTTTTCAATTATCATCAGGCTGGCGTTTGGCACGTCCACGCCCACTTCAATCACCGTCGTGGCAACCAGCAGATGCAGTTCACCCTGCTTAAAGGCCGCCATTACAGACTGCTTCTCGGCGGGCTTCATGCGCCCGTGTACCAGGCCAATATTGAGTTCTGGCAGCGCCAGTTTAAGCTCTTCCCACGTCGCTTCTGCCGCCTGAGCTTCCAACAAGTCAGACTCTTCAATCAGCGTACAGACCCAGTATGCTTGACGTCCTTCGTGGGTACAGGCGTTGCGCACGCGATCAATAATATCGCTGCGGCGGGTATCCGGAATGGCGACCGTAGTGACCGGCGTACGCCCCGGAGGGAGTTCGTCAATGACCGACGTGTCGAGGTCAGCATAGGCCGTCATCGCCAGGGTACGTGGAATCGGCGTGGCGGTCATGATTAGCTGGTGTGGGTGGAAACCCTGCTGCTGACCTTTCTCCCACAGCGCCAGACGCTGATGTACGCCGAAGCGGTGCTGTTCGTCGATGATAACCAGCGCCAGCCCGTTGAACTGCACCTGTTCCTGGAAAATCGCGTGCGTGCCGACAATCATCTGCACCTGACCGCTGGCGATAGCTTCCTGTTGCGCCAGACGCGCTTTACCTTTCTGCTTGCCCGCCAGCCAGCCCACTTCAACGCCCAGTGGCGCGAACCAGTTGCGGAAGTTATTCGCATGCTGTTCAGCCAATAGTTCGGTAGGAGCCATTAGCGCAACCTGCTTACCATGTGCGATAGCCCGCAGCGCGGCCAGCGCGGCAACCAGCGTTTTACCGGAGCCGACATCACCCTGTACCAGGCGCATCATCGGCACATCCAGTGCCATATCGCGTTCAATCTCAGCGGTAACACGGGCCTGTGCGCCAGTAGGTTTGAACGGCAATGCTGCCAGCAGCTTATCTTTTAGCGCGTTGTTAGCACTTAACGGCTGGGCGTGAAAACGCTGTGCCCCGGCACGTAGTGCCAGCATGCTGAGATTATGCGCCAGCAGTTCTTCGAGAATCAGACGTCGCTGCGCCGGATGTTGTCCGGTTTCCAGATCGCTGAGTTGCAGCGAAGGTGGGGGGCGGTGCAATGTGCGCAGTGCTTCGGGTAGGCTCATCATGCCCTGTAACAGCTCTGGCGGCAGCAGTTCGGCAATGGCGCAGGTATCGAGCAGATCCAGTGCCTGATCGGTCAGCTTGCGCAGCGTGGCCTGCTTCACTCCTTCGGTGGTTGGATATACTGGTGTGAGTGTTTCCTGCAATTCTGGCGTGCTGAGATCGCCTTGTACGCGGTATTCCGGGTGAATCATCTCTGCGCCGTATTTCCCGCGTTTGGCTTCGCCGTAGGCCAGTACCCTACGCCCGGTAGCAAGGCTGTTTTTCATCGCTGCGCTGAAGTTGAAAAAGCGCATGGTGAGAATCCCCGAGCCATCGCTGATTTGACAGGTCATCATCCGGCGGCCGCCGAAGGTGATATTGCAGTTCAGCACTTCGCCTTCAACGGTGGCATAGACACCCGGCAGCAGTTCGCCAATTGGGTACAGATGGGTACGGTCTTCGTAACGCAAAGGGAGGTGGAGCAGGAGGTCCTGCACGGTGTGCAGGCCAATTTTAGCCAGTTTACTGCTTTGCGCTGCGCCAACGCCGGTCAGAGAGTTGAGTGGGATGGCATCCAGTAAACGGCCTTTCATCGCGTTTATCTCGCAGATTGCATAGTGGCCCACCACGTTGCATCGGCTTCAATTTCGCCCTGCGTGTTTACGTGAGGGTAGGGAAGACCTTTGCGCTTAGCGACATTCGCCAGCACCGGATAACCGCCTTCAAACAGTAAGCGCTGCTGCTCTTCTTGTGGCAGCATGCTGTTTTCTCGTCGGTACATCCCCGCGTTTTGCCGCTGGCGCTGTGCTTCGTACAGAATCAGCGCGGAGGCGACAGAAACGTTCAGTGACTGCACCATGCCAGTCATGGGAATGATGATGTCCTGATCAGCCAGATCCAATGCTTCCTGAGTGATGCCGGTTTTCTCCTGGCCCATCAGGATGCAGGTGGGGCGCGTGTAATCAATCTCGCGAAAATCCACGGCTTTATCTGACAGATGGGTTGCCAGGACCTGCATGCCCCGGCTTTTTAAATGTGTGACCGCATCGCCAATGGTAAGGTGAGTTTTCACCTGCACCCAACTGTTGCTGCCTGCGGCAGAAGAGGCCATGGTGCGCATACGGCTACCCGGCCAGACGGCGTGGACTTCATGCACGCCGACCGCATCTGCAGTACGAATAATCGCAGAAACGTTATGAGGTTTGTGAACCTGCTCCATGCAGACGGTCAGATCGGGCTGACGACGTGCGAGCATCTCGCGGATACGTGCATAGCGCTGTTCATTCATAAGACTAGTTTCGGTTACGGGTGACTTTTATCACGTCCGGCATGACGCGGATTTTGCGCATGATATTCGCCAGGTGCACACGATCGCGAGCGGTCAGGCGAATAAAGGCGCTATAAACGCGGCCATCTTTCTCTTCCGTATTCAAACTTTGAATATTGGAGGTGGTCGTGTTGATTGCCGCCGTCAGGTTCGCCAGAGCACCCTGGTGGTTAAACATATCCACCTTAATCTCGGTGATGAATTCCTGCTCCGTCTCTTTATCCCATTCCACCGCCATAAACTTCTCTGGCTCTTTCTGGTAGCCACGAATATTACGGCAGGACTCATGGTGGATCACCAGACCTTTACCCGGACTGACGTGGGCAATGATTGGATCGCCTGGAATTGGACGACAGCATTTCGCGAAAGTGATCAGCACGCCGTCTGCGCCTTTGATTGGCAGATGACCATGGCCAGATTGTGCTGGTACGTTCGCTGTTGCTTCGCCCTGCTGGAGGTTTTTCGCTACCACCACGCTCATGGCGTTACCCAGACCGATTTCTGCGAGCAGATCGTCAAGCGTGGCGAGCTTCATACGCTCAAGCTCACGCTGGATGCTCTCTGGCGGGATCTCAGCCAGTTTACGGCTACCGCCCAGGGCATGGTTGAGCAGTCGACGACCCAGACTGACGGAATCATCGCGCTTGAGGTTTTTCAACAGTTGGCGAATCTTGGCGCGCGCTTTCGAACTGACGACGAAGTTTAGCCACGCGGCATTCGGACGTGCGCCCGGCGCGGTGATAATCTCAACGGTCTGGCCGCTAAAGAGCGGTTGTGAAAGCGGGTAAGGCTGTCTGTCGACGCGCGCGCCGACGCAGGCGTGACCGATATCGGTATGCACAGCGTAGGCGAAGTCGACAGGCGTTGCACCAGCGGGCAGTTCGACAATGCGCCCTTCCGGTGTGAAAACATAAATCTCATCCGGGAAGAGATCAGATTTGACGCTTTCAATAAATTCAAACGAGCTACCGGCGCTCTGCTGCAGTTCCAGCAAGCTTTGCATCCAGCGCTGAGCGCGGATTTGCGCAGTGGTGCTGCTTTCGCCGCCGTGCTCTTTGTAAGCCCAGTGCGCTGCGACACCCATCTCTGCCATCTGGTCCATGTCTTCAGTACGAATCTGTACTTCAACCGGGACGCCATGAGGGCCGATCATTGAGGTGTGCAAAGACTGATATCCGTTCGCTTTCGGAATGGCGATATAGTCTTTCACGCGACCAGGGCGTGGTTTGTACAGGCTGTGCATCTGGCCGAGTACGCGATAGCAGGTATCGGAATCATGAACGATGACGCGAAATGCGTAGATATCCATGATGGAGTGAAAACGCTGCTCTTTGAGCACCATTTTGCAGTAAATAGAGTACAGGTGCTTCTCACGCCCGCTTACGCGACACGGAATACCTGCCTCCTGCAAACGCCCTTCGATTTCCGAGAGGATTTTTTGGATCATCTCTTTGCGGTTGCCGCGAGCGGCTTTAACCACTTCTTTAATCACGCGATAGCGGTTTGGGTACAGCGCTTCAAAACCCAGCTCTTCCAGCTCGGTTTTAATGTGATGAATACCTAAACGGTGTGCCAGCGGACTATAGATTTCGAGAGTTTCACGGGCGATGCGGCGACGCTTGTCCGGGCGTAATGAACCCAGCGTGCGCATGTTGTGGGTGCGGTCGGCAAGTTTGATGAGAATGACGCGGATATCCTGCACCATCGCCATAATCATCTTGCGAAAGTTTTCAGCTTGCGCCTCTTTCTTATCGCGAAACTTAAGCTTATCAAGCTTCGATACCCCTTCTACCAGCTCTGCAACGCTTTTACCAAAAAGCTGTTCCATGTCCTGATAGGTGGCTGGGGTATCTTCAATCACGTCATGCAGCAGCGCAGCCATCAGCGTTTCGTAGTCGAGTTTCATCTCGGCCAGAATGCAGGCTACCGCTACCGGGTGCGTGATATAGGGTTCACCGCTTGAACGTGTCTGGCCCTCGTGAGCGTCACGTGCAACGAGATACGCCTGCCGAAGACGCTTAATCTGGTCTTCCGGCAGGTAGTTTTGAATCAGTTGATTCAGGCTTTCAAACAGATACAAGGGCGACCCGCTTTGTGATTAACGACGACCTTCAGCAATAGCGGTAACGGCTTGTAATTCAGCGGCTTCCTGCTCTTGCTGTTCCTGGCGCTCACGCACGTCGAGGATCTGGTTGTTGATCAGACCTTCTTCGATTTCGCGCAGCGCGATAACGGTAGTTTTATCGTTTTCTTCTGGTACGAGCGGATCCTTTCCGCCTACCTGCATCTGACGAGCGCGACGCGCGGCGACCAGTACCAGGTCAAAACGGTTACCAATTTTCTCTACAGCGTCCTGAACAGTTACGCGTGCCATACTTAAAATGCTCCACAGGTGAAGAAATGACTGGGCATGATACTGAATGTGGGTTCAGTCTGCCAACAGTTTGCTGATTAAAGCGTCATGACGCTGCTTTTGGCGGCTCATGCGCAGACGTTCGGCGCGAATGATGGTTTTCAAATCGCCCAGGGCGGTATCGAAATCATCGTTCACAATAAGATAATCATATTCGGCGTAATGGCTCATTTCTGCAACAGCTTGCGCCATACGTTTCGCGATCACGTCTTCGCTATCCTGACCGCGGCCACGCAGGCGGCGGTCCAGCTCAATCTTAGACGGTGGCAAAATAAAAATACTGCGCGCATGCGGCATTTTTTCACGAATTTGCTGCGCACCTTGCCAGTCGATATCTAAAAAGACGTCTACGCCGGATGCTAATACTTGCTCAATGGTTTCACGCGAGGTGCCGTAGTAATTACCGAAAACCTCCGCGTGTTCCAGGAACGCGTCTCTGCCAATCATGGTTCTGAATTCATCATGGTTCACAAAGAAATAGTGTTCACCGTGCACTTCCCCCGGGCGCGGTGCGCGCGTGGTGTGCGAAACAGAAACCTGGGTGTCATACAACGGTTGGGTCTTTAATAAAGCCTGAATCAGGCTGGATTTACCCGCGCCACTGGGGGCAGAAACAATATAAAGCGTGCCTTGAGCCATGAGTATCTTAATGTATGTGATTGTCGAAAGAGAGCCTACATACGGGCTTATTATACACGTAGCCGCTATGTGACGTAGCCCTTGTCACACTTTTTGCGCATGTTTATTGCGTTTTGCGTACCAGTTTCCTGTTTTATCGATGATTTGCAGCAATACATGCAAATGTCCGGAAAGCTGTTCGCAGGATGAATTTTTGCCGCTCTGTTTCTATTTCACTTCGCGCTATACCTGCCGGGAAACGTATCGTTCAGCGGAGATAGCATGGGATTATGGAAATGCATAGGGCTGGTTTTACTGGTGTGGCATTTACCTGCGTGGGCGGTATGCCCCGTCTGGTCGCCTGCCAGGGCAAACGAGGAAATTTCACGACTACAGCAGCAGATTACACAGTGGAATGACAGTTACTGGAAACAAGGGGAAAGTGCCGTAGACGACGGCGTTTATGACCAGCTCAATGCGCAACTCATCCAGTGGCAGCGCTGTTTTGGCGATGAAGTCCCACCAGATCTGTCTGTGCCCCCAATAAGTGGCACTGTCTCGCATCCAGTTCCCCACACGGGCGTTCGAAAACTAGCTGATAAGCAAGCGCTACAGCAATGGATGCTCGCTCGCAGCGATCTCTGGGTGCAACCGAAGGTGGATGGCGTGGCGGTGACGTTAGTCTATCGCAATGGCAATCTGGTACGGGCGATTAGCCGTGGTAATGGCCTGAAAGGCGAAGACTGGACGCAAAAGGTTCTGCAGATCCCTTCTGTACCACATTCCACCAAGGGGAAACTCGCTAACAGTACGTTGCAGGGTGAGATATTTTTGCAGCAAGAGGGGCATATTCAGAAGCAGAGAGGGGGAATGAACGCCCGCTCGAAGGTTGCTGGATTAATGATGCGCCAGGGCAATCCGGAAATGTTACGCTCGCTGGCAATTTTTATCTGGGCCTGGCCTGATGGTCCGGTGGTCATGCCTGAAAGACTGGAGCAGCTCACGGCTGCCGGGTTCAGTTACACGCAACGCTATACTCAGGCCGTGAAGAATGCGGATGACGTCGAAAAGTCGCGCGCCAGGTGGTGGAGTTCAGCATTACCTTTTGTGACGGATGGTGTCGTGGTGCGAACGGCAAAAGAACCACGGGCACAGTATTGGCTACCCGGACAGGGGGACTGGCTGGCTGCGTGGAAATATCCTCCCGTGACGAGGGTATCTGAGGTAACGGGTATTCAGTTCTCCGTTGGTAAAAGCGGGAAAATTGCGGTGGTTGCATTGCTGACTCCCGTCATGCTGGATGATAAACGCGTACAGCGCGTCAATATTGGCTCCGTCCGACGCTGGAATGAATGGGATATCGCGCCTGGCGATCAGATTCTGGTGAGCCTGGCCGGACAAGGGATACCCCGTATAGACGAGGTGGTCTGGCGCAGCACTCAGCGTACTAAGCCAATACCCCCCGAGGGGCGCTTCAATTCACTAACCTGTTTTTATGCTACAGCGGAGTGCCAGGAACAGTTTGTTGCCAGACTGGTCTGGCTGGGCGGTAAAGAAGTGCTGGGGCTGGAGGGTATCGGCGAGGCAGGATGGCGTGACCTTCATCAGGCGTATCACTTTGAACATATCTTTTCCTGGCTCGGATTAACTCAGGAGCAGCTCCAGTCCACATTAGGCGTAAGCAAAGGGGAGAAGATGTGGCATCAGTTCAACCTGTCGCGCCATCTTCCGTTCACACGTTGGGTTATTGCCATGGGAATACCGTTAACACAGGCAACCCTGAATGCCAGTCGGGATGCTTCGTGGCAACAATTGCAGCACCGTGATGAGCAAAGCTGGCGGCAGCTCCCTTTAATGGGGGAACGCCGGGCACGACAGATCATTCAGTGGCTGGAGACCAGGGAGGTCATAGCGCTGAGCAACTGGCTGGCTGCTCAGCGGATCGCGGGCTTTATGCCTTAATGGCCTTCATGGCGATAGTAAAATACCGGTAGCCCTAACTTCAGGCGCAGCGCCAGCAGTCGGGCGGTAAAGCCGAAGAGCAGAGTAGAGATAACCACTACATCATGACTGGAGACATAATGCTGTAGCACGATGTACAACACAGCAGCGGCGAATGATACGCCAGCATACAGCTCTTTCTGGAACACTAACGGGATGCGTTTGCAGAACATGTCGCGTAATACGCCACCGAAGACGCCGGTCGTGACCGCAGCGACCACGGCGATAATCGGTCCATGACCCATATCCAGTGCCACCTGAGCACCGATAATAGAAAAGACCACCAGGCCCAGCGCATCCAGTACGAGGAATATTTTGCGCAGATAGGGCATGACGGGAGCAATAATGGTGGTGAGTACCGCAGCGGTCGCTACGATAATGACGTATTCAGGGTGCTTTACCCAGCCAAGCGGATAGTGGCCGAGAAGAATATCGCGTACCGATCCGCCGCCAATGGCCGTCGCGGTGGCAATGATGATGACGCCAAATGTATCCATACGACGACGCCCAGCAGCAAGCGCACCGGTCATGGCTTCGGCAGTAATACCAATTAAATATAAAACGTGTAACAGCATGTATTCCCCCTGATTTGCTGGGGGCTAAGGTTAACGATTTGTGCGCCTTGTCACGATTGAGATTTTCTAAGGTGAAGTGATTTTAATAACTACAGCTAATGCTGGTTTGGCGAAAATGCCATATGATATGCGATATCACGATATTAATGATGTTGATAAATGATGAGAAAATATAATGCGTAGTGAGAGGTTATAAACATGCTCATCGGAAAAAACGCGTAGCGCCGCCGTTTACTGGCGAGCCACGTATGATATTTCATCAAACTATCCCCCCGACCATAGGACAAGTTGACACTCCAGAAGCCATTAGGGACGTCATCCTGAGTAAACTCTGATATGCAGCGGCTTCTATTCTGAAAAATGGTTCCCCTCAGCTATCGCCTCTATGCGTGTAGGCGCATTTACAGCAAAATTTTCAGCATTAAGTGAGTCGGAGTGATAGACATGAGCGTAAGATAGTAACCCATTCCCGCTATTGCAGCCTGTCAGCAAAGAGGAAGCCCTCAGACGTTGGGATTATTATGGTCCAATCGGCTCTTTTAAAAACACCTCATTCCAACCGATTTTATTTCCCGATCCGATGAAATCAGCTTTAGCTCTTCCTGTAAAAGGTGTTTTACCCTCATTCATGAGAACAGTGATACCTTACAGTGACTTCAGTTCTGGTAACGTTAAAATAGTTTCCAGAGATGGAACGGTCGTTAACTGGTAAAAAAGGGAAACATATGAAACAGGCAGTCATAATAGTGCTGATGGTAATAGCTATATGCAGCTCTTATTTCTGGCCTAATATTAAAATGAGACTTGCAGGTAACGCACAATATTCAGAGTTTGATAAAGCCAAATATGATTATTACACTCCCCAAGTTTTAAAAAAAATGCCGAGAATATCCCAAGTGTATGACTTTAATTATACGAACATTTCTGGCCCTAAGGCTGATGTATGGAGTGTGACGTTCTATAATACCAAGGATACGTGGAAAATTAGTGAATATCTCTCAATGGCGGGCTATGAAAAACAGGAAAAATGCGATATAGAGGCAGAATGTTGGCGCCTCAGGGGATCTGATGAAGTACTGACAGTTGTGAATATGAACAGCAGCAACGCTGTTCGGGTTGATATTCTGAAGAGTCTTTATAACGACAAATATATGCCAGATAAATAATTACTCCAATTTTATATCAATCAGCACTTATTGGCGGTAGGGATAGCCCGCATTTAGCAGGCTATCCTGTGCTTTACGATAGCATAGGTATGGTACGCAAAATTACTCGATATTCTGAATCTGCTCGCGCATTTGCTCGATCAGAACCTTCAGTTCAATCGCGGAATTCGTCACTTCGGCATTGATAGACTTCGATGCCAGAGTGTTCGACTCACGGTTGAATTCCTGCATCATGAAGTCCAGACGACGGCCAACCGCCTCTTTTTTCTTCAGAATGTTGTAGGTTTCTTTGACGTGGGCTTCCAGACGATCTAATTCTTCTGCCACATCGATACGCTGCGCCATCAGCACCAGCTCTTGCTCAAGGCGGTTATTTTCCAGTTGCACCTGGGCGTCTTCCAGTTTGGCTACCAGACGCTCGCGCTGCCATTGCAGGATTTCTGGCATATGTGCACGCACTTTTGTGACTTCAGCACTGACGCCTTCCAAACGCTGCTCGATCAGCGCTTTCAGCGCCTGACCTTCGGTTTCACGCGCAACGATGAAGTCATCCAGCGTACCGTCAAGCGCGGCGAGGATTTCGGCGGCAATGGCGTCCAGATCCTGCTCCTGGGCAGCCATTACGCCAGGCCAGCGCAGGATATCAACTGGGTTGATTTCACCTTCATCGCTCTGCATTTTGACCCAGTTAGCAGCGCTAACGAGCTGTTTAGCGAGTTTTTCATTCAGAATCAGCTCGCCTTGCGCGCTGGCATCAGGCTCAAAACGCAGCGTACATTCGACTTTACCGCGCGTCAGACGCGTGCGAATACGTTCGCGAACAACGGGTTCGAGACTACGGAACTGCTCCGGCAGGCGAAAATAAGTTTCCAGATAACGCTGGTTTACCGAGCGCATTTCCCAGGTGGCGCTACCCCATTCACCCTTGATTTCACGCCGGGCGTAGGCGGTCATGCTGCGGATCATAGACGTTCCTGTTTTTAAAGATGAGATGGGAGGATTATAGCCATCCGCGTCTTGTCAGGATAGGAATAACAGTCGGAAGTCCGTATAATGCGCAGCCACATTCGTTTCAAGCCGGAGATTTTATCATGCGTCCAGCAGGTCGTAGTGCCAATCAGGTGCGTCCCGTCACCCTGACCCGTAATTATACAAAACACGCTGAAGGCTCCGTGCTGGTCGAATTTGGTGATACCAAAGTGCTGTGTACCGCTTCTATTGATGAAGGCGTCCCACGTTTTTTGAAAGGTCAGGGCCAGGGCTGGATCACCGCAGAATATGGCATGCTGCCACGCGCCACGCACACCCGTAACGCCCGTGAAGCGGCAAAAGGTAAGCAGGGTGGTCGTACCATGGAAATCCAGCGTCTGATCGCCCGCGCGCTGCGCGCTGCTGTTGATCTGAAAACGCTCGGCGAATTCACAATTACGCTGGATTGCGATGTTATTCAGGCCGATGGCGGTACGCGCACCGCATCAATTACCGGCGCATGCGTTGCGTTGGCTGATGCGCTGAACAAGCTGGTGGCGAGCGGTAAGCTGAAAACTAACCCGATGAAAGGGATGGTCGCCGCGGTTTCCGTGGGCATTGTGAACGGTGAAGCACTCTGTGACCTTGAGTACGTTGAAGACTCTGCTGCTGAAACCGACATGAACGTAGTGATGACTGAGGACGGTCGCATTATAGAGGTTCAGGGTACGGCGGAAGGCGAACCGTTCAGCCATGAAGAACTTCTCACCCTACTGGCATTGG
The DNA here is from genome assembly GCF_030332975.1 of Citrobacter sp. Cpo032. Lineage (NCBI taxonomy): Bacteria > Pseudomonadati > Pseudomonadota > Gammaproteobacteria > Enterobacterales > Enterobacteriaceae > Citrobacter > Citrobacter sp. Cpo032. Next base: position 94,411 of record NZ_JAOWGU010000051.1, read on the forward strand.
CCCGAGGGGGAATCGAATCCATTGTAGCGACGCAGAAGGCGGCGTTAGAAAATTGATTTTAAAGGCGACTGATGAGTCGCCTTTTTTTTGTCTGTAATAAAGTGAGATGAGGAGCGAATCCATGAAACCGTATCAGCGCCAGTTTATTGAGTTTGCGCTTAGCAAGCAGGTACTAAAGTTTGGCGAATTTACGCTGAAATCCGGGCGCAAAAGCCCCTATTTCTTCAACGCCGGGCTGTTTAATACCGGGCGCGACCTGGCACTGTTAGGCCGTTTTTATGCCGAAGCGCTGGTGGATTCCGGTATTGAGTTCGATTTGCTGTTTGGCCCTGCCTACAAAGGTATTCCGATTGCGACCACAACGGCCGTTGCGCTGGCGGAACACCACGATAAAGATTTGCCGTACTGCTTTAACCGTAAAGAGGCGAAGACCCACGGTGAAGGCGGCAATCTGGTCGGTAGCGCACTAGAGGGACGTGTGATGCTGGTGGATGATGTTATCACCGCAGGTACGGCGATTCGTGAGTCGATGGAAATTATCCAGGCGAATGGCGCCACTCTGGCGGGGGTACTGATTTCTCTCGATCGTCAGGAACGCGGTCGCGGCGAGATTTCCGCGATTCAGGAAGTGGAACGTGATTATGGCTGCAAGGTGATTTCTATCATTACCCTGAAAGATCTGATTGCGTATCTGGAAGAGAAACCAGAGATGGCGGAGCATCTGGTGGCAGTACGGGCCTATCGCGAAGCGTACGGCGTTTAAGAACTGCCGGATGGCGCTGTGCTTATCTGGCCTACGTAACCCCGTAGGCCAGATAAGACGAAATCGCTACTGCAATTGAGCGGCGACCAACGGCCAGCGGGTGTCAAAATCATCCGTTGGGCGGTATTTAAATTCGCTACGTACAAACCGGGACAGCATACCTTCGCAGAAAGCCAGTAACTGGCTGGCCAGCAGCGTTTCATCCACGGTGTAGCCTTCACCTTCACGCATTCTTTTTTCTCGCAGAACCTGGCGCAACTGCGCTTCAATGCGCTCAAAAAGTTGGTTAATGCGACCTTGCAGACGGTCTTGCTCGAACATCAACGCGTGTCCGGTCAGAATTCGTGTCAGGCCTGGATTACGCTCACCAAACCCTAAAATCAGCAGAACGATCAGACGCAGACGCGCGTTGGTGTCTTTTTCATCTTTCAAAATCAGATTGATACGCGTAATCAGACTATCTTCGATAAACTCAATCAGGCTATCGAACATACGGGTCTTGCTGGGGAAATGGCGATACAATGCCGCTTCGGATACGCCAACTGAGGCTGCCAGCTTTGCTGTGGTGATGCGTTGGCTACCATCGCTGGACTCAAGCATCAGTGCCAGAGACTGAAGTATTTCTTCGCGACGATTCCTTTTCGCAGTTTGCTTTTCTACCATGTTACAAAATACCCCTGAAAATAAGCTCTTGCCAGGCAGGCATCCACACAGCGACCGCAAACTGTTGTTTGCGGTGTGTTATTGCGTTATTACGCTATGGGATGCTTTTCTGCGGGTTACTTGCGCCCGGAATGGCCGAAGCCACCTTCGCCACGATCGGTGGCTTCAAACTCTTCCACCAGATTAAATTCAGCCTGCACGACCGGTACAAATACCATCTGCGCGATACGTTCGCCCGGCTCAATAGTGAAGCTGTCCTGACCACGGTTCCAGACAGACACCATCAGTTGGCCCTGGTAGTCGGAATCAATCAAACCAACCAGATTGCCCAGCACGATACCGTGCTTATGGCCCAGCCCGGAGCGCGGGAGCATTACCGCTGCCAGAGAAGGATCGGCAATGTGGATAGCTAACCCGGTTGGCACCAGCGTTGTTGCGCCCGGCGCCAGCTCTACGGCGTCATCAAGACAAGCACGCAGGTCAAGTCCGGCAGAACCAGAAGTGGCGTACGTCGGGAGCGGAAATTGTTGCCCTACGCGCGGGTCCAGAATCTTAACGTCGATTTTTTTCATCATAACGGGTCACGATCTCGTCGAGTAATAATTGGCCCAGGAGTTCTTTACGCTCAAGCGGTAAGACTTTGTCTCCATCCTGCCAAAAAAGGTGTAATGCGTTGCTATCGCTGTTAAACCCTTGAGTTGACAGCGAAACGTCGTTCGCACAGATCACATCAAGGTTTTTGCGGATGCGTTTTTGCCGGGCATATTCTTCCACATTATTTGTTTCGGCGGCAAACCCAACGACAAAAGGACGGTTAGCATCCAGTGCGGCAACACCGGCGATAATGTCCGGGTTTTTGACCATTTTTACTGTTAATTCATCACCCTGCGTCGCTTGTTTTTTTATTTTTTCGTGGGCGACAGTTTCAGCGCGATAATCAGCGACTGCAGCGCAACCGATAAAAATATGCTGTTGTTGAACCGCAGATTGCACAGCGGCTTCCATTTCCAGCGCGGTCATCACATCAACCCGCTGAACAAATGGTGGTGTGGATAACGAAACCGGACCCGATACCAGTGTGACGTTTGCACCGCGCTTTGCGGCAGCGGCCGCGATCGCAAACCCCATCTTCCCGGAACTGTGGTTGGAAATATAACGCACGGGATCAAGCGGTTCACGCGTCGGGCCCGCCGTAATCATGATGTTGAGATGTTGCAGATCGTTGACAGGTGAAAAATGTTCTGCCGCCATATCCACAATCGTTAACGGATCCAGCATACGTCCAGGGCCGATATCACCACATGCCTGACTACCGCTGTCAGGACCCCAAATGAGCAAACCGCGTGAGGCAAGAATACCCAGATTGTGCTGGGTCGCGGCAGCGCGATACATCTGCTGGTTCATGGCTGGCAGTACAGCAACAGGAGCAGGCGTTGCCAGACAAATCGTTGACACCAGGTCGTTGGCCATACCTGCGGCGACACGAGCAATCAGGTCTGCTGTAGCGGGTGCCAGGATGACCAAATCGGCCCATTTTCCCAGCTCAATGTGGCCCATCGCGGCTTCGGCTGCGGGGTCAAGCAGGCTGTCGGAAACGGGATAACCTGAAACCGCCTGTAAACTCAGGGGAGTAATAAATGCTTTTGCCGCTTCGGTCATCGCCACGCGGACGTCAGCGCCGCGTTCCCGTAAACGACGCACCAACTCAGGGGTCTTGTACGCAGCAATACCACCACTGACGCCAAGTACGATTTTTTTACCGGCCAGGCTCATCATGATCTTTCCTGTTGGGTTTCACCAGAAGGCGGATATTTTATCACAATCCGCAATTTGTCGTGCTTTTGACCGTACTCCACTTTGCGAGGCGCTACGAAGAAGTGAAAACAGCACGTCGATTCACCGTCGGTGTTATGCCACTATGCGGACGCGAGAGGAGGGAGAAGCATGGAAAATACAGGAAGTATGATGCCCCGGGAAAAGCTGTTGGCGCAGGGGGCCAGTTCTCTGACCGATGTTGAGCTTTTGGCTCTTTTTTTACGTACCGGCATGCAGGGTAAAGATGTGCTTACGCTGGCGAAAGAGATGCTTCAGCATTTTGAGTCGCTGTATGGTCTGCTGTCTGCTGATTACATGGATTTTAGCTATGTTCAGGGAATCGGTATCGCGAAGTACGCACAGTTGAAGGGGATTGCGGAGCTGGCAAGACGCTACTACAACGTGCGAATGATAGAGGAGCGTGCTCTACTTAGTCCGGAAATGGCGCGTGAATTTCTGCAAAGCCAGCTTTCGCAAGAGGAACGCGAGATCTTTCTGGTGATCTTTATGGATTCTCAACATCGCGTGATTAAACACAGCAAACTTTTTTCCGGTACGCTTAGCCATGTCGAGGTGCATCCGAGAGAAATTGTCCGTGAAGCGATAAAAATGAATGCTTCTGCGGTGATCCTTGCGCATAATCACCCTTCGGGGTGTGCAGAGCCGAGTAAAGCAGATAAACTCATCACTGAGCGTGTTGTGAAATGCTGTCAGTTCATGGATATCCGGGTGCTTGATCATCTGGTCATTGGGCGCGGAGAGTACGTTTCTTTTGCGGAACGCGGTTGGATTTAACGCACTTTACGCGATCCATCGGGATCTTTGTCTGTTCGGGACTTGAGCACATCGCTGACTCAGCGTATACTACGCCACCTTTGAGAATCTCGGGTTTGGCATTTGGGCCTGGCAATCGAGAGTTCGCAAATACGCAAAATCATTCTTGTTGCGTCCAATGACGAGGCAACATTGAAAGATTAAGTGTATTGAACTGCGATAACCGGGCTGAGAAGCCTGACGAGGCGCCAATACCCCATACGAAGCTCGAGCTAATTTGATTTTTGGAGAATAGACATGTCCCGAGTCTGCCAAGTTACTGGCAAGCGTCCGGTGACCGGTAACAACCGTTCCCACGCACTGAACGCGACTAAACGCCGTTTCCTGCCTAACCTGCACTCTCACCGTTTTTGGGTTGAGAGCGAGAAGCGTTTTGTCACCCTGCGTGTATCTGCTAAAGGTATGCGTGTTATTGATAAGAAAGGCATCGAAACAGTTCTGTCTGAACTGCGTGCCCGTGGCGAAAAGTACTAAGTACTAAGAGGAAATAAATCATGGCTAAAGGTATTCGTGAGAAAATCAAGCTGGTTTCTTCTGCTGGTACTGGTCACTTCTATACCACTACGAAGAACAAACGTACTAAGCCGGAAAAACTGGAACTGAAAAAGTTCGATCCAGTTGTTCGTCAGCACGTTTTATACAAAGAAGCGAAAATCAAATAATTTTCGTTTTGATGTAAAGAAAAACCCTGCCTCGGCGGGGTTTTTTGTTTTCTGGCCGTCCCCATATTAATGAGACCTGACATACCGCCGGAGATACTATGCCTGAATTACCTGAAGTCGAAACCAGCCGCCGTGGTATTGAGCCGCATTTGGTGGGGGCAACGATTATGCACGCGACGGTGCGTAACGGTCGTTTGCGTTGGCCAGTATCTGAGGAAATCTATCGTCTGAGTGATCAACCTGTCCTCAGCGTACAGCGGCGCGCGAAATACCTGCTGCTAGAACTGGCGGATGGCTGGATAATCATTCATCTGGGGATGTCGGGTAGCTTGCGTATCCTTCCTGAAGAGCTTCCGGCAGACAAGCACGACCACGTTGACTTAGTGATGAGCAACGGCAAAGTTCTGCGTTATACCGATCCCCGCCGCTTTGGCGCCTGGCTGTGGACTAAAGAACTGGATGGACATAATGTCCTCGCTCATCTTGGCCCTGAGCCGCTGAGCGACGATTTCAACGCCAATTATCTACAGCAGAAATGTGCGAAGAAGAAAACGGCGATTAAACCCTGGCTGATGGATAACAAGCTGGTGGTGGGTGTGGGTAATATCTACGCCAGCGAGTCGCTATTTGCGGCTGGGATTCATCCTGACCGTCTTGCGTCATCGCTGTCGAAAGATGAGTGTGAATTGCTGGTACGCGTTATCAAGGCGGTGTTGCTGCGTTCTATCGAGCAGGGCGGGACGACGCTGAAGGACTTTCTGCAAAGTGACGGTAAGCCTGGCTATTTTGCCCAGGAGCTGCAGGTCTATGGGAGAGAAGGTGAACCTTGCCGCGCATGTGGCGCACCGATTGTTGCGACAAAACACGCCCAGCGTACAACGTTCTATTGTCGTCGCTGTCAGAAATAGTTTCATTGCTGGCCGGATGCTGCATCCGGCCAGGTGCATTACTTCAGTTTACTCATTAACGCCTGATGGACGTTTTCCGGCAAAAAGTGCGTCACGTCACCCTGGTGGCGGGCAACTTCTTTCACCAGTGACGATGAGATAAATGACCACTCTTTAGATGGCATCAGAAAAACGCTTTCCAGCTGTGGCATGAGGTGGCGGTTCATATGAGCCAGCTGCATTTCATACTCAAAATCGGCTACCGCGCGCAGGCCACGGATCAGAATGTTCGCCTGATTATCACGGGCAAAGTTTGCCATCAGATCGCTGAATCCCAGCACTTCCACATTGCCAAGATGCGCCGTTGCCTGTTGTGCCAGCTCAACGCGCTCTTCCAGAGTAAACATCGGCTTTTTACTGGGGCTTGCGGCAATCGCCAGAATCACGTGATCAAACATGCTTGTCGCACGCGTCACGATATCGAGGTGGCCGTTAGTAATAGGATCAAAGGTTCCTGGATAAATCGCCCGTTTTTGCATGACTTGCCTCAATGCGTTTTGGGTGGCAGGTAAGGTTCCAGCAGTTGCAGCAGACGCTGTAGAGCGCCCTGATTTTGATACAGAACTTCAACTGCGTGACGGCCATAAAAATTACGATAATCTGCATCGGTCAGTAAAGAAGAGACCTCTTTCACCAGCGTAGCTGCGTCGGTGACGGTGATCAATCCGCTTGCCTGTTCGAGACGGGCGCAAATATCTTTAAAATTAAACGTATGTGGTCCCATCAACACCGGAATAGCATGCGCTGCCGCTTCCAGCGGGTTGTGTCCACCACGTTCAACCAGTGAACCGCCGACAAAAGCAAGGTCGGCAATGCCATACAGCAACATCAGCTCACCCATGGTATCGCCGATCACAACCTGAGTACCTGATGATGGAACTTCACCCGAAGAACGAGTGGTATAGCTTAGTCCAGCCTGGCGTACGAGGTTAATGGCATCCGGGAACCGTTCAGGATGTCTGGGAACCAGAATCAATAAAAGATTCGGGAACTGATTTAATAACGCCTGATGGGCGGCAATGATGATGCTTTCTTCGCCGTCGTGGGTGCTGGTTGCAATCCATACCGGGCGGTGAGGCGCCCATTGACGACGTAATGTCACCGCTTTTGCGGCCAGTTGCGGTGTTACGGATATATCAAACTTCAGGCTGCCAGTAACGGTGACTTGATTGCTTCTGGCGCCAAGCGTAATAAAACGTGCGCCATCTTCTTCGTTTTGTGCGGCAATCAACGTAATTCGACGCAGTAGTCTGCCAACAAATTTACCTAATTTCGCATAACCAGCGGCTGAACGAGCAGAAAGACGTGCGTTGGCAATGACCAGAGGAATGTGGCGCTTATGGAGTGCCGCGATCAGATTTGGCCACAGCTCGGTTTCCATAATTAACACCAGTTTGGGGTCAACTTTATTCAGAAAACGGTTCAGGGCATCCGGTAAATCGTATGGTAAATAAATGTGCTGAACGTCAGTACCAAAAGCAGATTGTACGCGCTCGGAACCGGTTGGCGTCATGGTGGTTACCGTGATCGGCAAGTCGGGATAACGATGTCGCAGAGCGCGAACTAATGGGATTGCAGCCAGCGTTTCGCCCACAGAAACCGAATGAAGCATGATGCCGCCAGGTTTTAGCGGGCGGCGATAAAAGCCGTAGCGTTCGCCCCAGCGTTTACGGTAGGCCGGAGCCTTACGTCCGCGCACCCAAAGCCGTATCCAGATCAAAGGCTGAATAAGGTAGAAAAGGGCGGTGTAAAGCAATTCGAGCATAATGGTAGCTGACTTATGAATGTGCTGGGGATTCTATGTATTTAACTATGGCTTTACCATCATTTTTATCCAGGTTGTATCAAAACGATGGAATTGATGAGGGACCGATTTCGCTGATGGCTATTTCAAAAATGCACATGGCCGCATTTATATGTCTTAACCTCTTGTGCGGTGTACGTTTTCTGATGAACTGGTGTCTTTTTTATCTGTATGTTTTTCATGGTTTATTTTGTATTTTGTTCAAAAAATATTCATTTCGGAATGCGTGATAATAAATGATATACTACTGCGCAATTTCAGGTAGCTAGCGGGCAGAAACGTTTCGAAAGCACAGAAAGTCATCTTTGGATGCTTTAGGCAAGGATTACACGATTCTGATGCTTCAAACCTGACATGCCTGGCGACGCGATGCGGATATTAATGCATGAATATTGCTTTTTGTTTGTACAAGTATTTTCCCTATGGTGGGTTACAACGTGATTTCTTGCGGGTAGCGCTGACGGTTGCTTCTCGTGGCCATCATGTTCAGGTATTTACCCAGTCATGGCAGGGCGAGCGTCCGAAAGGGCTGGAGATTATACTCGTCCCCGTCACATCCAGAACGAATCATGGGAAAAACGAGCAATATTATCAGTGGGTTCAGAATTATTTAACTCAACATCCCGTCGATCGTGTCGTTGGTTTTAATAAAATGCCTGGGTTGGATGTGTATTACGCTGCGGACGTTTGCTATGCAGAAAAGGTCGCCCGCGAGAAAGGCTTTTTCTACAAATTGACTAGCAGGTACCGACACTATTCTGCATTTGAACAAGCTGTATTTCAGCGGGGTGCCGGCACTACGCTTTTGATGTTAACCGATAAGCAAATTGGTGACTTCAAACATCATTACCAAACTGAGAGCCAGCGTTTTTGTATCCTGCCACCAGGAATCTATCCTGACCGAAAGTACAGCCAACAACCTGAAAACAGCCGGCAGGTTGTCAGAGAAAAAAACGGTATTGGTCTCGATCAGTACTTACTCTTACAGGTAGGTTCCGATTTCAAACGCAAAGGCGTGCCAAGAACATTACAGGCGTTGGCTTCTTTGCCTGATGTCATCCGCCACCGCACGCGATTGATGGTTGTTGGTCAGGATAAGGCCGATCGCTATCGCGCTCAGGCTCGTCAATTGGGGGTTGAAGAACAAGTGCAGTTCTTCTCGGGGCGAGACGATGTCGCAGAATTGATGTCTGCTGCTGATTTATTACTTCACCCCGCTGTACAGGAAGCTGCCGGTATTGTCTTGCTAGAAGCTGTAGTTGCCGGGCTACCGGTATTGACTACCGAAGTTTGCGGCTATGCGGGTTATATCAACGCCGCACAATGTGGGGTGGTGATTCCTGAACCTTTTGAGCAGGAAAATCTGAATACAGCACTTTTCGATGCGCTGCAAAATAATGAGCAGAGAAGCCGTTGGGCCGGGAACGCGCGGCATTTTGCTGATACAGAAGATCTCTACAGCCTGGCAGATAAAGCTGCAGATATCATTTTAGGTCCTAAGAATGATTGAATTAAAAGAACCATTTGCCACGCAGTGGCAAGGAAAAGACCCGTTTACTGAAGTCACTAAGCTGGATGGTGAGGTTTTTCGCGCTCTGGAAACACGGCGTACCCTACGTTTTGAGATGATGGGAAAGGGTTATTTTCTTAAATATCATCATGGAACCACGCTTAAAGAAGTGGTGAAGAACCTTATATCTCTGCGTATGCCTGTACTGGGTGCCGACCGTGAGTGGCTGGCGATTCACCGCTTAAAAGAACTGAATGTTGATACTATGACAGGGGTTGCATTTGGTCAAAAAGGTCTGAATCCGTTAGAGCGAACCTCGTTTATCATCACTGAGGATCTTTCTCCCGCCATCAGCCTTGAAGATTTTTGTGCCGGGTGGGGAGTTGAGCGTCCTGATTTTGTATTAAAACGGACCATTATTACCCGTGTGGCAGAAATGGTGGGTAAAATGCATCGGGGTGGAGTAAATCATCGGGATTGCTATATTTGCCATTTTTTACTCCAACAACCGATGCCAGAAAATATTGCGGATATCAAACTTTCCGTAATCGATCTGCATCGTGCACAAATTCGTCAACATGTACCGCGCCGCTGGCGAGACAAGGACTTGATCGGACTCTATTTCTCTTCACTTGAGATCGGTCTGACGTCCAGAGATATCTACCGTTTTTTACGTGTCTATTTTTCGATGCCACTACGTGAAATCTTTCGTCAGGAAGTCAGGTTGTTTGAACAGGCTGTCACAAAAGCGCAAAAAATAAGACGAAGAACAATAAGAAAAGCGCTATAAATCACACATAAAGTTTGAGGCCATTTTATTATGAACATTGATTTCCAGAAGCTAGTTATTCAAAAACACGTCATAGACAGCTCTACGCATGAGAAGAGTAAAAAACTAAGTGTTGCGTATGGTGTCGACCGTAATTTTTTATTTGGTTCTGGCATTTCAATGACCTCAGTATTAGTGAATAACCCTGATATTGATATTCACTTTTATATAGCAACAGACTATATAGATGACGATTATCTGGAGAGTGTAAAACGCCTGACCCAAATGTATAGTACGACTGTGACGGTTCTTGTGTTCGATAACGCGGTATTTCGTGAACTACCGAGTACGAAATCATGGACTTATGCGATGTACTATCGTTATCTTGCATTTGAATATTTAAGTACGGAGCTAAGCTCTGTACTGTATCTTGATGCCGATGTTATCTGTAAAGGTTCATTGCAAGAGCTTACGGAGATTAATTTCTGTGGGGAATATGCGGCTGTCATCAATGATATCGATGATGTGCGTATTAAATCCGGCAACAGGCTCGGCATTCCTGAACTGAGTAACGGTTACTTTAACTCTGGCGTGGTATTTGCCAATCTCGAAGTGTGGCGTGAACAGCAGTTGTTGACTAAAGCATTTTCCATTTTAGACAAACGTCAAAAAGAGCTTCTTTATTTTGATCAGGATGTGCTGAACATCTTGTTTGTCGGTAATGTTATTTTCCTGAGAAGAGATTTTAACTGTATTTATGGTGTGGATCAGGAATTGAAAAATAAGAATGATAAACTATATCAGAATTTCATCACCGATAATACGGTATTAATACACTATGTCGGTGTTACTAAGCCATGGCATTCATGGGCCAAATACCCGGTAGCCAAGTTTTTTATAGATGCCTATAAAAAATCAGCATGGGCGGAAAAATCTTTATTAAATGCAAATACGGCAAAACTATATAAACGCAAGTCACGGCATGAAAGGGCACAACGTAAATATATCCGTTCGGTGCTTAGTCATGTAATGTATATAAAAAATAAACTACATAACGCACGGTCACACTAGTTAGTTGTGCATATAATTGTCAGATAGCATATTGAAAAGGTGTAGTACATGAATTTTGATTGTCATCAGTCTATCAAGGATACCATTGAGTTCTTTGGTGCTCCAAAAGAACAAAACCCACAGCTCAATATCGCCTGGGGGGTTGATCAGAACTTTATGTTTGGCGCGGCGGTTTCGATGTCGTCCGTTTTACTACATAATCAAGATATCAATATTCATTTTCATCTTTTTACTGATTATATTGACTCAGACTATCAGCAAAAATTAGAAATATTAGCAAAGCAGTATTCAACGAATATAACTGTTTATGTGATGAATGCTGAAGGATTAAAGGTTTTGCCATGCGGGAATGCGTGGTCTTATGCGACCTATTTTAGGTTTATTGCATTTGAGTATCTTAGTGAAAAAATTGATAATTTATTATATATAGATGCCGATGTGGTATGTAAAGGGTCGTTGATTGAATTAACAAAAATTCAGTTTGAGCATCATGTGGCTGCAGTTATTCAAGATATTGATGGCAGTCGTTCATATGCTGCCACTCGACTTAACGTTCCGGAATTTGTTGAGCAATATTTTAATGCTGGTGTTATTTTTGCTAATTTAAAGAAGTGGAAGGAACAACAGTTTTTCGCTAAAGCATTTTCTATTCTGTTGGACAAAACCAAGAAATTTGCGTTTCTTGATCAGGATGTTTTGAATATTATGTTTTTAGGGAAAACCATTTTTCTACCTAGAATCTACGATGCAATATATGGCATTAAACAAGAGTTAAAGAGTAAAGACACTTCTCGATATAAAGAATACATCACCAATGACACTATTCTTATTCATTATGTTGGTGTAACTAAACCCTGGAATTCATGGGCTAACTATCCTTCAGCACAGTACTTTGTTGAAGCCTGGAAGGCTTCTCCGTGGGCGACAGTTCCACTGCTACCTGCCAGAACGCCAAAACAGTACAAAAAGAAGTCACGCCATGAAAGGTTACAAGGGAAGTATTTCGCCTCAGTAATCAGTTATATTGGTTATTTGCGTGAAAAATTAAAAAAATAATAAAAAACTCCCGTAAGGGAGTTTTTTATTAACGTAATTTAGTCTTAAGGTATTTCATATACCATTTGAGAGAGGCATAGTAATTTCCCTTTTGGGCTTCCTGACGTGAGTAAACACGATAATCAGTAGGCCTCATACGTGGAGCATAAGACCGTAGTTCAGTATTTCGCCATGGCGTGAAATGATGGTAGAAAAGATAAAGTTGCTGTGAAAGCCCAGTGTGTTCTTTATACCAGGGTTTCCTTCCACCGGTGAAATGGATAATACGTGGTAGAGTATCTTTTTGAAAAAAGAAGGTCTCTTTCTGTTGTTCAGTAAACCAGTTAAATAAAAAATTCCATTTGTTATCAATAAATTTAACATTGCTATTAATAGCAATGTTCAGAGCATCTTGATCCGGATAAGGGAGATTTTTGACCCGATCGAACAATATTTGGTTGGCTTTTATTTCAATATTATGTTCAGTCCATTTTTTGATATTAATATACATAAATCCGGAGTTGAAATAAAAATCTGTCGTTAAATTTAATCGTTTCGCATTTTTGTTGCTACTATTATCAAGCGAATCATGACTGACGGCACAAATAACTTCACTAATGTCAATGTTATTAATTTCATGAATGCTGTCGAAGCACAGTGTGTCTGCATCTAAATAAATAAAAGATTCTACCTTATCCCTAAGCAGTCGTGGGACCGCTAATCGCATATAGATTGAACGGTTCAGGTGTTTGATTGCAAAGTCATTGTTATACTTTTCAATCTCTTCCTTATCGATATTGATAACCTGAATTTTATCACTGGTAGAACGTAGTTTATTGATTTCTTCATCTGTAACGTCATAGACAAAGACGAAGAATGACAGATCTTGCCCCGGGTTGTTCATTATGACAGACATAATGGACACTGCTACATATTCCAGATAATTGGCATCTGTACAGTAAGCAATGTTAATAACGTTTTTTTTGCTGTCCATTTATGCTTTCTCATTACCTTTTATATTGTCACTATCATGAAGTACCTTATCGATAGCGTCAATCACAGCTTGCTCCGGTATCCATGTTAGATATTTTTTAGATCTGTCGAGTTTATCTCGAGAAGGCATCGGATGATAATCGCCAGCCCAAATCAATAAAGCTTTATCTGACCATGGCTTCCACTGTTGATAATTGGTGGCGCCAAACAGGCAGACCTGCGGTGTCTTTAGCGCCGCTGCCATATGCATAGGAGCAGAATCGACGCCAATGTACAGAACTGCATGATCGATCAATGCAGCCAACTGCAAAAAGGTGGTTTTACCTGCCAGCGTCAGATCAGGGGAAGATTGACACAGTTCAGCAATGCGCTGAACCTGCTGCTGCTCACTTAGCGCTGGCCCACAGGTAAGATAAACATGCAGACCACGCCGATGAAGGTGGTCTATAACATGCGCGAATTTTTCATCGTCCCAGCATTTAAACTCTTGTCTGGCAGTGGGTTGAATAACGACATATTTTTGTGAAGGCAATTCCGGGAGTAGGGTAACTAAATGTTGATAGTCGTCAGGGCGATAACAAAGAGACATCTCTTTCTTCAGTTCTGTTTCGCTAAACCCGATACCTTTTAGAATAGATAAATTTTGTTCAACAATATGTGTTCCAATGGATGGCGTTACTCGCGTAAAAAGTCGGTTCCACTGATCTTTTTCGCGCTCAAAAGCAATTGAAGGGCAACGCAAAGACGCTATAAGAGCGCCGATCGGCCATTGTTCGGTGAGGTTAACGATCAGGTCGTAGTGATTTTTTTTCAGTTGTTTACGTACTGAAAGGTAATTTTTCACTGTTGACAGCAGGCCTTGCTTTTTCTCAATCAGATAAAAATTATTGATATCTTTATGGGCAGCTAAGATTGCTTTGGTATCTTTATAGAGCAACAGATCGATCTTAGCTTGTGGATAACGTGCCCGAATGCTGGCAATGACAGGCGTAGTTAGCAGAACATCCCCATAAAACTTGAGCTTGCAAATAAGAATCCGGTCAACTTTTTCAAACATGTTAAAATCCCTTTCGCAAGAATAAGCTTTTGCAAGCAGATATTATCTTATATCTTGTTTCAGAAATAGAACGATCGATATGGGGATATTTCATCTTCAGAATTATTTTCTTCTTAACGATTTTCGTATCGCAGCATGCAAGTGCATTCTGAATGTCATTTAGCATACTCTCGCTATAGCGATAATAGCCTTTTTTCTTGCGTAAAAGTTTACGTCCTTCGAGAAAGCAATTGATAATCATAAATGTCGCAACAGTACGCTTGGACCTATTTTCATTAATATAGTTATACATTTTTCGCATAGCAAAGAAGATGCTGTCAGCGTCACTATCAATAATGTTCTCGGTAATACTTTTATCGTTTACTCGGTAGTAATATAACTTATTCTCGATTTTTAGAATCTTATGGCATTTAAAATACTGGAATGGGCAAAAAATCATGTCTTCGTAGCGACGATGTTCCTCGAACTTATCGCTACCAATGATATTGCGGTGAAAGATTTTTGTCATCAGATGCCATTGCCCTGCCTTGAATGTTGGTAATAGAGGGGCGTAATTGTCATCTGATAAGATTATTTCGCGCTGGGTAATGTTGTTTTCCATTTTTGGCGCGTTCTTATACAAATTGTTTATATCTCGAGTTAAGTTAAATTCGATGATGTCATATTTTTCGTCTCTTAACTTAGGCAAGAGAATTGTAAAATAATTCTGGCAGACAATATCATCACTGTCTACAAAGCCAATATATTTCCCTGTCGCATGAGCAAGCCCAACATTACGGGTGATTGCAACACCCTGATTTTTTTGACTTATATATTTAACATTATGACAATCTTTTTCGCGGTAAAACGCATTTATACGCTCTTCGGTTAAATCCGTAGAGCCATCATTAACAATTATTACCTCCACATCATCAGTGATGCTCTGATGTATAGACGCCAACGTCGCTGTGATGAGTTCAGCGTTGTTGTATGTAGGTATAATAATGCTCAGTAAATAACCGGAAGCGTTAACCATGGCATCGTTCTCTTGTTGGACTCGAGCTCAGTACTGCTGCTACACATAACGCCAGCACGCTGCTCAGGGCTTCACCTTTGGCATATAATAATAAATCACTCAAGCCATAGACTGCGATAGCGCCTGAGACGACGAACAACAGAGGACTACGTTGCCAGTAAGCTATTAAAAACATGGCAGTATAGAGCAAGAGTAGCACAACAACACCAGGGATGCCTTTTAGTGAGAAGGTATCAACTATTTCGTTATGCAAGTGGACGTTAATGAACTCAAGTGCCCCTTGCAGCGAGGTGTCCTGCACCGCAAGTCGCTGAATTTCTGCTCCGCGTTGTTCGAGTGACTGTCCCCAGTGGTGCACTTTCCCGGCTTCAATACCTGCCCGTTGCATCGCCAGTCTCGCGCCGATAGAAGTATTACTATTGTTTTGATTATAAGAGTGCAGATCAACCAGGAAGTTCTGATAGCGGCTTTCAATGATTGGTTTTAAGGGGATTGCAGCAACCCCCACCAGTATTACAAAACCTAGCAGTGCCCTTAATAGCATGGTGCGGTTGTGACGATAGTACATCAGGAATAGGCCGACACTCAGGATCGGGTATACCAAAATAGCGGCTCGAGTTTGCGTTGTGATGATGACTGCCAGCGATATCAAAAAATGTAACAGATAGAGTGCAACGGTGTGTTTTAGACGCAGATTAATAATGGCCTGAGAGGCTAATAATGCAATTAGCGTCAGAGCGTAGGCTGTGCCGGTTTGGTGTTCAAAGCCCAGCGCAACACGGTAGGTCATAATATCTGGTGCCTCGGCGACCTCGTAGCCTGCGAAAAGATACAGGCCTATTGCTGTAAGAATCGTCCAGATACTGGTGATGCGAGTTATGTTGGCACATGGCTCTCGCGATGCCAAAGCGGTCATAACCAGTGCGGAAAAAATCATCACTTTGCCACCGTTCTGGTATGACCTATAGGCTCCGGTAAAAGCAGATCCTGGCTGTTTAAATATTTCTACCCAAATAATCTGGAGTAAACCGAAGAGCAACAACATAACAGGTAAAACCAGGTTTTGTTTGTTACTGCACACATGTTTTATATTTTTTCCTATAAGCGGTAGAGATAGCGCCGTGGAGAAAATAAATACCTTCAGCGCTTCATCTGGATTGACCAGCACCATCGCAAGCGTTGCCAGGATCCCAGCGTAAAATAAGAAGTATATAAAATCGAATGGATTATTTTTTATACTACAAATAAAACGAGAAAACATGTGTTGGCGAAGCATGGTTCATCTCTTAAAGTTAAAGCAAATTATTATCAACTAGCGATATGTTGACTAAGTTAGCATCCAGATCCTGCAATTTTCCGGAATGGCTTTGCTGTGTGTATTGATTCTTCCCATATCCCCCAATCAGTCCGGGATCCGTTGGGCCATACAACGTAATATTAGGGCGATCCAACGCGGCGGTTAAATGGCTCAATCCTGTATCAACCGACACCACAAACTTTGCCCCCGCCAGAATGCGAGCCACATCTTCCAGACTCATTCGCGGCAGGACATCAACGTAGGGAAACCCTTCTGCCAGCCTTTTGGCGCGCTCTTCTTCATGAGGAGCACCCCAGGGGAGTTTAATACGGATGCCCGTATTATTTAACAGGCCAATCAGCTCCCGCCAGTTGGCTTCTGGCCAGTGCTTATCATCACGTGTCGTGGCGTGCAGAAATACAGCATACTGGCCTGCATCAGCCTTATGTTCATTCATAAAATGCTGCGCAATCGCGTAATCACCCTGCAACTGCGGTTTAGCATACCCCAGACTTTTGGCGAACAATTCACGCGTACGTTCTACCGCGTGCTGCTGTTTGGCTATGTGATGTTTGCGATTATAAAACAGACTCGCCAGCGGTTCGCGGGCTGTGCTCCAGTCCATACCATGCTTGATGCCACGTGCCAGACGTGTCACCAACGCGGCGCTTTTAACTAAACCCTGAGCATCGATTATTGCGTCATAATGCTGTAAACGCACCGCATCGTGAAACGCTTTACGCTCGGCTTTAATCGGCGCTGAAAACCAGGCTTTACGCCAGCGACGGATCGCTACTGGAATAACCCGGTCAACAGCTGAATGCCAGGAGGGGATTTGAGCGAACCCTTCTTCCACCACCCAATCAAATTGAATACCCGGAATAGCCTGCTGCGCATCGGTTAATGCGGGCAACGTATGCAGCACATCGCCCATAGACGACGTTTTAACGATCAGAACCCGCATCCGTCAGGCTTCCTCTTGTAACAACAGGTCGTTGAGTTCTTCCTGCACGCGCTGCGGCGTGATGTCAATCAGGCTCTGGTGATAGCCTTCTGCCGCATCGCCCTTACGCACTTTGTGATACCCCGTAATCAGGCGAATGACACGTGCCTTGTGGGAAAGCGGGGGCGTAAAATCCGGGCTGCTTGGACCATACAATGCGACCAGTGGACGGTTCAGTGCTGCGGCCACGTGCATTAATCCAGAATCGTTGGTGACGACCGCTTTGCAGGCGGCGAGCAGAATGACGGCCTGTTCCAGCTGTGTTTCGCCCGCCAGATTACGGCACCAGGCTTGCTGTTCAGTGCTCAGCGTTGCCAGGATCTCATTGCCAGCTTCATGGTCTTTTGCTGAGCCAAACAGCACAATCTGATGGCCTTCATCGATCAACTGCTTCGCCAACTCTGCGTAGTGGTAATGTGGCCAGCGTTTTGCTGGACCAAATTCCGCACCCGGGCAAAAGCCGATGATGGGACGTTCGGCTGAAAGGGAGAACTGGCTACAGGTTAGCGATTTTTCACCCTCGCTGACCTGCAACTGTGGCCATAGCAGAGGCTGCGGCAAATCTTTGGCCGTCAGCATCACGCCTTTATCATAAGCCAGAGCCACATAGCGCTCGACCATCAGTGGCCATGCGTCTTTATCCAGTACGCGCGCATCGTTCAGCAGACCGTAGCGCATCTCGCCACGCCAACCGGTACGATGGGGAATACCCGCAAAGAATGGCACCAGAGCTGATTTAAACGAGTTAGGCAGCACATAAGCGCGGTCATAGCGCTTCTCACGCAGACTGTGGCCGAGTTTACGGCGCTCGCCGATCTCCAGCGCGCCGTGCCCCAACGGCATGGCGATAGCTTCGTTGACTTCTGGCATGCGCGACAATAACGGACGGCACCATGCAGGTGCCATCACATCGATTATCGCTTGGGGATAACGCGCCTTGAGCGTGCGATAGAGACTTTGCGACATCATCATGTCGCCCACCCATGACGGGCCGATCACCAGTATTTTCATGCTAACTTCTTACGCGTCGCGGTTCAGCCAGGCCATATATTCCGTGACGCCTTCGGCGACGGTTTTAAACGGCTTGTCATAGCCCGCTGCGCGCAGGTTCGTCAGATCTGCCTGGGTAAATGCCTGGTAGCGGCCTTTCAGTTTTTCCGGGAATGGAATGTACTCAATGCTGCCTTTTTTGTGGTACGCCAGCGTAGCATCGGCAACGGCCTGGAAAGATTCCGCACGACCTGTACCGAGGTTAAAGATGCCGGAAACCCCGTTTTCCAGGAACCACAGGTTTACCGCAGCCACGTCGCCTACGTAAACGAAATCACGTTTGAAGTTTTCACTGCCTTCAAACAGTTTTGGCGTTTCGCCATTGTTAAGCTGGGTGTTGAGGTGGAAAGCAACGCTTGCCATGCTGCCTTTGTGGCCTTCACGCGGTCCGTAGACGTTGAAATAGCGGAAGCCAACAATCTGAGAATTGGCTTCTGGCAGGATCTGACGCACGTACTCGTCGAACAGGAATTTTGAGTAGCCGTAGACGTTCAGCGGTTTCTCATATTCACGGGATTCGATGAAATCAGAAGTGCGACCGCCGTAGGTGGCGGCAGAGGACGCGTACAGGAACGGGATTTCACGCTCCAGGCAGTAGTGCAGTAGCTCTTTGGAGTATTGATAGTTGTTGTCCATCATATACTTGCCGTCCCACTCGGTGGTGGAAGAGCATGCGCCTTCGTGGAAAATCGCTTCGATATCGCCGAAATCTTCCCCGGCCATAATCTGGATCAGGAAGTCTTCCTTGTCCATGTAGTCAGCAATATTCAGATCCACCAGGTTAACAAACTTGGTGCCGTCTTTCAGGTTGTCCACCACCAGGATGTCGGTGATGCCTTTATCATTCAGGGACTTAACGATGTTGCTGCCGATAAAGCCCGCGCCGCCGGTAACGATGATCATAAATGTAACCTTCGAATTATGGAGTCAGAGACAATCTCAGACACGAATACTTCTATCATATCACTACATGGCTTAGGCTTCAGCCATTCACCGATAAGCCGTGCGGGTACACGTGATTTATGCTTCATTTTGAAGAAGTGATGATGCGTCATCTCGTATCAACGTATAGCTTTGGGTAATATGTGCTGAAATTTGCCCAGTCTGGAGAATTGAAATGCGTGGGGATTTTTACAAACAGTTAACGAACGATCTCGAAACCGCACGTGCGGAAGGATTGTTTAAAGAAGAACGCATTATTACATCTGCCCAGCAGGCGGATATTACCGTGGCGGATGGAAGCCACGTTATTAACTTTTGTGCGAACAACTATCTGGGACTGGCTAACCATCCGGAACTGATTGCAGCGGCAAAAGCGGGTATGGATTCTCACGGATTTGGTATGGCTTCGGTTCGCTTTATTTGCGGTACCCAGGACAGCCATAAACAACTGGAGCAAAAACTGGCGGCATTCCTCGGTATGGAAGATGCCATCCTTTACTCTTCTTGCTTCGACGCCAACGGCGGCCTGTTTGAAACGCTGTTGGGCGCAGAAGACGCAATTATTTCCGATGCCCTGAACCACGCTTCTATCATTGATGGCGTGCGTCTGTGTAAAGCAAAACGTTTCCGTTACGCCAACAACGATATGGTGGAACTGGAAGCTCGCCTGAAAGAAGCGCGTGAAGCGGGCGCTCGTCATATCCTGATCGCCACTGATGGCGTGTTCTCTATGGATGGGGTAATCGCTAACCTGAAAGGCGTTTGCGATCTGGCGGATAAATACGACGCGCTGGTCATGGTTGATGATTCCCATGCCGTCGGTTTTGTCGGCGAAAATGGTCGTGGCTCCCATGAATACTGTGACGTGATGGGTCGCGTGGACATCATCACCGGTACGCTGGGTAAAGCACTCGGCGGCGCATCCGGTGGTTACACCGCAGCGCGCAAAGAAGTTGTTGAGTGGCTGCGTCAGCGTTCCCGTCCTTATTTGTTCTCCAACTCACTGGCACCGGCGATTGTTGCGGCTTCCATTAAAGTGCTGGAAATGGTTGAAGCTGGCAGCGACCTGCGCGATCGCCTGTGGGCGAATGCACGTCAGTTCCGCGAGCAAATGTCTGCCGCAGGCTTTACGTTAGCCGGTGCGGATCACGCGATCATCCCGGTTATGCTGGGTGATGCAGTAGTGGCGCAGGCATTCGCCCGCGAGCTGCAAAAAGAGGGGATTTACGTTACCGGATTCTTCTATCCGGTGGTTCCAAAAGGCCAGGCGCGTATCCGTACCCAGATGTCTGCGGCGCATACCCCTGAGCAGATTACGCGTGCTGTTGAGGCGTTCACACGCATTGGTAAACAACTGGGCGTTATTGCCTGAGGATGTGAAATGAAAGCGTTATCCAAACTGAAAGCGGAAGAGGGCATTTGGATGACCGACGTTCCTGAACCGGAAGTCGGTCATAACGATTTGCTGATTAAAATCCGTAAAACAGCCATCTGCGGGACTGACGTTCACATTTATAACTGGGATGAATGGTCGCAAAAAACCATCCCGGTACCGATGGTCGTTGGGCATGAATATGTCGGCGAAGTTGTTGGCATCGGCCAGGAAGTTAAAGGCTTTAAAATCGGCGATCGTGTTTCAGGCGAAGGTCATATCACCTGCGGGCATTGCCGTAACTGCCGCGGTGGACGTACTCACCTGTGCCGCAATACGACCGGTGTCGGTGTAAACCGCCCTGGCTGCTTTGCGGAGTACCTGGTGATCCCGGCATTTAACGCATTTAAAATCCCGGACAATATCTCCGACGACCTGGCGTCTATCTTCGATCCGTTCGGTAATGCAGTGCACACGGCGCTGTCGTTCGATCTGGTTGGGGAAGATGTGCTGGTTTCCGGTGCGGGTCCAATCGGTATTATGGCGGCAGCGGTCGCGAAGCATGTTGGCGCACGCCACGTGGTGATCACCGACGTTAATGAGTATCGCCTTGAGCTGGCGCGCAAAATGGGTATCACCCGCGCGGTCAACGTGTCGAAAGAGAATCTGACCGACGTGATGGCTGAACTGGGTATGACCGAAGGGTTTGATGTGGGCCTGGAGATGTCAGGGGCGCCGCCAGCGTTTCGCGCCATGCTGGACACCATGAACCACGGTGGCCGTATTGCTATGCTGGGTATTCCGCCATCTGATATGTCCATCGACTGGACGAAAGTTATCTTTAAGGGACTGTTTATTAAAGGTATCTACGGTCGTGAGATGTTTGAAACCTGGTACAAAATGGCTGCACTGATCCAGTCTGGACTGGATTTGTCGCCGATCATCACCCATCGATTCTCCATCGATGAATTCCAGCAGGGCTTTGACGCGATGCGTTCAGGCCAGTCAGGGAAAGTGATCCTGAGCTGGGATTAACCGTATCCACCCTGTGGATTCTGTGTGTTGTCCCCGGATGTTGATTATCATTACCATCCGGGGCTTTTTTGCTTCCTCCTGCCCGGCGCATTTTCCGCTAAAGAATTAATATTTTTTTCTGAAAATCTACCGCTTAATATGCTAAAAAGTGCCGATAACTCTACTGTTTGGCAGGATTTGATATGACCTATACCCCTGGTCTCCTGAGCGTCATTATGCCGCTTTACAACACGGGTGAGCCGTTCATTGCGTGTATGGATTCACTGATTGCGCAAACCTGGAAGAACCTGGAGATCATTATTGTTAATGATGGCTCTACGGATAACTCTGCGGAGCTTGCTCAGTCTTATGCGGATCGTTATCCGCACGTTCATCTGCTGCACCAGCGCAATGGGGGCGTTTCTGCGGCGCGCAATACCGGTATGAAAGTTGCCAGGGGAGAGTATATCGCGTACGTAGACGGCGATGATATTGCCTATCCGGAAATGTATGAAACGCTGATGAATATGGCGCTGAAAGACAACCTGGATGTTGCGCAGTGCAACGCTGACTGGTGTATTGCCGAGACGGGCCACACCTGGGCATCCATTCCTACCGATCGTATTCGTTCTACCGGCGTGATGACCGGGCCAGACTGGTTACGCAAAGCGTTAGCCAGCCGCCGTTGGCGGCACGTTGTCTGGATGGGCGTTTATCGTCATCAGACTATCCGCGACGCGGGGCTGACCTTTCTGTCTGGCCTGCACCACCAGGATATTATCTGGACAACGGAGTTTATGTTTAATGCGAAGCGCGCGCGTTACACGGAAGTCCCGCTGTACAAATACTTCCTGCACGGCGCATCTGTTAGCCGTCTGCCGCGCACCGGGCTGAAAAACCTCGCTTACCAGCGCCACTACATCAAAATTACCCGTCTGCTGGATAAGATGAATCACGACTACGCCGGACGCATTCCAATTTACCCGGAATTCAAACAGCAGGTGATTTACGAAGCGCTACGCGTTTGTCATTGCATACGTAAAGAGCCGGACGAGAAAATCCGCCAGCGCATGATTGCTGAAGTATTTGTATCGGGTATGTTCAAGCGTATGGTGAGTAATATCTGCAGCGTTAAGCTGGGTTATCAGGTGCTGTTGTGGGCTATCCGTTTTAGCCAGTGGCGCGATAAATCATTGACGCCGCGCCGCCTGGCCCATTTAACGCTGGATAGTAAAGACTGATTATTGCCAGCCCTGCCACTGCAGGCGCATATACTGCACCAGCGTGCTTTGGGTGATGCTTTCGCCGAGCACGCTGAAGAAGCGGCTGGCGTACACCGGCTCTAACGGCTGTTTCGGTTTGCATAATTTCACCCCGCGGAAAGGATTACGCGGAGCATCAGGCGTACCGTTCTTCGGTGGCGTGAGGTTTGGCTTGGAGGTATCCACCTGTGGTTCATTGAGCAAGCTGCTTGGGCGAACCAGCGTGATGTCGGCTGGCAGGCTATACAGCATCTGCTGCAGGACGCGAACCGTAGACGGGTGAGGGTGGCCAATGGCGATTGCGGAACCGTTGCGGCGTGCAAGCTCGACGGCACGATTAAACTGACGGCGAATATCGGCTTCGTTTTGCGTGTCATCCAGGAAGACTTTGCGTTTGATGACCTTCACACCGGTGCCTGACGCTGCGCGCATTGCCTGGCTGTTACCGATGGTCATGCTGTCCAGGAAGTAGAGGTCGTAGCGTTCCAGCGCCTGCATCACCTTCTGCATGCCGAAAAGACTGGAGGTCATCGCGCTGCCCATATGGTTGTTCAGACCGACCGCATTCGGTACTTTGCTTACCGCGTCGCGAATGATCCGCTCAATCTCTTCGCTGCTCATTTCAGGGCGTAACGTGTCTTTCTCTAACGGCTGCTTGCTCAGCGGCGCCATTGGCAGATGGATCAAGACTTCATGCCCGCTGTTATGCGCTTTGATTGCCATTTCACGCGCATGTGGGGCGTTAGGCAGAACGGCAACGGAGATGGTAGAAGGCATCGCCAGTACCTGGTTTTCAGTGTGTGGGCGATAGCCGAAATCATCAATGACGATGGCGAGTTTGCCAGCAAATACAGGTGTTGCGAAGGCCAGCAGACTGGCGAGAGAGAGTAGTAGACGACGAAATTGTTGTGGCAAAACTTATCTTCCCAACCACGGCTGTGGATTGACCGCCTGACCCTGGCGACGAATTTCAAAATAGAGTGCCGGCCTGCCCTGACCGCCGCTGCTACCCACAAGTGCTATAGGCTGCCCGGCGCGAACCTGCGTCCCGACGCTGACCAGTGCGCTCTGGTTATAACCGTACAGGCTCATATCGCCTTTACCGTGTTCAACGACGACCACCAGGCCATAGCCCTGCAGCCAGTCCGCCAGAATGACGCGACCATCGGCAATGGCTTTAACTTCGGTGCCTTCGGATGCGCCAATAACCATCCCCTTCCAACGTAGCTCACCCTGCAGCTGTTCGCCATAACGATGTAACGTTGGACCACGAACGGGCCAGAATGCCTGACCGCGCGGCGAACCCAGGCCCCCGGTACGCGACATCAGTGATTTTTCACTTTCGGTCGGTTTATAGGTTGAGCCTTTTCGTGACGCATCCTTCTGCTTATCACGTACGGCCTGCGCCTCGCGTGCTTCACGTTCCGCGCGCGCTTTGGCCGCGGCTTCGGCGCGAGCAATGCTGTTGCGCAGACGGGATTCGTTGGCGCGCATTTCGCCCAGTTGCTGTTGACCCTGTTGAATCGATGATTCCAGACTCGAAAGCGTTTTCTGGCGTTCGTTACGTGCCTGTTCCAGCTTAGCCTGCTGAGCGCGCTGTTCGTACAGTAGCGTCTGCTGTTCGCTCTGCTTATCTTCCAACTCGGCTTTTTGCGAGTCGACCTCTTCGCGGGTTTGTTTCAGCTGCGCGATGGTTTCCTGTCGCGCCTGGTTCAGATAGCCGAAATAGGCCTGCAGGCGTTGCCCACGCTGGCTTTCTTCACCGCTAAGAATGAGCTGAATGCCGGTGTGTTCGCCCTGGCGAAAAGCTGCGTCTAGCTGCGCTGCCAGGCTGCGCTCTTGCGCGGCCCGCTGTTTTTCCAGCTTCGCGAGTGCTGCGTTCATCTCTGCGATTTGTGCATTCAGCTGCGCCAGTGAGTTTTGCGTTTCGCGCAACTGCCTTGCGGCAACGGCGATGGCTTGTTCCTGAGCTTTAAGCTGAGCGAGGAGGGTGGCGCGTTGTTGTTGCTGTTGGCGTACCGCGCGTTCTTTTGCCGCGATATCGGCCTGAATAGATTTGAGCTGGTCGCGTTCGTCCGCGTGGGCGGAAAAGGCGCACAGCAATACGCCAGCGCTAAGCGCGCTGGCGTAGAACAAGGGCCTGACTGAAAACTTACGCGGTTTCACGGCCCGAGTGATGGTATTAATCGCCTTTCCCCTCATGGGGAGGGATTATTCCACGATGAACAGCGGCTTACCAGTCATCTCTTGCGGGATTTCCATACCCATCAGCGTCAGCATCGTCGGGGCGATATCAGAAAGTTTGCCGCCTTCGACTGCTTTGACGTTCTTACCACCGACATAAATCAGCGGAACGGGCAGGTTGGTGTGCGCAGTGTGCGCCTGACCGGTGGACGGATCGCGCATCTGCTCTGCGTTACCGTGGTCTGCGGTGATCAGCAACTGGCCGCCAACGGACTCAACCGCTTTAGTCACCTGCTCAACGCAGTGATCCAGCGCTTCAACCGCTTTAACCGCTGCTTCCATTACGCCGGTATGACCAACCATGTCGCCGTTCGGGTAGTTACAAATGATGGTGTCGTATTTTCCGCTCTCAATCGCCGCAACCAGTTTTTCGGTCAGCTCAGCAGAGCTCATCTCCGGCTGCAGATCGTAGGTCGCCACTTTCGGCGAGTTGATCAGGATGCGATCTTCGCCTTTGAACGGCTCTTCTACGCCGCCATTGAAGAAGAAGGTCACGTGCGCATATTTTTCGGTTTCGGAAATACGCAGCTGCGTTTTGTCGTGCTTCGCCATCCACTCGCCAAGGGTGTTAGCCAGAGATGCTGGTGGGTAAGCAACCGCAGTTTTGATGTCGGCCGCGTATTCGGTCAGCATCACAAAGTTGAGGTTAACGACTTTCTTACGGGCGAAGCCGTCGAAATCAGCATTAACAAACGCACGAGTGATTTCACGCGCACGGTCAGCACGGAAGTTCATGAAAATCAGCGTATCGCCGTCTTCCATGGCGGCTTCAGCCTGGCCTTCAGCACGGATCACGGTCGCTTTCACGAATTCGTCGTTTTCGTCGCGGGCATAAGCAGCCTGCAGGCCTTCAACCGCTGTAGCGAACTGGAACTCACCTTTTGCCAGCGTCATCAGGTCATAAGCCTGTTCAACGCGATCCCAACGGTTGTCACGGTCCATCGCGTAGTAACGACCGATGATGGACGCTACGCGGCCTTTGCCCAGCGCGGCAAATTTTTCTTCGAATTTCTGCAGTGAATGTTCAGCGCTGCGCGGCGGGGTATCACGGCCATCAAGGAAAGCGTGCAGATAGATTTTCTCAGCCCCGCGTTCAGCAGCCATTTCTACCATCGCCATGATGTGATCTTCGTGGCTGTGAACACCGCCCGCAGAGAGCAGACCCATGATGTGAACCGCTTTGCCGCTATTTTTTGCCTGGTCGACCGCATTGGTCAGCACCGGGTTAGCGAAGAAAGTACGCTCTTTAATTTCGACATCCAGACGGGTCAGGTCCTGATACACGATGCGGCCCGCGCCCAGGTTGACGTGACCGACTTCGGAGTTGCCCATCTGGCGATCGGGCAGGCCAACTTCCAGGCCAGACGCATCAATCAGGGTATGCGGACGTTTTGCCCACAGGGCATCCATTACCGGGGTTTTAGCACTAAAAATGGCGTTATCCTGGATGTCTTCGCGATAGCCGTAGCCATCCAGAATCACCAGTACCATAGGTTTTTTAGAAACCGACATTGCGACAACCTCACACTTAATAGATAAAAAATAATTGCGTAATTTTACTACAGCTGAATCGATAAAGTAGCCCCGGAAGATCAAATAATCGACCAGAGCGCGCCGCAGAGGGCGTGGTTTTAGGTTTTTTTTTCCGTAGCGCCCCGCAAAAATGCAATCCAATGCACGCTCTGGCTGTATTTGCGCCAACGCGCAGGTATACTCCTTTCCTGGTTTTTTTAATCACTGAGTCGGGAGTTGTTACCCCCCATGCAAGAAATTATGCAATTTGTTAGTCGCCACCCTGTATTGAGTATCGCCTGGATTGCGTTACTGGCGGCTGTATTATTTACCACGTTTAAGAGCCTGACTTCCAAAGTGAAGGTGATTACGCGCGGAGAAGCCACACGTCTCATCAATAAAGAAGACGCCGTTGTCGTGGATTTACGTCAGCGCGACGACTTCCGCAAAGGCCATATCGCAGGCTCCACTAACCTGCTGCCGAGCGAAATCAAAGCCAACAACTTTGGCGAACTGGAAAAACACAAAAACAAACCTGTGATTGTGGTTGATGGTTCAGGCATGCAGTGCCAGGATTCAGCAACTGCGCTGATCAAAGCCGGTTTTGAGCAGGTGTCTGTACTGAAAGATGGCGTAGCGGGCTGGAGTGGTGAGAATCTGCCACTGGTTCGCGGCAAGTAATTTACCCGTCTTCTTTCATGCCGCAGGGTAAAAAGAACACTGGAGATAAGTCATGGCCAATATTGAGATCTATACCAAAGCAACCTGCCCGTTTTGCCATCGCGCAAAGGCGCTCCTGAACAGCAAGGGTGTGAGTTTCCAGGAGCTTCCGATTGACGGCGATGCCGTGAAGCGTGAAGAAATGATCAAGCGCAGTGGCCGTACTACGGTTCCGCAGATTTTTATTGATGCACAGCACATTGGTGGTTGTGACGACTTGTATGCGTTGGATGCGCGTGGTGGACTGGATCCGCTGCTGCGTTAAGGCGTACCGAAGTATTTAAAGGACAACACTAAAGGGTTTTCTCAACATGTCAGAACAAAATAACACTGAAATGGCTTTCCAGATCCAACGTATTTATACCAAGGATGTGTCTTTCGAAGCGCCAAATGCACCGCATGTTTTCCAGAAAGATTGGCAGCCAGAGGTTAAACTGGATCTTGATACCGCATCTACCCAACTGGCAGATGACGTGTATGAAGTAGTGCTGCGTGTCACCGTAACGGCTTCCCTGGGTGAAGAAACTGCGTTCCTGTGCGAAGTTCAGCAGGGCGGTATTTTCTCCATCAGTGGTATTGAAGGGACTCAGATGGCGCATTGCCTGGGCGCATACTGCCCGAACATTCTGTTCCCGTATGCCCGCGAATGCATCACCAGCCTGGTTTCACGCGGTACGTTCCCGCAACTGAACCTTGCGCCGGTCAACTTTGATGCGCTGTTCATGAACTATTTACAGCAGCAGGCTGGCGAAGGTACTGAAGAACATCAGGATGCCTGATGAACCAAAGTAATGCTTCAATGACTGTGATTGGTGCCGGCTCGTACGGCACCGCTCTTGCCATCACCCTGGCAAGAAATGGCCATCAGGTTGTCCTGTGGGGCCATGATCCTAAACATATCGCGACTCTCGAGCACGATCGCTGCAACGTCGCGTTCCTTCCTGATGTGCCTTTTCCCGACACGCTGCGCCTGGAAAGTGATTTAGCCACTGCACTGGCCGCCAGTCGTAATATTCTGGTGGTGGTGCCGAGCCACGTCTTTGGCGAAGTGCTGCGTAACATCAAACCATTGATGCGTCCTGACGCACGACTGGTCTGGGCGACAAAAGGTCTGGAAGCGGAAACAGGGCGTCTGCTGCAGGACGTCGCGCGTGAAGCGCTGGGGGACTCAATTCCACTGGCGGTTATTTCCGGCCCGACGTTCGCCAAAGAGCTGGCTGCGGGCATGCCGACGGCGATTTCTCTGGCCTCGACGGACGACACTTTTGCTGACGATCTCCAGCAGTTGCTGCACTGCGGCAAAAGCTTCCGCGTTTATAGCAACCCGGATTTCATTGGCGTGCAGCTTGGCGGCGCGGTGAAAAACGTCATTGCCATTGGTGCGGGGATGTCTGACGGCATCGGTTTTGGCGCGAATGCACGAACCGCATTGATCACCCGTGGGCTGACCGAAATGTCTCGTCTTGGTGCGGCGCTGGGGGCCGATCCTGCCACCTTTATGGGGATGGCGGGTTTAGGCGATCTGGTGCTGACCTGTACCGACAACCAGTCGCGCAACCGTCGTTTTGGCATGATGCTCGGCCAGGGGATGGACGTGCAGGGTGCGCAGGACAAGATTGGCCAAGTGGTTGAAGGCTATCGCAATACGAAAGAAGTTCGTGAATTGGCGCACCGTTTTGGTGTTGAGATGCCAATAACCGAGGAAATTTATCAAGTATTGTATTGCGGAAAAAACGCGCGCGAGGCAGCATTGACGTTATTAGGCCGTGCACGCAAGGACGAGCTGAGTCGCCACTAGCTGTAAGGAACTGTTGAATATAACGACCCGATCCGCGAAGAACGGATCGGTCGTTTTGCTACCTTCTGGAGTACGCAATGCCGTGTGAAGAACTGGATATCGTCTGGAAAAACATTAAAGCGGAAGCCCGGGCACTGGCGGAATGTGAGCCAATGCTGGCCAGTTTTTACCACGCAACGCTGCTCAAGCATGAAAATCTCGGCAGTGCGCTAAGCTATATGCTGGCGAATAAACTCGCTTCTCCAATCATGCCCGCCATTGCGATTCGCGAAGTCGTAGAAGAGGCCTACGCGGCCGATCCTGAAATGATTGCCTCAGCGGCCTGCGATATTCAGGCAGTACGCACGCGTGACCCGGCTGTAGATAAATATTCCACTCCACTGCTGTATCTGAAGGGCTTTCATGCGCTTCAGGCCTACCGTATCGGTCACTGGCTGTGGCATCAGGGGCGTCAGGCGCTGGCGATCTTCCTGCAAAATCAGGTGTCCGTTACCTTCCAGGTAGACATTCATCCGGCGGCAAAAATTGGCCGTGGGATTATGCTCGATCACGCCACCGGCATTGTGGTCGGTGAAACCGCGGTGATTGAAAACGACGTCTCTATTCTGCAATCCGTCACGCTGGGTGGGACCGGTAAAGCCGGCGGTGACCGCCACCCGAAAATTCGTGAAGGCGTGATGATCGGCGCGGGAGCAAAAATTCTCGGCAACATTGAAGTCGGGCGCGGCGCGAAGATTGGCGCAGGTTCGGTCGTGCTACAGCCCGTACCGCCGCATACCACCGCCGCAGGCGTACCGGCGCGCATCGTCGGTAAGCCAGACAGCGATAAACCGTCCATGGATATGGATCAGCATTTCAACGGGATACATCATACGTTCGAATACGGCGATGGCATCTGATTTCGAGCTATCTTACTTGTCATCTTGAACCCGGGCTGTGCTCGCCATCCTCACGTACTACGTGTACGCGCAGGTCGGCAAGCGCAGTCCGTGTCCAACCTGACTGCGCCGATAACGCTCGAAAAATAACGGTAAATTCTTTCGTAGGTCGGATAAGGCGTCAGCCGCCATCCGACAAAAATCAACTACGCAATATCGCGCCGGGATAACCTAACTGGCGCCAGGACTCATACACCACCACCGACACCGCATTCGACAGGTTCATGCTGCGACTGTCCGGCATCATCGGAATACGAATTTTTTGTTCGGCAGGCAGCGTGTCGAGGATGCTGGCTGGCAGACCGCGAGTTTCCGGGCCAAACATCAGATAATCCCCATCCTGATAGCTTACCGCGCTATGCGCTGGCGTACCTTTGGTGGTCAGGGCAAACAGACGTTGCGGATTTTCTGCGGCGACGAAGGCGGCGTAATCAGGGTGGCGTTGCACGGCGGCAAATTCATGGTAATCCAGCCCCGCGCGACGCAGGCGCTTATCGTCCCAGGTAAAGCCCATTGGTTCAATAATATGCAGACGAAAGCCGGTGTTGGCGCAAAGACGGATAATATTGCCGGTATTTGGCGGGATTTCTGGTTCGAATAAAACGATGTTTAGCATGCTGCCCCCTTAAGTACGGGGCAGCATAGCAAATTAACGTTTACGCCGCATTTCCACGTTTGGGCTGCATCGGGTAGTCAGCCACCTGTTTACCCAGTTCTTGTACCAGCGAATCACGGCTGATTTCGCTAATCGATTTCGCCCCGGTCAGGGTCATTGCCACCTTCATCTCTTTCTCGATCAGATTTAGTAGATTCGCCACCCCGGCCTGACCGTGGGTGGCCAGCGCGTACAGATAAGCACGTCCCAGCAGAACACTATCCGCGCCCAGCGCAATCATACGTACGACGTCCAGACCGTTGCGGATCCCACTGTCTGCCAGAATGGTGATATCGCCTTTTACCGCATCGGCAATAGCGGGTAACGCGCGAGCTGAAGACAGCACGCCGTCTAACTGGCGGCCACCGTGGTTAGAGACAACAATACCATCCGCGCCAAAGCGTACGGCGTCTCGGGCATCTTCGGGATCGAGGATCCCTTTGATCACCATCGGGCCATCCCAGAATTCGCGGATCCACTCGAGGTCTTTCCAGGAAATCGACGGATCGAAGTTATTCGCCAGCCAGCCGATGTAATCCTCAAGACCGGTAGGTTTACCAAGATAAGTCGAGATATTACCTAAATCATGTGGGCGACCGTTCAGGCCAACGTCCCATGCCCACTGTGGATGGGTGACTGCCTGCCAGTAGCGGCGCAGTGCGGCATTTGGGCCGCTCATCCCGGAATGGGCGTCACGGTAGCGTGCACCCGGTGTTGGCATATCGACGGTAAAGACCAGCGTGGAGCAACCCGCCGCTTTGGCGCGCTCCAGCGCGTTGCGCATAAAGCCGCGATCGCGCAGAACATATAGCTGAAACCACATTGGACGCTTGATGGTTGGGGCGACTTCTTCAATCGGACATACGGATACCGTGGAAAGCGTAAACGGAATGCCTTTGGCATCAGCGGCGGCGGCGGCCTGAACTTCGCCCCGGCGCGCGTACATGCCGCACAGACCGACAGGTGCAAGGGCCACCGGCATGGAGAGCGTTTCGTTGAACAGCTTTGTCTCCAGGCTCAGGTCGGACATATTCTTCAGCACGCGCTGGCGCAGCGCCACCTCTGACAGGTCTGCCACGTTACGGTGCAGAGTGTGCTCTGCATACGCCCCTCCGTCTATATAGTGGAACAAGAAGGGGGGTAGGATGCGCTGGGCTGCGGCGCGATAGTCGCTGGCTGCTGAAATAATCATGTGTTGTTCTCCCTGCTATTCTCACCAGGGTCACCGGGCAGGCGGGTGATACGCGCCTGGCGGGCCTGATCTTCATCAAATCGTTTAATCGTGGTATGGACAAAACTGAGGTGCGCCATCATTGCTTTACGCGCTCCGTCGGCATCTCCGGCAACAATCGCATCCAGGACGGCCTGATGCTGCGCCGTCAGCTGTGAAAATACGGGCGGCACAAGGTACATACGCTGGCGGCTCTGTTTCACCGAAGACTGCAATACGTCGAAGAAACCGCGCATGGTCTGTAACAGCACCACGTTGTGCGAGGCCTCCGCAATGGCGAGATGAAAGCGAACGTCTGCCTGCGAGGCGAGATCTGGATCTTCGCTTTGTGTGGCCTCGAAACAGAGTCTGATCTTCTCTTTGTCGGCAGCAGTGGCACGCATAGCTGCATGCCAGGCGGTGCTGGCTTCGATGGCGTGGCGGGCTTCCAGAATATCGAAACTGTAATCAGGGTCGTCCGCCAGCAGAGTTTTCAGCGGCTGAACGATGTTTTGTTCAGACCAGGCCTCATGCTGCCAGCGGATAAACGTCCCGCCGCCACGACGGCTAATCAACACGCCTTCGCTCACCAGTTTCGCCAGCGCCTCGCGCAGCGAGTTGCGCGATACGCCGAGCTGTACGGCCAGTTGGCGCTCAGCGGGCAACTTCATGCCCGCCTCCAGCTGTTGTTCTTCAATCAGCGCCCGCACACGAGATGCGACTTCGTCTGACAGGCGTCTGGGCATCACTATCATGGAATCATCCAGGTTAAGACATAGGCCTGCAGCGTGGTAATCACACCCACCATACAGGTGAAAATCAGACTGTGCTTCACGGTAAAGCGGAACAGATCAGACTCTTTCCCCACTAATCCCACTGCCGCACAGGCGATTGCGATAGATTGCGGAGAGATCATCTTGCCGGTCACGCCGCCGGTGGTATTTGCGGCCACCATCAGCACATCCGAAACGCCGATTTGCTGAGCGGCCGTGGCCTGCAGGGCGGCGAACAATGCGTTTGATGAGGTGTCGGACCCGGTCAGGAATACCCCCAGCCAGCCAAGGAACGGCGAGAAGAAGGTAAATGCGCTGCCGGTATGTGCCAGGGCCAGTGCCAGGGTGGATGAAAGCCCGGAGTAGTTAGAGATAAACGCGAATGCCAGCACCATGCCGATGGAGTAGATAGGCAGCGCCAGATCTTTCAACGTGCTGCCAAAGGTCTGCAGCGCAGCAGATGGCTTCATTTTCAGCCAGACGATAGACAGCAGGGCGGCAAACAGTATTGCGGTACCGGTCGCGGAGAACCAGTCAAATTTGTACACCGCCGCGTAGGCTGTAGCTTCGTGTACGACCGGTGGCATACGGGCAACCAGCTTGTCGAGGAACGGAACCGGAATATTGACCACCCAGTGGTACATCGCGCCGCCTGGCGCAAACAGCGCTTTAAACGGCGGTATGCTCCACAGCGTGACGGTAGCGGTCAGGAACAGGAACGGTGACCAGGCGCGTACCACCTGCCCAGCGGTGTAGCGGGTGCGTGACAGATCCATATCGACCTGCGAAGCGCCCATATCGCCAAAACGGAAGATGCGTACCGGCTGCCAGCGTTTCAGGAACAGCGTCAGACACACCAGTGAGACCAGAGAAGAGATGATGTCCGGCAGTTCCGGCCCGATAAAGTTAGAGCTGAGGTACTGTGCGATAGCAAACGAGCCGCCAGCGACCATCACCGCAGGCCAGGTTTCTTTGACACCACGCCAGCCATCCATAATTGCCATAATCCAGAACAGCACGATAATGGTCAGGAACGGCAGTTGACGACCTACCATCTGGCCAATCTCGAAGCTGTCCAGTCCGGTAACCTGACCGGCAACCAGAATCGGAATGCCCATTGCGCCAAAAGCGACCGGCGCGGTATTTACGATCAGGCACAAACCTGCCGCATACAGCGGGTTAAAGCCAAGACCAACCAGCAGTGCGGCGGTAATCGCTACCGGAGCACCGAAGCCTGCTGCTCCTTCGAGGAATGCCCCAAAGGAGAAACCGACAATCAGCATTTGCAGACGCTGGTCTGGGGTAATCGAGAGTATCGATGATCGGATAATGTCGAACTGTCCGGTCTTCACCGAGATTTTATAGACGAATACCGCGGCGATAATGATCCAGGCAATTGGCCACAGACCGTAGAAGAAACCGTACACTACGGATGCCAGCGCGTGATCGACCGGCATTTTGTAAAACAGCAGGGCGACTGCCAGAGCAATCACCACCGTCCAGGACGCCGCAACATAGCCTTTCAGCTTGAGCTTAATCAGGGCGAAGAAAAAAAACAGGATAGGGAGCGATGCGATCAGGCTGGAAAGCCAGATATTACCGGCCGGGTCGTAGTTCTGTTGCCAGAGATTCATTGCAGGTCTCCTGGGGGCCGCCGACATAATGGAATGAGTCTTTGCTCAAATCTTCGTCACACTATGTGTAAAAGTGGCCCTGCCAATATTGTTGTGTAGGGGTAATGACAATGAATGGTTAATCAAATGTTATTTATTGGCAACGGTATTGTACTCACATTTTAATGAAATGTGAGGTGTTGGTATGATCTGGCTAAAATTGGTAGGGCCAATTGAGGGGTGAGGGCAACAAAGAGAAGTGAAAAGGCAATGGCATGATGCCATTGCCTTTGATGTCGGGAGTATTGTTACTTCATTACCACTGGAAGCCAGCACCAATGGCTGCAGAGTAATCGCCCTGGCTGTTGCTGGTTCCTTGCAATTTATACACCCAGCCCCCGCTTTCACTTACCATGGAGACACCAATGGCGACGGCACTTTCACCATTAAACGTACCCCCAGCAATCGAGGTCATGTTGGCTCCCGGTGCGTAAGCTTGTGGAAGACCAGCCATGGCCATTGCTGAGGCAATGCCGCCGCTCATCTTGTTTTCTACTCCTTTGATTTTACTGTTCATTTCACCCATTTTTTGATCGGTATAGGTGTTTGCTTCTTCTACGCTGCGTTTCAATTGCGCATAGTTCACCGCATCCGTATCGTTCACCGCCGCTGAAACATTGCCGATCCGAGTGGTACCGCCACTCCCGTCTCCCAGGTTGAGCACACTGTAGTTAACCGAGCCATCGGTATTGGTTTCATAACGAACGGAACCTGCTTCTGAGGCTTTCAGTTGCGCCACATTAACCGCGTCAGTGTTGTTCACCCCTGCGGCAACATTGGTAATACGACGTTGTTGAGTCGAGGAACCGACAGACACCGTATTCGCTTCATCTGCGACTGAATTTGTACCTAACGCCACGCTGTTTTCAGCAGCCGCAATAGATCCGGAACCTATCGCGACGCTGTCCGTACCTTGGGCATTTGCATCTACGCCATCGGTGTTGGTCTTGAAGTACTTGGTGCTCCCGGTAGTGACAATATCGCCGACAGAGTTTTCGATATTGGTGACGCGGGTATCAAGACTACTCACCTGCGTGTTCAGGTTATTGATGCTTTCGGTATTTGCGGCAACGTGGCTGTCGGTGACTTTCAATTGACCAACGTTTACGGCATCGGTGTCTGCCGAACCCGCCGCGACGTTAGTGATCTGACGTTGACCGTCTTCACTGCCGACAGAGAACTCACCGACAGAGTTCTGCGGTGCGTCCATGTTGTAGGCGGTGTAGTCAGTCTGTGCGCCGCGAGTGGTCTGAGAACCATTACCCATTGCAATACTGTTTGCATGGTTGGCGCGTGCGTTAGAACCGATAGCAATACCGTTGATGGCATCAGCCATCACCAGTGTATTCAGACCAATACCAATACCTGCATCAGCATTGACGATGGTTTTCGCACCCATTGCCAGTGAGTCAGTCCCGACAGCCAGTGAATCTTCTTCCGTTGAGTTTGCGTGGTAGTACTTGGTCGGTGTAGTGGCGACCGCACCAATGGCATTTTGTAACTGACGAACTGTTACTGCATCTTGCGCTTCAGAGCCGTCCGCAACGTTGGTAATTTGACGATAGCTTTCTCCATCCGTCCCCAATGACAACGCGCCCAGCAACTCTCTGTCTGTTGTATCGTAACCAATGACGACGCCATCGCTTGTTACACTCGTTGCTTGTATACCGGTTGTAATAGCGCGGTTAGAGCTGGAGCCACTGCCCAAGGCGATGCTGCCCTCAATGCTGCTGCTGCTGTTCTCTCCAAGAGCCAGGCTCGAAGCACCGGATGCAACGGCGTTGTAACCCACTGCTGTTGCGCCGTCACCCGTTGCGTATGCATCCTGGCCTTCAAGCCCGCTATCATTCGTGCGGATGTATTTCACGCCGGTACCATTTTCCGTGATATAGGTTTCGCTGGTATCGCCGGTTATTTGGCTAATAGATTCGTTGTACTGAGAAATCAGCATGTTAGTTTCATAGAGCTGAGAGCCATTAACGGCGTCAGTACTGTCACTGGCGATTTCACCTGCTGCTACATTGGTTATCTTATTGGTACCGCTGGTACCGTGGCTGGCGCTGAACGCACCCTCTTCGTCATCCCAGCTCAGTGCATCGGTACCAAGGTTGGTGATGGACGTATTGATATCCGCGATAGCAGAGGTGTTTTGATCTACCTTCTGGTTGGTTTCATACAACTGTGAGCCGTTTACCGCGTCGGTACTGTCCTCAGAAAGCTCCCCGGCGGCGACATTGGTGATTTTACTGGTACTTCCACCGTGGTTTGCGCTGAAAGCTCCGATGTCTTCGTCCCATAACAGAGCATTATCAGTGAGGCCGGTAATGGAGGTATTAATGTCAGTGACAGAAGTATTCAGGTTATCAATTGCGGTGCTGTTCTGAGATATGTTGGTGGTATTGGCGGCAATATCGGTCGTATTCTGATCCACTTTTTCATTGGTTTCGAACAGCTGCGAACCGTTAACCGCGTCGGTGCTGCTCTCAGAAAGCTCCCCGGCGGCGACATTGGTGATTTTGTTTGCCGTACTACTTCCGTGGCTGGCGGAGAACGAATTCGCTGCTTCATCCCAGCTCAGTGAATCGGTACCAAGATTGGTGATCGTCGTATTGATATCTGCAATATCTGATGTGTTTTGATCTACCTTCTGGTTGGTTTCATACAGCTGTGAGCCGTTCACCGCGTCTGTACTGTCTTCAGAAAGGTCCCCGGCGGCGACATTAATGATTTTGCTGGCGCTTCCCGCGTGCTTAGCGCTGAATGCACCAGAGTCAGCATCCCACAGCAGGGCATCATCGGTGAGCGTGGTAACTGAGTCGCTCAGGTTGTTGATATTGGTGGTGTTGGTGGCGATATCAGTGGTGTTCTGAGACACATTTTCGTTGGTGGCAAACAACTGGGAGCCGTTAACGGCATCGGTGCTGTCCGCGGCCAGGGTGCCTGCCGCCAGATTGGTGATCTTACTGGCGCTTCCCGAGTGGTTAGCGCTGAATGCACCAGAGTCAGCATCCCACAGCAGGGCATCATCGGTGAGCGTGGTAACAGAGTCGCTCAGGTTATTGATATTGGTGGTATTGGTGGCGATATCAGTGGTGTTCTGGTTAATGCTGGTCGTATTAGCGGCGATATCGGTTGTGTTCTGGTTAATGCTGTCGGTATTGGCGGTAATATCGGCAGTGTTTTGGTTGATGCTGTCGGTGTTGGCGATGATATCAGCAGTGTTCTGATCCACTTTCTCATTTGTATCAAACAACTGGGAGCCGTTAACGGCATCGGTGCTGTCCGCGGCCAGGGTGCCCGCCGCCAGATTGGTGATCTTGCTGGCGCTTCCGTTGTGCTTAGCGCTAAAGGCGCTAGTGCTGTCATCCCATAACAGCGCGTCTTCGGCTAATCCTGCGACAGAGGCATCTGTGTTAGTGATAGAAGTGTTAAGTGCGCTTAATGCACTGCCTACGTTATTGTAGATGCCAGTGCCCACCTCGTAGAGAGGGGCATTCACCGTACCATCAGAATTAACAGAAGCCCCTCCGCCGAGTCGATCGGCGACAGATTGACTTAAAGAATAAATTTGCGCACCTGTGACGGCATCGGTACTGCTGGAATTGATGTCGCCTTTAGCAACATAGGTGATCTGCCGTTGAGTGGTGCTGTTACCCACGGCGACGGAATTGTCTTCCAGGGCGGTAGAGCCAGTGCCAAGGGCAACTGAGTTGGTGCCTATCGCTTTTGCACCATTACCAAATGCAGCGCTGTCGTCGCCGCTCGCAGTGGATTGATTACCTAGTGCAACGGAAGTTATTCCGCTCGCAGTGGCTTTATTACCTAATGCAACCGATTTTGCACCGCTCGAATCGGCATAAACACCCATTGCCATCGAATAACTTCCACTGGCCGAGGAAGAGGCTCCCATTGCAATGGCCCGGTCACCAGCAGAAACCGATTTTACGCCAAGCGCTAGCGAAGAGTCGCCGGAGGATTGGCTGTATGAACCAATGGCGGTACTCCATTTCCCCATCGCAGAGGCGTTATAACCCATTGCGGCGCTTGCGCCATCTTCGTTGGTGTAAGTATTGGCTGTGGCAGCGGTACCAATTGCAATCCACCCTGTTCCCGTTGTACCGGATACAGTAACACCGCTGCCAGTATCGTTCCCTGTGTTGGCCAGCGCATCCGCTGAGATCATAATACCGCTAAGGCTGATGAGTGCGGAAACCGCCAGCTTTCTGCGGCCGCTTTTTTTGCCGCGGCTTTTTGCGGTTTCGCTGGTGACAATAAATGTTCCTGTAGCGGCATTCCAGAGGACTTTAAATATTTTGTTCATGGATAAGTGCTTTCCTTTTCTAAAATAGTTGTATCAATGGCTATTATTTTTTTTGCTTCTTTTTTGTATCTTTAATAGGTTGTATGCTTTCGAAAATAACATTCTTCATGTTGATGCCTATTTTTAGATACTTAAGATTATTGGGCGATACGCCTTTTAATGTCAGCGTGACATTTGTCCATGCTCCCGGTAAGAGTTCGATTGTCGAATCCATTTTCGTGTTGAGCAGAAGTTGTCGCCAGCGAGGCAGATCTTTTGCCTCGGAAGGTTTTTTCGTACCCCACGTCATATTAAACGCCAGGTTTGATACGGGAACGCTGAGTAAGTTAACCAAATCAAGATGAATAACACTTCCATCATCTATTGGCTCAATAGATAAAATACGCCCGGCTAATCCAATATTGCCGTTGTTAATAATAAAATAGTGCGTTTGTGATGGGTCCAGTTCTGTGTAGTCGAATAGTCGTTGTTTGCGTTCAATGCGGCCAACGACTTCAGCGACCTTTTGGGTCGCCTGGATAAGTGTAGTTTGTTGTTTTTCTAATAGGTCTATCTTTGCTTCTTGTTCTTTTTGCTGTTTTTTTAGTTCTTCGACAAGGTGTTTATCTGCAAAGTAATCACAACCTGATAACAAGAATGTGAATCCTAAAACAAGCAGGGGAACAAATTTTCCATTATTGTTCATATAAAATATCCTTATTTATAATTTATATGGTGTAAATAGCTAACCTGTTATTTATACAGCTAACTCACCATTCTGCGGGCATTGCCAATAACCCATTAATGTATGGTTATAATGAAAATATTCATTGTTTCTATGGAATTGTGCAAGTACCCGACGTTCTTTATTAATTACCCATAGCAATGCCTTATAAAAATATAATCATAATATTTATGTATAGAGGCATTGTTTTATGGATGATAATGTTATTTAATTTTGTGGGTCAATTATATTCTGCGGGTCATGAGAAAAGAGGATGAAAAAATTCATTGTATAAATATAAACGGACATGATGGTGGAGTTTTTTTCCTGAAAAGCAGGAATTGCCGTTAAAAATGAACTTGTATATAAGCGGTGTAAATATTTCCAAGAAAAAATTCAGAATATAGCCCGATGCTCTCAAGACACCCGTCGTACGGCGGGTGTCTTGAGAGCCTGTGATGCGGGAGTGTTTAGAACTCGCTCTTCGCGAAGCCAGTCATCTCTTTCAGACCCATTTCACGGCCAAGCTCGGTCATCGGGTGGACGACGATCAGGCCGCGCACGCTTTTCTTCAGTTTGCCCATGTCAGCCTGCTCTTTTTTGGTGATGGCCCGACGGAACGGAAGTTTTGTCAGCTTTTGCGCTTCTTTGCTCAGCTTCTGGCCGTGAACTTCACGCAGGCGTGCGATCTCGGCTTCCAGAGTTTCTTTCTCTTTTTCCAGCTCGGCGTATTTGTCGGCGGCTTCAACCAGGGACAGGTCTGCCTGCTGGTGACGAATAGCGTCCAGACGATCGCTTAGGCGTTTAATTTCGTTTTTTTCGACTTCTTTCATAGGATAGCTTCTGATAAAAATAGGATGAATGCCCTATAGTATGCGCGCAGAGCGGGATTATTCACAACTGCTCGAAGATAAATAATCAAATACCGTAAGTATTAATTAGCTAATGATAATGTTACTGCATTGATTAACAAGGAATTTTAAGCGATAAGATCGGCCGTGGTGCTTTTTTTTGGAGTGTTCGTGGTGAAGCACGTTTTCCTCAATATAAACACTCAACTGATCCTAAACTTAAATGATCAACCGCACAGGCTGAGCGCGGTTAATACATGGAGGAGGGAAGATTATGGCGAAAATAGGTGAGAACGTTTCAATCCTGATTGATAAAACTGTCGATTTTATGGCTTCAAGCCAGGCTTTTCGCGAATATTTGAATAAAACACCGCCGCGCAACGTTGTCCCTTCAGAAATACCGCAGGAAAACGCGCAGCTGTATCTGCAACGTCTGGCGTACTATCGGCAACTGTATCGACCGCAGCAGGAAGAGAAATAAGCAAACATCGTCTTATTTTTGAAAGGCTTTTTTTAAGCTGATTTTAGAAATCAGCTCGGTCAGGGAAAGGACCATGGTGGATCGAACCATCTGCTGGTAACGCTGGATCTGCATGGCATGCAAACCAGAGTCTGAGGTATCAAACTGGGGTGGCGGCGGGAGTGCCGTCACGCAGTGAAGTTCACCAAACGGTCCAAGAATTTCGTCGTCGGTGAATGCGTATTCGTTGCCGTCGTGATTCAGCTCCTCCCGCAGCGCCATCAGCAGCTCAGCATCTTCATACTCCGGGCGACTGAGTACGCCCAGGCCGTAGATTAACTTCAGACGAACAGAAAGATCGCCCAACGGACCATCGCCGTCGAGCAGCGGTTCTACGGCGTATTTCACCGCATAGTCGTCTTTGCGAAATACCTGAAGCACAAGGATATTCACCGCCTCGGTGAGCAGTTCTACGGCGGTGATGAGGAAGCTGCGTACGGTTTTGCCAGCATTCAGACGCTCAAGCACACGATTTTCAAAGGCCTGCGTTTGTTCCATTATTGCCTGCATATCTGACAATCTATTATTCAGGCGCAGGATATCCTGCGCCAGGTCCTGCATCATTTCTTTGCGTTATACGCGTTAACAGCCTCAAGCACGACATCACTATTGGCATCCAGCCCGGAAACTTGCGCCAGCGCGGCCTGTGGACCTTTTTCGCCAATCAGCGCGGCCAGTTCCTGTGCCTGCGGATCTTCTTCGCTGCGATAGTGCATCGCTGCCGCAATACCGGTAACCAGATTCGCATGCGGCAAACCATACTCCAGCGTACCCAGCAGCGGTTTAATCAGGCGGTCGCCAGCGCTAAGTTTACGCAGCGGCTGACGACCCACGCGCTCAACGTCATCTTTCAGATACGGGTTTTCAAAACGACCGAGGATTTTCTGAATGTATGCCGCATGTTTTGCTGCATCAAAGCCATAACGTTTGATCAGTACCGCGCCGCTCTCTTCCATCGCACCTTTTACCACTGCGCGGATTTTCTCGTCGA
This sequence comes from Citrobacter sp. Cpo032, assembly GCF_030332975.1. Classification (NCBI taxonomy): domain Bacteria; kingdom Pseudomonadati; phylum Pseudomonadota; class Gammaproteobacteria; order Enterobacterales; family Enterobacteriaceae; genus Citrobacter; species Citrobacter sp. Cpo032. The sequence goes on from NZ_JAOWGU010000051.1 coordinate 136,198, forward strand.
GAATCGCGTCACGGATGGTTTGATGACCGGTCAATTTTCCGAGGTACGCGGTTATAGCATGCCCGGTGTTCAGCGTGAAGAGTTTACGTTCGACAAATGCCATCAGGTTATCAGTTAATTCCATTCCTGGGATGTTTGGCAGTTCACCTTTGAACTGTGTTTTGTCGACAATCCACTCACTGAAGGTTTCGACGGTAACTTCCAGCGGATCGTTGGTTGCTGAAGCCGAAGGCGGAACAATGCGGTCCACGGCAGAATCGACAAAGCCAACATGTTCTTCAACCCAGGCTTTATCTTCATCTGCTAACGCGTTCATTACATGGCCTTTCAACTGGGTCGTTCCGCGCACCATGTTTTCACAAGCGATGATATTTAGCGGAGTAGCGATGCCCTGCGCCTTGCGTTTAACCAGCCCTTTGGCGATGGCCGGAGCGATACGCTCAAGCACAACCGGACCGACGGCGGTAGTGACTAAATCTACGTGGGCAATCAGTTCAACAACATCATCGCCGATGCTGCTCACGGCGTTGACGCCAGAGACGGTATCAATCTGCTCGTTTTCACCCACGACATGAACCTGATAGCTATGACGGGCATTCAGGGCATCGAGCACGACCTGATTTACATCCGCGAACGTCAGCTGTATCCCCGCGTCCGCCAGCAGTTTGCCGATAAAGCCACGACCGATATTACCTGCGCCAAAATGTAATGCTTTCATAGTATTAACCTTCATTAATGTTTTTACCCAAGAGGGCTGGGGTGAGGCTTTTCCCTCAACCTAACCCTCTCCACAAGGGAGAGGATATCGCCTTCATATTTCGAACTGCAGATGCGTTGGCTCTCCTCGCTCACCCCAGTCACGTACTTATGTACGCTCCTGGGGATTCACTGCGTTGCCGCCCTCCTGCAGCTCGAACTATTTTGGGGATACTTAACTGTTAAGCTTTTTTACCTGCCAGCAGTTCCAGAACTTCATCCACGCTGGTGGTATGGGCCAGACGTTCGATCACGGATTCATCATCCAGAGCGTTAGTCAGGCTGGTAATCACCTGGATGTGCTCGTTGTTACGCGCTGCGATACCAATAACCAGACGGGCAATATCGTCTTCTTCTTCACCGAAGCGAACGCCTTCCGGGTACTGGCAGAACACCACACCGGTTTTCAGCACGCGGTCTTTGGCTTCAACTGTACCGTGCGGTACTGCGATGGACTCACCCAGGTAAGTCGGGGTCAGTTTTTCGCGGTCCAGCATCGCCTCAACGTATTCTGGCTCAACGTAGCCACCTTTCACCAGTTGCTCACCAGCAAAGCGAATCGCTTCTTCTTTGTTAGCCGCTTTACGGCCAAGGAAGATGTTCTCCGCACCCAGTTTGAACAGGTGGGTATCACCCTCTTCAAAGCTGTCTTTCAGGTGGTCGCGAACTTTCTCCTCGTTCACGTTGTGGCGCTGCGCAGCGACCAGACGTTCGGTCAGGTTGGAGTACAGACCGCTGTCGAGGAAGTTGGTCAGCGAAATGTGCTGTGCCTGAGGCACCTGGCGCATCGCGCGTTCGGTCAGGTCACGGTGGGTAATGACCAGATCCACATCCGGCGGCAGATTGTTAATCGCGCTGTTAGTGACGGAAATCTGAGACAGCCCTGCATCCTGCACTTTCTTACGCAGTACGCCCGCACCCATGGCGCTGGAACCCATACCGGCATCGCAGGCAACGATGATTTTACGAACATGGCTCAGGTCGTTGGTTACATCGCCAGCCGCCAGCGGAGATGCGCCTTTGGATTCCGCTTTCATGTCGTGCATACGACGGGTTGCGGCATCAATGTCATCATCTTCTTTCACTTTACTGGTTTTCAGCAGAATGGCTGAGACCACAAAGGAGACTGCCATAGCCGCACAGATAGCAGCGATGTTAGCGAAGTAAGCTCCCTTAGGTGTCATTGCCAGCACGGCCAGGATAGAACCCGGAGACGCCGGAGAAACCAGACCGCCGTTCAGGATAGTCAGGGTAAATACGCCAGTCATACCGCCGAGAATAACGGCCAGGATCAGGCGCGGGTTCATCAGCACGTACGGGAAGTAAATTTCGTGGATACCACCCAGGAAGTGGATGATAGCCGCGCCGCCTGCAGACTGCTTAGCGCTGCCGCGACCGAAGAACATGTACGCCAGCAGCACGCCCATACCCGGACCTGGGTTAGCTTCAATCAGGAAGAAGATGGATTTACCCATCTCATGGGACTGCTGAATACCCAGCGGTGAGAAAATACCGTGGTTAATGGCGTTGTTGAGGAACAGGATTTTCGCCGGTTCAACGAAAATCGATGCCAGTGGCAGCATGTCATGGACAACCATGAAGTTAACGCCTGCCGCCAGAATTTTGGACAGTGCTTCAACCAATGGACCAATGCCGAGGAATGCCAGAATGGCGAGGATCATACCGATGATGCCAGCGGAGAAGTTATTCACCAGCATCTCAAAACCGGATTTGATCTTACCGTCTACCCAGTTGTCGAAGTGTTTGATCGCCCAGCCGCCCAGTGGACCTGCAATCATCGCGCCGAGGAACATTGGCATGTCCGCACCGACGATAACGCCCATGGTGGTGATTGCACCGACTACGCCGCCACGCTCGCCGCCAACCAGTTTACCACCGGTATAACCGATCAGTAGCGGCAGCAGATAGGTGATCATCGGGCCGACCAGCTTCGCCAGCGTTTCGTTCGGCAACCACCCTGTCGGAATGAATAATGCGGTGATAATACCCCACGCGATAAACGCGCCGATATTTGGCATCACCATGTTGCTGAGGAATCGACCAAAGCTTTGCACCTTGATCTTAATATCGGATGACATAAAAACACCCCTTCTTATGTTTGCTATCACGCAGGCTGAAAGCCCGAGGTTTGTTAATGTAGCGGCAGGAGGTAGCCGGACCCTGTAGATACTGCGAAATCTGGCACTGAATCGTTCAACTGTCCAGTCGACGGCCTTTTATGTGACATTCGTCACGTAAATATAGGGTGTATGGCGTTGGTTAATGTGATTTTCATCACAAAATACCGGTACAAAAAAACATCGCAGCGCAATATTTCGCTGAAAATGAGGATTAAATGTGAAGTGATTCACATTTTTGCTTTCCTTGTTTGTTGGATTTTTGTGATGTGAATCGCAAAGTATTTTCATCTGAAATTTATCAGATGTGATCTGCGGCAGGTTCTACCCCCGACATTTTTTATTGCAAAACAAAGCAATTTCTCACCAGAAAAAATATTTATTTTGTGGTATGGCAAAAACCCTTAACTCCAGTTATGTTCAAAACATCAGCCAGGGTGCATACGGCTGCCGGCATAAAAAAACTCTAATTAGCGTGAATTCGAGGTAATGACTCCAACTTATTGATAGTGTTTTATGGTCAGATAATGCCCGATGACTTTGTCATGCAGCTCCACCGATTTTG
>NZ_JAOWGU010000052.1:0-481886 GCF_030332975.1 Citrobacter sp. Cpo032
TTCTTTAAGGTAAGGAGGTGATCCAACCGCAGGTTCCCCTACGGTTACCTTGTTACGACTTCACCCCAGTCATGAATCACAAAGTGGTAAGCGCCCTCCCGAAGGTTAAGCTACCTACTTCTTTTGCAACCCACTCCCATGGTGTGACGGGCGGTGTGTACAAGGCCCGGGAACGTATTCACCGTGGCATTCTGATCCACGATTACTAGCGATTCCGACTTCATGGAGTCGAGTTGCAGACTCCAATCCGGACTACGACATACTTTATGAGGTCCGCTTGCTCTCGCGAGGTCGCTTCTCTTTGTATATGCCATTGTAGCACGTGTGTAGCCCTACTCGTAAGGGCCATGATGACTTGACGTCATCCCCACCTTCCTCCAGTTTATCACTGGCAGTCTCCTTTGAGTTCCCGGCCTAACCGCTGGCAACAAAGGATAAGGGTTGCGCTCGTTGCGGGACTTAACCCAACATTTCACAACACGAGCTGACGACAGCCATGCAGCACCTGTCTCAGAGTTCCCGAAGGCACCAAAGCATCTCTGCTAAGTTCTCTGGATGTCAAGAGTAGGTAAGGTTCTTCGCGTTGCATCGAATTAAACCACATGCTCCACCGCTTGTGCGGGCCCCCGTCAATTCATTTGAGTTTTAACCTTGCGGCCGTACTCCCCAGGCGGTCGACTTAACGCGTTAGCTCCGGAAGCCACGCCTCAAGGGCACAACCTCCAAGTCGACATCGTTTACGGCGTGGACTACCAGGGTATCTAATCCTGTTTGCTCCCCACGCTTTCGCACCTGAGCGTCAGTCTTTGTCCAGGGGGCCGCCTTCGCCACCGGTATTCCTCCAGATCTCTACGCATTTCACCGCTACACCTGGAATTCTACCCCCCTCTACAAGACTCTAGCCTGCCAGTTTCGGATGCAGTTCCCAGGTTGAGCCCGGGGATTTCACATCCGACTTGACAGACCGCCTGCGTGCGCTTTACGCCCAGTAATTCCGATTAACGCTTGCACCCTCCGTATTACCGCGGCTGCTGGCACGGAGTTAGCCGGTGCTTCTTCTGCGAGTAACGTCAATCGCTGCGGTTATTAACCACAACGCCTTCCTCCTCGCTGAAAGTACTTTACAACCCGAAGGCCTTCTTCATACACGCGGCATGGCTGCATCAGGCTTGCGCCCATTGTGCAATATTCCCCACTGCTGCCTCCCGTAGGAGTCTGGACCGTGTCTCAGTTCCAGTGTGGCTGGTCATCCTCTCAGACCAGCTAGGGATCGTCGCCTAGGTGAGCCGTTACCCCACCTACTAGCTAATCCCATCTGGGCACATCCGATGGCAAGAGGCCCGAAGGTCCCCCTCTTTGGTCTTGCGACGTTATGCGGTATTAGCTACCGTTTCCAGTAGTTATCCCCCTCCATCGGGCAGTTTCCCAGACATTACTCACCCGTCCGCCACTCGTCACCCAAGGAGCAAGCTCCTCTGTGCTACCGTTCGACTTGCATGTGTTAGGCCTGCCGCCAGCGTTCAATCTGAGCCATGATCAAACTCTTCAATTTAAAAGTTTGATGCTCAATGAATTAAACTTCGTAATGAATTACGTGTTCACTCGTTGAGACTTGGTATTCATTTTTCGTCTTGCGACGTTAAGAATCCGTATCTTCGAGTGCCCACACAGATTGTCTGATAAATTGTTAAAGAGCAGTTGCGACGCGCTTTAGCGCTCTGTCGCGAGGTGGCGTATATTACGCTTTCCTCTTTCAGAGTCAACCCTCATTTTCAGGTTTTTCTCTTCAACCGAACCGGCTGTTTGTGTGAAGTGATTCACATCCGCCGTGTCGATGGAGGCGCATTATAGGGAGTCGACTCAGGAAGACAAGCGGAAAAATGCATTTTTGTTTCAACCGCTCACCTTTTATCCACAACGCTTACTTTTGCTGCTTTTTTATCGCCATCGGCAGGTCTGCCAGACTATTTATGACCAAATCTGCCGCATTTTCTGCTTCTGGCGTGACGGGTTTGCCTGTGCGCACCAATACCTTCGTGCCAACATTCGCAGCTGCCGCCGCCTGCATATCTTCAATTTTGTCGCCTACCATATAAGAAGCGGCCATATCGATGTGCAAGAAGTCTCGGGCGGAGATAAACATGCCAGGATGTGGTTTACGACAGTCGCAGACCTGACGATACTCTTCTACAGTACCCTGCGGGTGATGCGGGCAGTAGTAGATGCCATCCAGCTCAACGTCGCGATCGGCCAGCGACCAGTCCATCCATTCGGTCAACGTTTCAAACTGCGCCTCAGTAAATTTACCACGCGCGATACCAGACTGGTTCGTCACGATAATAAGCGCGTAACCCATCTTTTTAAGTTCACGCATGGCATCAATAACGCCGTCGATAAACTCAAACTCGTCGATCTCATGTACATAACCGTGGTCCACATTAATGGTACCGTCACGGTCGAGAAAAATTGCGGGTACAGACTTTGCCACCTTTTATAGCTCCTGAATAAGGCATGTGACTCTAGTATCGCATGTTTCAGCGGGCAAGAAAGTGCTCATCGTGCAAAGCCCGATTGATTTAGACGTCTGGATGCCTTAACATCCATCTTGTTGACGGCTTCGACCGTACCTGACAGACGAAAATGCCACGGCTAACTTAATTACGATAATAAATAACCAATGATTAAACTTTCGAATATCACCAAAGTGTTCCAGCAGGGGACTCGCACCATTCAGGCGCTAAATAATGTCAGCCTGCATGTTCCTGCCGGGCAGATTTATGGCGTTATTGGCGCCTCCGGTGCCGGTAAAAGTACGCTCATCCGCTGCGTTAACCTACTCGAACGCCCTACCGAAGGCAGCGTTCAGGTTGGCGGTCAGGAGCTGACCACGCTTTCTGAGTCGGAGTTGACTAAAGCTCGCCGTCAAATCGGCATGATTTTTCAGCACTTTAACCTGCTCTCTTCCCGTACGGTGTTCGGTAACGTCGCACTACCGCTGGAACTGGATAACACGCCAAAAGAAGAGATCAAACGCCGCGTAACAGAGCTGTTGGAGTTGGTTGGTCTTGGCGACAAGCACGATAGCTATCCGGCCAACCTTTCCGGTGGACAAAAACAGCGTGTGGCGATCGCCCGTGCGCTGGCAAGTAATCCCAAAGTGTTGCTGTGCGATGAAGCCACCAGCGCACTCGATCCGGCAACGACCCGCTCGATTCTGGAATTATTGAAAGATATTAATCGTCGTCTGGGACTCACCATTCTGCTGATTACCCACGAAATGGACGTTGTAAAACGTATTTGTGACTGCGTGGCGGTCATCAGCAATGGTGAACTGATTGAGCAAGACACCGTTAGTGAAGTGTTCTCACATCCGAAAACGCCGCTGGCACAGAAATTTATCCAATCCACGCTGCACCTGGATATTCCGGAAGATTATCTGGAACGTTTAAAAGCGGAGCCGGAAGCCGACAGCGTGCCGATGCTGCGTATGGAATTCACCGGCCATTCGGTCGATGCACCGCTACTTTCTGAGACGGCCCGTCGCTTTAATGTGAATAACAACATTATTAGCGCGCAGATGGATTACGCCGGCGGTGTGAAGTTCGGCATCATGCTGACTGAAATGCACGGCACACAGGAAGATACACAAGCAGCCATTAGCTGGTTGCAGGAACACCATGTAAAAGTAGAGGTACTGGGTTATGTCTGAGCCGATGATGTGGCTGCTGGTTCGCGGCGTATGGGAAACGCTGGCAATGACCTTTGTGTCCGGTTTTTTTGGCTTTGTGATTGGTCTGCCGGTCGGCGTGTTGCTGTACGTAACGCGTCCGGGGCAAATTATTGAGAACGCGAAGCTTTACCGTACGCTCTCTGCGCTGGTGAACATTTTCCGTTCCATCCCGTTCATCATCTTACTGGTGTGGATGATTCCGTTCACCCGCATGATCGTAGGCACCTCGATAGGACTGCAGGCAGCTATCGTTCCGCTGACCGTCGGTGCCGCGCCGTTTATCGCCCGTATGGTGGAAAACGCGCTGCTCGAAATCCCGACCGGGCTGATAGAAGCCTCTCGTGCGATGGGCGCCACGCCGCTGCAAATTGTACGTAAGGTATTACTGCCAGAAGCGCTGCCAGGACTGGTCAATGCGGCCACCATCACCCTTATCACGCTGGTTGGTTACTCCGCGATGGGCGGTGCCGTCGGTGCCGGTGGTCTTGGACAGATTGGCTATCAGTACGGCTATATTGGTTACAACGCTACCGTAATGAATACAGTACTGGTATTGCTCGTCGTTCTGGTTTATTTAATTCAGTTATCCGGCGATCGCATCGTCCGGGCTGTCACGCACAAATAACGTTGCACACAACACTAAAAACTCATTAAGAAAAGGAAATAAGCATGGCGTTCAAATTCAAAACCTTTGCGGCAGTTGGAGCCCTGATCGGTTCTCTGGCACTTGTGGGTTGCGGTCAGGATGAAAAAGATCCTAATCACATCAAAGTGGGCGTTATTGTTGGCGCAGAGCAGCAGGTTGCAGAAGTCGCGCAGAAAGTGGCAAAAGAAAAATACGGTCTGGACGTTGAGCTGGTCACGTTTAACGATTACGTTCTGCCTAACGAAGCGCTGAGCAAAGGCGATATCGATGCTAACGCCTTCCAGCACAAACCATACCTGGACCAGCAGATCAAAGATCGTGGTTACAAGCTGGTTGCTGTAGGTAATACTTTTGTTTACCCGATTGCGGGCTACTCCAAAAAAATCAAATCACTGGATGAGCTGCAGGACGGTTCCCAGGTTGCGATTCCAAACGACCCGACTAACCTTGGCCGTTCCTTGCTGCTGCTGCAAAAAGTGGGCTTAATCAAACTGAAAGACGGTGTTGGCCTGCTGCCAACCGCGCTGGACGTGATTGAAAACCCGAAAAACCTGAAGCTGGTTGAACTGGAAGCACCGCAGCTGCCGCGTTCCCTGGACGATGCACAAATCGCACTGGCGGTCATCAACACCACCTACGCCAGCCAGATCGGCCTGACTCCGGCAAAAGACGGTATCTTTGTTGAAGATAAAGATTCCCCGTACGTAAACCTGATTGTAACTCGTGAAGACAATAAAGATGCTGAGAACGTGAAGAAATTCGTTGAAGCATACCAGTCTGACGAAGTGTACGAAGCAGCAAACAAAGTCTTCAACGGCGGTGCTGTTAAGGGCTGGTAATTTTAGGCTGTTTACAGAATCTGTAATATCATCAGGACGGGCGCTTGCCCGTCTTGTCATTTATGCAAGCACCTGATTCAATATCTGACGTTTAGATCATTCATTGAGGAAATATTATGCGTGCTTTACCGATCTGTTTAGTAGCACTCTTGCTGAGCGGCTGTTCTATGTTAAGCAGATCCCCTGTTGAACCCGTTCAAAGCACCGCAACCCCGCCGAAAGCGGAGCCGGAAAAACCGAAAGCACCGCGCGCTACGCCGGTAAGAATCATTACTAACGCTGAAGATTTAGTAGGCAAACCGTTCCGCGATCTTGGCGAAGTTAGCGGTGAATCCTGCCAGGCTTCAAACCAGGATTCCCCTCCGAGCATTCCAACCGCACGCAAACGCATGCAGATTAACGCATCAAAAATGAAAGCTAATGCGGTATTGCTGCACAGTTGCGAAGTGACCAGCGGAACGCCGGGTTGCTATCGTCAGGCGGTTTGCATCGGTTCTGCACTGAACATTTCGGCGAAATGAGCCATTTTCAGTTCGAGCAAATAGGCGTTATCCGCTCACCTTATAAAGAAAAGTTCGCCGTTCCACGCCAGCCCGGTCTGGTGAAAAGCGCCAGCGGTGAACTGCATTTGCTCGCACCTTATAACCAGGCCGATGCCGTTCGCGGCCTGGAAGCCTTCAGTCATTTGTGGGTGATTTTTGTTTTTCACCAGACAATGGAAGGTGGATGGCGTCCGACCGTGCGCCCTCCCCGCCTTGGCGGCAACGCCAGAATGGGTGTCTTTGCCACGCGTTCAACGTTTCGTCCTAACCCTGTTGGCATGTCGTTGGTCGAGCTACGGGGCATCCGCTGCCATAAAGAGCACGTGATCCTCGAACTAGGTGGGCTGGATCTCGTTGATGGCACGCCAGTTGTAGATATAAAACCATATCTGCCGTTTGCCGAATCGTTACCCGATGCTCGCGCCAGCTATGCTCAGGATGCCCCCCAGGCCAGTGTAGACGTGACGTTCAGTGAAGATCTCGCGGAGCGGCTACCGAAGCTCGAACAACGTTACCCGCATCTTCGTCAGTTTATTGCCGAAGTGCTGGCGCAGGATCCGCGTCCTGCCTACCGTAAAAATGAGGAAGAAGGCAAAACCTACGCCGTCTGGCTGCTGGACTTTAACGTCCGCTGGCGCGTCACGCCGTCAGGATTTGAGGTCTTTGCTCTGGAAGCCCGCTAATTTGCGTCGCGTACTCTTTTGACATCCCTTTCTCGCTGGTAAACTAAACCACTTTTGTTTTGTGCCAGGCTCGTTTTGAGCCTGTTCGATCGTTCAACTGGAACCGTAACAACATGCGTACTAGCCAATATCTGCTCTCCACTCTGAAGGAGACACCTGCCGACGCCGAAGTCATCAGCCACCAGCTGATGCTGCGCGCCGGGATGATCCGCAAGCTGGCCTCCGGGTTATATACCTGGCTGCCGACCGGCGTGCGCGTCCTGAAAAAAGTCGAAAACATCGTGCGTGAAGAGATGAACAACGCCGGTGCGATCGAGGTGTTGATGCCGGTCGTTCAGCCTTCTGAACTGTGGGAAGAGAGCGGCCGTTGGGAACAATACGGCCCGGAACTGCTGCGTATTGCTGACCGTGGCGATCGTTCGTTCGTCCTCGGCCCAACGCATGAAGAAGTGATCACCGACCTGATCCGTAACGAGCTGAGCTCTTACAAACAGCTGCCGCTGAACTTCTATCAGATTCAGACCAAATTCCGTGACGAAGTCCGTCCGCGCTTCGGCGTGATGCGCTCCCGCGAATTCCTGATGAAAGATGCATACTCTTTCCACACCTCTCAGGAATCCCTGCAGGAAACCTACGACGCGATGTACGCTGCGTATAGCAAAATCTTCAGCCGTATGGGGCTGGATTTCCGTGCAGTACAAGCGGATACCGGTTCTATCGGCGGCAGCGCCTCTCACGAATTCCAGGTGCTGGCGCAGAGCGGCGAAGACGATGTGATCTTCTCCGACTCTTCCGACTATGCGGCGAACATCGAATTTGCCGAAGCCGTTGCGCCGAAGGAGCCGCGCGCGGCAGCAACCCAGGAAATGACGCTGGTAGATACGCCGAACGCTAAAACCATCGCCGAACTGGTTGAGCAGTTCAACCTGCCTATCGAAAAAACCGTGAAAACCCTGCTGGTGAAAGCGGTTGAAGGCAGCAGCTACCCGCTGGTCGCCCTGCTGGTTCGTGGCGATCACGAGCTGAACGAAGTCAAAGCGGAAAAACTGCCGCAGGTTGCCAGCCCGCTGACCTTTGCCACCGAAGAAGAAATTCGTGCGCTGGTAAAAGCAGGTCCTGGCTCGCTCGGTCCGGTGAATATGCCAATTCCGGTGGTTATCGACCGTACCGTTGCAGTAATGAGCGATTTCGCTGCCGGTGCCAACATCGACGGTAAACACTATTTCGGTATTAACTGGGATCGCGACGTGGCCACCCCGGAAGTTGCTGACATCCGTAACGTAGTCGCCGGCGACCCTAGCCCGGACGGCAAAGGTACGCTGATGATCAAACGCGGTATCGAAGTCGGCCATATCTTCCAGTTGGGTACCAAGTACTCTGAAGCGATGAAAGCCGCTGTCCAGGGCGAAGATGGCCGTAACCAGACGCTGACTATGGGCTGCTACGGTATCGGGGTCACTCGCGTAGTCGCTGCTGCTATTGAACAAAACTTTGACGATCGTGGCATCGTATGGCCAGATGCCATTGCCCCGTTCCAGGTCGCCATTCTGCCGATGAACATGCACAAATCCTACCGTGTGCAGGAGCTGGCTGAGAAGCTGTACGCTGAGCTGCGCGCGCAGGGTATCGAAGTGCTGATGGACGATCGTAAAGAGCGTCCGGGCGTGATGTTTGCCGATATGGAACTGATCGGTATCCCACACACCATCGTGCTGGGCGACCGTAACCTCGACAACGACGATATCGAATACAAATACCGTCGTAACGGCGAGAAAGAGCTGATTAAAACCGGCGACATCGTCGACTTCCTGGTCAAAGCCATTAAAGGCTAATACCAACAAAAAGGCCCTGATTATCAGGGCCTTTTTTCTATCGATTAATTACACGCTTTACCAGGGATAAATTTCGCGTCTTTATCCGCCATCAACGTTTTCACTTTCTCACCCGTATCCGGGTTTGACTCCAGCGTGAAATGTGCCTCAAGCGTCAGCAGTACGGACTGTCCGTTTTCCGCACGAGCGGCTAAATAGTCGCGTTCAAGCTGAGCGTTATTCGCCACCGGCATCCGTTTACCCGTTGCGCAGTCGGTAAAGATTGCCGCGTCAGCCATGTAGAAATACATGCCTCGCATCGGCATTGGCGTCACCGGTAAGCTGGCGGAAACCGGCTGGAGCGTGTAGTTAAACTGTGACTCAATCGGGTTACCTTCACGATCGAGCATTTCCAGCGCCTCGCCTTTAGCCCGGTAGTACGACTTTTCACCTTTACTGTCGGTCAGCACCAGTTTGTCGGCTGTACGCGCCCATGTGCCATAAGAGGCAAACGAAGACGGTTCATCCCGCACGCCCTGATAGCGTTCGTTCATCACCCATGTGCCGTCTTTTTCCAGAAACAGAGAGGTTTCAATCCCTTCGCAGTCCGCGCAAGGTAAGATGCCACGCCAGCTTTGCTGCATCGGTTTTAATTCTGCCGCCCGCGTCGGCTGTAGTACTTCAACTTCAGTACGATTATTACAGCCAATCAAGGAAAAAAGCGTGCATGCAGCGACCACGGACAATATTGCTGTTTTCACTATCAATTCCTTATTAATTTTTATTCCCGCTCGTCAGTCTTGCGTTCGACGAACTCTCCCGCGCAGTGCTTTCACTGTGGATTTTTGCGCCTTCGATGACAACCTGCGCTCTTTCGAGGCGCGCGTAGGGCGAGTTGCCTGTCGGCTTTTTTGCACCGCGGTTAATTCTTTTATCACCGCCACCAGTCGGGAGATTGCCGCTTCCCGATTGAGCTCCTGGCTACGGTATTCCTGCGCCTTAATGATAATAATGCCATCGCCGCTAATCAGATGATGGCTGGCGGCCAGCAGGCGTTCCTTGTAATACTCTGGCAGGCTCGAGGCCCGAATGTCAAAGCGCAAATGGATAGCCGTCGAGGTCTTGTTAACGTGCTGACCACCCGCGCCTTGTGCCCGAATCGCCGTGATTTCCAGCTCATTATCAGGGATAGAGACGTTTCGGGAGAGAACAATCATGAACGCGGCTGCCACGCAGTCAGATGAATTTCCAGATTGTTCTGAGAATCGGACAGCCAAATAGCGCCGTCCTGAATAGTCGCCTGCAGCGCCATTGTACGACCAGCAAAATCACTCAGTTGCGCCAGCTGTTCATCATCCAGATACCACACGGTGAGATTTTTAAACTGCGCACATTTGTTCTGGTTTTGCTGCCACCAGATCTGAGCCGCACGGCTGTTGTAGGCAAACAGAGCAACCTCACCAGACTGGGTACAGGCTTTCTTGATACGGCGCTCATCCGGCAGACCCAGCTCAATCCAAAGATCGATGCCCAGATGGTCGTTACGCAGCCATGCTTCAGGCTCGTCTTCCGCGCTCAGGCCACGCGTGAACTGCAGCCGTTCATCGGCATATTTAATCCAGGCCAGCAGGCGCAGCATCATGCGCTCCTGGGTTTCAGAGGGGTGACGCGCCAGCGTCAAGGCCGCGTCAAGAAACTGGTTGCGGTCAAGATCCGCTACGTTGACGACGGCTTTATAAATTGTCGCTTTAAGCGCCATGGGAGAACTCCTTTCGAATCAGGCGCACATTGTAGCGAAAACTGCGGCAAAAGGCTGCTAACTGCTCATCTATCAAGGCGCTGATATTGCTTGAATGAGTATGGTATAGTCACCTTGCTAAACAGAGTTTATCTTCGTAGGCTTAGACTTGCATCCACGGTTAAGTCAGAGTGCTGACAGGAGGGCATGTGGAAAAATATTGTGAGTTAATACGCAAGCGGTACGCGGAAATCGCCAGCGGAGACTTAGGGTATATCCCGGATGCGCTGGGTTGCGTATTGAAGGTGCTTAATGAAGTGGCGACAGACAGCGCCCTTCCAGAGTCGGTCAGGGAAAAAGCGGCCTATGCTGCCGCGAACTTACTGGTGAGCGATTATGTCAATGAATGAAACGTATCAACCCATCAACTGCGATGATTACGACAATCTTGAACTCGCCTGCCAGCACCATTTGTTACTGACGCTGGCGTTAAAAGATGGCGAAGTTTTGCAGGCGAAAGCGAACGACCTGGTTTCACGCAAAAACGTGGAGTATCTGGTCGCAGATGTCGCAGGTGAAACCCGGGAGCTTCGTCTCGACAAAATTGCCAGCTTCAGCCACCCGCAAATCGGTACCGTGGTGGTCAGCGAATCCTGATTATTTTGGTGCCGGATGACGGTGCAAAGCACCTTATCCGGCCTACTTTCCACGCCAAACCAGACTCACGCCTTCTTCATCTTCCGCCGCTCCCTCACGCGTCACGAAAACACCCGCAGCCGCAATCAACGTTTCGCCGTAAAACAGCAGCGGTGTGGTATCTCGTCGCCAGGGCGGGATCCCCTGTTCCTGCCAGATTTTCTTTAATTTCCGTCCACCCTTACGCCCGACAATATGCAATAACCCTGGTGCTTTGAAACGAATGCTGACAGCTTCATCCGCTTGCGGCATGCGCAATTCACCCGCAGAGATTAACTGAACCGAACCCAATCCGGCAGGCAGCGCCAACGGTGTTTTCCACTCTAGCCATGGGATAACGGTTTCGCTTTGCCCATCGACTGACTTCACCCACCACAGCTGTGACTGATAACGGCGGACCTCGTACTCCCCGAGGCGAAAACAGGGTGAGGCATCTTCCCGCGCCAGCGCCACTTCCTGCCAGATACGTTCCAGTCCATCACGAGAAGGCATCGGCGCATTTAACCCCGCCAGCCAGCGACGAAGCAGCGCGGCACGACGCACGTCGCTCATCATCATTAACGGTACCAGTAGCAGTGTGCCGTGGGCTGTGATGCAATCGGCTAAATCGCTGGCCAGCAGTTCATCCAGTAAACTCTCCTGCTCAGCACACAGCGCGGCGCTGCGGGCTACGGCTTGCGCGAAGTGCGGCCAGCGCTGTTGGAGCAATGGGGTAACGCGCAATCTGAGGAAATTGCGATCGTAGGTATCATCCTGATTGCTTTCATCTTCAATCCAGCATAATTCATGCTGCCGCGCCCATGCTTCAAGCGCCTCTCGCGTTTGCGCCAGCAGAGGTCGAATCAGCTGGGTTCCGGCGAACGGTGAGTTTTCGCCCATGGCGGAAAGTCCGGCAGGGCCGCTGCCGCGCTTAAGCGCCAGCAAAAAGGTTTCACACTGGTCATCGAGATGCTGGGCGGTCATCAGCACCTCGCCCGGTAGTAAGGTCTGCGCAAATGCCTGATAGCGCGCGCGTCGTGCCTGAGCTTCGATGCCCAGGCCATCGTCCTCAAGGTGTACCCGCCCAACCACTAGCGGCACCTGCCACTGCATACATACTGACTCACAGTGCTGCACCCAACTGTCTGCATGTGGGCTTAATCCGTGATGAATATGGATTGCGCGTAAAGCGACCTCAGGATGCTGCGCTCGCCACTGCACCAGCTGATGCAGGAGTACGGTTGAGTCCAGCCCGCCGCTAAAGGCGACCAAAATCGATTGAGAATTCAGCAGTGAAGTGTTCAGCGTGAGTGTCGTCATGATGGTTACTTACAATGGCATTGCCCGGCACGTTACCGGGCTAACGCCACAATGACAAGCCTTACAGCTCGTACAGTTCGAGGGGCAATCCGTCCGGATCGTTGAAAAACGTAAAGCGTTTACCGGTAAATGGATCGATACGTATGGATTCACACTTCACGTGGTGTGCTTCCAGATGCGCGATCGACTTTTCCACATCCTCCACGCTGAACGCCAGATGACGCAAACCGCAGGCTTCCGGTCGGCTCGGACGGCAAGGTGGAAACGGGAAAGAAAAAAGCTCAATCACATACTGGCCGTTCAATGCCAGATCGCCTTTCCACGAATCTCTCTCTTCCCGATAGGCTTCGCTCATCAGTGTAAAGCCAAGCACATCGCAGTAAAATGCCTTACTTGCCGCGTAGTCCGTCGCAATAATGGCAATATGGTGAACCTGTTTTAATCCCAGCATAGCGTCATCGCCTCTTTCATTTTTCTGTCAGCACGTTACTCGTACGTCTTAGGGTCAGGCAAGTCGTTATGCCATTTTTAAGACTCTCACGCGATACACACCATCCTCGCCCAGTTTAGCGCCATGGATATCGGTTTCAAATCCCGGGTAGCGCTGCCCCACTGAACACAGCATCAGAAGAAAATCGAGGACAGCCCGGCTTTTAGCAGTGATCATTTCCCCGGGCATCAAGAGCGGCACGCCAGGAGGATAAGGCAGGATCATATTGGCGGACACGCGTCCTACCAGTTGATCAAGCGCCACGGTTTCCACCTCACCTTTGATCTGCCGCTGCCAGGCCTGGTGCGGTGTCATTTTCATTTCCGGCAAGGTATCAAATGCCCGCAGCATCAGTCCGGAGAGATCGTGCTGGCGGATCAGCTTATGGATCCCCTGTGCCAGATCCTGAATACGCATATTGCGATAGAAATCGGGATCTTCAGCATACAGATCCGGCAGCATATTTTTCACGCGTAAATTCAGATCGTACGAGCGTTTAAATTCCGTCAGGCCACGCAGCAGCCCCATCGCCCGGGTTTTATCTATGCCAATACTGAACAGGAACAACAGGTTATACGGTCCCGTTTTTTCGACGACGACGCCGCGTTCATCAAGGAATTTCGCCACCAACGACGCAGGGATCCCCTCTTCGCTCATATTTCCCTGTTCATCCATTCCCGGCGTCAGAATCGTGACCTTCACCGGGTCGAGGAACATGTGGTCGGCATCAGCATCAACAAATCCGTGCCAGTCTTCACCTGGCGCTACCGGCCAACATTCTGCTTCATCGACCTTTTCCGGCTGCCAGATATCAAAGAACCAGCCATCCGACTCTTCGCGCAGACGCTGCACTTCTTTACGGAAATGCAACGCCCGTTCCACCGAACGATTGATTAACCGCTTGCCGGAATTACCACGCAGCATTGCCGCCGCCGTTTCTATCGACGCCACAATCGGGTAGCTCGGAGACGTGGAGGTGTGCATCATAAAGGCTTCGTTGAACGTGTCTTCATCATAGTCACCCTTAATGTGGATCAGCGAAGCCTGTGACAACGCCGCCAGCATCTTGTGGGTGGACTGGGTTTCAAATATCACCTTTCCCGGTACCCGTTCGCCGCTCATCCCGCTTTTCCCCTGATATATCGGATGAAAATGGGTATACGGCACCCAGGCTGAATCAAAATGGATGGAGGGCACATCCAGGGTTTGCTTGATCCAGTTGGTGTTATAAAGCAGCCCGTCATAGGTGGAGTTGGTGATCACCGCGTGTACCGGCCATTGCGCCTGAGTCGTCTCTTCTACCTTGCGTTCAATACTTCCATGGGTAAATTCCCGACGGGGTATACCGCCGAGGATCCCCAACGCGTTACGCGTAGGCTTCAACCAGATTGGCACCACATCGCTCATCATCAGCAAATGCGCCAGCGACTTATGGCAGTTGCGGTCAATCAGTAGCGTACTTCCTGCAGGCGCAGCATACATACCGACAATCTTGTTCGATGTCGAGGTGCCGTTAGTCACCATATAGCTCTGTTCGGCACCAAAGGTGCGAGCGATGTACTCCTCCGCTTCAAGGTGCGGACCGGTATGATCAAGCAATGAGCCCAGTTCGGTTACGGAAATGGACACGTCGGCTTTCAGCGTATTGCCGCCAAAGAAATCATAGAACAGGCAGCCGACCGGGCTTTTCTGGTACGCCGTACCCGCCATATGTCCAGGCGTACAAAAGGTATACTTCCCTTCCTTCACATAGGTAAACAGCGCCTTGGTGAACGGAGGCGTAATGTTATCGAGGTATTCGTTGGTGTACTGGCGAATGCGGGTGGCAATGTCTTCAGACTGACCCAGCGCATACTCAAAAAACCACAGCGCCATGCGCAGGTCGTGCGCACTGACATCCATCGTCGAATGGGTATTAATAAAGGCATAGAGCGGGAGATACTCGTTGAGCTGGTTGATGTCACTGCACAGCTCCAGGCTATATTCATCCCAGTCAAAAATGACGCCGCAAATTCGCGGGTTGTGTTCGATAAACTTCAGCAGGTCGACACTATTCTGCGGCCAGATAATCTGAAATCCCTGCTGTTGCAGCGCACGCTCAAGTTCCTTGATGGGCTCATCTTTATAAAAGACGCCATGCGGTCCCATGATGGCAATGATATTCATGCGTTCCTCCTGGAAAAACCTTAGTTAATCATAGCCTGGTCAAACCGCAGGTAAAAAAAAGGGCCACAACGTAGTGGCCCTTTTCAGAATAAATGCAGTTTACGCGTAACCGTAGCTCATCAGACGCTGGTAACGACGGTTTTTCAGATCGTCTTTGCTTAACACGTCGAGATCGGCGAGATCGGCCAGCAGCTGTGCTTTCAGGGACGCAGCCATCACTTCCGGATTGCGGTGTGCACCGCCTAACGGTTCCGGAATGATAGAGTCGATAAGCTTCAGCTCTTTCAGACGCGGGGCAACAATTCCCATCGCTTCTGCGGCCAGCGGTGCTTTGTCGGCGCTTTTCCACAGAATGGAAGCACAACCTTCCGGGGAGATAACGGAATAGGTGCTGTATTGCAGCATATTCACTTTATCGCCTACACCGATCGCCAGCGCGCCACCGGAACCACCTTCACCGATAACGGTGCAGATTACCGGTACGCTCAGACGCGACATTTCACGCAGGTTGCGCGCGATCGCTTCTGACTGACCACGCTCTTCCGCGCCCACGCCCGGGTAAGCCCCTGGGGTGTCGATGAAGGTAATGATCGGCATGTTGAAACGCTCGGCCATTTCCATCAGACGCAGCGCTTTGCGATAGCCTTCCGGCGCTGGCATGCCGAAATTACGGCGAATCTTTTCTTTGGTCTCACGGCCTTTCTGATGACCAATGATCATCACCGGACGGCCATCCAGACGCGCGATACCGCCAACAATAGCTTTATCATCCGCATAGGCACGATCGCCCGCCAGCTCATCAAATTCATCAAACGCCAGGCGGACATAATCCAGGGTGTACGGACGCTGTGGATGGCGCGCCAGTTGGGCTACCTGCCATGCGCCAAGATCGGCGAAGATTTTACGCGTCAGTTCTACGCTTTTTTCACGCAGACGATGCACTTCTTCATCGATGTTAATATCCAGTTTCTCATCCTGACGGCTAACCGCAGTCAAAGAATCGATTTTTGCTTCCAGCTCTGCAATCGGCTGTTCAAAATCAAGGAAATTCAGACTCATAGTATTCCTGTATTAGTCAAACTCCAGTTCCACCTGCTCCGAACCAATAAGGCCACGGAGATCGTTTAGCAAACGATCGCTCGGAGAGACACGCCACGTCGCGCCAAAACGCAACCGCGCACGTGCATCCGCCCTCTGATAGTAGAGATGTACTGGAATTGTCCCCGAGCGGTGGGGTTCCAGAGACTGACGGAGTCGGTTTAAAAGCTGGTCATCAATTTGCCTGTCCGTCAGCGAGATAGCAAGCCCGCGAGCATATTTTTCCCGGGCTTCGTCAATATCCATGACTTCACGGGCCATCATTTTAAGCCCGCCGCTGAAGTCATCAAAGCTGACCTGTCCGCTGACGATAAGTATGCGGTCTTTTTCCAGCAATTGCTGGTATTTATCCAGAGCATCGGTAAACAACATAACTTCCAGACGTCCGGAACGGTCATCCAGTGTACAGATGCCGATACGATTGCCGCGCTTGGTGACCATTACCCGCGCAGCAATGACGAGCCCCGCAGCCGTGGTGACTTTACCACGTTCTGTCGGATGCATGTCTTTCAGCCTGTAGCCTCCGACATAGCGCTCAATTTCTTTTAAATACTGGTTGATGGGGTGTCCCGTCAGGTAAAGCCCCAACGTTTCACGCTCACCATCTAATACCACCTGCTCCGGCCACGGTTGGCAACTGGCATAGGATTGTTCAATTTGCTCCGGTTCTTCCGCCAGCACGCCAAACATATCGGCCTGACCAATAGCTTCGGCTTTTGCATGCTGATCGGCGGCTTTTAGCGCATCGTTGAGCGAATTCATCAACGCCGCCCGATGCGGGCCAAGGCGATCAAACGCCCCGGACATGATTAGCTTTTCCAGCACCCGGCGGTTAAGTTTTTTGATATCCGTGCGCGCACAGAGATCAAACAGCTCACGGAAGTAACCGCCTTCGTTACGCGCCTCAATAATAGCTTCAATTGGTCCTTCACCCACGCCTTTTATCGCGCCGATGCCATAAACAATCTCGCCATCATCATTCACGTGAAAATGGTAAAGCCCGGAGTTGATATCCGGCGGCAGGATTTTGAGCCCCATACGCCAGCATTCATCTACCAGCCCGACCACTTTTTCAGTGTTATCCATATCGGCGGTCATTACCGCCGCCATAAACTCAGCAGGATAATGCGCCTTCAGCCACAGCGTCTGGTAAGAGACGAGCGCATAGGCTGCGGAGTGCGATTTGTTAAATCCGTAACCGGCGAATTTCTCCACCAGGTCAAAGATTTTCATCGCCAGTTCGCCGTCTACGCCGCGCTTTTTCGCCCCTTCTTCAAAGGTGCCGCGCTGCTTAGCCATCTCTTCCGGCTTTTTCTTACCCATCGCACGACGCAGCATATCCGCGCCGCCAAGGGTGTACCCGGACAACTCCTGGGCAATCTGCATAACCTGTTCCTGATACAGGATAATGCCGTAGGTCGGCTCCAGTACCGGTTTCAGACACTCATGCTGCCATTGTACGTCCGGGTAGGAAATCTCTTCGCGACCATGCTTACGGTCGATAAAGTTATCTACCATCCCCGACTGTAGCGGACCTGGGCGGAACAGAGCCACCAGTGCGATCATGTCTTCGAAGCAGTCAGGCTGCAGACGTTTGATCAGGTCTTTCATACCGCGGGATTCAAGCTGGAAGACCGCCGTGGTCTCCGAGCGTTGCAGCATATCGAAGCTTTTCTTGTCATCCAGCGGGATAGCCGCAATATCCAGCGGTGGCTCACCGTTCTTTTCACGGCGCGCGTTGATCATTTCCAGCGCCCAGTTGATGATGGTGAGCGTACGCAGGCCGAGGAAGTCGAACTTCACAAGACCGGCATATTCCACGTCGTTCTTATCAAACTGAGTAACCGGGTGCAGCCCCTGCTCATCGCAGTACAGAGGCGCAAAATCAGTAATTTTTGTCGGTGCGATAACCACACCACCGGCGTGCTTACCGGCATTACGCGTGACGCCTTCCAGCTTACGCGCCATATCGATCAGCGCTTTAACCTCTTCATCTGCCTCATAGATTTCTGGCAGTTGGGGTTCGGCTTCAAAGGCTTTTGCCAGCGTCATGCCCGGATCGGGCGGCACCAGTTTCGAAATACGGTCAACGAAACCGTACGGATGTCCCAGCACGCGGCCCACGTCGCGGATAACCGCTTTTGCAGCCATCGTACCGAAAGTAATAATCTGCGAAACCGCATCACGACCGTACATTTCCGCCACGTGCTCGATAACCTGGTCGCGTTTCTCCATACAGAAGTCAACGTCGAAGTCGGGCATTGAGACACGTTCCGGGTTAAGGAAACGTTCGAACAGCAGGTCAAATTCCAGCGGATCGAGATCGGTAATTTTCAGCGCATAGGCGACAAGTGAGCCAGCGCCGGAACCACGTCCCGGGCCTACCGGTACGCCGTTATCTTTCGACCACTGGATAAATTCCATAACGATCAGGAAGTAGCCAGGGAATCCCATCTGGTTGATAACTTTAAGTTCAACTTCCAGACGTTCATCGTAAGGCGGGCGCTTTTGCGCACGAACTTCAGGGTCAGGGAACAAAAATTCGAGACGTTCTTCCAGCCCTTCGCGTGATTTCGCCACGAGGAAATCCTCGGTGGTCATATCGCCGGTCGGGAACTGCGGCAGGAAGTATTCGCCCAGACGCACCGTCACGTTGCAGCGTTTGGCTATCTCGACGGTGTTTTGCAGCGCTTCCGGAATATCCGAGAACAGCTCGCACATCTCATCTTCGCTGCGCATGTACTGCTGCGGCGAATAGTTGCGCGGACGTTTCGGGTCATCAAGGGTAAACCCGTCGTGGATTGCCACGCGGATTTCATGCGCATCGAAATCTCCGGTTTCAAGGAAGCGGACATCGTTAGTCGCTACCACCGGTAGACCACGCGTTTCGGCCAGTTCTACGGCTGCGTGCAGATAATTTTCTTCATCTTGCCTGCCGGTGCGAATCAGTTCGAGGAAATAGCAATTGGGAAAATGTTCTTCGTAAAACGCCACGCACTCGTCAACCAATGCGCTATTGCCGCGCAGCAGGCTGCGTCCGACATCGCCCATGCGACCGCCGGAGAGCAAAATCAAACCTTCTTTTAGCTCAACCAACCAGTCCCGGTCGATAACCGGTCCTTCTGCGCCATAGCCGCGCTGATAGGCTTTCGAAATCAACAACGTCAGGTTCTGATAGCCGGTATTATTTGCGGCCAGCACGGTGAGCTGCGTGAGTTCATCGCCCAACAGCTCACTGCGGACATGAAAATCTGCGCCAACTATCGGCTTAATACCCGCACCGTGACCCGCTCCGTAAAACTTCACCAGACCACACAGGTTGGTAAAATCGGTGATCGCCAGCGCAGGCATGCCTAACGCGGCCGCCTTTTTCACCAGCGGTCCGGTTTTCGCCAGCCCATCGATCATGGAGTAGTCGCTGTGCACCCGTAGGTGGACGAAACGTGGTTCAGACATCTTCAGATTCCTTCGACACAAGAATCAGGACGAGAGTCCCAGTGCGCGTTTGACGGGGCCAAAGCTGCGGCGATGGTGCTCAGTCGCACCATGCAGTGCCAATTTTTCCAGATGAAATGCGGTTGGATAGCCTTTGTGCTGTGCAAAACCATACTGTGGAAAAACCGTATCCAGCGCCGCCATTTCAGCGTCACGGGTCACTTTTGCCAGAATCGATGCGGCGCTAATCTCCGCCACGCGGCTATCACCTTTGACCACCGCCATCGACGGTACCGGTAATGCCGGGCAACGATTGCCGTCAATCAGCACGTATTCGGGCGCAATATGTAGACTCGCAACAGCACGCTGCATGGCCAGCATGGTGGCATGCAAAATGTTCAGCTCGTCGATTTCATGCGGTTCCGCCCGACCAAGGCTCCAGCTTAACGCTTTTTCTTTAATTTCATCAAACAGCGCCAGGCGACGTTTTTCTGACAGTTTTTTTGAATCGTTAAGACCGATAATAGGGCGAGCCGGATCCAGAATGACGGCAGCTGTGACGACTGCGCCAACCAAAGGGCCGCGCCCGACTTCATCCACACCCGCTACTAAATGCGTATGCGGATACACAAATTCAATCATTGCGCTAACTCCAGGACCGCATCCGCTGCCTGCTCATCAGCATTGCAACGGATCTGCTGGTGCAGTTCACGGAATGTGTCGTGCATCGCATGGCTGGTTTTACCATTCGCCAGCAACGGCAATAGCGCTTGCGACAGCGCCTGCGGTTCACACTCTTCCTGCAACAGCTCTTTAACCAGTTCTCTTCCCGCCAGCAGGTTAGGTAGCGAAACGTAATCAGTCTTCACCAGACGCTTCGCCAGCCAGAAGGTGAAGGGTTTCATACGGTAGCCAACCACCATCGGGCATTTTGCCAGCATACATTCCAGCGCGGCGGTACCTGAAGCCAGCAGTGCGGCATCGCTGGCCACCATTGCTTCACGTCCCATCCCATTGAGCAGATGTACAGAAAGCTCCGGTGCAACTTCAGCTTTGATTCGCTCAAACTGCTCGCGGCGTTTGGCATTCACCAACGGCACCACCACTTCGAGATCCGGATAATGCTGGCGTAATAGCTGCGCCGTTTTCAGAAAATCGGCGCTGAGCATCTCCACTTCTGCACCACGGCTTCCTGGCAGTAGTGCCAGGCAGTGAGCGTCATGGGGAATGCCCAGAACATCACGCGCCGCATTTTTATCCGGGTCCAACGGCATGGCATCTGCCATGGTATGACCGATAAAGCGGCACGGGACGTTAAATTTGTCATAAAACGCTTTTTCGAAAGGCAGAAAGGCCAGCACCATGTTGGTGGATCTGCCTATTTTGAAAACGCGTTTCTGTCGCCACGCCCAGACGGACGGACTGACATAATGAATGGTTTTAATGCCCTGTTTTTTCAAGTTCCCTTCGAGGGTAATATTGAAATCAGGCGCATCAATGCCGACGAAAACATCCGGCTTTAAGTCGGTGAATCGGCGAGTGAGGTCGGCACGAATATGCAGTAAACGGCGCAGGCGTCCGAGCACTTCAACAATGCCCATGACCGCCAGCTCTTCCATTTCGTACCAGGCTTCACAGCCTTCGGCCTGCATCAGCGGACCCGCCACGCCAACAAAGCGCGCATTGGGAACGCGAGCCTTGAGTGCACGGATTAACCCTGCACCAAGAATATCGCCGGAGGTTTCTCCGGCGACGAGGGCAATCGTTAAAGGACGCTGTTCAGTCATTAACGAATCAGGCCACGCGTTGAGCGCTCAAAGAAGTCGCTGAAAGCCTGAACTTCGGGGTACTGTTTCGCCAGTTCCGCGATTTCGGGTTTCACTTCTTCCAGCGTTTTACCGCTACGGTACAACGCTTTGTAGGCGTTACGAATCGCGGTAATCGCTTCGCGGGTGAATCCACGACGCTTCAAACCTTCGATATTGACGCCAAACGGCGTCGCGTGGTTGCCCTGGGCGATAACGTACGGAGGCACATCCTGGGCCACACCAGAACAGCCACCAACCATCACATGCGCACCGATGATGCAGAACTGATGCACCGCGGTCATGCCGCCGATGATAACAAAATCATCAAGCGAAACATGTCCGGCAAGCGTGGCGTTATTCGCCAGAATACAGCGGTTGCCTACCGTACAATCATGCGCGACGTGCGCATTAATCATCAGTAAGTTATCGCTGCCCACCTTCGTCACTCCACCGCCCTGCACTGTGCCACGATGAATGGTGACGCTTTCGCGGATGCGGTTGCGATCGCCAATTTCCACACGGGTCGGTTCACCAGCATATTTAAGATCCTGGTTAACTTCACCGATGGAGGCAAACTGATAGATCTCGTTATCGCGACCAATTTTTGTATGGCCATTCACGACAACGTGAGACTTCAGTACGGTACCCTCACCAATTTCAACATGGGGTCCAACAATACAAAACGGGCCAATGTGAGCATTGGCACCAATGCTGGCGCCCTCTTCTACAATGGCGGTCGGGTGAATAAAGGCGGATTTATCAATCACGTATCAGGCCTCCCGGCTACGGGCACACATCATCGTTGCTTCGCACACAACTTTACCGTCGACCAGCGCAACCCCTTTAAAACGGGTCAGGCCACGGCGCGTTTTTTCGAAAGTCACTTCCATGATCATCTGATCGCCAGGCACGACAGGACGCTTAAAGCGTGCTTCATCAATACCCGCGAAATAATACAGTTCGCCTGGTTCCAGTTTTCCTACGCTTTTAAACGCGAGGATACCGGTAGCCTGTGCCATCGCTTCCAGAATCAATACGCCAGGGAAAATAGGTTTACCCGGGAAGTGGCCCTGAAAGAAAGGCTCGTTAACGGATACATTTTTCACTGCGCGCAGAAAACGACCTTCTTCAAAATCCAGCACGCGGTCAACCAGCAGAAACGGAAAACGGTGCGGCAGAAGTTCTAAAATCTCTTCAATATGCAGAGTATGAGTGTTAGTAGTCAAAATACTCTTCCTGTCAAAATATACTAAAAGGCAATAATAACACGGCCTGTCGCAATCGTATGAATGGGACAGGCCGAAAAGTCAGACATGCAAAAACGGTGCTTTAGTCTTGTTGATTAACCTTGCGCTCAATCGCTTTGAGGCGCTTGCTCATATCATCAATATTCATCACCAGTGCAGCTGTTTTACGCCATACCTTGTTGGGTTGTAGCGGAATGCCTGAGGAGTAGACGCCAGGTTCAGTGATAGGACGCATCACCATACCCATGCCAGTTACCGTAACTTTGTCGCATATTTCCATATGCCCATTGATCACGCTGGCACCGCCAATCATGCAATAACGGCCAATCTTCAGGCTACCCGCCATAATGACGCCACCGGCTACCGCCGTATTGTCGCCAATCACAACGTTATGCGCAATCTGGCACTGGTTATCAATGATAACACCATTACCGATCACAGTATCGTCCAGAGCACCACGGTCAATGGTGGTACAAGCGCCGATCTCGACGCGATCGCCGATAATCACGCGACCAAGCTGGGGGATCTTCACCCAGTTACCACGATCGTTCGCGTAACCAAATCCATCAGATCCAACGACGGTGCTGGACTGGATCAGGCAATTTTCACCGATCTGGATGTCGTGGTAAATCGTCACATTCGCCCACAAGCGTGAACCTGCACCGATTTTGGTATTTTTTCCGACGAAGCAACCTGCACCGATAACCACGTTATCGCCCAGTTCTACGCCAGACTCAATGACCGCATTTGCGCCCACAGAGACATTATTACCCAGCTTCGCCGTTGCATCGATCACTGCACTGGGTGCAATGTTCTGTGCAGGCTGAGGCGTGGTATCTAAAATTTGCGCCATACGTGCATAGGTCAGGTAGGGATTCTTCACTACCAGCGCCGCACTCTTAGCAAAAGGAAGATCGTCCTGCGTCATCACAACGGCAGACGCCTGGCATACGCCTAAATGTTCACGGTATTTAGGATTCACCATGAACGTGATATTGCCAGTTTGCGCAGATTGCATGGACGCTACGCCGGTGATGACGATATCGCCATCACCGTGTAATTCTGCATCCAACTGCTCTGCTAAATCAGCCAGTCGAATTGAAGGCATTACTTATTTAACCTGTTTCAGTACGTCAGCGGTGATGTCTTTTACATCGCTGCTGTTGTATGCAACGGTGTTTGCGTCAACGACCAGATCGATGCTCTGGCTGTTAGCAACAGATTTCACAGCTGTCTGGATACGAGTAACCAGTTTGCCACGTTCTTCGTTGGAACGACGTGCACGATCCTGCTCGAAAGCCTGAGCTTTCTGAGAGAAAGTCTGGCGCTGAGCCATGACGTCTTTTTCCAGCTTGGTACGATCGCTACCTGCTTTCATTGATTGCAGACGCTGCATTTTAGATTGCAGATCGGATTCCATACGCTGCAGTTCGCTGGCACGGCCTTTGAACTCGTTTTCCAGCGTAGCAGAAACACCCGTCTTCTGTGCAACCTGTTGGAACAGGCTACCCATGTTGACGATTGCAATTTTGTCAGCAGCCTGTGCGGACGTTGCCATCGCTAAACCGAGACCTGCAGCTAATAACCACTTTTTCACAATTAACTCCTTACCATCCCATTTGCACCCAAAGGTGCAGTTCTTTGCGTGGCCAGGCGATCCCATGCAAGATCGCCTAAAGTCATCGCTACACTACCACTACATTCCTTTGCGAAGAACAGTTACCAGGTTTTACCAATGTTAAACTGGAACTGTTCCGCTTTGTCTCCATCGTACTTCTTGAACGGCTGGGCGTAGGAGAAAACCAACGGCCCCAATGGGGACATCCATTGTAACGCGATACCTGCAGACATACGGATATTGCTCGGATCACCGTAATCTGGAACCCCAATAGCGCGAGTTTGATCGCTATCCTGCCAGTTAGTATCCCAAACGGTACCCATATCCCAGAAGAAGGAGGTACGGACCGAGTTAGCATACTTATCGCTGATAAACGGCGTCGGGGTAATAAATTCCAGGCTGGCTACGGCCATGGCGTTACCACCGACCGCATCGTCTGATTTACAGTACGAACCGTCTTTATTGGTACACTCTTCGTAGCTGTCAGTATCGCCGGCGTAAGCCCCAGGTTTATAGACCGCTTTCGGACCGATGGTATTAGACTGGAAGCCACGCACAGTGCTGGAGCCACCCGCATAGAAGTTCTCGTAGAACGGCAACTCTTTGCTGCCTATACCGTCTCCATAACCTACCTTGGTACGACCCAGGACGACCCATTTATGGTCATCATCGATCGGTACATAGGTCGCGGTATCCAACGTCGCTTTATAGTATTCGTTGTCAGAACCCGGAATGGTGACTTTGCCGTTCAGGTTGACGCGCGTACCTTCCGTTGGGAAGTAGCCACGGTCAAGCTTGTTATATGTCCAACCATAGTTAAAGGTGAAGTCATCCGCAGCAAAGCTGTTAGTATTGGTCTCACCCATTGACTCAAGGTAACGATCCATCGCAACCTGCGGCTGCATATTGGACAGTTTGTTATGTACATAACCCAGGCCCGCACGCAACGTGTTGTATTCGTTGACCGGGAAGCCCAGCGTCACGTCTGTACCATAACTTTTGTTGGTATAGTCGGACAGGTCTGCATCATCCGCTTCAAAGTCGTTATAGAAGACGCGGCCACCAAGGCTCACACCATCAACAGTGAAGTACGGGTTAGTGACAGACAACTCAGTATAGGTCTGGTAGTCGTTTTTGGTGCCGTTAATCCCAACAGAATAACCGGTACCTAACCAGTTATCCTGCTGAACGCCAGCCTGGAAGCTCACGCCGCTCTCGGTACCGTAACCGACGCCGAAGTTAAAGCTACCGGTGTTACGCTCTTTAACCTTGTAGACAACATCAACCTGATCTGGACGGCCTGGAACACGCTGAGTATCAGTATCAACAGTTTCAAAGTAACCCAGACGGTTCAGACGCTCTTTACCCTGGTCGACCAAATCGCTGCCCAACCATGCGCCTTCCATCTGACGCATTTCGCGACGCAGAACGGAGTCTTTAGAAGTGTCATTACCTTCAAAACGGATCTTACGCACATAGAAACGGTTACCCGCATCCACGTTTACACGCAATTTAACGGTTTTGTCAGCGTCGTTGATTTCAGGCTGCGACTGTACGCGCGGATAGGCATAGCCATAGCGACCCAGAAGCTTCTTGATGTCATCTTCCATTTTGGTCACTTTGGTGCCGTTATAGAGTTCACCTGGCTCGATCTTCGTCAGGGTCTCAATTTCGGCGGAGTGCCCGGCCAGGTTACCGCTCACCTGAACCCCAGAAAGCTTGTACTGCTCGCCTTCAGTGATGTTAACGGTGATGTAGATGCCTTTTTTATCCGGCGTCAGGCTGACCTGAGTGGAATCAATATTGAAGCGAGCATAACCGCGATCCAGATAGTAGCTACGCAGGGTTTCAAGGTCGCCCGCCAGCTTCTGTTTCTGGTATTTACGATCGCCCACCACGTTCCACCACGGCACTTCGTCACGCAACTGGAAGTGAGAGATAAGTTCGTCAGTCGAGAAGGCATGGTTGCCGACGATATTGATCTGTTGGATCTTCGCCGAAACACCTTCCTGGAAGACCAGCTTGAGGTCAACGCGGTTACGCGGCAACGGCGTCACCACCGCTTTCACACTGGCGCTGTACTTACCGACGCTATAGTAGAAATCTTCCAGGCCCTTTTCGATATCGGCAAGCGTTGTGCGATCCAGAGACTCGCCAACACGCACGCCAGACGCCTCGAGGTTTTGCTTCAGCATGTCATCTTTCACCGATTTGTTACCGGAGAAAGTGATGCTGGCAATCGTCGGGCGTTCTTTTACCTGAACCAGAAGGGTATCACCATCGCGCAGGACGCGGACATCCTCAAAGTTTCCGGTGGCGAACAGAGCACGAATGGTATTACTGATGTCTTCATCATTAACCGTGTCGCCTGTGCGCACCGGCATACTGAGGAGAGCCGCACCAACGGCGACTCGCTGTAGGCCTTCGAAATGAATGTCCTTCACTACGAACCCTTCAGCACCGTATACGGTGGCGCTGCTAAACAGCAGCGACGCTATGAGCAACTTTTTCATCGCCATCGTTATTATGCGTTCTTCCTAACACTCTCTTACAACCGAGAGAAATCATTGAAAAGTGCAAGCCCCATTAACAACACCAGCAAGATAGAGCCAATGCGATAACTAAAGTCTTGAACCCGCTCGGATACCGGACCGCCCTTCAGCTTTTCAATCGCCAGGAACAGCAGATGCCCCCCGTCAAGAACGGGCAACGGAAACAGGTTGATTATCCCTAAGTTCACGCTGATAAGCGCAAGGAACATCAGGTAATAAATAATCCCGAACTCCGCTGACATCCCAGCCCCCTGGGCGATAGAAATCGGCCCACTGAGGTTGTTCAGTTTTACATCACCGGTAATCAATTTTCCCAGCATACTGACCGTCAGCTTCATCAACTGCCACGTTTTATCCGAGGCTTCGAGGATGGCGCTGAATGGTCCATACTGGCGTACAGTCTTATACTCATCAGGCAGAGGAATAACTTTAGGCACCACGCCCGCAAACCCTTCTGCCTTACCGTTAACCTGTTTTGAATCTGGGGTTAACGTTAAAGACAAGGAACTTCCTTGTCTTTCAATATCTAGCGCTAACGGCGTATCCGGATTATCGCGCACCAGCGTCACGAACGTCATCCATTGCGTCAGCGACTGACCATTGACTTTAACGATCCTGTCGCCAGCTTGCAAACCTGCCTTACTTGCAGCGGAGTTAACCTGCACTTCTGACAGTACCGGTTCAATCTGCGGACCACGCGGACGCATGCCCAAACTAGAGACAGGATCCTCTTTGTCTGGCTCAAATGTCCAATGGCGTAAATCCAGCGTTTTGTCCTGTCGCTGGTTACTGCCAAATTGCGCCACGCTGAGGGTCGTATGCTCATCGCCAATTTTGGATACCAGTTGCAATCGCACGGCATCCCAATCAGGGGTTTCGATGCCATCAACCGCTTTTAGTTCCGTACCCGGCTGAATTTGCGCCTGTGCAGCAATCGAGTTGGGTGTTATTTCACCAATAACCGGACGAACGCCAGGGACGCCAATGATAAACACCAGCCAATAAGCAAAAATAGCAAAAAGGAAGTTTGCAATCGGACCTGCGGCGATAATAGCAGCACGTTGTCCAACCGTTTTATTGTTGAAGGCGTAATGGCGCAATTCCGGTGCGACCGGTTCAGCGCGCTCATCCAGCATTTTGACGTAACCGCCGAGGGGAATCATGGCGATGACGTATTCCGTACCTGATTTATCGGTACGCCGCCAAAGCGCTTTTCCAAAGCCAATGGAAAAGCGTTCGACGCGGACTCCGCAGCGCCGCGCAACCCAGAAATGACCAAATTCATGCACGGTGATAAGCACACCAAGTGCGATGATGAATGCAGCCAAATTCCAGAGAATACTCAGCATAAGACCATCCGTTAGAGCGTCCTGAACACCAGTAACAACAGGCAGGCAAAGACCGGTACCGCAGCCGTCAGGCTATCAATACGATCCAGAATACCGCCGTGTCCTGGAATTAAGTGACCACTGTCCTTAATACCTGCTTCACGCTTAAACATACTCTCGGTCAGGTCACCCAGCACGGAGGCCAGGGCTGCAACGATGGAGCAAATGAGCAAGGTGACAGGCGCAACTTCAAGATTCGCCCACATGCCATAACCCCATGAGATCACGGCCGCAGTGGCGAGTCCGCCAATAAAACCCTGCCAGGTTTTACCAGGAGAAACCTTCGGTGCCAGCTTATGTTTGCCAAACAGCTTACCAAACATATACGCACCAGAGTCCGCTCCCCAAACGAGGATCATGACATACAGCAGCCATAGCGCGCCACTATAATGATTCTCATCATAGTGCCATGCACGTAGCGCCAGCATTCCCCAAAAGAACGGGACAATGGTTAACACGCCGAAAATTATGCGTAATGTTTTGGAATTACGCCAGACCGACGCAGAACCTGGGTAAAACAATACCAGTAACAGCGCTACGACCCACCAGCCCAGCGACGCCCACAGCGATACTTCAACCAGCGGTTGATGGATATCGCGATGGTATTCTGGCAGCAAAAATAGCATCAGTGCCAGCAATAGCCCGCACAAAACCGCCAGCCAGACTCGCTGCGTACGCGTGGTAAAACCGCTTAACTGTCCCCACTCCCAGGCGGCCAACATACAGACGACCAACGTAACAATGGCGAACCCCACCGGCGGCAGCAAAAACAGCGCCGCGATGACAACGGGTATTAAAACAAAAGCAGAAATCAGGCGATACTTCAGCAAAAGCGACCCCCATCAGGCTTTTTCATCACCGGGTTCGGTGCCGCCGAAACGACGCTCACGATTAGCAAAGGCATGCAGCGCACCTTCAAAGTCTTGTTCATCGAAATCGGGCCAGAGAACATCGGTAAAGTAAAGTTCGGCATAGGCAATTTGCCACAACAGAAAATTACTAATTCGGTGCTCTCCCCCAGTCCTTATCACTAAATCCACAGGAGCCAGCTCATGCATACAAATTTGCTGCCCAAGCATCTCTTCATCGATTTGCTCAGGATGCAGCACACCGTCCTGCACCTGTTGTGCCAGTTGCCTGACTCCCTGGACAATATCCCACCGTCCACCGTAATTCGCTGCAATATTCAGCGTCAACCCGGTATTCTGGGCGGTAATCGCTTCTGATTTGCGAATCCGTTCTTGCAAACGTGAGTTAAATCGACTGATATCCCCGATAATACGCAGGCGTACGTTATGGCGATGTAGGTTTTTCACTTCGCTATCAAGTGCCCACACAAACAGTTCCATTAACGCGCTCACTTCCTGCGCAGGTCGGTTCCAGTTCTCACTGCTAAAGGCATACAGCGTTAACGCATCAATACCGTTATTTGCAGCAAAAGAGACAGCCCGGCGGACGGATTTTGCTCCAGCCTTATGCCCAAAGGCGCGAATCTTCCCTTGCTTTTTCGCCCAGCGGCCATTGCCATCCATGATAATTGCGACATGGCGACAACCATGTGCTGGCAAATTTTCGCTTAATGGTTTAGTTGCAGACAACATAACGCGTTATTAGTCCCTGAAAGGATTTACGGTACTCAGGAATACTGAAGCCTATCCACAAAAAAGCCGTGTCAAACCACGGCTTACCCGACCGAAAAAAAGCAAATACCCGCGATCGGGTGGCGCAGACTATATCACTGAAGCCCAACGCTAACAAATAGCACGATTCTCCGTAGAGGGATTATCATCAGCTTGAGAGTCGCATCACTTCTTTTCTGGCGACTTCCCGCGCGATGGCATCGACCTTCAACACGTCGTCAACGCTCTGCGGTTCCTGCAAATCCATCTTATCCAGTACAGATAAATTGAGATCGGCAATATCGGTAAATCGGATCTGCTGCGCCAGGAATGCGGCAACGGTAATTTCATTCGCGGCATTGAGTGCGGTCGTCGCCGCCTGACCTTGCTCAAACGCGTCCATCGCCAGTTTCAGGCACGGATAACGCTGGTAATCAGGTGCGGAAAACGTCAACGCACTGAGTTTGCAAAAGTCGACAGGCTTAACACCGGACGTCACACGTTCTGGCCATGCCATCGTATGGGCAATAGGTGTACGCATATCAGGTTCACCCAACTGCGCCAGAACACTACCATCCTGATAACGGACCATCGAATGAATAACCGACTGCGGGTGAATCAGCACTTCCATCTGGCTTGCACTGGCATTAAATAACCAACGCGCTTCAATGTATTCCAGACCTTTGTTCATCATGGTGGCGGAATCGACAGAGATTTTTCGTCCCATCGACCAATTCGGATGACGGCATGCCTGATCGGGGGTCATAGAGACCAGCTCGCGCAATGGCGTTTCACGGAATGGGCCACCAGACCCGGTAAGCAGAACTGACATGACGCCGTTTTGCTCAAGGTCAGCGTATCCCAGATTGTGTTGGATAGGTTGCGGTAAACTCTGAAAAATCGCGTTATGCTCGCTATCTACCGGCAAAAGCTGCGCTTTGTGGCGTTTCACGTCGTCCATAAACAGACGGCCGCAGGTCACCAGCGATTCTTTATTCGCCAGCAAAATGCTTTTGCTCGCACGAATTGCTGCCAGCGTCGGCAGCAAACCCGCTGCGCCGACAATCGCCGCCATGACCTGATCAACATCATCCAGCGCAGCCATATCACAGGCAGCCTGCTGCCCGCTCATCACCTCGGTACGGCTACCCTGTGCCAAAAGAGCAGCTTTTACCTGTGCCGCGCTTTTTTCATCATCCATTACCGCATAGCGAGGTGCAAACTCCAGGCATTGCTCTACCATACGGGCAACATTTTTACCCGCCACCAACGCAGCAACACGAAATTTTTCCGGGTTATGGCGTACTACATCCAGCGTACTGCAACCAATGGAACCGGTTGATCCCAGGATGGTTAATTGCTTCATCGGACATCCAGAAGAATTTTACTCGTCATACTTCAAGTTGCATGTACGTTGGCTTTACTCGGCCTTTGGCGTCACCGCCTTCCTGCAACTTGAATTATTTAGAGTATGTAGACAGAAAAAAGCAAAACGCCGCCATCCAGCCTTCTCAGGCCTTCTAAGCGGCGTTTTTAGCGTACAGGCGAATCAGAACTGCATCAGTTCTGCTTCTTTCTCTGCCAGCGCCGCATCAACTTTCTTGATTGCTGCGTCAGTCAGTTTCTGTACGTCGTCCTGAGAACGGCGATCGTCATCTTCGCTGATCTCTTTTTCTTTCAACAACGCTTTCACTTTGTCGTTTGCATCGCGGCGTACGTTACGTACCGCAACACGCGCGCCTTCAGCTTCACCACGTACGATCTTGGTCAGATCTTTACGACGTTCTTCGGTCAGCGGCGGCAGCGGAACGCGGATGTCAGAGCCCGCAGAGCTTGGATTCAGACCGAGGTCGGAAGCCATGATTGCTTTTTCAACGGCTGGACCCATAGAACGGTCAAATACGTTGATTTTCAGGGTACGGGAATCTTCAACCGTTACGCTTGCCAGCTGGCGCAGCGGAGTCGGCGTGCCGTAATATTCCACGACAATACCATCCAGCAGGCTAGGAGAAGCACGACCCGTGCGAATTTTGCTGATTTGGTTTTTGAACGCTTCGACGCATTTGTCCATGCGTACTTCAGCATCTTTTCTGATATCGTTGATCACGTTACGAATCCTTGAAAGCTTGTTTCAGTCAGACCATACCCGCCACGCAAGATGTGACAAGTATAGTCTTGATTAATTTTGAGGGACGTATCCCGCGACATTAAAGCGGAATATTACCTGCATTTAGCCGCAACGGGAATTATTCCGTGATTAACGTGCCTTCTTTTTCACCCATAACAACACGGCGCAGTGCACCTGGTTTGTTCATGTTAAAGACACGAATCGGTAATTTGTGGTCACGAGCCAGCGTGAACGCGGCAAGATCCATTACTTTCAGCTCTTTATCCAGTACTTCAGTGTAGGTCAACTGTTCGTACATAGTCGCCGTTGGATCTTTAGCCGGGTCGGCAGTAAATACGCCATCGACTTTGGTGGCTTTCAGAACCACATCCGCTTCAATTTCAATACCGCGCAGGCAGGCTGCAGAATCGGTGGTGAAGAACGGATTGCCGGTACCCGCAGACAAAATAACAACGCGGTTGTTACGCAGCAGGCTGATAGCTTCGGCCCAGCTGTAGTTATCACACACGCCGTTCAGAGGAATTGCGGACATCAAGCGAGCGTTCACATAGGCGCGGTGAAGCGCATCGCGCATCGCCAGACCGTTCATTACGGTGGCTAACATGCCCATGTGGTCGCCCACAACGCGGTTCATCCCCGCTTTCGCCAGACCAGCGCCACGGAACAGGTTACCACCACCAATCACTACGCCAACCTGAATACCCAGCTCAACCAGCTCTTTGATTTCCTGAGCCATGCGGTCGAGGATGCTTGCATCAATACCGAAGCCTTCTGAACCTTGCAGAGCTTCGCCACTTAACTTAAGCAGAATACGTTTGTAGACGGGTTTTGCATTGGTAGCCATGTTTCTTTCCTGAGACTGTCAACGAATGAGATGAGTTAATTCCAGCGACATTGTATGTCGCTTTTCAGCATGACCACTATAGCGGTTCGCTGAATTTACAAGCCAGACACAAAAAGAAGCCGCCCTCAGGCGGCTCCTTTAAAAATTAAGACTGCTTGGACATCGCAGCAACTTCTGCTGCAAAGTCAGTCTCAACTTTCTCGATGCCTTCACCCACTTCAAAGCGGATGAAACCAGTTACGTCAGCGTTATGCTCTTTCAGCAGCTGACCAACAGATTTGCTCGGTTCCATGACGAAAGGCTGACCGGTCAGAGAAACTTCGCCGGTGAATTTCTTCATGCGGCCTTCAACCATTTTCTCTGCGATTTCTTTCGGCTTGCCAGACTGCATAGCGATGTCCAGCTGAACCTGGTATTCTTTTTCTACCACTTCAGCGGAAACGTCTTCCGGTTTAACGAATTCTGGTTTGCTTGCAGCAACGTGCATTGCCAGCTGTTTAACCAGTTCTTCGTCAGCGCCAGTTGCAGCAACCAGAACACCGATACGAGCACCGTGCTGGTAGTTACCCAGAACTTCGCCTTCCAGGGAAGCAACGCGACGGATGTTGATGTTCTCACCGATTTTAGCAACCAGAGCAACACGTTCTTCTTCGAACTGTGCTTTCAGAACTTCAACGTCAGTGATTTTGCCAGCAACGGCAGCGTCCAGTACTTTGTCAGCAAATGCCTGGAAACCAGCATCTTTAGCAACGAAGTCAGTCTGGCAGTTAACTTCCAGAATGAAAGCGATGTTGCCGTCGATTTTGGTTTTGATTACGCCGTCAGCAGCAACGTTGCCTGCTTTTT
Organism: Citrobacter sp. Cpo032; assembly: GCF_030332975.1. NCBI lineage: Bacteria > Pseudomonadati > Pseudomonadota > Gammaproteobacteria > Enterobacterales > Enterobacteriaceae > Citrobacter > Citrobacter sp. Cpo032. The sequence goes on from NZ_JAOWGU010000052.1 coordinate 33,224, forward strand.
TCGCCGCTTTGATTGCACCGGACTTACGCATGTTTTCGATTGCCAGCTCGATGTCGCCATTAGCTTCAGTCAGTGCTTTTTTGCAATCCATCATGCCTGCGCCAGTACGCTCACGCAGCTCTTTTACCAGGGATGCGGTAATTTCAGCCATTCTAAAATCCTCGGAAGATTTGATCTGCCCGGCATGAAACCGCACAGATTTAAAAGTGAAAAAGGGGGCCATATACAGGCCCCCTAACCAAACGTGATACTACCTGGTCTATAAGGGCTCTAACGAGCGTGCCTTATTATTCAGCTTCTACGAAGCTTTCTTCCGCCTGGGAAGCCAGATCCTGAGAACGGCCTTCACGAACGGTAGTAGCTACAGCGCCCAGGTACAGGGTCACAGCACGGATTGCGTCGTCGTTACCCGGGATAACGAAGTCAACACCGTCCGGATCAGAGTTGGTATCAACGATAGCAAATACTGGGATACCCAGGTTGTTTGCTTCTTTGATAGCAATATGCTCGTGGTCAGCATCGATTACGAACAGAGCGTCCGGCAGACCGCCCATGTCTTTGATACCGCCCAGGCTGTTTTCCAGTTTCTCAAGCTCACGAGTACGCATCAGCGCTTCTTTCTTGGTCAGCTTTTCGAAAGTACCGTCCTGAGACTGAGTTTCCAGATCTTTCAGACGTTTGATGGACTGACGAACGGTTTTCCAGTTAGTCAGCATACCGCCCAGCCAGCGATGGTTCACGAAGAACTGGTCGCAGCTGTTAGCAGCTTCTTTCACCGCTTCGCTTGCAGCGCGTTTAGTACCAACGAAAAGGATTTTACCTTTACGAGCAGAGATCTTGTTCAGTTCAGCCAGAGCTTCGTTGAACATCGGTACAGTTTTCTCAAGGTTGATGATGTGAACTTTGTTACGCGCACCGAAGATGAACGGCTTCATTTTCGGGTTCCAGTAACGGGTCTGGTGACCGAAGTGAACACCAGCCTTGAGCATGTCGCGCATGGAAACAGTTGCCATGATTAAAACCTCTATATATAAAAGTTGGGGTTAAGCCTCCACGCATCCCATATTACCGACCCCAAAGGGCACCCCGGAATATGTGCCGATACGTGTGTGTTGTTACACAAAGTGAGATTTGTCGCTCCCGTCCATCGTGTGTAGTCTTCGAATGGATCGGAAGTCCGGCGCGCTTTATACCACAAATACGCCACCGACACCAATAATTGTTGGCGGTCTGTGCTGTTAATGATTCTCAATTTGGCAGGGTACACCCCAGACTGATACCATTGACAGCACTTACACAATTATTGTCGAAATAATCGACACTGATGGACAGAATTCATGGCTATCTCAATCAAGACCCCTGAAGAAATCGAAAAAATGCGCATCGCTGGCCGCCTGGCCGCTGATGTACTGGAAATGATCGAACCGTTTGTTAAACCGGGCGTCAGCACCGGCGAGCTGGATCGCCTCTGTAATGACTACATCGTGAATGAGCAGCAGGCCATTTCCGCCTGCCTGGGCTATCACGGCTATCCGAAATCCGTATGTATCTCTATTAATGAAGTGGTGTGTCACGGGATCCCGGACGACGCCAAGCACCTGAAAGATGGTGATATCGTCAACATCGACGTAACCGTGATTAAAGACGAGTACCACGGCGATACCTCCAAGATGTTTATCGTCGGCAAACCTACTATTCTTGGCGAACGTCTGTGCCGCGTCACACAGGAAAGCCTGTATCTGGCGCTGCGGATGGTAAAACCGGGCATTCGCCTGCGCACGCTGGGCGCTGCAATTCAGAAATACGCGGAAGGCGAAGGTTTCTCTGTTGTTCGTGAATACTGCGGTCATGGTATCGGTCGCGGCTTCCATGAAGAGCCACAGGTTCTGCACTACGATGCAGACGACGGTGGTGTGGTACTGCAGCCTGGCATGACGTTCACCATAGAACCGATGCTGAATGCCGGTGATTACCGCATCCGCACCATGAAAGACGGCTGGACGGTGAAAACCAAAGACCGGAGCTTGTCTGCACAGTACGAGCATACTATTGTAGTGACGGAAAACGGCTGTGAAATTCTGACGTTACGCAAGGATGACACCATCCCAGCGATCATCACACACGGCGAATAATGTTTTGCCTGATGGCGATGCATTCGCATCTTATCAGGCCTACAAATTGTACTACTTAGTAGGCCGGATAAGGCGTTCACGCCATCATCCGGCTTTTTAATGGGTGGCGCATAATGAATACTCTTCCTGAACAGCACGCAAATACTGCCCTCCCCACCCTGCCTGGCCAACCGCAAAACCCAGGGACATGGCCACAGCAAGATCTCAACTGCTCCGGCATTAAAGCGCATATCGACACCTTCCAGAACTGGTTAGGCGAAGCGTTTGACAGTGGAATTTCCGCAGAACAGCTCATTGAGGCCCGTACCGAATTTATTGACCAGTTGCTACAACGCCTGTGGATTGAAGCCGGTTTTGGCCAAATTGCCGACCTGGCGCTGGTTGCCGTTGGGGGTTACGGGCGCGGCGAACTGCACCCGCTTTCCGATATTGACCTGCTGATACTGAGTCGTAAAAAGCTGCCTGATGCGCAGGCCGAGAAAGTCGGTGAGCTGTTAACGCTGCTATGGGACGTGAGGCTGGAGGTTGGGCATAGCGTGCGTACGCTGGAAGAGTGTCTGCTGGAAGGATTGTCAGATTTAACCGTCGCCACCAACCTGATTGAAACTCGCCTGCTGATCGGCGATGTGGCGCTGTTTCTGGAGCTGCAAAAGCATATTTTTAGCGAAGGTTTCTGGCCTTCCGACAAGTTTTACGCCGCCAAAGTGGAAGAGCAAAATCAGCGCCACCAGCGCTATCACGGCACTAGCTACAACCTGGAGCCGGATATCAAAAGCAGTCCCGGCGGCCTGCGCGATATCCATACCCTGCAATGGGTGGCCCGCCGCCATTTTGGCGCCACCTCACTGGACGAAATGGTCGGCTTCGGCTTTTTGACACTGGCTGAACGCGCCGAGCTGAATGAATGTTTGCATATCCTGTGGCGGATTCGCTTCGCCCTGCATCTGGTCGTTAGTCGTTACGACAACCGCCTGCTGTTTGACAGCCAGCTCAGCGTGGCGCAAAGGCTAAACTACGGCGGCGAAGGCAACGAGCCTATCGAGCGGATGATGAAAGACTATTTCCGCGTCACCCGACGGGTCAGCGAACTGAATCACATGCTGTTGCAACTGTTCGACGAGGCGATCCTCGCCATGCCCGCCGATGAAAAACCGCGCCCGATTGATGACGACTTTCAACTGCGCGGCACGTTGATCGATCTGCGCAACGACGACCTGTTTATCCGTAAACCCGAAGCGATACTGCGGATGTTTTACATCATGGTGCGTAACAGCGCGATCAGCGGAATTTACTCCACCACGCTGCGCCATCTGCGTCATGCCCGCCGTCATTTAACCCAACCGCTGTGCTACATCCCGGAAGCGCGATCGCTGTTTCTCAGTATGTTGCGTCATCCGGGTGCGGTGAGCCGCGGTCTGCTGCCAATGCATCGCCACAGCGTGTTGTGGGCTTATATGCCGCAATGGTCGCATATAGTCGGCCAAATGCAGTTTGACCTGTTTCATGCCTATACGGTGGATGAACACACCATCCGCGTAATGCTCAAGCTGGAAAGTTTTGCCAACGAAGAGACCCGTCAGCGCCATCCGCTATGCGTGGATCTATGGCCGCGTCTGCGACAGCCGGAGTTGATTCTGATTGCCGCGCTTTTCCACGATATAGCCAAAGGTCGCGGCGGCGATCACTCGGTACTCGGCGCTCAGGATGTGCTCAAGTTCGCCGAACTGCACGGCCTGAATTCCCGCGAAACGCAGCTGATCGTGTGGCTGGTGCGCCAGCATTTGCTGATGTCGGTGACCGCTCAGCGCCGCGATATTCAAGATCCCGAAGTAATTAAGCAATTCGCCGAAGAGGTACAAACGGAACACCGTCTGCGCTTTTTGGTGTGTCTGACCGTCGCGGATATTTGCGCCACCAACGAAACGCTGTGGAATAGCTGGAAGCAAAGCCTGCTACGCGAGCTGTACTTCGCGACGGAAAAACAACTCCGTCGTGGCATGCAAAATACGCCGGATATGCGCGAGCGCGTACGCCACCATCAGCTTCAGGCGCTGGCGCTACTGCGAATGGACAGCATTGATGAAGAAGCGTTGCACCACATCTGGTCACGCTGTCGCGCCAACTACTTCGTGCGTCACAGCCCAAATCAGCTGGCCTGGCATGCGCGCCATCTGCTGCAACACGATCTCAGCAAGCCGCTGATCCTGCTCAGCCCACAGGCCACGCGCGGCGGGACAGAAATTTTCATCTGGAGCCCTGACCGCCCTTACCTGTTTGCCGCCGTCTGCGCCGAACTGGACAGGCGTAATCTTAGCGTCCACGATGCGCAGATTTTCACTACCCGCGATGGGATGGCGATGGATACGTTCATCGTGCTGGAACCGGACGGCAGCCCGCTGTCTTCAGACCGACATGAAGCGATCCGTTTTGGACTGGAACAGGCCATCACGCAGCGCAGTTGGCAGCCACCGCAACCGCGTCGCCAGCCGGCAAAATTACGCCACTTTACCGTCGATACTGAGGTCACCTTTTTGCCGACCCATACCGACCGAAAATCATTCCTGGAGCTTATCGCTCTCGACCAGCCCGGCCTGCTGGCGCGGGTCGGGCAGATTTTTGCCGATCTGGGAATTTCGCTGCATGGCGCCCGAATTACAACCATTGGCGAGCGAGTAGAAGATTTATTCATAATCGCCACCGCCGACCGGCGCGCCCTTAATAATGAGCTGCAGCAGGAAGTGCATCAACGGTTGACAGAGGCCCTCAATCCAAACGATAAAGGGTGATGTTTTTATTTATTATGGAAAGAGTTTAACAATGCAGCAGTTACAGAACGTTATTGAGTCCGCTTTCGAGCGCCGTGCCGACATTACTCCGGCAAATGTAGATACCGTAACCCGCGAAGCGGTGAATCAGGTTATTTCTTTACTGGATTCCGGTGCACTGCGCGTCGCAGAGAAGATTGAGGGTCAGTGGGTCACGCATCAGTGGCTGAAAAAGGCGGTCCTGCTCTCTTTCCGTATTAACGATAATCAGGTCATCGAAGGTGCGGAAAGCCGTTACTTCGATAAAGTACCGATGAAATTCGCCAACTACGACGAAGCGCGCTTCCAGAAGGAAGGTTTCCGCGTGGTTCCGCCTGCGGCCGTGCGTCAGGGTGCGTTTATCGCCCGTAACACCGTGCTGATGCCATCTTACGTAAACATCGGAGCTTATGTTGATGAAGGTACGATGGTTGATACCTGGGCAACAGTCGGTTCCTGTGCGCAAATCGGTAAAAACGTACACCTGTCCGGCGGCGTTGGCATCGGCGGCGTACTGGAGCCGTTGCAGGCTAACCCAACCATCATCGAAGACAACTGCTTCATCGGCGCACGCTCTGAAGTGGTTGAAGGCGTGATCGTCGAAGAAGGTTCTGTTATCTCCATGGGCGTGTACATCGGTCAGAGCACCCGTATTTACGATCGCGAAACTGGCGAAGTGCATTATGGTCGCGTTCCGGCAGGCTCCGTGGTCGTCTCCGGCAACCTGCCGTCGAAAGATGGCAAATACAGCCTGTACTGCGCGGTGATTGTGAAGAAAGTCGATGCCAAAACGCGTGGCAAAGTGGGAATCAACGAACTGTTGCGCACTATCGACTAACAGCGATTTGAAAAAGCGGGCTTAGCCCGCTTTTTTTACATCTGCGAGTGGCATAAACAAGGCTTTTCGTTAATTATTCAATGGTTATAGTGAGCTTAAGGGTACCGCTATGTATGACAATCTGAAAAGTCTGGGCATTACTAATCCTGAAGAAATCGATCGTTACAGCCTGCGGCAAGAAGCCAACAACGATATCCTGAAAATCTATTTCCAAAAGGATAAAGGCGAGTTTTTTGCCAAGAGCGTGAAGTTCAAATATCCCCGTCAGCGCAAAACGGTGGTAGCTGATGGCATCGGCCAGGGTTACAAAGAAGTGCAGGAGATCAGTCCCAACCTGCGCTATGTGATCGATGAACTGGATCAGATCTGCCAGCGCGATCGCAGCGAAGTCGATCTTAAACGCAAGATCCTTGATGATTTACGCCATCTCGAAAGCGTCGTGACCAACAAGATCAGCGAAATTGAAGCCGATCTGGAAAAACTGACGCGTAAATAACCGCACGTGAATGTATTCGTAGGCCGGGTAAGGCGAAGCCGCCACCCGGCATTTTGCCTGATAAGCGTAGCGCCATCAGGCAATTAATCAATGCTGCTCATCTAACTGTAACGCCACATACAGCAGCAGTCTGTCGTCAAAATTCCCCAGATCCAGCCCGGTCAGTTCTGAAATACGATTCAGGCGATATTCCAGCGTATTGCGGTGAATAAACAGTGCCTTTGAGGTGGCCAGCGGCTGGACGTTATGACGAAACCATGCCGCCAATGTCCGACGCAGCAACCCATTGTTATCCATCGCTTTCAGCCTCACCAACGGACGCGCCAGTTCATTGGCCTGCCAGCCGCCGCGCAGGCTGTCCAGCAGTACTGGCAGCATCAAATCCTGATAGAAATAGCTACGGCTTTCCGGCATCCGCTGCTTGCCGACCATCATGGTAGTGCGCGCCGTACGATACGAACGGGCAATGCTACCGGGCCCGGTAAAATAGTTGCCCAGCGATACGCGAAAACGCAGCTGTCCGTTCTCTTTCATACGGGCAATAAGCTGCTCAACGCGCTTACGATGATCTTCAGCGTCCCAGCGGCCAAACTGATTGAGCGCCGGTTTCAGCACCACCATCTCGGTCAGGGAAACAATCGCAATCAGATTATTACGTTCGGGTGTGGTCAACGCATTCTGCAATTGCTGTAACTCCGCCATCGCACTGTCAACGCCAAGCTGGCCACTATCGACCTCCAACACCGCCACCACGCGTGGCTGGTTCAAATCAATGCCTAAACGCTGGGCCCATTCCATCAGCGCTGGCGTATTCTCTTCCGCCTGAATCAGGTTCATCACCAGCTCTTCACGCAGACGGCTATCCTGCGCTAACAGATGCATCAAGCGCGACTGTTCCAGCATCATTTCGGCGGTCATACATACTAACTCGCCGTATTTGCGCAGATGCTCCGGCTCGCCGGTAAGGCCGATAACGCCAACGATTTCGCCTTCCAGACGTAGAGGCAGGTTTATCCCCTGTCGTACACCGTGCAAATGCCGGGCCACCGCATCGTCGATATCGACCACCCGACCCTGCGAAAGCACCAGCAGCGCGCCTTCGTGCAATTCACCAATACGTTCGCGATCGCCGCTGCCGATTATCCGCCCACGGGCATCCATTACGTTGATATTGGTATCAATGATGCGCATGGTACGCGCCACGATATCCTGCGCCATTTTGGTATCAAGATGCCAACCAGCCATAAACCCCTCCTGTGAGCAGAGCTCAAGCATAGGGAAGATAATAAGCGGCGACATTGTGCAAATGCACAAAGCGAAAGGGAGAAGTATGGAGTTGTGGGAAGTATCACAAAAAGAAACCCCTTCCTGTGCAGGAAGGGGTTGAGGGAGATTACTGCATCAACAGATAGATGGAGCTGTCACCGCGCTGAATGTTCAGCGCCAGTACAGCCGGTTTGCTGTCGAGGATTTTGCGCAGTTCAGCGATGTTTTTCACCGGCTGCTGGTTCGCGCCGATAATCACATCCCCTTTCTTCAGGCCAATCTGTGCAGCCGGAGAATTCGGTTTCACGTCGCTTACCACGACACCTTTGTCCTGGCCTTTGTTGCTCATATCGGCACCTTCGATGCCTTTAAAGATAGAACTGGAGTCAACCTGAGTCTGGCTGCTCTGCTGCAATTCCAGGTTCACGGTGACCGGCTTACCGTCACGCAGCAGACCCAGGGTGATTTTGCTGCCAACCGGCATCGTACCGACCTGCGCACGCAGGGCGGCGAAGCTGCTGATAGGTTTGCCGTTCAGGGAGGTAATCACATCCCCGGCTTTAATCCCCGCTTTCGCTGCGGAAGAGTTCGGCATCACCTGGCTGACGAATGCGCCACGCTGGGCGTCAACTTTCATCGCTTTCGCCAGCTCAGAGCTCAGCTCGGTACCCATAATGCCCAGCTCACCGCGTTTAACCTGGCCAAACTCAACCATCTGCGAGGTCAGGTTTTTCACCATGTTGCTTGGGATCGCAAAACCGATACCGATGTTACCACCGTCCGGTGCGAGGATCGCGGTGTTAATACCGATCAGCTCACCGTTCAGGTTGACCAGCGCACCACCGGAGTTACCCCGGTTGATCGCAGCATCCGTCTGAATAAAGTTTTCGTAGTTCTCCGCGTTCAGGCCACTACGTCCCAGCGCAGAAACAATACCGGAAGTCACCGTTTCACCAAGACCAAACGGGTTACCAATTGCCACGGTGTAATCACCCACGCGCAGCGCATCGGAATCTGCCAGCTTAATCGCCGTCAGGTTTTTCGGATCCTGAATTTGGATCAGCGCGATATCGGAGCGCGGATCTTTACCCACGATCTTCGCGTCAAATTTACGACCATCGCTCAACTGAACTTTAATCACCGTGGCGTTATCTACCACGTGGTTATTGGTCACGACATACCCTTTCGCGGCATCAATAATTACGCCGGAACCGAGTGCCATAAATTTCTGCTGCTGGCCGCCGCCATTGTCAGCGCCCGGTGCGCCGCCCTGGCAGAACGGAGAACTCTGGAACGGAGAACCGTCCTGGCAGAACGGTGAATTATCACCGAAGAACTGCTGGAAATTACGCGGCATGCGCGGCGTATTTACCGTCGTGCTCCCCTCGACGTTAATACTTACCACCGATGGCATCACTTTTTCGAGCATCGGGGCCAGGCTTGGCATCTGTTGGGCGGTCATTGCTGAAGACGACGTCTCAGCCGCTGTAGCAGACAGGGGGGACAACGCCAAACCTAAACTCAGAGCCAGTGCACTCATTGCTAATGTGGTTTTTTTCATGTGTTTCGTTCTCGATTAACAGGTAACGCAAAATTGCTGTATACGTCAGAGTCGTTTTATAGCGCTAAGTTCCAGAATTAAGTTTAAGGAAAAAGTAAAATTTTATTGTCCGTCTTTACAAATGAGTATTTATTGTTCTACGGCCATCAAGCGACGATATTCATCCCAGGCATACAAATCCGTCATCCCGCTGATATAATCCTGGATCAACCGGCAGCGATAATAATATTCCAGAACCGAATACTCGGCGCACCCCGTCGATATTTTACTAACCGCCTCAACATACGCAAGACGATGGCGGGTAGACAACTTCTGAAATAAACGGGACTCGATAGGAAAACGTTTTACTCTTTCATTGTCGACCAGTTCAGAAAAATCTGACTGAGACATTTTTAATAACGGCTGATAGATCTCCAGCAACCCGCTGATCACCCGATAGCCCTGTAATTCCAGTTGTTCAACATCCGGATGGCTAAACACATGTTTTACTGCCACATTTTTATAAACGCCCAGTAGCTGGCTGAAGCTACTGGCATCTTCTAGCAGCGCATGATTAAAGCTGCCTTCATAAATCTGCGGCAAATTATCAATAAACCGCTGGGCCGCATACGGCACCAGTTTATTCAGCGTATTGACGCGTAAATACATAAAGAACTGATCTTCGGTACTCCGGCTTAATGTATTTGAACGTGATTTTTCCCAGGCGTTCTCAACAACCTGGATAAACAGGGAACCTTTTTCATGTTGCCCCCACGCCTCATGCAGATGGTGATAAAGCTGCTCGACGCTAAAGATTCTTTTCTCAACGGCATCTTCCAGATCCGCTACGCAATAAGAGATATCATCGGCAGCTTCCATAATCCAGGTTAATGGAAAGCGACTGTAAGGCGCTAATGATAATTCTTTACGCAACCGCTCAATATACGGTTCTTCAGAAAGGTAATAACCCGGCTTCTTCATTAAATAATTGTGTGTTTCGGGTGCACTGCCGCGCCACCACGCTGGACGGGTATATTTTAAAATACCGCCAACCTGCGCCCAGGTAAGGTTCATACGCATCAACGTATGCACAAGGCGAATACCCTGCGCATTGCCTTCAAAATGGCACAGGTCCTGGCGTACCTTACGGCGAATATCATTCAGCGACTCCTCGCCTTCACGCAACCGTAATGCCGCCACCTGGCAGCGGTCATCACTTAGGGGCTGACTTTCTGCGTCTGCGGGATACAGCCGCTGGCGGAACCAGTCATTAATCGCCGCTTCCCCAAAATGGCCAAACGGCGGATTGCCAATGTCATGCATCAGGCAGGACATTTCGACAATACTTTCAAACGGCCCCGTCAGTTCATCCAGGCCATACTGCTCCAGCAACTTTTGCTCTTTTAGTCGGCTGAGGATCTCTTTCGCGATATAGCGGCCAACCTGCTGAACTTCCATTGAGTGCGTTAAACGCGTGCGCACCGCCGCATTACGTTCCAGCGGAAAGACCTGGGTCTTTTGTTGCAGTCGGCGAATGGCCGGTGAATTGATAATACGTCCGCGATCGCTTTCGAAAATACGCAGGATCTCATGCTCAGTCTTCACGCCCTGCGGCGAACGGTAACGACGATGCCAGTTTATTTTTTTTCGGAAATCGATCTGTGCCATGTCCTCTCCCGCCTGAGAAATGCGCTACCCCTTAAGCGCATGATAGACTATGCCCTCAAATCTGGCTTATCGCGAGTAAATCTATGAAAATCGGCATCATTGGTGCAATGGAAGAAGAAGTTACGCTGCTGCGTGACAAAATCGAAAACCGTCAGACCATCGCGCTCGGCGGTTGTGAAATTTACACCGGCCAACTGAACGGTACAGAGGTTGCGCTGCTGAAATCGGGTATCGGTAAAGTGGCTGCGGCACTGGGCGCTACGCTGCTGCTTGAACGCTGCAAGCCGGATGCCATCATTAATACCGGTTCTGCGGGTGGCTTGGCCTCTACGCTGAAAGTCGGGGATATCGTAGTTTCTGACGAAGCGCGCTATCACGACGCCGACGTCACTGCCTTTGGTTATGAATTTGGTCAGCTACCGGGCTGCCCGGCTGGTTTTAAAGCTGATCCTACGTTGATTGCTGCCGCAGAGTCTTGCATCGCCGAACTCAATCTGAACGCCGTTCGCGGACTTATCGTCAGCGGCGACGCCTTCATTAATGGTTCCGTGGGGCTGGCTAAAATTAAGCATAACTTCCCGCAGGCGATTGCCGTTGAGATGGAAGCGACCGCAATTGCGCACGTTTGCCACAACTTTAACGTGCCATTTGTCGTGGTTCGCGCTATCTCTGACGTTGCCGATCAGCAGTCCCATCTCAGCTTTGACGAATTCCTGGTGGTTGCCGCGAAGCAGTCAAGCCTGATGGTCGAAACGCTGGTACAGAAACTGGCGCATGGCTAAATTACTCTCCAGGGCGCTGGTCGCCCTGCTTTTCACTCTCCCGGCGTTCCTTTACGCCGCTCCGCGTGTTGTGACGCTTTCTCCTGCCAATACTGAACTCGCTTTTGCCGCTGGCATTACCCCCGTTGGCGTCAGCAGCTATTCAAACTACCCGCCAGAAGCCAAAAATATTGAGGAAGTCTCAACCTGGCAAGGGATGAATCTTGAACGTATTGTGGCGCTGAAACCTGATTTGGTTGTCGCCTGGCGCGGGGGAAATGCTGAGCGGCAGGTGAATCAACTAACCTCTCTGGGTATTAAGGTCATCTGGGTGGACGCCGTTACCATTGAGCAGGTTGCCGATGCGCTACGCCAATTAGCGGCATGGAGCCCCAAGCCTGAACAAGCTAAACAGGCGGCGCAAACCATGCTTGATGACTATGCTTTACTTAAATCTCAGTATGCCAACAAACCGAAAAAACGCGTGTTTCTCCAGTTTGGTGCCAATCCTCTGTTTACCAGTGGAAAAGGTTCTATTCAGCACGAAGTTCTTGAGGTATGCGGCGGAGAAAACATCTTTGCCGGTAGTCGGGTTCCCTGGCCGCAGGTTAGCCGTGAGCAGGTCCTGGCACGAGCCCCCCAGGCTATTGTTGCCACAGGCGGTCCGGGCGAAACTCTGAAAATTGAGCAATACTGGGGAAACCAGCTAAAAATACCCATTATTACACTTAATAGTGACTGGTTCGAACGCGCGAGCCCGCGTATTATCCTCGCCGCAAAACAACTCTGTAATGCGCTTTCACAGATAAATTAGCGCCTGCCCCACCAGGTCTGTTGTGAGGATTTAAACATGCTCGTCTATTGGCTTGATATTGTCGGCACCGCAGTATTTGCAATCTCTGGCGTATTACTGGCCGGAAAATTACGTATGGATCCGTTTGGCGTCCTGGTACTCGGCGTGGTTACCGCCGTTGGTGGTGGCACGATCCGCGATATGGCGCTGGATAATGGACCGGTTTTTTGGGTTAAGGATCCGACCGATCTGGTGGTGGCGATGATCACCAGCATGCTGACGATCCTGTTGGTACGTCAACCAAGACGCATACCGAAATGGATCCTTCCGGTGCTGGATGCCGTTGGTCTGGCGGTGTTCGTGGGTATTGGGGTCAACAAGGCATTTCTCGCAGGAACAGGGCCGCTGGTGGCGATTTGTATGGGGGTGATTACCGGCGTTGGTGGTGGGATCATTCGCGATGTGTTAGCTCGTGAAGTCCCGATGATTTTGCGCACCGAGATCTACGCCACAGCCTGTATTATCGGCGGGATCGTGCATGCGACAGCGTTTTATACCTTTGATGTTTCACTGGAAAACGCCAGTATGATGGGGATGATTGTCACGCTGCTGATTCGGCTTGCCGCCATTCGCTGGCATCTGAAATTGCCGACGTTTGCGCTGGATGATAACGGGCGTTGATATGACGATACAGAACATGTAGGCCGGATAAGGCGTTTACGCCGCCATCCGGCACATTGCCCGGTGGCGCTACGCTTACCGGGCCTACAACATCAGACCATCAGTATTACAGACAGCAATCAGATGCTGAAAGAAGAACCACACCCGCAGGTGCTTTTCGCATTCGGGTTAGTCACAACGAAGCGGGAACCTTCCAGACCTTCAGTATAGTCAACCGCGCCGCCCACCAGATATTGCAGACTCATCGGATCAACGACCAGACCAACACCTTGTTTCTCGATAGTCATATCACCTTCATTGACCTGATCATCAAAGGTGAAACCGTACTGGAAACCGCTGCAACCACCGCCAGTGATATACACGCGTAATTTCAGATTCGGGTTATCTTCGTCAGCGATCAGGCTTTTAACTTTATTGGCTGCTGCTTCAGTAAATTGCAGTGGCAGCGCTACGTCATCACTCATATTTTGCTCCAAACGACATCGGCAATTGGGTAAATTTCAACCCAATATTTTGGGCCATTATCTAATACCCTGGTATTTCGTTCAAGTATTCTCGCCAGCGGCAGTACCCTGGCTTTTTGCCGCCTGCTCCGCTTCCTGTTTTGCCAGCGTACGAGCCAGGATAGTCGAGTATAGCGGCTTTCCGCCCATAAATTGGGCTAATAGTGTTGCGCCAAGACAGGTAATAATCATTGGCAAAATGAGCTGATAGTTATCGGTCATCTCCAGCACCAGTACAATACCCGTTAGCGGCGCACGCACCGAAGCAGCCAACAAAGCCCCCATTCCGGCAATGGCAAAGGTTCCGGCCTCCAGGTGATACTGCGGAAAAGAGGCTGCCGCAGCCATACCGAACGCCGTACCAAGCAACGTCCCCAACGCCAGCATCGGGGCAAAGATCCCACCGGGCGCACCGGATGAGAAGCACAGCAGCGTGGTGACGACCCGGGTGATAAATATAAACAGCAGTAGACCGACGCTAAAATTGCCTGCTGCGGCAATCGGGATCAGGTTAAAGCCACCGCCTGCCGCTTCAGGTTGAATTAATCCCAGGATCCCACACAGACCGCCGATCGCGCCGCCCATCAGCACCCATTTTTTAATTTCACCGCCGTGAAAGCGCTGGAACATATCCTGGGTGCGCAACACCATGGTATTGAACAATGGCCCGACACAGCCAAAAATAAGCCCGAGCACGAGATACAGCCACAGCGTATTCACCGGCGCATTAGACAGTTTCCCGACTTCAATTATCGGGGCTTCACCGTTGAAAACACGAAACACAATGCTCGACATAATAACGCCGGTAAACACGGCTTTGATCGACACGAGGTTATAGCGAAACTGTGGACGCATCTCTTCAATAATGAACAGGATCCCCGCCAGCGGAGCGTTAAACGCCGCCGAAAGGCCCGCTGCGGCACCGGTAGCCAGCAGGGTATGCCGCGCTTCGGCGCTGCGCATACGGAAAATATCCAGCACCATGCGTCCAATGTTGCCGCCAATCTGCACGGTCGGCCCTTCTCGCCCGAGCACCATGCCAGCACCCAGCGTGCCCATGCCGCCGATAAATTTCACCGGCAGGACACGCCACCAACGCACAGGTCGCAGCTCTTCCAGCGCACCTTCAATCTCAGGGATCCCCGAACCACCGGCTTCCGGCGCAAATTTACGCACCAGGAAATAGCCGACCATCGCCAGCAACGCCGAGAGAATAAACGCCAGCGGCCACAGCAGAATGTCATGGTCCGCAACCTGAGCCAGCGCGCCAATGCGCTGATTCTGCACCCAGGTCACCGCTTTCTCAAATGCCACGCCAACAAGCCCTGTCACAGTACCCACTACTGCAGCCATCAACAGGATCGCCAACGGCGTTTTGTCTCGTTCCAGGAGACGACGAATTTGATCCCTGCGGCGTAAACGCACAATTTGCTGTGCTTCAAAAGAGGGAGTGTCTGTCTTCATCAGATGATCATTAATTGGTAATACAAATACGGAATCGGCATTCTACTCGCACATTTCGCGAAAATCCCCTGCAAATCGCATTGTTTCAAATGCGTAAAACTTTCATAACCTTCTCTGAATAACTAGAATAGCGGGCATTTACTTTTTCTACGAACCAGGACCCCATCCATGAGTAAGTCTGAAAATCTCTACAGCGCAGCACGCGAACTTATCCCAGGCGGCGTTAACTCCCCCGTTCGCGCCTTTACTGGCGTGGGTGGTACTCCGCTGTTTATCGAAAAAGCGGACGGCGCGTATCTGTACGATGTCGATGGTAAAGCCTATGTCGATTACGTCGGTTCCTGGGGACCGATGGTACTGGGTCACAACCACCCGACAATCCGTAATGCGGTGATTGAAGCTGCGGAACGCGGTTTAAGCTTCGGTGCACCGACCGAGATGGAAGTGAAAATGGCGGAGCTGGTCACCGAATTAGTGCCGACCATGGACATGGTGCGCATGGTGAACTCCGGTACGGAAGCGACAATGAGCGCAATCCGTCTGGCGCGCGGTTTCACCGGTCGTGATAAAATCATCAAATTTGAAGGCTGCTACCACGGCCATGCTGACTGCCTGCTGGTCAAAGCCGGTTCCGGCGCGTTAACGCTGGGCCAGCCGAACTCCCCTGGCGTTCCAGCTGATTTCGCGAAACACACCCTGACCTGCACCTATAACGATCTCTCTTCAGTGCGTGCAGCGTTTGAACAGTACCCGCAGGAGATCGCCTGTATCATCGTTGAGCCGGTCGCCGGCAACATGAACTGCATCCCGCCGCTGCCAGAATTCCTGCCAGGCCTGCGTGCATTGTGCGATGAGTTTGGCGCGCTGTTGATTATCGATGAAGTGATGACCGGTTTCCGCGTGGCACTGGCCGGTGCGCAGGATTATTACGGCGTTGTTCCGGACCTGACCTGCCTGGGTAAAATCATCGGTGGCGGGATGCCCGTTGGCGCATTCGGTGGCCGTCGTGATGTGATGGACGCGCTGGCGCCGACCGGTCCGGTTTACCAGGCGGGTACGCTGTCCGGTAACCCGATTGCAATGGCGGCGGGCTTTGCTTGTCTGACCGAAGTGGCCCAACCGGGTATTCATGAAACGCTGAACGAACTGACAACGCGTCTGGCGGAAGGTCTGTTGGAAGCTGCCGAAGAAGCGAATATTCCGCTGGTGGTTAACCATGTGGGCGGGATGTTCGGGATTTTCTTCACCGATGCAGAAACCGTAACCTGCTATCAGGATGTGATGGCATGCGACGTCGAACGCTTCAAGCGCTTCTTCCACATGATGCTGGATGAAGGAATTTATCTGGCGCCGTCTGCCTTCGAAGCGGGCTTTATGTCCGTGGCGCACAGTGAAGACGATATCAATAACACCATCGACGCCGCGCGCCGGGTGTTTGCGAAATTGTAAACAAGAGAACGTGCAGAAATGTAGGCCGGGTAAGGCGAAGCCGCCACCCGGCTTTTTTATTGCCGGATGTCGACTAAAAGTGTCTTATCCGGCCTACATGAAAGGGGTCAGCCTCAGCGACTCTGCTTTCTCAGCAGATAGATAAAGTACGGCGCACCAATAAACGTCGACAATAATCCCGCCGGGATCTGATACGGAAACAGCACCATCCTGCCGCACCAGTCAGCAAAGACCAGCAACACGCCACCCGCCAGCGCCGAAATCAGCATATGCGGCATCGCCCGGCGAAAACCCATCATACGGGCAATATGCGGAGCCATCAGCCCGACAAAGCTCAACGGTCCAATTGTCATGGTGGCTGTCGCCGTCAGCCCTGCCGCCAGCAGCAGTAACCCCACGCGTGATGGCGTGATAGCCATACCGACAGCCCGCGCCGTATCGCCGCCGAGCGGTAAAATTGTTAGCCAACGGCGGCACAGTGGCGTCATCGCCAGCAGAATCACCATCACAATCCCGGTACGCAGTACCTGCTCTCCGCTCGCGTTATAGGTTGAACCGGAAATCCAGGTCAACACGCCCGCCATGCGCGGATCGCCGCTGGCCTGCAGCATCATCAGCAGCATAGTAAAGGCCGTACTGAGCGCCATACCGGCCAACAGCATGCGGTGCGGTGAAAAACCACCGCGCCCGGCGGCAATCATAATGATAAGCAGAGTGCCCGCGGCCCCGAGGCTTCCGGCAGGCAGCAGCCAGCCAAAAGCATTTCCGGGGACCAAAAACAGCATGAGCACCACGCCAAATGCCGCACCGGAGCTAATGCCCAGCACTTCCGGGCTGGCCATCGGGTTGCCCGTCAGACGTTGAATAATACAGCCCGCTACCGCCAGCATCACCCCGGCAATCAGGGCCGCCAGAATGCGAGGCCAGCGCCAGGGCATCAGCTCATCCAGCATCGCGCCGCTGGCCCATGTCCAGCCATGTGCGTCGCGGCCAAACGACAGCGCCACCACGAGGGTTAGCAGCAAGATTGCGCCACCTGCCAGCGCAAACATCAGCACATTCTGACGCTCAGCGGCGATGCGATTACTGGCGTTCATATCCGGGGCGCTCATACTCCTCAAGCGCGGCAACAACCACAGTAGCAACGGTGCGCCAATCAACGCCGTCACTGAACCGGTGGAGACTTCCATCCATACGCGGGTCAGCCACAGAATGATTTGGTCGGAGAGCCAGAGGATCAACGCACCAATCAGCGGGGCAAGCACCAGACGTGCCAGCAAACGACGCGCACCGAGCATTTTCGCCAGCAGCGGTGCAAACAGGCCAATAAAGCCGATAATTCCAACCGCGTTAACCAGTAAGGCGCTGATGACAATGGCCAGCGATAACGCCGCCAGACGTGCCAGCGACAGCGCCAGACCGAGGTTACGCGCCACGCCGTCATCCAGTCCCATCAGTGTCATTGGGCGTAACAACAACAGAGTCAGCATCACACCGCCCAACAGCTGCGGCCACAGACGCTGTACGCCGCTCCAGTCGGTTTGCGTTAACGTGCCGCTGCTCCATAAAAACATGCTTTGCAGCTGATCGTGATGGAAGATAACCATCAACTGGTTAATCGCCCCGCAGTACAGGCTGACCACCAACCCGGCAAGGATTAACGTCACCGGAGAAAGGCGCTTGCCCCAGGCAACGCCAAACACCAGCGCCCCAACGACACATGCTCCCGCCAGCGCCGCAAATTGCGTGGTCAGCGCACCAGGAATAGCCCACAGTGTGGTGACCGTAATGCCCAACTGCGCACCGGTCGCAACGCCCAGCGTGGTTGGCTCCGCCAGCGGGTTACGCAACACCTGCTGAAACAACACGCCGACCAGACCCAGCCCAGCGCCGACCAGTAGCGATATCGCCAGCCTCGGCAGCAGGCTATAGTGAAAAACCATCTGCTCAATGATGTCGATATCCGGTGACCAGATGGCCTGTTGCCACTGGCTGCGCGGTAGCGCAACAGAGAAGTTAACCCAGGTCAGCCAGCAGGCAGCAACAAACAGCACCAACAACAGCAACGCCGGATGGCGGCTTCGCCTTATCCGGCCTACAAAGCGCCCAAACCGTAGGTCGGATAAGGCGCTTTTCGCGCCGCCATCCGGCATTTCAAGTTTCCTGCTCACGCTTTGCCTCCCAACGCATTATCCAGAATACGGGCAAAATGCATGGCCGATAGCGTTGCGCCATAAAACCAAACGGCAGGCACACGTTGAAAACGTCCGCCACGGACAAACGGCATCGCCTGCCATAATGGCGTAGACATCAGCGCAGCCATCTCTTTATCGTTGCCGTGATCAAAGCACAATACATCGACATCCTTATAAGCAGCCAGACGGTCAATACTCACGGCAGTACTGCCCCAGAAGTTTGTTTCTCCCTGCCAGGCGTTAGGGATCCCATATTCGTCCAGTACGTCCTGGAACAGGCTGTTTGAACCAAACACCAGCATATGCCGCGAATCAAGCAGGGATGTCAGGAGCACGGGACGCGCGCCGCGTTGCATAAAGCGCGGTTTCAGGCTGGCAATAAAACGATCGTACTCAGTCAAATGGCGTTCAGCAGAGGCTTGCAGATTGAACAATTGCGCCATTTCCTGCAGCGACTGTCGCGCAACGGCCAGCGGCTTTTTGCCATCGCTGAAATTAAATCCCCGGCCTGGTGCAATCCGCGCCAGCTTTTCAGGGGAAGGACCATAGCCTGCCGACCAGAGCAGAAATGAGGGCTTCATTTCGGTCAGCAGTTCGAGATTGGGCTCCGTACGTAGCCCGACGTCAATTACCGAGTCCGGCAGAGGAGGCTCATTGACCCACAGCTTGTAGTTAGGGATATCTGCGATGCCGTACGGCGTAATACCCAGCGCCAGCAGCAGCTCTACCGGCAGCCATTCCAGCGCTACAATGCGCTGTGGATCAACCGCCGCGGCGTGCGCCGTATTCATCCGCCACAGCAGAGGCGACAGCGCCATCGCCGTAAGCAGCCGCCGACGGGTAATATGATGTAATCCGATCATTAATAGACAAAACTCACGGGTGCGGCACCGGCCGGATGCGGCAAAATGCCCATCGGGATACCGTAAATTTGTTCCAGAGTTTCACTGCGCATCAGTTCAGCAGGCGTTCCTTGAGAAATCATCTCACCGCCGCGCAGCGCAACGAGGTAATCGCAATAGCGGGCCGCCATGTTGATATCGTGTAGCACCGCTACCACCGTCAGCCCACGCTGCTGGCTTAAGCGGTGCACCAGCGCCAGCACGTCAACCTGATGGGCAATATCCAGCGCGGAAGTTGGTTCATCAAGCAGCAGACAACGGCTGTCCTGTGCCACCAGCATGGCAATCCACGCGCGTTGGCGTTCCCCACCGGACAGGCTATCGACCAGACGGTGCGCCAGCGGCTTTAAACCTACCAGCGAAATGGCTTCTTCTACCTTCTCTCTGTCGGCAACGCCAAAACGCCCCAGCGCCCCGTGCCACGGATAACGACCAATCGCCACCAGTTCGCGTACGGTCATCCCTTCTGCCTGCGGCAGCTGTTGCGGCAGATAGGCGACCTTGCGGGCAAACGCTTTACTACTCCAGCTCTCCAGCGGCTGTTCGTCGAGCAGGATTTCACCTTCTGACGGCGGCTGATGACGTCCCAGCATTTTCAATAATGTCGATTTACCGGAACCGTTGTGGCCGATAAGACCCGTCACTTTCCCTACAGGAAAAGTTAATGAGAGAGGATGCAAAAGCGTGCGGCCAGGCACACGAAAGGAGACATTACGCAACGCAAAAGTGGTGTCGGGATGGGATCTGTTTTCCTGCATAGCAGCCAACTTGTAAAACGGGCACGCAAAGCGTGCCCAAAGAGAAATTAGAAACGGAAGGTTGCAGTTGCAACGACCTGACGTTCTGCGCCCCAGAAGCAGCCATAAGTATTGAAGCAGCTGGCGACGTATTCACGGTCAAACAGGTTGTTCACATGCAGCGCCACGTTGGAGCCAGCCATACCAACACGCGCCAGATCGTAACGTACTAACGCATCTACCAGCGTGTAGCTTCCCACTTTGAAGGAGTTTGCCGGATCGCCATAGCTGGAACTAGTATAACGAACACCCGTACCCAACGTCAGCCCGGAAAGCGCGCCATCATAGAGGGTGTAATCCCCCCACAGTGATGCCATATGTTTTGGCACCTGAGCAGGCGTATTGCCTTTGTAGTTGGTGTCGGTGGTGTATTCCGCATCGGTGTAGGTATAAGAACCCACCACGTTAACGCTGGCAGACAGTGCCGCTTTCGCTTCGATTTCCACACCGCGTGAACGAATTTCACCGCCTTCAACTGACCAGATCGATCCATTCGGATCGGCCATCAGGTTGTTGGTTTTGGTCAACTGGTAAACGGCACCGGTCAACACGATCGGACGATCGCTCGGTACGTACTTCACGCCCGCTTCGTACTGCTTACCTTTAGATGGCGCAAAGATATTGCCGCTTTCCCCAACCTGAGAATTTGGTTCAAACGATTCGCTGTAGCTGAAATACGGGGTTACACCGTTATCGAACAGGTAGTTAACACCGCCACGCCAGGTGAACTGTCGGTCATCACGGGAGTCCAGCACACCAGAAACGCGGTTCAGAGAGTCCTGCTTAGCCCAGTCGTAACGACCGCCCAGAGTGACAAGCACCTTATCCCACTGCATCTGATCCTGAGCGTACAGGCCCGTTTGTTCCTGTTTATTCAGAACGCGATAAGCTGCGCCAGGTCCAGGGTGCGAGCCAAAGTCAAAATCGCTACGGTCAAGATTATAGATATCAGACGGCGCTACCGAACCAGCCCAACCGAACCAGGAGTTGATATCGTTACGCATACGCATATAGTCAACGCCGGTCAGCAATGTGTGATCCAGGGAACCGGTGGCGAATGTGCTCTGCAACTGGGTATCAACAGAGAAATTCTGCAATTTTTCATTGTCGTCAACGTACTGACGAGTCAACGTGTGATCCCAATCTGACTGAGGGATGCTGGCGCAAGGACTGTTAGCCGGATCTTTGGTATACAGCGGATCGGAGCACATGCCGTAGCCGTACACGCTTTTCTGCGACACTTTGTTTTGCGCATAACGCAGGTTCTGACGTACGGTAAAGGTGTCGTTAAATTCGTGGTCGAAGCTGTAGCCCACCATCTTCTCGTTACGAGAGTAGGTATTGTTGTCCGCACCTTCGTTGAAATCGGTCGGCAGACGTGAACCATTTGGCAGCTTAGACACGGTCCCCTCTTTCGGCAACCAGCCGTAATAACCGGTTTCCGGCTCGTTCTGGAAGTAGGAGAGGAAGGTGAAATTCGTCTTATCATCCGGACGCCATGTGAAAGATGGCGCGATAGCATAACGCTGTTCTTCTGCGCCTTGCTGCTGCGCATTCGCGGAACGCGCCAGGCCAGTCAGGCGGTATGAGTACACACCATCGTCATCCAGCGCATCGCTGAAGTCAAAACCGGTCTGGAACAGGCTGTCAGTGCCCATTTTGAACTGAACTTCTTTCAGGGGCTCTGTTGTCGGACGTTTGCTGACCATATTCAACAACCCACCCGGGTTGCTCTTTCCGTACAGAACGGAAACCGGACCGCGCATCACTTCGGCGCGCTCCAGCATATAAGGGTCGATGACCGCATCATTGTAGAAGTTGCCCTGCATCTTCAGGCCATTCAGATAGTTATTCTGACTTTGGCCGTCGGCGGCAAATCCGCGAATAATCAGGTAGTCATAGGTATTGGACGCGCCACGTGTACCCACGGCAACGCCCGGGGTGTAGCTGAGCGCCTCTTTGACCGATTTTGGTTGATGCAACGCCATCTCTTCGGCGGTGACCACTGAAATAGACTGAGGAACTTTTTGAATCGGAGTGTCGGTTTTGGTCGCCGTAGCAGACTGTCGTGCAGCGATGGTTGCCGCAGGCCCCCATGCGCTTTCCTGCGGAGCAGGTGCTGCAGTTACGGTGATGGTTTCTTCTTTCGGGTCAACCGCCGCCTGTGCATAGACAGACATGCCGCTAACCGCTGTGGCTACCACTACTGCGATTTTACGCAGTGATGAACTTGGCTGAGCAGTTTTAAGACGCGCCATTGGTATTTCTCTGATGAAAGTGAATGATAACGTAAACGAGAATTATTATTATAACGGCAGCATAATATTCGAAACTCTGGCGAGATAGCAAGCAATACGCGTCCCTACTAAAACTGAGGGGTTAAGAAATAACCAGATGAAAAGAAAGGGTTAATAAATTAGGCTGAAATGTTTTAACGGATAACGTACCGGATGGCTACCTTAATTCCGTAGGCCTGATAAGCGCAGCGCCGTCAGGCAAGGCAAACTAAAACCATATAGCGCAAAAAATGAAAAACCCGCCGAAGCGGGTTTTGAGGCAGGCATTAGTTACCGCCAAACATCTCTTTAATCCAACCGGCTACGCCATCGCCGTCCTTCTTCTCCTGCTGCGGCGGTTGCTGCTGTTGAGGCTGCTGTTGCTGCGGCTGCTGAGAAGATTGATCGAACGGATTACCCGACTGCTGCAACATCTCACCCTGTTGACACAGTGAATCCGGATCGGTGGTCCATACCGGAAGCGTGCGCATACCCCCGCTACAAACGAAGTTACCGTCGTAGTCTACGCCCATATCCACCACATCCTCCGGTGGCGTCAGCACCAGCGGTGTTGGCGTCTGGTTGGCCAGATAACGCTGATAAATCGACATCGCGCCGCTGGCACCGTACAGCTTGGTTGGCTGGTTGTTATCGCGGCCCACCCAGGTGATGGTCACCTGGCTGCCGTCGATCCCGGCAAACCAGGTATCCACGTTGTTGTTGGTGGTCCCGGTTTTCCCTGCCAGATGCAGACCCGGATACTTCGCGCCAAGCTGGCGACCCGTACCACGCTGAACCACCTGCTGCATAGTCCACAGCGTCATATACGCCGCCTGCGCCGGAACAGCACGCTCGGCCTGTGGGAAGCTCTGGTACAGCACGGTACCATCTTCGGCAATCACCGAACGCAGCGCCGACAGCGGCGCGCGGTTCCCACCGCTGGCGATAGTCTGGAACGCCTGCGCCACTTCGATTGGCGTCAGGTTTAACGCACCCAGCAGCATGGCCGGAACCGGGTTAAGCTGATCTTTCGGCGCACCCAGCTTCAACCAGGTATCGGTTACAGCAGGCAGGCCCAGCGCCATCCCCAGATTTACCGTTGGCACGTTCATTGAACGCGTTAACGCATCCACCAGCATTACTTTGCCGCTTTCGCTATAGCGACGGTCATCGTTCTGCGGTGACCACACCTGGCCGTTCGGCTGACGCAGCGCAATCGGCGCATCGGCAATCCAGGTATTCAGGCGGTACAACTTCGGCTGGCTGAGCGCGGTCAGATAGGTTGCAGGCTTGGCCAGAGAACCAATCGAACGACGCGCCTGCATCGCACGGTTATAGCCCGCAAACTGCGGTTCTGCTCCGCCGACCATGGCGCGAACTTCACCACTAAAGCGGTCAACGACCACAATCGCGGTTTCCAGATCGCTCAGCTTACGCTGTTTCTTCAATACCGGAATGCCTTCCACCGCCGCTTTTTCTGCGGCGTCCTGCGCCACGGAATCAAAGGTGGTGAAAATCTTCACGCCGGAGAGATCTTTAACTTTATCGCCCAGCTTCGCCTGGAGCTCCTGACGCACCATCTGCATAAAGGCAGGCTGCGGGGAGATCACCCCACCACGCGGCTGTACGCCTAGCGGACGCGCGCTCAGCATGTCATACAGATCCTGGTCGATAATCTGCTGCTGCTGCAGAAGACGCAGAACCAGGTTACGACGCTCCAGCGCCAGCTTCGGGTTACGCCACGGGTTGTAGATCGACGCCCCTTTAACCATCCCCACCAGCAGCGCCTGCTGGTCGAGGCTCAGCTCTTCTACCGGACGACCGAAATAATAGAGGCTCGCCAGCGGGAAGCCGCGAATCTCGTTATCACCGCTTTGGCCGAGATAGACTTCGTTCATATACAGCTCAAGAATGCGGTCTTTGCTGTAACGCGCATCCATGATCAGCGCCATATAGGCTTCGTTGGCCTTACGCCAGTAGGAACGTTCGCTGGACAGGAACAGGTTTTTCACCAGCTGCTGAGTCAGCGTACTGGCCCCCTGTACCGTACGACCCGCCGTCAGGTTCGCCAGCACCGCACGACCAATGGAATAAAGGCTGATACCGTCATGCTCATAGAAGTGACGGTCTTCGGTCGCCAGCAGCGTATCCACCAGCAGATCCGGGAAGCCGCTACGCGGAACAAACAGGCGCTGCTCACCGTTAGGTGAAGAGAGCATGGTGATCAGACGCGGATCGAGACGGAAGAAACCGAACTGGCGGTTGTTATCCATATTCTCGATGGTGTCCAGATGATCGCCGTCAAAGGTCAGACGCGCACGCACCTGCCCTTCTTTGCTGTCCGGGAAGTCAAACGGACGACGAATCATCTCGATGCTCTTCGCCTGCACGGTAAATTCGCCCGGACGCGTCATCTTCGTCACCTGACGGTACTGCGTGGCCTCCAGCAGCTTCACCATCTCGTTCTTGCCGATAGGCATTTCTGGCTCAAGGTTAACCATACGGCCATAAACTGCCGCAGGAAGCTGCCAGACTTTGCCATCAATACGGCTACGAATTTTTTGGTCCAGATAAACGCCGTAAATGGCGATCAGCACCAAAAAGACAATCGACAGTTTTACCAGCAGCCAGAACCAGCCGCGCTTACCACGAGGCTTACGCCCTTTGCCCTTACCCTTACGCGGCATCGGTTCTTCATCCTCATAGTCATCATCATCATAATCGTCGTCATACTCTTCATCTCTGAGTTGACGACGGCTCACCTTTTGTTTCACCGGACGCGAGGGTTTCCCTTTACGTCCAATTGGCTCGCGGTCATTCCCCGCCATGCTTTTTCTCCGCAACATTCAGGCGCAAGGGCCCGATTCTCTGTTCTTCCGTCCTGCGACAGAAGAAGAAATCTCTCAATTATTACCGCTCTTTCGCCGGATGCGGCATAACGCCTCATCCGGCCTACAGTTACATTACGAATACTTTTTGGTGCGCCGCGTTGGCGCAGTATTCGCCGGATCGTCCGGCCAGACATGTTTGGGATAACGCCCTTTCATCTCTTTTTGCACCTCGCGGTACGATCCCTGCCAGAACGCGCTCAGATCGCTGGTCACCTGTAGCGGTCTTTGGGCCGGCGACAGCAACTCCAGCACCAGCGGCACGCGCCCCTGGGCAATGGTTGGGGTCTTTGCTTCACCAAACATTTCCTGCATCCGAACCGCCAATACTGGAGGATTATCCTCATGATAGCGAATGGCAATCCGGCTTCCCGTCGGCACAGTGTAATGCGCAGGCAGCTCACTATCCAGACGTTGCAACATTGACCAGTCCAGTAAACCGCGCAACGCCTGTCCCACATTGAGTGCTTTTAATGCGCGTAACGAGTGCACACCGCTCATGTGCGGCAGCAGCCAGGTCTCCAGCGACGCCAGCAGAGAATCCTCATCTACCGCGGGCCAGTCATACTCTGGCAACCAGTTTGCCGCACATTGCAGACGCAGTCGAAACTGCTCGGCTTCCGACGTCCAGTTGAGCACACTTAGCCCTTTATCGCGAATGCCATTCAACATCGCCTGATGCAACTCCTCTTCCGAGGGTTTGGCCAATGGCTGTACTTTTACCGTGAGCTGACCAATGCGCGACCGACGCAATGCCTTTAACGTTCCCTGAGTCTCATCCCATTCGATGGTGTCGGACTGTTGCAGCAGCTCAGGACATGCCTGCATCAGCGCCTCAATATCCAGCGGCAGAGCCAGCAAAATACGCGCGTCTGGCGCAGCGCTACCCTGCAACAAAAGTGGCGCTATCAGCCATTCATGGCGTCCTGAAGCGTCATCAGCATCCAGCATTGCGCCCATGCCATTCGCCAGTTGATAGCGCCCTTCCTGCCCGCGTCGACGCGCGATCCGATCGGTAAACGCCCGCGCCAGCAATGAGGGGAGCAACATGCTGTCGGGCTGTCCGCTGCTAACGTTAAGCCGTTTCAGCAACTGTTGACTGCGCTGCTGCCAGGCGGGCTGATTTCGTGAAAACGCCACGGTCAGATCGGTACTTCCGCCGCGCGGCGGCTCTTCCAGAATCGCAGCCAGTTTTGCCGCCGTAGCCGCTTCGGTATTATTTTTGGCACCGACCAGCATCGCCGCTAAACGAGGATCGTTACCCAATGCCGCCATTTTCTGTCCGCGAGCACTGAGCCTGTCGCCCTCAAGCGCGCCCAGCATCTGCAACAGCCGTTTTGCCGCCTGCAGATTGATGGCGGGCGGCGTATCCAGCCAGTTCAGTTGTTCAGGTTCGGTACATCCCCATTGCAGCAACTCCATCAGTAGCCCGGACAGATCGCTCTGCAATATCTCCGCTTCCCCCTGCGCTGCCGCTCTTTCTGCCTGCTCTTTGGCAAGCAGATGCACGCAAATACCGGGCTCCAGACGACCCGCACGTCCCGCGCGCTGAGTCATCGAAGCCTGGCTGATGCGCTGGGTAATCAGTCGCGTCAGACCGGTACGCACGTCATAGCGCGCCACGCGTTCCTGGGCGCAGTCCACCACCAGTCGGATGCCTTCGATCGTTAAGCTGGTTTCAGCAATATTGGTGGCCAGCACCACTTTGCGTTTGCCTTGCGGCGCGGGCACAATCGCCTGACGCTGCTCGGAAAGCGTTAACGCGCCGTACAGTGGACACAGCACAACATCGCTGCCTACACGCGTAGCCAGCTGCTCCTGTACACGCAGGATTTCACCCACACCCGGTAAAAACAGCAGCAGTGACCCACCTTCATGGCGCAATAGCTCCGCCGTCGCTATCGCTACCGCTTCATCAAAACGCAAATGCGCCGCCAACGGCTGATACCGCCGCTCAACGGGAAATGCGCGGCCTTCAGAAACGATCGTCGGCGCATCGGGCAACATCTGCTGCAAACGCCCGTTATCCAGAGTGGCGGACATAATCAACAGTTTCAGCTCGTCCCGCAGCCCTTGCTGCACATCCAGCAATAGCGCCAGCGCCAGATCAGCCTGTAAACTCCGTTCGTGAAATTCGTCGAGGATCACCAGCCCGACGCCTGTCAGTTCAGGATCGCGTTGGATCATCCGCGTCAGGACGCCCTCTGTTACCACTTCCAGCCGGGTCTGCGGCCCTACGCAACTTTGTGCGCGCATGCGATAACCCACGGTTTCACCCGGCTTTTCGTTCAGCAATTCCGCTAATCGCTGCGCCACATTACGCGCCGCCAGGCGGCGCGGCTCCAGCAAAATAATCCGCCCCGTGATACCGCGATGCTCAAGAAGTCGCAACGGCAGCCAGGTCGATTTCCCGGCACCGGTCGGCGCCGTCAGCAGAACCTGCGGCGAGGCATCAAGGGCGGTAAGCAGTTCAGGCACTACGGCGGCAACGGGCAACGACGTCACAAATGGCTCCAGAGGGTTAACATTCTTCGCGCTGCATTGTAGCATCGCGTTAATTCATAACCGAGTATCCATCATGTCTGAGCCAAAAAGGCTGTTCTTTGCGATTGAATTGCCAGCCGGGGTTCGGGAGCAGCTAATCCACTGGCGGGCCGCACAGTTCCCCCCTGAAGCGGGTCGCCCCGTCGCGGCTGATAATCTGCATCTGACGCTGGCCTTTTTAGGCGACGTCAGCGCTGAGAAGCAACAGGCGCTGTCGCAGCTCGCGGGGCGTATTCGCCAGCCGGGTTTTACGCTCAAACTCGATGATGCCGGGCAATGGTTGCGATCCCGGGTTGTGTGGCTGGGAATGCGTCAGCCGCCGCGCGGGTTGCTGCAACTGGCGAATATGCTGCGGGCACAGGCCGCACGCAGCGGTTGCTACCAAAGCCCGCAGCCGTTTCATCCACATATCACGCTGCTGCGCGATGCCGGCCACGCGGTGCCAATCCCGCCACCGGGCTTTGGCTGGTCGTTTCCAGTCACGGAATTTGCGCTTTATTCCTCCTCATTTGCGCGAGGACGCACGCGTTACACGCAGTTGCAACGCTGGACGCTGACTGAATAATCAAAGGGACTGTTTATGCAATTTTCTCCACCTTTACAACCAGCAACGCTCATCCAGCGCTATAAGCGCTTTTTAGCGGATGTGATCACACCAGATGGCACAGAGTTAACGTTACACTGCCCAAATACCGGTGCGATGACCGGATGCGCAATGCCAGGTGACACCGTTTGGTATTCGACATCAGAAAATACTAAACGCAAATATCCACATACCTGGGAATTAACGCAAACTCAATCCGGTGAATTTATTTGTGTTAACACGCTGTGGGCCAACAGATTAACGAAAGAGGCGATTCAGCAGGCGTTAATTTCAGAAGTTTCAGGCTACAGCACTTTGAAAAGTGAAGTAAAATACGGCGCCGAAGGGAGCCGCATCGACTTTTTGTTACAGGCAGATTCCCGACCTGACTGCTATATTGAAGTGAAATCAGTCACGTTGGCGGAAAAAGAGCAGGGTTATTTTCCCGATGCCATCACTGAACGAGGTCAGAAGCATCTTCGGGAATTGATGAGCGTAGCGGCTGAAGGCAAGCGGGCAGTGATATTTTTCGCCGTGCTACATTCAGCCATTACACGGTTTTCACCCGCGCGCCATATCGATGCAAAATATGCGCAATTATTAGTTGAAGCACAGCTTAAGGGGGTTGAAATTCTGGTTTATAAAGCGGAACTTTCTGCCCACGGTATGACTCTTAAAGAGCCGTTGCCCATTACCTTGTAATGGTGTAAATATCTGGTCAATTAGTATTCTGGGCGCGTGGGCAAATACGCTTTTCCTCACAGGGTTGTCAAGTGTTACGTTTAGATAATTGCTATCCGGAAAAGCATCTGCTATTTATAGCGACCTGATTTTTCCCCCGAACATGGGGATCGATAGTGCGTGTTAAGGAGAAGCAACATGCAAGAAGGGCAAAACCGTAAAACATCGTCCCTGAGTATTCTCGCCATCGCTGGGGTGGAGCCGTACCAGGAGAAACCGGGCGAAGAGTATATGAACGAAGCCCAGCTGTCGCACTTCAGGCGTATTCTTGAGGCATGGCGCAATCAACTTAGGGATGAAGTCGATCGCACCGTAACTCATATGCAAGACGAAGCGGCTAACTTCCCTGATCCGGTGGACCGCGCCGCACAGGAAGAAGAATTCAGCCTTGAGCTGCGTAACCGTGACCGTGAGCGCAAACTGATCAAAAAGATCGAGAAGACGCTGAAGAAAGTAGAAGACGAAGATTTCGGCTACTGCGAATCATGCGGCGTAGAAATTGGTATTCGCCGTCTGGAAGCACGTCCTACAGCCGATCTGTGCATCGACTGTAAAACGCTGGCAGAAATCCGCGAAAAACAAATGGCAGGTTAATTCCGGTCATTTTTACCACGTTTACTACAGGCGGGAGCTTCTCCCGCCTTATTATTTGTTAGTCCGCAAAATGAGCGATTCACACTATATAGGCCGCTTCGCCCCTTCCCCTTCTGGCGAACTGCATTTCGGTTCACTAATTGCCGCCCTCGGGAGTTACCTGCAGGCCCGTTCACAGCGCGGAATCTGGCGAGTGCGCATTGAAGATATTGACCCCCCTCGTGAAGTTCCCGGTGCTGCAGATACGATTCTGCGTCAGCTGGAACATTACGGACTGCACTGGGATGGCGATATTTTATGGCAATCCCAACGTCATGATGCCTACTGCGAGGCGCTCGCCTGGTTACATCAACAGGATCTGAGCTATTACTGCACCTGTACGCGGGCGCGTATTCAAAGCGTCGGCGGTATTTATGACGGCCACTGCCGTGAGTTACGCCTCGGACCAGAGCAGGCGGCTGTCCGCATAAAGCAACGCCATCCGGTGATGCAGTTTACTGACCAACTGCGCGGTGAGATTCAGGCTGACCCGCAGCTTGCGAGGGAAGATTTTATTATCCACCGACGCGACGGGCTGTTTGCCTATAACCTCGCTGTGGTGGTTGATGACCACTTTCAGGGCGTAACGGAGATTGTACGCGGCGCCGATCTTATCGAACCCACGGTGCGGCAAATCTCTTTGTATCAGCAGTTTGGCTGGCAAGCGCCTGACTATATTCATCTTCCGCTGGCGCTCAACGAACAAGGCGCTAAACTTTCAAAACAAAATCATGCACCTGCGCTGCCGCAAGGCGATCCGCGTCCGGTGATTATTGCCGCGCTGCGCTTTCTCGGCCAGCGTGCCGATATCCCGTGGCAGGATATGCAGGTTGATCAGATCCTGGAGTTTGCCGTTGAGAATTGGCGTCTGACAGCGGTGCCTGAATCGGCGATCTTAAATCCGGCATTCTCAAATGCATCATGCTGAGCTATGATTAGCCGCTATTTTTACACAGCAACACTTGTTCTGATTGAAGTTTGACACTACCGAGGTGCACTATTTTTACCCGAGTCGCTAATTTTTGCCGCAAGGTGCTAAGCCGCGAGGAGCGCGAGGCTGAGCTCGCCGTCGCCCGTCCACATATGACGGTAATTCCGCGTGAGCAGCACTCTATCTCCCGCAAAGATATCAGTGAAAATGCCCTGAAGGTAATGTACAGGCTCAATAAGGCCGGATACGAGGCATGGCTGGTTGGCGGTGGTGTACGCGATCTTTTGCTGGGCAAAAAACCGAAAGATTTTGATGTCACCACTAACGCAACGCCGGATCAGGTGCGCAAACTGTTTCGTAACTGTCGCCTGGTCGGTCGCCGTTTCCGTCTGGCCCATGTCATGTTCGGCCCAGAAATTATCGAAGTGGCGACTTTCCGCGGTCATCATGAAGGCAGCGAATCCGATCGCACAACATCGCAGCGTGGGCAAAACGGTATGCTGCTGCGTGACAACATCTTCGGCTCCATCGAAGAAGATGCCCAGCGTCGCGACTTCACGATCAACAGCCTGTATTACAGCGTGGCCGATTTCACCGTACGTGATTACGTCGGGGGAATGCAGGATCTCGAAGAGGGCATCATTCGCCTGATCGGTAATCCGGAAACGCGCTACCGCGAAGATCCTGTACGTATGCTGCGCGCCGTGCGCTTTGCCGCCAAGCTCGACATGCGTATCAGCCCGGAAACCGCGGAGCCTATCCCGCGTCTGGCTACCTTGCTTAACGATATTCCTCCTGCACGCCTGTTTGAAGAAGCGCTCAAGCTGTTACAGGCGGGCTATGGGTACGAAACCTATAAAAAACTGCGTGAGTACAGCCTGTTCCAACCGCTGTTCCCAACCATTACGCGCTACTTCACCGAAGACGGTGATAGCCCGATGGAACGCATCATTGCCCAGGTACTGAAGAATACCGATAACCGCATTCACAATGATATGCGCGTTAACCCGGCGTTCTTGTTTGCTGCCATGTTCTGGTATCCGTTACTGGAAGCCGCACAGAAAATTGCGCAAGAAAGCGGTCTGGCCTATTACGACGCTTTCGCGCTGGCAATGAACGACGTGCTGGACGAAGCCTGCCGCTCGCTGGCGATCCCGAAACGTCTGACCTCACTGACCCGCGATATCTGGCAGTTGCAGTTACGTATGTCCCGTCGCCAGGGCAAACGCGCCTGGAAGCTGATGGAGCATCCAAAGTTCCGCGCAGCTTACGACCTGTTAGCGCTGCGTGCTGAAGTCGAACACAACGCGGAATTGCAGCGACTGGCGAAATGGTGGGGTGAATTCCAGGTTTCAGCGCCGCCGGAACAAAAAGGCATGCTGAACGAGCTGGATGAAGAGCCAGACGTACGCCGTCGCCATCGTCGCCCGCGTAAACGCGCGCCACGCCGCGAAGGTTCCGCGTGACCAATTGCGTATACCCAATGGATTTCGGGTTGCATCAAGGCGGCGACACAGCGAACTCCCGGGAGCGTACATCAGTACGTGACTGGGATGAGCGAGGAAAGCCAACACAGATGCAGCCTGAAAGACGACGGGTATATATCGCTATTGGCAGCAACCTCGCCTCCCCGCTGGAACAGGTGAATGCTGCCATACAGGCGATCGGTGAAATTCCCGACAGCCGCATTATGGCCGTCTCTTCATTTTACCGCACACCGCCATTAGGCCCACAGGATCAGCCCGATTACCTGAACGCCGCCGTGGCGCTGGAAACCACCCTCGCCCCCGAAGCGTTGCTGGACCATACCCAGCGTATTGAACTGCAACAGGGCCGCGTGCGCAAAGCTGAACGCTGGGGGCCACGAACGCTGGACCTCGACATTATGCTGTTTGGCGATGAAGTGATTAACACCGAACGTCTGACCGTGCCGCACTACGACATGAAAAACCGGGGCTTTATGCTGTGGCCGTTAGTTGAAATCGCGCCAGAACTGCTCTTCCCTGGCAATACTCCGCTCCGTACTTATCTCGCCCAGAATTACCCTCAACGTCCTGCTCTCTGGTAATAGCACTGATTTCCGGAACACTGCGTGAAGAGGCTCGGCACAATTGATGCCCGTATAACCATTCAACGTTAACCACGCAATCACAACATGGTCATAACCATTTGATATAACATTCAATATTATATTTTTCGACAATCATACAAAGCGTTAATATTTTAAATCACCAATTAACATTGCCCTTGTTATTTTTTTTACAACAATATTGTATTTTTTCTAATCAATAAAAAAACATCAATCACAGTGATATAAAAGATAAACCATATCCAAGCATTCTTTTTTTCTCTACATAAAAACTGTCACAGAATCAATACGTCTAATACAAACATCAACAAGATAAATGCTATAAATGCAAATATCTCCATCCTCTCAACAATCTACGCTTAAAAATCTTACAGAAACAATAATTAGTTGAAAAAATCAACCTCCAATAAATATGAAATTCAAATATCATTTGCGTTAAAAATAATAACATCAAAACAAATAGACTTTATGAATTTTACATTTCATGCTGATGTTTGCTTTAATCCACTCGCAATAATTTATTCACCAGTTATTTTTAAAGTCATTAAGTTCTAATAAGGACATTACGAAATGAATAAGACGCTACTCGCTATAGCATTCTCTACAGCGCTGCTCTCCTCTTCCGCTTTTGCCCTCGATGGTGGTCAGGTAGACTTTGCCGGTCTGGTCAGCGACAACACCTGTACGCCGCACGTGAATGGCGGCAGCCAGGACGGTCAGGTTCAGTTGAACACGGCTGTCACGGCGGATGTTGCGAGCGACAAGGGCGTTCAGGGCAGTGAGCCTGGCGTACAACCTGAACCGTTCTACATCACCGTAGATTGCGGCTCCAGCAACACCAACTCGAAAGCGCACCTGAGCATGGCTTCAACGTTCTTCAGCAACAGCCTCGGTACGCTGAACAACGATGACTCTATCTCCAACCCGGCTACCGGCGTTAACCTGGCCATCCATGCGATCGATGCTTCCGGATCTGCACTGGCCTATACCCAGGTCAAAGTAAACGACGCTGCCGATATTCACGATGCAACTTTTGATGCTGACGGCGTCGCCAAATTCAACTTTGTCGTCTCATATGTAAGGCAGTCCAGCGCCGTTCCGGTGACAGCAGGCTATGTGAAGTCTAATACGGCCTATACTTTAACCTATAATTAATTGTTAATATTCATGGGGTTATCGAAAGCAACAAGATAACTCCATCATTTACCCCTGAAAACCAAATACAGCCGATGATGTTAAATTGCTATTGAGCAGAATATTTTAAGATTTAATTAAACATGCTTTTATTTTTTTTCATCATACATGATGAATGTCAAATAAAAACAAATACACCAAATATATACATGATAACAATAAACCAAAAGAAAACAATAAACCAAAAATATAAAACACGGTTATTTTTATCGCAAACATAATATAAGCAGCATAAATATCATGGTATTTTTAGAGGGTCGGTCATGGCAGAACAAAAGCGAAATCAATACATAAACAAAATATTCATTCCGTGAATACCATATTGAGAAACATCCTTGCTCGGTATTTTTCTATTTCCAGCGCGAGTTTTATAATCTCGGCGGTCTGAAATGACATTTATTTTTAATAAGGATATTTCAACATGAAATTAAAGTTAATTGCTTTATCACTGGTGCTGTCTGCCGCCTCTACAACATCTGCATTCGCCCTTGATGGCGGCCAGGTAGACTTTGCCGGTCTGGTCAGCGATAACACCTGCACGCCGCACGTGAACGGCGGTAGCCAGGACGGCCAGGTTCAGTTGAACACGGCTGTCACGGCGAATGTTGCAAGCGACCCAGGTGTACAGGGCAGTGAGCCTGGCGTACAACCTGAACCGTTCTACATTACCGTAGACTGCGGCTCCAGCAACGCCAACACGAAAGCGCACCTGAGCATGGCTTCAACGTTCTTCAGCAACAGCCTCGGTACGCTGAACAACGATGACTCTATCTCCAACCCGGCTACCGGCGTTAACCTGGCCATCCACCAGGTCGATGATTCTGGCTCCGCGCTGGCCTATACCCAGGTCAAAGTAAACGACGCTGCCGATATTCACGATGCATCTTTTAATGCTGACGGTGTGGCAAAGTTCAACTTCGTCGTTTCTTACGTTAAGCAGTCTGATGCTGTCCCTGTAACCGCGGGCTACGTGAAATCCAACACAGCGTATACCGTAACCTACGAATAATCATTCGTATTTGGCAGGAGGGGCATCGTGTGCTTTATCACAATTTCCCTCCTTATATACCAACATGGAGGAATAACTATGACCAGGATGTGTCGCTCCCTTTCTTTTGCTATTACTGCACTATTGGCTGTCCAACCGGCATTTGCAGATATTGTCCTTTCCGGCACGCGTATTATTTATAAAGCCGCACAAAAGGACACCACCATTCGACTGGAAAATAAAGGCTCGACACCAGCGCTAGTACAAAGCTGGCTGGATGACGGCGATCCAAACGCTGATCCCAGTACCATCAATGTACCCTTTAACGCCACACCACCGGTTTCCCGTATCGAACCGGGACGGGGACAAACGGTAAAATTGACCTATACAAGCAACAGCACGTTACCTAATGATCGCGAAAGCATCTATTGGTTTAACGTGCTGGAAGTTCCCCCCAAAATGAAAGATGCAGAGGTAAAAGATAAAAATATCCTGCAATTGGCTTTCCGCACGCGTATCAAAATGTTTTACCGCCCGGACGGACTGGCAGGTATCGCATCAGAAGCCCCGCAGAAATTGCAGTGGCGCATCCAGCAAAAAGCAGGGAAACCCGTCATTCATGTGACTAACCCTACCGGCTATTTTGTCTCGTTTAATAAAATTGAAGCCGTTGTTGGCGGACGAAAATATGCTGTTTCCGCTTCAATGGTTGCCCCCAAAGGCGAATCCGATTTCACCATTTCTGGCTTAACCGGCACACCCACCAAAACCAGCATTAACTATATTGCGATCAGTGATTTTGGCGGCGCAATTAACGGCAAGGTGAATATTTAACGCTTACCTTTACTCTTTGGGATGCGCCAATGATACTGCTGTCGAAAAATTTCAGGGTTACTTTCCTGGCCCGCTTTATTGTCTGTACTCTATTACCCGGCAGCTTTTGCGCATGGGCTGAAAATGAAACGATGGAGTTTGACAGCTCGTTTTTAATGGGACCGGGATCAAGCCAGGTCGATCTTAGTCGTTATTCCGACGGTAATGCGATCTCCCCTGGCGTCTACGATGCCAGCGGCTACGTTAATAATGATCTGGTCACCACGCTGAAGGTCGAGTTCATCGATATCGCGCATAACGGTAAAACACAGGCATGCATTACGCCCAAGATGCTCAGCCAGTTACATATTCGTTTGCCTGACGATATACCCGAAAAAGCCGTACTGGTGAAACGTGAGGAAAGCATTAACAACTGCCTTGATCTCGCGCTCGCTATTCCCCAGTCAACCAACCACTTTGACGGCGGCGACCAGCGTCTGGATATCGGCGTACCACAAATGTGGGTGCAAAAAGGTTTCGCCAACTATGTTGATCCTTCGCTGTGGGATGACGGCATCCCTGCCGCCATGTTGTCGTACAACGTCAGTGCGTGGAAAAATGAGAACGACTACGGTACTGAAGACAGCGTCTATGCTGGCTTTAATGGCGGTGTAAACCTGGGCGCATGGCATTTCCGCGCACAAGGCAACTACTCAAGGCAAAAAGACGGCGGCAGCAATATTGACTATCAAAACCGCTATATGCAGCGAGATATCGCCGCGCTACGCTCCCAGTTGATCATTGGTGAATCCGGCACCAGCGGTGAGGCTTTCGACACCGTCAACCTACGCGGTATTCGCCTTTATAGCGAATCACAAATGCTGCCACCGCAGCTTGCCAGCTATGCGCCAACAATTCGTGGCGTGGCCAACAGTAACGCCAAAGTCACCATTACACAGAACGGCTACAAAATTTATGAGACCACGGTCCCGCCAGGGCCGTTTGCGATTGATGACCTCTCGCCATCCGGGTATGGCGCCGATTTAGAGGTCACCATTACCGAAGCCGACGGCTCGAAGCATAGCTTTAGTCAGGCGTTTTCATCTCTGGTACAAATGATGCACCCTGGTGTTGGCAAATGGGATCTCAGTGTGGGCCAGGTCAACGACGATAGCTTACGTGATGAGCCGGGATTGGCACAGGGCACGTTCTATTACGGTTTTAACAACACATTCACCGGTTTTAGCGGTATTCAGGCCACAGACAACGGCTATCTTGCTGGGTTATTGGGGTTGGGGATGAACACCCTAATCGGTGCTGTCTCCTTTGACGTCACCCAATCACAGACTAACGTTCCTGACGATAAAACATACAGCGGTCAGAGCTACCGCGTGTCGTGGAATAAATTCTTCGCACCTACGGACACCTCATTGAACATCGCCGCCTACCGCTATTCGACGAAAGACTATTTGGGTCTGAGCGATGCGCTGAGCATTATTGATGATGCCAAACACAGCGACAGTGACACTGCCCACGGCATGAACAACTATTCGCGGATGAAAAACCAGTTCACCATCAGCCTGAATCAAAGTCTGAAAAACGGGGATATCAACTACGGTTCGCTCTATCTGAACGGCAGTTGGGCCGACTACTGGGTAACCAATGATTCCCGCAGCAGTTTCTCTGCAGGCTACAGCAATAGCCTGGGCTGGGCCAGCTACAGCATCAACGTGCAGCGCACCTATGACGAAGACAATCACCGCGATGACTCGGTCTACCTGAGCGTGACAATCCCACTGGATAAATTGCTGGGCACCGACCGGGACAGCGGCGGCTTCCGCACACTGAACAGCAGCGTCAGCAGCGATTTCGACGGTAGCAATCAATTCAACACCAGCGCCAGCGGATACAGCGCCGATAGCCGCTGGAACTACAGCATCAGTACCGCCTACGACATGGAAAAAGAGGACAAAGATCTCTCCACCATTAGTTCCTACGTAAGCTACGACTCCAACTACGGCAATATCACCGCGTCCGCATCGGCCAGCAATGACAGCTCGCGTCAGTATTCATTAAATACCGATGGCGCCTTTGTGCTGCACAGCGGCGGGCTGACCTTCAGCAACCAGAGCTTTAGCGACGGCGATACGCTAGTGCTTATTGATGCCCCTGGCGCGAAGGGCGCGCGTATTGATTACGGCAACAGCACAATCGACCGCTTCGGCTACGGTATCGGCAATTCATTAACGCCGTACCGAGAAAATATCGTCTCACTTGATATTAACGAACTGGATAACGATATCGAAATGAAAAGCACCAGCGCAACCGTGATCCCACGGCGCGGGGCCGTAGTAATGAGCCAGTTCGCAACCGATCAGGGGCGTTCCGCGATTATTAACCTGGTCCGCAGCGATGGTCAGCCGATTCCGTTCACCGCTGAGGTCTTCGACCAGAATAATAATATGCTCGGCACTGTTGGCCAGGGCAGCCAGGCGTTTGTCCGTGGTATCGATGACAGCGGCGAGCTGGAAGTGCGCTGGAGCTTACAGAACCAGGCACAGCGCTGCCGTTTGCATTATCAGGTTGCTTCAGGCAATGAAGACGCGCCAGGTAAGACCCTCGTCCTCAACGCCGTTCCTTGCAAGATGCAATAGATTACGAGGATAAAGGATGAGAAAACACCACGTAGTCAACGTACTGGCGCTCACTTACGCACTGCTGGCGTCGCCAGGCTTTGCCAGTACTCAGGGACTGAGCCTTAACTTCACCGCAGTCATTGAAGAGACCACCTGTGTGATGAAAGTCACCAGCCTCAATAACTCGTCTCTCAGCGGCAGCGACACTCAGTATGCGCTCACCATCCCGAATATCGGGATTTCTGAGCTGCTTAACGTTACCGCCAATACAGAAGGTAGCTTCAGGCTCAAGCCACAAGAGTGTAATAACGACATAGCCTCAATCACGATGACCGTGAAAGGAACAACGCTTTCAAACAGCAACTACATGCTGCAAAACGCGCTGACCAGCGGAAATGCCGAAAACGTCGGTCTTGGCTTTAAGCCGGACGGAGAAGATGACACGGCCCGTCTGAAACTCGACGGCACGGAAAAAACGACCTGGAAACAAAGCCAGATCGCTGACGGTATGGATCTAAGCGCCTTTTTTCGTCGTGCCAGTACCTCATTAATCCCAACGGCTGGAGACTTTCAGGCCAAGGTCACCTTTACTTTTACCTATCAATAGCAGGGAGGCTATGTTGATGCGATATTTATTTCGGCTATGTGGCGCACTGTCGGTTCTCCTCCCCGCATTGCCGGGCTACGCGGGCACAAACTCGCTGGAGATGACGGTTTCCACCACGATTACACCATCAACCTGTCAGGCAGCGCTACACGACAACACCGGCAAAGTAAATGGCATTGTCGATATTGGCGATGTCTATATTCCACAAATCGTGAATAAAACCAACTCACAGGCTTTTTCACTGGTATTCAGCAACTGCGTGGGGCTGGCCAAAAAACAGGCTACCGTCACCCTAACGGCGAAAACCGGTTGCGATGGCGCTTCTGGCGGTGGCAACGGCTTTCGCAACGCGCTAAACGGTAGCGACGACGCTGCCAACGTGTCCGCGGAAATCTGGACGACGTCAACACCAGCCAGCAGCGGCAGCAAACAGCTAAGTTGCGCCAGCCCGGTACAGCAACTGGTCGATCTGGCCCAGGCCAGCGATGAAACCACGGTCGCCATACCGCTCAGCGCCCGCATCGTGCTGTCCTCTGGCAGCACCGTCGCGGATTTACACACTGGCGCCTTCTCTACCCAGGGCCTGTTCACTATTACCTATGAGTAAGACACGATGAGCAAACTATTGCGAAGCGCCATCACCATTGGCTTTTTGTTACTGGCCCCCATGCTCGAGGCCGACACCGATGTAGAAATTAGAGCCAATGTAGTTAATACCAGCTGTGAAGTCTCAGTCGACGATAACGGCCTGGTGGATTTAGGTACAAAAAGCTACGACTATTTTGCCAGCGGTGTAACTGCGGAAGATCCCTACCAGGGCGGCAGCACCTTTTATATCCACGTTAAAGACTGTATGCCGGTCAGCGGCAAAGATCCGTCGAAACTCACCATTCATTTTTCGCCACTATCCGGTAGCTTCGCCCCCGGCTCCGCACAGATTTTTGCCAACGACGCCAGCGACGGCGCGAAAAATGTTGGGGTGGTGATT
Source organism: Citrobacter sp. Cpo032 (assembly GCF_030332975.1). Taxonomy (NCBI): domain Bacteria; kingdom Pseudomonadati; phylum Pseudomonadota; class Gammaproteobacteria; order Enterobacterales; family Enterobacteriaceae; genus Citrobacter; species Citrobacter sp. Cpo032. The sequence goes on from NZ_JAOWGU010000052.1 coordinate 73,424, forward strand.
TTTTCCGTCAACGATGCCAACAATATCTATAACGTAATGAACACCGACGGTACACCGCGTAGCCAATATGACGTCACCGCCGCCGACTACGCCGATAGCCGCTATTCGTTTTACGCCCGGATGCAGAAAGTACAGTCCGGCCAGGCCATCGTCAGCGGCGCGGTGAAGTCCAGCGTGCTGGTGTCAGTTTATTACGAATAAAAATTACAAGGAGATAGCAATGAGAGGGAACACACCTGCGGAATATCGTAAATTTAAAGGACGGCAGACGGTACTTTCCGTTGTTGTGTCTACTTTATTGGTCATATTGTTATCTTTTCCCGCAGCAGGTTATGCGCAGACAGATACCTTTGTGTTAGGCAACGGGGAACATAACTATGAGTATGGTGGCCCATCAAGCGATGGTACTAACCAGTTAATTTATCCGAGTGGGCGCACCGTCTATTTCAGCCGCACAAATGCGCTGGCACCCGCGAACGTCACCATCAACTGGAACGGTGCCCATGGCTCATCATCGGCAAATAACAGTCTTTATTGCTACGTTTCAGATCAAGGTCAGAGCACTACGGGTACCTTATCAGTGGAGTCCGGCCTCGTTTCTGCGGGTAGCTACGGCGGAGTCGATATTTTTAAAACAAACATTACCGGGCTCTATTTCTCGCTGGAGTTACGTAGCTTTAGTTCATATAGCCTCAAAGTCAGTGCCCCAAATTTGCAGATACAGAACGGTATTATGCACAACGTGATTTCAGTCAGCGATAATGGCGGCTGTAAGGGCCCGAACCAATCAGGACCAGGATATTACTATACCTGGGGTGGGCTGGGTTACTATGCCGCGGTAACATTTTACACCGATCAAACTTATACTCCGGGCAACTCAACGATCACGCTGCTCAAAAATGGCGATTATCATGTGCGCTTCTGGAACGAGAACGTAGGGGCCGGTATTAAAAGTTATTATCTGAATGCTACCTTTGATGTCAGCGCAGTAACCGTCGCAGAACCCACCTGCACCACACAACCGGTGGCCAGCGGCAGCAGCGTTAGCGGTACTACCGTCGATCTTGGCCACTACAGCCCGAACGACATTATTAACGGCGCCACGGCGGTGCCGTTTTCCATCAAGCTGGCGGGTTGTAGGGGCCTGCGCAATATCAACGTGACGCTCACCTCCACCACTGTCGCTAAAACCCCCACTCTGCTGGGTAATATACTGACCAGCAACAAAGCCACTGGCGTGGGTCTGGAGATCAGCGGCGCGGCCAATAGCTATAGCCAGCAGATGGTGATGATCCCCAACGATACCACCTCGATCTATAACGATCAGCGCGATACTTCCAGTGATGACAATATCTACGGTAGCAGTGAAAATGGTGTCGTCCAGTCGCAAACCCTCAATTTTTTGGCGACGCTCAAACGTGACGGCACCCAGCAAATCGGGTCAGGGAATTTCAAAGCGAACGGCATATTCACCATCGACTACCCCTAATGTCTGTTTAAGTGGTGGTCGATAAGTTTCCCACAAAGGGCTAACGCTTTTCTGATTCATTCCCCTACAATGCGGCCATTCTATTCATCAATATTATGGCCGGAGAGGTTATGAGCAAACCCACTACTATCGCTGTGCTGCAGAAATGCAAACAAGAGAAAAAGCGCTTCGCCACCATTACCGCGTACGATTACAGCTTCGCCAAATTATTCGCCGATGAAGGCATCAATGTGATGCTGGTCGGTGATTCGCTGGGCATGACGGTACAGGGACACGACTCCACCCTGCCCGTCACCGTTGAAGACATTGCTTACCACACCCGGGCTGTACGTCGCGGCGCGCCCAACTGTCTGCTGCTCTCCGACCTGCCGTTTATGGCTTACGCCACCCCGGAACAGGCGTTTGAAAACGCTGCTGTCGCCATGCGTGCGGGCGCAAATATGGTCAAAATTGAAGGCGGTGCCTGGTTGGTAGATACGGTGAAAATGCTCACCGAACGCGCCGTACCGGTTTGTGGTCATCTGGGATTAACGCCTCAGTCAGTGAATATCTTCGGCGGCTATAAAATTCAGGGCCGAGGCGATGCCGGACAGGTACTGCTGGATGACGCACTGGCCTTAGAAGCAGCGGGCGCTCAACTGCTGGTGCTGGAGTGCGTACCGGTTGAGCTGGCGAAGCGCGTCACTGAAGCGCTGACGATTCCGGTGATTGGAATTGGCGCCGGTAACGTCACCGACGGGCAAATCCTCGTCATGCATGATGCGTTTGGTATTACCGGTGGCCACATCCCGAAATTTGCGAAGAATTTCCTCAATGAAGCAGGCGACATGCGCGCCGCAGTGCGGCAGTATATGGCTGAAGTGGAGTCCGGCGTTTATCCGGGCGAAGAACACAGTTTCCATTAAGGAGTCTTGTCGTGTTAATCATTGAAACCCTACCGCTGCTGCGCCAGCATATTCGTCGTCTGCGTCAGGAAGGCAAACGCGTAGCACTGGTTCCCACCATGGGCAACCTGCACGACGGCCATATGAAACTGGTCGATGAAGCAAAAGCCCGGGCTGATGTGGTGGTAGTGAGCATTTTCGTTAACCCGATGCAGTTCGACCGCCCCGACGATCTGGTGCGTTATCCGCGTACGCTGCAGGAAGATTGCGAAAAGCTGAACAAACGCAAAGTTGATTATGTCTTTGCACCAGCCGTTGAGGAAATCTACCCGCAGGGTCTGGAAGGTCAGACTTTCGTTGATGTTCCCGGCCTCTCTACCATGCTGGAAGGTGCCAGTCGTCCAGGTCACTTCCGTGGCGTTGCCACCATCGTCAGCAAGTTGTTTAACCTGATCCAACCCGATATCGCCTGCTTTGGTGAAAAAGATTTCCAGCAACTGGCGCTGATCCGCAAAATGGTAGCGGACATGGGTTATGACATTGAAATCGTTGGCGTACCGATTATTCGTGCCAAAGACGGTCTGGCCCTCAGCTCACGTAACGGTTATCTGACGGCAGAACAGCGTAAAATCGCGCCGGGCCTGCACAATGTGATGAACGGTATCGCTGAAAAGCTGATTGCGGGTAATCGTGAGCTGCAAGAAATTATTGCCATAGCGGAACAAGAGCTGAATGAAAAAGGCTTTCGCGCCGACGATATTCAGATCCGCGATGCCGACACGCTGCTGGAGTTGACTGAAACCAGTAAACGCGCCGTAATTCTGGCTGCCGCCTGGCTGGGTCAGGCGCGTCTGATCGATAATCAAAGCGTTACATTAGCCCAGTAGACAGGGGTTAAAAATCGGGCAATACTGCCTGAAGATTTCTCAAAGCAGGCCAGTCACGCCTGCTTAGCCAAGGTAAACGACAGGGTATAGACGTTATGATTCGCACCATGCTGCAAGGCAAGCTCCACCGCGTAAAAGTCACGCAGGCGGACCTGCACTACGAAGGCTCCTGCGCCATCGACCAGGATTTCCTTGATGCCTCAGGTATTCTGGAAAACGAAGCTATTGATATCTGGAACGTGACCAACGGTAAACGTTTCTCAACCTATGCGATTGCTGCTGAACGCGGCTCCAGAATCATTTCAGTGAACGGTGCAGCGGCGCATTGCGCTGATGTTGGCGATATTGTAATTATCGCCAGCTTCGTCACCATGTCTGACGAAGAAGCCCGTACATGGCGTCCGAAAGTGGCCTATTTTGAAGGCGACAACGAAATGAAGCGCACAGCGAAAGCTATTCCGGTACAGGTTGCCTAAACTTCAATAATAGGACAACCCTTCCAGAAAACATATTTTGGGGTGGGTTGTCTTTAATTTAATATTACGAATAAATAATATTATTTATTATTTATACCATCATTTAAATAAGGCATTTTAATTTTACTTAAAAGAACGTGAAGTATTTCTAATAAATAACACTATTCCCTTTCACCTTCCCCCTCTATAAAATGCGTTTGAAATATAATATTTCAACAAATAAGATATATGAAAACATATCTTATATTTATGCTTAATACCTAAATATGGACATTAGAAATGTTTTTTAGAAAATATGGCGTAGCAGCTTTTATTGCAATGACTTTGAGTGCGGGTTCTGCAATGGCTGCAGAGCCTGATACAGGTACCATTACTTTCCACGGTCTGGTTTCTAACAATACCTGTAAAATCTCTCTTGATCATAAAATCGATCAAGATGGTAACGATTTTGACGTTACTCTGGATACCGTTTTTGTTAAAAACTTCGCTACCGCACTGGGTGAAAACAGCACTCTGGGCGAAAAACAGTTCACTCTGAATCTGAGTGAATGTGATAACGCAACGGTAAAAGATGCCTCCGCTCAGTTTGATTCCTGGGGCGGTTCCAGCTCAACCTCCGGTGGCCTGTTAGTACCACCGGCGAATCTGCAGGGTGCCGCAGAAAACGTTAACCTGGTGCTGGCTAACAACGGCAACGGCGCTACCGATCTGATCAAAGTTGACCAGACTAACAACACCCAGAAAGCCACTATTTCCGCTGATGGCACCGGTGACCTGTTCTACCGCGTAGCCTACACCCAAGGCCAGAAGTGGAATGCAGACAGCAGTCCGGTAACGGCAGGAACCGTACAGGCGCAAGTTGCCTTCACCGTTATTTATAACTAATCCTTTTATTTAAAAGATTAGCCAATCCCTCAGCGGCTGTGCTGGGGGATTTTAAAGAGTGCCTACAGGGAGGGTAAAATGGTCAATATGGTTATTACAAAGGGATTTAAAGCCACCTGCTTCGCTGCTGCGGCCTTCGCGGCATTTACAACATTCCAGGTAAACGCGGATATCGTCATTTCCGGAACACGTATTGTGTACCCGCAGTCATCAAAAGACGTGATTGTGAATCTGGATAACCGAGGCAATAAACCGCTACTGGTGCAAACCTGGCTGGATGACGGGCGTGACGGTGTTAATCCGCAGGAGCTAAAACTGCCATTTGTCATTACGCCTCCGGTATCTCGTATCGATCCACAAAAAGGGCAATCCTTACGTATTACGTATATGGGTAGCGCATTACCTCAGGATCGAGAATCGCTGTTTTGGTTTAACGTGCTGGAAATCCCGCCAAAATCAAAAGCGAAAGAAGGCGAAAGTTTAAATCAACTTCAACTCGCCTTTCGCACCCGGATCAAACTATTTTTCCGCCCGGATGGTCTGAAGGGCACGCCTGGCGATGCGGCTGCAAACCTGAAATGGTCGCAAAAAAAAGAAGGCAATACGCTTTCGTTGTTTGCCCAAAATGACAGCCCGTACAACGTTTCCGTTTCCAACGTAAAATTAAAAATGGGCGGTAAAGAATATACTGTCGACAGCAAATCCGTTTTGCCCTTTAGTGGAGTCAGCATGTCCGTAAAAGGTCTTTCGAATAATATTAGCGGTACCGTTATCTATAACACCATTAATGATAATGGTGGCACAGATAAGCGAGAAGCAAAAATCGACTAATCACTTATAACAATTACGTACCAATATAGCGGGCAATTATTGCCCGCATTAATTATTCGGAAAAACAATGCTATTTCAACGCTCATTATTATGTCTTGCTATTGGCACAGCACTCCCTTTTTCTGTTTCTGCTGCAAATTCAGAAGCCGAAAAAACCGTTGTTGAGTCGGACGAAGCCGTAGAATTTAACGAGCAATTTTTACTTAATAGCGGTGCGAATATCGATATTAGTCGCTATGCGTATGGCAACCCGGTACTTGCCGGAACCTATCGTGTGAAAGTGAATCTTAACAATGCGTTGAAATCCACCTCTGAAATTACCTTTAATGAAAACGGTACGCCACGCGCCAGTGCATGTCTGACACCGCTTTTACTCACCAAGGCAGGCGTTGACCCCGCGGCAATGCGCGATGACGTCGAGCTCGACGACAACACCACGTGTCTGGATATAAAAAAATACTACCCCGGAGCAACGGCGAATTACGATTCTGGCAAACAGGCTATGGATCTCAACTTCCCGCAGATTTATATCCTGAAGCGCCCCGCCGGGTACGTTGACCCATCACTGTGGGAAGATGGCGTTCCGGCGGCCATCGTCTCTTATGATATGAACGCCTGGCACAGTGAAGGCAATGGCACAACATCCGATACCGCCTACATGGGTCTGCGTTACGGTTTAAATATGGGGCCGTGGCGTTTGCGTTCCCGAGGTAGCCTTAACTGGAACAAAGATACTGGTAGTGAATACAACAATCAGGACGTTTATTTACAGCGAGATATCACCGCGCTGAAAGCACAAATGGTAATAGGCGATTCCTACACCCGTGGCGATGCGTTTGACTCCTTCAGCCTGCGCGGGGCGCGCATGTATAACGATGACCGCATGTTACCGATGGGATCCAGCAACTACGCGCCCGTCATCCGCGGCGTAGCCAACAGCAACGCCAAAGTCACGGTGATGCAAAGTGGCAATAAAATCTACGAAACGACCGTACCACCGGGTGCATTTGAGATTAACGACCTCAGCACCACGGGTTACGGTAACGATCTGCTGGTCACCGTAGAAGAAACCGACGGCAGCAAACGGAGCTTTACCGTCCCCTTTTCTTCTGTCACCCAAATGTTGCGCCCTGGCGCGACACGTTGGGATATCGGCGTCGGCGAACTAAACGATGATTCTTTGCATGATAAACCGCAGGTGGGTTATGCGCAGTTTTACTATGGCCTAAACAACACCTTTACCGGCTATATCGGCGCGCAATATACCGATATGGATTTCTATGCTGGGTTATTAGGCCTGGCAATGAACACCGGCATTGGCGCATTCGCCTTTGATGTGACGCAATCTCACGCCAGTATTGATGATCTCGGCACGCTCAGTGGGCAAAGCTACCGGCTGACCTACAGCAAAATGATCGAGGCGACCAATACCTCATTTAACGTCGCCGCTTATCGTTTTTCTACTGAAGACTACCTCAGCCTCAATGACGCCGCGTCTCTGCAAGACAGCGTTAAGCACCAGCACTATGCCCAGCAAAGTTATCGCTCAGGTGATGAGCTTTATGCTGATTACCAACGTACCAAAAATCAGGTACAGCTCAGCATCAACCAACCCTTAAACCAGGGAGAAACAACCTGGGGTTCTGTATATGTCAGCGGAACATGGCAGGACTACTGGAATGATGCGGGATCAACGGCCAACTATAGTGTGGGTTACAACAACAGTTTTGCCTACGGCAGCTATAGCGTGTCATTACAACGCGCCTATAACCAGAACGGCAGTAAAGACGACAGTATCTATCTCAGTTTAAGTATTCCGTTGAGTATGTTTTCCCACAGTGGGGAACGTTCGGACAGCTTCTCCAATATCAATATGGGCCTGCGTTCTGACATGAAGGGCGGAACTAACGTCAACTCCACCGCCAGTGGCAATACCAAAGATAATGACATCAGCTACTCCGTGAGCGCCGCGTCAAGCAGCGGTAATTACGGCAACCTGAATCAGGTGAGTGGTTTTGGCTCCCTCAACAGCAGCTATGGCCCATTAGGACTTTCCGCCTCGTTTGGCGACGACAATAGCCGGCAATATTCCGCCAGCTACAGCGGAGGTATGGTGCTGCATTCTGGCGGCGTGGCGTTCGCGCCGGGCAGCATTGGCGAAACCGATGCCGTCGCGCTGGTGAAAGCCAGCGGCGCACAGGGCGCAGGACTAGGCTACAGCAGCAGCGAAATCGGCAGCTCGGGATATGGCATTTTGCCGTATATGTCAGCCTACCGCGAAAACCGGGTTTCTCTGGATATCAGCTCGCTGGAGAACGATGTTGAAGTCAAAAGCACCAGTACGGTTACCGTACCGCGCAGCGGTGCCGTTGTGCTGGTGAATTTTGAAACCGATGAAGGCCGCTCACTGATTCTGGAATTACAGCGCAGCGATAAAGGCTTCATTCCTTTAGGCGCAGATGTCCTTAACGAGAAAAATGAAACTGTCGGTACCGTCGGCCAGGCCGGGCAAGCCTACGTGCGCGGCGTGGAACCACAGGGAGAACTTCGCGTGGTGTGGGGCAGTGGCAAAGAAAGCACCTGTACGGTGCGTTACCAGATAACTGAAACCACGGCAAAAGCGGGGCTAACCCTAGTACTGAACAATCAACTTTGCCACATGTAATTACCTGTTTAGGGAAAAACTAATGAGAGTTTATATGAAAAGAAACCGCCTCACTCTTCCCATTGCGGCATTTGTCGCAATGGCAGCCTCTGGAAGCGCGCTTGCCGCTAATTCCACAAACCTTGATGTTAACTTCACGGCCACAATTAAAGAAACCACCTGCGATATGAAACTGGTCGGTGGTACAGGCTCCGATACGATACAAGAATTAATCATTGGTAATAGTAGCGGTGAAGTTCGTATTGATGATGTAAGGGCGGGGACGGCAACGGCAGATTTTAAATTAGTGATTGTTGAATGCCCTGCGTCTCTTCAATCGTTAAAGACATCAATCAACGGAACGCCATCCGGGTATTCAACAAAAATATTAACGAATGGAACTAAAGGCTCAGCCGACTACACAGGGGTGTCAGTAGCGCGCTCATCCAAACCTGATGAACCTTTTGTTATTAATTCCACCGTCGATTCAGAACGTCTGGTCTGGAGTGAGGCAGAAATTAACAGTAAAGAGGTTCCGCTGATCGCCATCATGAAAGAGACCAATGCTAATTCGGCCACAACAGGGGCTTTCTCAGCCGTTGCGACATTCGTATTTACCTACGAGTAATTAACGCGGAACTACGGAGCATCACTATGAAATTTAAATCAGCATTAATCGCATTATCCGTTTCTGCCGTCTTATTCTCAGGAATGGTCAGAGCCGCTATTACCGGTACCGACAGTGTACAAATGACCTTTAGGACCACAATTACAACCGGTACCTGTAAAGCTATCGTCGTTAATGGTGAGGGCCAAAATGTCAGCACTATTGGCTATGGTGAGACATATAAATCGGATCTTAACAAGAAAGCGATGCCGCTGAGCATTGCCTTCAGCAACTGCTCCGGCGTAACAATCGCAGAAGTAGAAGCTAAAGCGGGCACAGGTGGTACCTGCTCCGGTGATAATTTAGACGGAGACTCTTATGCGGCTGGCTTCAATACCGCTTTCGAAATTTGGGGCGGTGATGCAGATACGGGTGTGCAACTGTCTTGTAAAACGCCACCAACTGCACAAGAGGTGACTATTACCAACGGTGCCGGTACCTACCCAATGACGTCACGTATTGTCGTGGCAAACGGTAAAACCCTGAGCGACGTCACCGCCGGTAATGTCACGGCTCCGGTCACCTTTGTTGTGACATACCCTTAATTTTCAGGTGTTTTTCTCATGCAACTATTACCGTTTCTTTTACGCCAGCCCGGTCTTGTGTTGCTTATGGGTCTGACGGGCTGGCTTTGGTCTGGCATCAGCCAGGCGGGTTCCAATTTAGATATCAATCTGACCGCCAGTATTGTTAACAGCACTTGCAAACTCAGTCTGGAAAATGGGGGGGAAGTCTACCTCCCCAACGTCACGCGGGCATGGTTTTATAATAGCGACGGCAGCAGTAAATATGCGCCTACCGACGAGGCGGGTGGCACGCCTTTTAACGTGCGTCTCGAAGACTGTACAGATAACGGTAGCATCAAGCAATTGATATTCAGCTTTACGCCGCAATCCGGTTTTTGGAGCAATCAAAACCAGGTATTCAAAAATGATGCCACGACAGGTGCGGCACAAAACGTTGGTATCGTCATATTCTCTGCGGACCATAAAACTAACGTCTTAAACAGCGATGGCAGTTCTAACGTGATTTACGACGTCAGCGGGAAAAGTAGTTCTCTGTATTTAACGGATTATCAGTTTTACGCGCGCTATCAGAATACGGGCGCAGTTGTCAGCGGCGTTGTCACCAGTAACGTGCTGGTGGATGTGAACTACGAATAAAAGGAATTATTGATGAGACTGAAACACTTTTGGCTCGCGCTTATCGCAATTGGTGCATCGGGCGCAGCGCATGCCGCCATGGAGTGTAAATTTAATGACGGCAACACCCGGACAATTATGCCGGGCATGTCAACGATGATCGTCCCGCTTCCGCCAGGAACCATTTCGGTCCCCACACAGATCAGCCCCACGATCCTTCTTGAATTTGACACGCCTCTGCAGTCCTCCTGTAACGTTGGTAACGACGGTGAAAGTGTCTGGCAAATGACCGATAACGCATTGCTGTGGGGAAACGTAAACGGTCACGCAACGTTTCGTACCAACGTGGAGGGAATTTACTACACCCTGGCGATTTACCCGGACGCCAATACCGTCACTGCGTGGTTTCCCCCGCAAGCGGGCAGTTACTATGAAACAGGCGATGCGAATAACGACGAGGGCGTCGTCAATGCCAGATACTGGCACGCTCGGATGGATATTTATCAGGACCCCACATTTAAAGGGCTTCCTACAAACGTGGAGTTTTTAACGGCAGCAGGCGGCATGCTAGGGCATGCGGTGATTGGCGACCCTCATACCGGAACCGAGAGCGATCACCCCCGCGTGCCGATCAATATCAATGATATGTCGTTCCAGCTCCCGCTGCATGCACCTTCCTGCGTGCTTCGTGCGCCGACCACCGTAGACCTTGGGGACTGGTATCGCTCCGATCTGGAAAACGATAACACAACAGAGGTGTCGTTTAAAATTGAGGGTTCCTGCGCAAACGTCATTGAGGTCGATGCGAAAGTGGTATCGGAACACACCACGTCAGATGGGGCATTATTTACCAATTCCATTACCAGTAATTCCAGCGTTACCGCGGCAAAAGGTGTAGGTGTAAAACTGCGCACTCCCGCATATTCACAGATCCACAATAACCAGTCAGAGACTATCGCTGCGGGCAACCCGATAGGTGCGCCTGTTTATCAGGTTAGCGCCACTTATAACGCAAAGCTGGTGAAAACCAACACCGAAGCCGTGACGCCTGGCGTTTTCGGAACGACCATCACCTTCCAGGTGACCTACCAGTAAATTACCCCTGCGGCTGGTTGCTGATCAGCCGCGACATGGTCTCCAACGAATCCGTGCGCAGAATATACAGCCTTTTGAGCAACATCGGGTTATCGCCAGGCTTCACCTTCCCTTTCACCGTCGTCACCGCCAGGTGAAAACCGGCATTATGCGCCGCTTTCACCGCCGTCGCGTTATAACCGCCAAACGGATAGGAAAGATAGAGCACATGCGGATTAAACTGCCCGAGCGCCCGACGAGAGTGTTCAAAATCAAACAGAATATTGTGATAGTTACGGCTGAGTAAAATTGGCCGCCTTTGGCCATCCACCCGATGCAGGAAATGGGTGTGCGACTGGAAATCGAATACGTCTTTGATCCCTTCCATCTCGGAAATACTCATAAACTGCAGCGATTTCGGATCCCACTTTTGCGGGTGACGCTTGATACGTGAGCTAATGATAAACGCCGTCGCCTTAAAGCCATATTGCTTGAGGACGGGATGCGCATAGCGGCTAACGGACTTCAGACCATCATCAAACGTAATAACGACCGAACGCGCCGGAAGGTTCGCGCGATTATTGAGGTAGTCTTCCAACTGATACATCGTCAGCGTGGTATAGCCCATATCGCGCAGCCAGGTCATCTGGTTACTGAACGCGCGCACTGAGGTGGTGGTTGAGGTATGACGAAAACGCGTGTTCTCTTCATCGCGCAGAATATGATGATAGGTCAGAATCGGGATACCGTTATCCTGCTGGGCATCCAGCGCGCTGATATAGGCCAGCCGCTCGCCGATGCGAATCTGATACCAGGTCTGATTCAGTCTGTCTTTCAACCGACTGAGCACCGGATAACGTAGATTCTCTGCCAGCGTACCAAACGGTGCGCTGCCAACGTCCGGTGCGTTATAGACCGGAGTATCTTTCCACGTGATCAGGTTCTGGTTACTCAACGGTTTATTTAAGTCACCCAGGCCGTCTTCCACACGCTGACGCCCCTGCACAGGTTCCAGGTGCCCTTTGTCGATGTAGCCTTTGCCAAAACCGAAGTTGAAGGTGTAGTAATCCTTTGCATCCGGTTCAACGGCAATAATCTGTCCGGCGCGTAAATTACCGACAGTCTCCGTCTTATTGCCAACATGCGCCCAGATCACCGCATCCTCCGTGGTTTGCATATAGCGAGCGGGCAAGGCCGCACCTACGCCACCAGAGAACAGGAGCAACAAAACAAACAGAACGCGCATAACCATATGAGATAACCGAGGCGAGAAACCTCGGCTATTGTAGCAAAAGCATCATCAATACCAATGATTAATACTCATACAAATCATGCTTCAACACGAAGGGGGGATTTTTTTGTTGTTGATGCCAGAGGCTGGAGACTTCGGGGCCGCCAAGCGCGACGATGCAATCGCGAAACGCAGAACTGCTCAGTAATTCCCGCGACGAAAGCATTCGTTCAAGCAATGGATAGCTGATACCTGAAATCACTTCACACTGGGGATGTTTATGACTCATTAACGAGGCTACACGGTATGGCGCAGCCCCGGCCATATCCGTCAGAAATACTACCCCTTCACCAGAGTCTGTGGCATGCAGGGCATGGCACATCATGCGGCTTAACATATTCGAGCTGAGCCCACGCCAGAAACTTACCGCCTGACATTGCTCCAACGGACCGTACTTTTTCTCCAGACGATGCAGCATATCCTGTGCCTTATCGTCATGACAGGTAATTACCCAACCTAACATTGCCTACCTCCTTAGCAGGCAAGTAGTTTATCAGGGTGATAAATCGGTAATGGTGATAAGCATCAAAAGTCTTCCTCTCCCGAGTCAGGAGAGGAAGAAAGAATTAGCTACGTAGGCCGCGTCCGCGCTGAATCAGGTACCAGCACAGCAAGTAAAACGCCGCAATGAACACCACCAGCACGCCAAACGTGGTGACCAGCGGAACATCATGAATACCCAGGAAGCCGTAGCGGAAGCCGCTAATCATGTAGACAATTGGGTTCAGATGCGAAAGTCCCTGCCAGAACGGCGGCAGCAGCGTTAACGAATAGAACACGCCACCCAGATAGGTCAGCGGCGTCAGCACGAAGGTGGGGATCAGGCTGATATCGTCAAAGGTTTTTGCAAAGACTGCGTTCAGCAAACCGGCCAGCGAGAACAGTACCGCCGTTAACACCAGCGTGAGCGCCACAAAGACCCAGGAATGCACCTGAAACGGCACGAAGAACAGTGAAATAGCCGTCACCAGAATGCCTACGCACAGGCCACGCGCCACGCCGCCGCCGACGAAACCGGCGATAATCACGTGCGTCGGCACCGGGGCGACCAGCAGCTCTTCAATATTGCGTTGAAACTTGCCGCTAAAGAACGACGAGGCCACGTTGGCATACGAGTTGGTGATCACTGCCATCATAATCAGCCCCGGCACAATAAACTGCATGTAGCTAAAGCCATGCATTTCGCCGATACGCGAGCCGATCAGGTTACCAAAGATAATAAAATAGAGCGTCATGGTGATGACGGGAGGCACCAAAGTCTGGACCCAGATACGCATAAAGCGGTGGATCTCTTTCGCCCAGATGCTTTTCAGCGCAACCCAGTAAAGCTGCATCATGCGCGATCTCCTTGTTTTTCATGCACCAGAGAAACAAACAGTTCTTCCAGTCGGTTGGCTTTGTTACGCATACTCAATACCTGAATGCCCTGCGCGCTCAGCTGAGAGAAGACGCTGTTGACCCCTTGTTCACGCAGAACCTCCACTTCCAGCGTGGAAGTGTCGACCAGTCGGTACTGATAACCTTCCAGTTTCGGCAGCGGACTTTTTGGTGCCAGATCGAGGATAAAGGTCTCAGATTTCAGCTTGGAGAGCAGACTCTTCATCGAGGTGTTTTCCACCAGCTCGCCGTGCTGAATAATGCCGATATTACGACACAGCATTTCCGCTTCTTCGAGATAGTGAGTGGTCAGAATAATGGTGGTGCCTTTGTCGTTTAAATCCTTTAAAAAGCCCCACATTGAACGACGCAGCTCAATGTCGACGCCCGCCGTTGGTTCATCCAGAATGAGTAATTTCGGCTCGTGCATCAGCGCACGGGCAATCATCAGACGACGTTTCATCCCACCAGACAGCATGCGCGCGCGCTCGTTACGTTTTTCCCATAAATCGAGCTGCTTTAAATATAGTTCGCTGCGTTTGACCGCTTCTTTATGCTCAACACCGTAGTAACCCGCCTGGTTGACCACGATCTGCTGCACGGTTTCAAACGGGTTAAAGTTAAACTCCTGCGGTACCAGTCCAAGCTGGCGTTTCGCGTTAACCGTATCTTTTTCAAGATCGTATCCGAAGACACTCACCCGCCCGGAGGTTTTATTCACCAGCGAGCTGATTATTCCAATGGTGGTGGATTTTCCTGCGCCATTCGGTCCCAAAAGCGCATAAAAATCACCCGCTTCGACTTGCAAATCTATCCCGCGTAACGCCTGAACGCCACCGGGGTAAGTTTTTTTAAGTTGTTGAAGTTCCAGAGCAATGGTCATGTTTTTATACTTACCTTACGTTCTGACATTTTATATATAGTTTAAATAATGATGGAGTTACCCTATATTAGCCCATCGAATTTATCTGGCTTCGGGTCGTGCTACTCCATGAAAGACATAGATACACTCATCAGCAACAATGCACTATGGTCAAAGATGCTGGTAGAAGAAGATCCCGGATTTTTTGAAACGCTGACGCATGCCCAGAATCCGCGTTTTCTATGGATTGGATGTTCCGATAGCCGCGTTCCCGCTGAACGATTAACCGGTCTTGAACCGGGCGAATTATTTGTTCACCGCAATGTTGCCAATCTGGTTATTCACACCGACCTGAACTGTCTCTCAGTGGTTCAGTATGCGGTGGATGTGCTGGAAGTGGAACATATTATTATATGCGGCCACTATGGATGCGGCGGCGTCCAGGCGGCGATTGAAAATAAAGAACAGGGGCTGATAGATAACTGGTTACTGCACATCCGCGATATCTGGTTCAAACACAGCTCACTGCTGGGCGAAATGCCGCAGGAACGTCGCATGGACACCCTGTGCGAACTGAATGTCATGGAACAGGTCTATAACCTGGGCCACTCAACCATTATGCGTTCAGCCTGGAAGCGCGGTCAGAAAGTGACCATTCACGGCTGGGCTTACGGTATTCATGATGGCCTGCTGCGCGATCTCGACGTCACCGCCACCAGCCGCGAAACGCTGGAACAGCGCTATCGCCAGGGGTTGTCTAACCTGAGTCAGAAACACAGCAACCATAAATAATGTGACATTGCCGGGAGGCGGCGACGCCTTACCCGGCCTACAAACCCGCGCCATCAGGCGCTCCAGCCAATTACTCGTCCAGCAGCACTACTTTGCCAACATACGGCAGATGGCGATAACGCTGGGCATAGTCAATGCCGTAACCGACCACAAACTCATCAGGAATTGAGAAGCCGATAAACTCGACCGGAACATTCACTTCACGACGAGAAGGTTTGTCCAGCAGCGTACAAATAGCCAGGGATTTCGGCTCGCGCAGGCTCAGAATTTCACGCACTTTGGACAGCGTATTGCCGGAGTCGATGATGTCTTCGACAATCAGAACGTCCTTGCCACGAATGTCTTCATCCAGGTCTTTCAGGATTTTAACATCACGCGTGGTAGACATTCCGCTACCGTAGCTGGATGCCGTCATGAAATCGACTTCGTGAGAGACATGCACTTCACGGCACAGATCCGCCATAAACATAAATGAGCCACGTAACAGACCAACCAGCACCATATCGCTGCCGCTGTCCTTGTAACGTTCGTTAATCTGGCGCCCCAGTTCAGCAATACGCGCTTTGATCTCCGCTTCCGGGATCATCACTTCAACAGTATGTTTCATAAACCCTATAACTCACTGATTTTTATCAGTTGACACATCATGCAGATCGAAAGAAAGCGCTTACGTTGATACACCGACTGACAGACGGCGACCCGCTCTAACCACAAAACTTGCGACAGCATACAAACAATTCAGTTGATGAAGTATACCAGTAAAGAGAGCGGGTTCCTCTGATAGTTCACAGGAGAACCCGTTTGCGTCGTTTTTTGTACGCTTATTAATCAAAACCAGGAGCGCACGGCAGCCTGTGGCTAAAACGTTTCCCAGTGCGGGTCTTGTGGCGAACTCCCCGCGGAGGTCGATCGTGGAGTATCCTTAGGTGGTTTTCGATGCTCACTGTTGGAGGCATCGCGAGTGATGCGAAATGCCGCCACGGCCAGGCGTAACTGTTCAGCTTGTTGTTCCAACGAAGCGGCGGCGGCAGCAGACTCTTCTACCAGCGCGGCGTTTTGTTGTGTGACACTGTCCATCTGCGAGACCGCGAGGCTCACCTGCTCAATCCCCCGACTCTGTTCCTCCGAGGCTGAGGCGATTTCCCCCATGATGTCCGTCACGCGGGTGACCGCTGCGACAATCTCTTTCATCGTTTTACCCGCGTCCGACACCTGCTGAGATCCCATCCCCACGCTGTGGGTTGAGTTATCAATCAACGCTTTGATCTCTTTGGCTGCCTGAGCGCTACGGCTTGCCAGGGTACGGACTTCCCCCGCCACAACAGCAAATCCGCGTCCCTGCTCTCCTGCCCTGGCAGCCTCAACTGCCGCGTTGAGCGCCAGGATATTGGTCTGGAAAGCAATACTGTCGATGACGCTGGTGATCTGCGCAATTTGCTGTGAACTACCGGCAATTTCACTCATCGTGTGCACGACAGTATCAACAACCCGCCCACCACGTGCGGCAGTATCAGACGCATTCTTAGCCAGTTGAGTCGCCTGTTTCGCATTGTCCGTATTTTGCTTCACGGTCGCGGTAAGCTGTTCCATGCTGGCGGCAGTCTCTTCAAGTGAAGCAGCCTGCTGCTCAGTACGCGAAGACAGATCGTTGTTACCTGATGAGATTTCCGTTGCGCCGCTATGAATCGTTTCTGAGCTGTTACGCACCGACGTGACTGTCGAAATCAGCGACTGTCGCATTTCATCTAAGCCCGTCGCCAAACGTCCCATTTCATTACGTCCCTGGACGTCGAGTTGATGGGTCAGATCACCACGGGTGATAATACGGATATGCTCCATGATCTGCGCCAGGGGTTTTAGCAGCATATGCTGCAACCCACTCCAGATCATGCCCAGAACGATGAGCACAGCGACGACAATTGCCCCTAACGTCCATTGCATGCGGGTAAAGCTGTGCTGATTTTCCGCCGCCGCGTGCTGGAGCAACGCGTTGTTTTCGTTACGCCACTGGTCATAGCTGGCTTCCATTTCATCCTGCGCCTTCTGAGCATCAAGATCACCATAGGCCTGATAGTTATTCGCGCGCAGATACTCTATCGATAACGCCATCACGTCGTGCATCTGCCGATACTGTTTTTCCATTTCAGATGCAATTTGCGGATTCTGCCCCGACACCTGCGGCAATGACTGATAATGCGCGAAGTATCCCTCAGCCTTCTTCATCGACTCACTCGCCGTTTTTAGCAAAGTATCAATGGCCGCCAGTGAGGCCGGATCGCGTTGATTCTTTAAGAAACGAATTGCTACGCGGGTTACCGTTACTCGGGTTTTAATCAGCGTATTGACGCTGTCACTCAGATTTTCCTGTTGGGCATTCAGGGTGCCTGAGTTCTGGAAATTATGGCGATCATTGTTTACCGCAGAATAAAAAAAGCTTCCTGTCACGACCTGTAGCAAACAGAAAATGGCGAGAACCAGAAGAATGCCGGTAATAACACGCACATTTTTAATCATAGTATTTCATCCATTGAACTCACATTGGGTACCCAATGATTATCGGCTTCAAAGGCGATTACTTTATGTGCAATAGAAGAATTTGCAGGAGGAGGGAGTCGTGCGGTGAAACGCTGTAAAGAGACTGTGTCTTATCCGGCCTACGAGAGATTTCTGCAGGCCGGATAAGCTCAGCGTAATATTTTAGACGGTGAAGCCGAGCATCATCCCGGTATCTTCATGCTCTAACAGATGGCAGTGCGCCATATAGGCATGCTCTTTTGGCGCGTCGTGGTCAAACTTCACTAACACCTCGCTCACACCACCTTCTACCCGCACCGTGTCCTTCCATCCCGCGCGGTGTGCGGCAGGCGCTTTGCCATTCTCAGACAGAATGCGGAACTGTGTGCCGTGAATGTGGAACGGGTGCAGCATCATGTCGCCCTGACCGGAAATCACCCAGCGTTCGTGCTGACCTTTCGCCGCGGCAAACATCGGTTTATTCATATCAAATGCCTGACCATTAATCCGGTTGGCATTATGGAAGTCGAATGATCCATGCTTCATGTTGCCCATGTCGCCATGCTGCATATTCCCCATCTCACCGTGGTTCATATTGCCATGATTCATATTGCCGTGGCCCATATTGTCATTATTCATATGGCCCATCATCTTCCCATGATCCATACCCGCCATGGCCTGACCGCCGTATTTCTTCATCAGCATTTGCATGCCCATCATATCGAGCATCGGATCCATCGACAGCTGCAGCTTGCGCACCGTCAGACCTTCCAGTGATGGCAGCGATGGCATGGATGTCAGCGAATCTGGCAGCGTGCCAGAAGCGGTAATCAGCAACGGTTGAACGCGCATCACCGGGTGCGGCTTATCGAATGGCGCAATCGCCATCCCCATCTGGCTGACTGGTAGAGTGACCAGATCAAAAGCTTTGCCGTCACTGACATCCACCAGCACTTCAAAGCGCTCGCCCATCAGCATAGGAAGCTCGGTCACTTTTACCGGCTCCGCCAACAGTCCGCCGTCGCTGGCAATGACGTACAAAGGACGATTGTCGCTGGCCGCAATGTTCAGTGAGCGTGCGTTACAACCATTCAACAGGCGTAGACGCAACCAGCCACGCGGTGCGGCATGCTGAGGATAAATCGCCCCGTTGGTCAGCAGCGTATCGCCAAACCAGCCGACTGCGGCGGTCATGATGTCCAGTTGATAATCAACCTGCCCATCAGCAGAGAACTGTTTGTCCTGAATAATCACCGGCACATCATCAATGCCCCACTGCTTAGGCAGCATCAGCTTGCGAATCTCTTCATCTTCAATCAGCACCAGTCCGGCCAGTCCCATCGCTACCTGACGGCCGGTCTTTCCATGCTGATGCGGGTGGAACCAGCAGGTTGCCGCGCGCTGATCCGGCGTGAAGGTCACTGAACGTTTCCCGCCCGCCGGGATAATGCCTTGCGGCCCACCGTCGACTTCACCGGGGATTTCCAGACCGTGCCAGTGCAACGTCGTCTCTTCGGCAAGCTGGTTATGGATATCCACAGTCACCGATTGCCCTTTGTTCAGCTTGACCGCAGGTCCGAGTAAATTGCCGTTATATCCCCAGGTCGTCGCTGTTTTACCAGCAAAGCTCGATTTTCCGGCTTGCACCACCAATTGCATACGGTTTGAGGCATCCGCGGTTAGCAGATCAGGAATGGGCAATGCAGGGCGGTCTGCGGCAAATACGCTCCGGCTCCACAGAGGTAATGCTGACGCGACGCCCAGCGCCACGGAGTACTTTAAAAAGTCACGACGTTGCATAATCACTTCCTTATATTCAGCAGCTTAAGCAGGCTATCTTTTAAGCATAAGCCTTCCCCTTACGGGAAGGTCAAGTGAACGGCTAATAATAAAGGTCGTCGCTTCGCTCGCAGTATGCTAACGTTTAAATTCCGTGACGCAGTGGTAGAAGCAATGAAGACGTTTTTCAGAACAGTTTTGTTCGGCACCCTGATGGCCGTATGCGCAAATAGCTACGCGCTCAGCGAGTCCGAAGCCGAAGATATGGCCGATTTAACGGCAGTTTTTGTTTTTCTGAAAAATGACTGTGGATACCAGAATTTGCCTAATGGGCAGATTCGTCGCGCACTGGTCTTTTTTGCCCAGCAAAACCAGTGGGACCTGAGTAATTACGACACCTTCAATATGAAAGCGCTGGGTGAAGACAGCTACCGCGATCTCAGCGGTATCGGCATCCCTACAGCAAAGAAATGCAAAGCGCTGGCGCGTGACTCCCTGAGCCTGTTGGCCTACGTTAAATAACCTCCGGCGCAATAAGTGTTGAGAGTGCCGTTACTCTGGCTGTACCAGCGTCAGGGCAACGGATTGCGCTTTTAATTCAGTCTGCGCGTTTGGCGGTAGATTCACATCGGTAACAACATCGGTAAAGCAACTAAGCGGCGCGACGTTAAATAATGAATGTGCGCCGTACTTACTGCTATCCGCCAGCAATACCTTCCGTTGGGCATTCGCAATAATTTCCTGCTTTAATCCCGCTTTGTCTTCCGTTGGCGTGGTTACACCCTTTTCCATACTCCAGGTGTTACAGCTCATAAAAGCAATATCAGGATAGACGCTGCGCAACATTTTCCGGCCAAACTCACCAATACAGGACTGGCTGCTGTCATCGATGCGTCCACCGACGATCGTCACCTCTATCTGACGGAATTCTGACAAAAACAGGGCAATGTGCAGATCAACGGTAATCACTCGCAGCGGCAAATGCGTCAGACATTTTGCCAGCTCCAGCATTGTGGTACCGGCATCAAGCACCACGGCATCGCCCGCACGCACCATTGAGGCGGCAAAACGCGCAATCGCCCGTTTCTCAGCAGGCGATCGCAGTTGCTTTTCGTTTGTGGTTGGCTGCGCCGCTTCAAAGCGTCGTAACGCAACACCGCCGTGGCTGCGGCTGATCACACCCTGTTCATCCAGCTTGATGAGATCGCGCCTGATCGTTGCTGGAGAGGCGTCAACCGCGTCAACCAACTGTTCCACGGTAACCAGCGTATGATTTTTCAAATACGCCACAATCTTATCCAGACGGTGTTGCCCTTTCATAACAGTAAATTACGCCAGTTGCATTGCCAGTTTGATCGATACGGCCATGCTCTCAGATTTTGCTTTTCCCGTCCAGGCGATATCAAATGCCGTACCGTGATCGGCAGAGGTACGAATAAACGGTAAACCTGCTGTGATATTTACACCATCATAGAAACCCAGCAATTTCAGCGGGATATGCCCCTGATCGTGGTACATCGCCACCACCATGTCATACTGACCTTCATAAGCCTGTAAAAACACGGTATCCGGCGGGCACGGACCGTAAACATCCATCCCCTTCGCTTTCATATTCTCAATCGCGGGTCCGACAATACGAATTTCCTCATCACCAAACAGGCCATTCTCTCCGGCATGTGGATTCACCCCCGCAACGGCAATACGCGGGTGTGCAAAGCCTACGCGCTTCAGGAAGGTATCCGCAATACTAATCACCGTTTCGACACGTTGCCCATTGAGCGTATCAAGGAATTTGCGCAGTGCGATATGCGTCGAAACATGGATAACTTTCAGCTTATCGGTGTACAGCACCATCGCATAGTCACTGCTTTCGGTCAGCGTTGCCAGCAGTTCGGTATGCCCAGGATAATTGTGTCCGCCGAGATGCAGCGCTTCTTTGTTCAACGGCGCGGTCGCGATGGCATGTATATCCCCCTTCATCGCCAGTTCAGTCGCCCGCTTCACACAGCGATAGGCCAGATCGCCCGCCTGTGCCTGCACTGTACCAGGGACCAGTTCGTCAGGCTGCGCCAGTGGTTCATCAATCACATGAATCGTATCTGGCGTGAATCTGGCATCGGCGACCTGTTCAATAGCGCGAAATGTTACTCCGTCAGCCAGCCCCTGAGCCTGTAACCGCTGCAGCGTTTTTAGGCACCCGACCACCACCAGCGGTGCACCATTAAGTTCATCTTCGCGTAGCGCTTTAACAATAATTTCCGGACCAATCCCCGCCGGATCTCCCATCGTAATCGCAATTGTTTTAGTTACCACGGTACATCTCCTCAATAAAATACAGCGCATCGCAAAGGGTCGTATCAGAACCGAATCCACCCGCTTTGGTAATAACCGGCAAGTCGTCAATCTCGCTATTCACAAACGTTCCGCACGGAATACAGGGGGCGACCTCACTGTGGATGCGATACCCTTCAGCACCCAACGCACTGGCGACCGCCGTGGCAATATCGCCTCCGGTCAGGAACAATCCGCCGATACGTGCTTGTTCAATAATGCGCAGCGTTATCTCCCCTAGACGCTGACTCAGCAGTTCTCCCAACTGCTGGCGACTCATCCCCACGTTGAAACACAGCGTGTCGATCATGTCCCGGTCTTCTGCACATCGACTGGTGCGTAAGATCGTGTGCTGCTGCTGGCTCAGTTGCGCGCAAGCCTGTTCAATAACAGAGTCCATTTCCGGTGCAAATGACGATGCAACCAACCGCGCGGCATCGATATCAACGACTTTTGCCCGACCCTGACACACTGCTTTTTCCACCTGACGTCGCGTTGCCTCACTCATTGAGCCAGCCACAACCAACACCGGTAATTCCTGCTTTTCTTGCATAAACGTTGCGGCCGGTAGCACATTGGCCAGCCCTGCCGCCCCTACGAGCAGCGGCATCTGTTTTTGCTCACAAACCGCCTGTGCAATGAGCGCGAGATCTCGCTCTTCCACGGCATCCACCACCACCATACATTCGCCGGCTTTTGCAAAAGCGCTCAGCAGCGCACTCAAGCTTCCCCGACGCACATCCACCAGCGACACCTCATGTACAGGGACATCACTTTGCAGTGCGACCAGTTCAGCAATACGCGAAGAGTGAATAGGCGTTTTTGGATCGCTGGCGAATTCCGTTTCCAGCAGCGGCACACCATGGACCAGGCACAAGCCATCCTGCGTGGTGCGCCCGGCAGCAGGAATTGCCGCCGCAATCACGGCCAGCGTCTGACCGGCTGTACGCATGGCGGCAGTGACTTCAGCCCCCACATTGCCACGAAATGTTGAGTCTATTTTTTTGTATACCAGCGGTGTTGCTTCGCCCTCACACCATGGCGCTAACGCTTGTTGTACAGCCGCGGCGGCCTGCGTTGCCGGCATCGCCCGGCTTTCCGTATTGATGACCAGAACATCGGCGCGGCGCGACGGTTTCTGCGCTGGGGTCAGCATTACTTCGGTACGCGCCCCTTTTTTCGCCAACTGTACGCCGGTATCGTTAGAGCCCGTAAAGTCATCGGCGATAACGATCATTTTCATGCTTTCTTCTCCTGCACGGTCTGACGAGACTGCCTTTTCGCGACCCACGACGTAAGAATTGGCGTCAGAATGGCGGTTGTAATGACCGACGCAGCAATCAGCGGCGCTGCCGCAGCGGCAACCTCTGCCAGCGAGGGATCGGCCTGTGCTATGGCCAGTGGCGTCGCGACGGCGTTCCCCGCCGTACTGGATGCCGCAGCACCAGCAATACCACTCCCGCCTACCAGACGATCGGCACGAATGTTAAAGAAGCCGCCCACAAAGGTGGTCAGCACACCCAGCAGAATGCCCGCCAGACCACCTTGCAGCAGCATTTCCAGGTTAATACCGGCTCCAAGTGCAAACGCAAAGAAAGGAATGAGCAGTGGACCGCCTTTCGTCAGGAAGTCACGCATATTAGCGTCGAGGTTACCGAGGATCATGCCAACCACCAACGGAACAAGAACCGCCACCAGCGCCATGATAGGAATATTTGCCATACCCGCCGCGCCCAGCGCGATCATGGTAAAGAAAGGTCCGTCATTCAGAGACAAAATGGAGATCGCGCCAACATCGCGTTCATTGCCAAACTCGCCAACCAGCGCCGCGTAAAGCCCGCCATTGGAGTTACTCATTGCCGCAATAATGGCAACACCGCTTAAGCCAAAGATGCCTTCCGCGCCAAACAGGTGTTCAACCCCGAGACCAATTGCAATCGCGACCAATAACTTGGTCAGCGTAATCGTGCCGCCTTGTAGCAAAGCTTGCGGCGCCGCCTTTACGCTAATTCCCGCGCCCATACAGAGCAGGAACGCGCCAATCAAGGGAGCCGCGCCATTTTTAAATAAAGCAGTGGTGAATCCACCGATCTGCAACGCCTGCGGGGCAAAAGTGTTGATAATGGCACCGATAACCAACGGCACAACCATCATGCCGCCGGGTACGCGTTCTATTGCCTTCTTGATGTTCATGGTCTTCCCGCCTGTTGTTATGTTGTGATTAAATAAAATCACAACGATTATATTCAATCAAAATAAGATCACAAACGCGGCAGATCACAGTTTTTGAATGATTAATAAAAATCAAATAATCATTCGGATGAAAAAAAAGCCGGGTTTGTCTCACCCGGCTTCATTGATATCTGAAATATCTCAGGATTGATGCACAAATTCGCGGTATGCCGCCACAACCTGAAGAAAGTCCTCTACACCACAGAGCGAAAAACTTTCTTCGTCGTAGTAGCTCATCCCCTCTTCCATCTCATCGCCAGAGAACTCCAGCTGATTAGCGCGAACCATCACTTCTTCGCCATCCAGCCAGAGCGTGTATTCATGCCCTGCTCGCTGCCAGGAGCGCTCACTGCCCTTAACCGCACGCGCTGCCTGTTCCACTTCATCAAGTAAGGCCAGGTTTTCTTTCACTTCCTCATTAAACCAGTGCCCCACCACCTCGTGGCCCATGGACATACGCACTTTTACCACCCCGGTAATGTCGCGCAGAAATTCGTAATCCATAATGTCTTCCTCTACTCCCGGCAATGCGCCAATACCGCATTGCGCCTTGCTGTAATTATCGCAGCAGCGCGGCAGAAAAAAAGCGTAGTGGGTATAAGGAATAGAAATAAAAATGCCCGGAGAAGCAGACTTCTCCGGGCATTGATGCGTTTTTACACAAAATGCTTTAGGGCATTACACCGCAGTCTGGAAAATCACACCATCGGCTTTCTCGGTATACTGAGACAGCTGGTCGAAGTTCAGATAACGGTAAGTATCTACGGCCGTTTTATCTACCTGAGCCACATAGGTCTGGTACTCTTCCGCCGTCGGCAGTTTGCCGATCAGCGCCGCAACCGCCGCCAGCTCCGCAGAAGCCAGGTAGACGTTCGCCCCGGTACCTAAACGGTTCGGGAAGTTACGGGTAGAGGTCGACACCACCGTTGCGCCGTCGGCTACACGCGCCTGGTTACCCATGCACAGAGAGCAGCCTGGAATTTCGATACGCGCACCGCTCTTACCGAACACGCTGTAATAACCTTCTTCGGTCAGCTGTGCCGCATCCATACGGGTTGGCGGAGCCACCCACAGACGCGTTGGCAGTTGGCCTTTGTGCGCATCCAGCAGCTTACCAGCGGCACGGAAGTGGCCGATATTAGTCATGCAGGAGCCGATGAACACTTCGTCGATCTTCTCGCCCTGTACGTCAGACAGCAGACGCGCATCGTCCGGATCGTTCGGTGCACACAGGATTGGCTCTTTGATATCCGCCAGATCGATGTCGATCACTGCCGCGTATTCTGCGTCAGCGTCGGCTTCCAGCAACTGCGGATCCGCCAGCCATTTTTCCATGCCCTGCACACGACGTTCCAGCGTACGGCGATCGCCGTAACCTTCTGCGATCATCCACTTCAGCAGAACGATGTTAGAGCTCAGATACTCAACGATCGGCTCTTTGTTCAGCTTAATGGTACAACCGGCAGCAGAACGTTCAGCAGAGGCGTCGGTTAATTCGAACGCCTGCTCCACTTTGAGATCCGGCAGACCTTCGATTTCAAGAATGCGACCAGAGAAGATGTTCTTCTTACCTTTCTTCTCAACGGTCAGCAGACCCTGTTTGATCGCGTACAGCGGGATGGCGTGTACCAGATCGCGCAGGGTGATACCCGGCTGCATTTTGCCTTTGAAACGCACCAGAACGGATTCCGGCATATCCAGCGGCATCACGCCGGTCGCAGCAGCAAACGCCACCAGACCAGAACCTGCCGGGAAGGAAATCCCGATAGGGAAACGGGTATGGGAGTCACCACCGGTACCTACGGTATCCGGCAGCAGCATGCGGTTCAGCCAGGAGTGAATAACGCCGTCGCCCGGACGCAGCGACACACCGCCGCGGTTCATGATGAAGTCTGGCAGCGTGTGATGCGTGTTCACGTCAACCGGCTTCGGATACGCCGCAGTGTGGCAGAAGGACTGCATCACCAGGTCAGACGAGAAGCCCAGGCACGCCAGGTCTTTCAGTTCGTCACGGGTCATAGGGCCAGTAGTATCCTGAGAACCGACGGAGGTCATCTTCGGTTCGCAGTACGCGCCCGGACGGATGCCTTTCACGCCGCAGGCACGGCCAACCATTTTTTGTGCCAGGGAGAAGCCACGGCTGCTTTCCGCCACGTCTTTCGCCTGACGGAATACGTCACTGTGCGGCAGGCCCAGCGCTTCGCGCGCCTTGGTAGTCAGGCCACGACCGATGATCAGCGGGATACGGCCACCGGCGCGTACTTCGTCGATCAGGACTTCGGTTTTCAGCTCAAAGCTTGCCAGCAGTTCGCCGGTTTCGTGGTTGCGTACTTCGCCTTTGAACGGGTAAACGTCAATCACGTCGCCCATGTTCATGTTCGACACGTCCACTTCAATCGGCAGTGCGCCCGCATCTTCCATGGTGTTGAAGAAGATAGGTGCAATTTTGCCGCCGAGGCACAGGCCGCCGCCGCGCTTGTTCGGCACATGAGGAATGTCGTCACCCATGAACCACAGCACGGAGTTGGTTGCGGATTTACGCGAAGAACCGGTACCGACAACATCACCCACATAAGCCAGCGGGTAACCTTTTTTCTGCAATCCTTCGATCTGTTTGATCGGGCCAACCACGCCAGGCTGATCCGGTTCGATACCTTCACGGGCGTTTTTCAGCATCGCCAGAGCGTGCAGAGGGATATCCGGGCGAGACCATGCATCCGGTGCCGGAGAAAGGTCATCGGTGTTGGTTTCACCCGTCACTTTAAAGACGGTAACGGTGATTTTTTCAGCCAGAGCTGGACGGTTCAGGAACCATTCGGCATCAGCCCAGGATTGCATTACCTGCTTCGCATATTCGTTGCCCGCTTTGGCTTTTTCTTCTACATCGTAGAAGTTATCGAACATCAGCAGCGTTGAAGAGAGCGCTTTGGCGGCAATCGGCGCCAGTTTTGCATCGTCCAGCGCGTCGATCAGCGGATGAATGTTGTAGCCACCCTGCATGGTGCCCAGCAGTTCAATGGCTTTTTCTGGGGTAACCAGCGGGGAGGTGGTGTCGCCTTTTGCGACAGCGGCGAGAAAACCAGCTTTAACATAAGCGGCTTCATCTACGCCAGGAGGAACACGGTTGATCAACAGGTCTAACAGGAATTCTTCTTCGCCCACAGGCGGGGTCTTCAGCAGCTCGACAAGTGCAGCCATTTGGGTTGCGTCTAAAGGTTTTGGCACAATCCCCTGGGCAGCACGCTCAGCTACGTGCTTACGGTATTCTTCTAGCACGACGATATCTCCTCGCTCTCATTGTCATAATGCGGCGCTTTTGTAGATGGGCGATTCTCTTCACGCTCCTGTGAGACAGTAGTTAGTAGGGTAAATGCCCGGTACCGCATAAGGCACAATAACAGGATTTTCATTAAGTGTTAATCCGTTTACAAAAAAGCAACATAAAAAATTGGCTGAATCGTTAAGAATGGTATAGCGACAAGGTGAGGCGAAATTAAGTCAGCTTAAAATCGCCCATAAACGGTTAATTTTCAAGCGCAATCGGCTGAATATTCCAGCGATTTTTCCGCCATCACATATAATTGTGTAATAAATACTCACACTCTTTTTCCGGACGTATCTGGTGAATCAACCATAAAAGTCAAAACTGTCTAACACGGGTGAATAATACTCGCGGCAACAGGAACGCCTCACGGCACAGCGCTCGTCTCGTTGGAGTCATTTTATGAAGTTGCCCCTTAAGCCACATCTGCTTGTCCTTTTGTGCAGTGCCGGGCTGTTTGCCGCCTCTGGCGTGATGTTTGTTAAAAGTCGCACAACGGAGCCTGCTGCTCCGGCCCCCGTTGCGCAGCAACCGTCAACACCGGCCCCAGCTCCCGTAGCGGTCCCCGCCCCGGTAGAGCAAACTGCACCCGCCGTGGCACCAACCTACTCAGCAGCACAAATCGATCAGTGGGTTGCGCCTATCGCGCTCTATCCAGACTCGCTGTTGTCGCAAATTTTGATGGCCTCAACCTATCCGGCTAACGTCATCCAGGCCGCACAGTGGTCAAAAGACAATCCCAAAATGCAGGGCGATGCCGCCATTCAGGCCGTTGCCAGCCAGCCCTGGGATCCCAGCGTGAAATCGCTGGTCGCTTTTCCTCAGTTGATGTCACTGATGGGTGAAAATCCGCCGTGGGTACAAAGCCTGGGTGATGCTTTCCTCGCGCAGCCGAAGGACGTCATGGATTCCGTTCAACGTCTGCGTGTACTGGCGCAACAAACCGGCGCGCTGCAATCAACACCGCAACAGACCGTCACCACCGTGACCAAAGCGGCACCGGCGAAAACCGCCACCAGCACATCGACGACCAGCACTACCACCACGACAAGCCCTACTGTCATCAAGATTGAATCCGCCGATCCGCAGGTGGTGTACGTTCCAACCTATAACCCGAACACGGTTTACGGTACCTGGCCGAATACCGCCTATCCGCCAACCTATCTGCCACCAACGCCCGGTGAGCAATTTGGTAACAGCTTCGTCAATGGTTTAGGCTTCAGCCTTGGTGTCGCCACAACCTATGCCATCTTCAGCAACATCGACTGGGATGACGACGACGACCACCATCATAATGATGACTGGGATAACCATGGCGGCTATAACCGCAACGGTGATAACAACATCAACATTAACGTTGATAACTTCAATAAAATCAGTGGTCAGCGCCTGACAGATGCCAACCGTACCTGGCAGCATAACCCGGCCTACCGTGAGGGTGTGCCTTACCCAAATAGCCAGCTCAATAACCGCTTCCACTCCACTAACACGGCAACCGGGTTAAGTTCGACCCAGCAAAGACCGGTCAACCGTGATAGCCAGCGTCAGGCAGCCCTGAGCCAGATGGAAAAATCGACGGGGAAAACATTCCCGCAAACGGCACGCTCGGGCACGAAAGACGCCCAGCGTCAGGCATCGAATCAACAACTGAAGCAAATTTCCCAACGTAATAACTACCGCGGTTACGATACCAAACCGCAAACCGCGAAGCGGACGAGCACTCAGCAGCGTGAGAATCGCCAGGCAGTCGCCCAGCGACAGGAGAAACGGGTCACGCAACCGGCGCAACAACGCAATGTGCAACAGCGCAATCTTCAACAGCGAACCAGCCAGCCACGCGCCAATGCGCTGAGCGGTAACGACAGTCGCTCCGCCAACTGGCAGGCACAGCAACAGCGAGGTGCCCAGAGCCGGCAGGTCGCCCGTAATCAGCCATCGCGCCAGCCTTCTGGCGGGCGTGCTGAACACCGTGAATTCCGTCATCGTTAAGGGAACCGACATGAAAAATAAACTACTCAGTGGAATGGTGTTGTTCATGGTTTCGGCCACCGCGATGGCACAACAATCCTTCAGCACACCAGACCAGGCAACAGATGCGCTGGCAAACGCTATTAGTGAGCAAAATGAAAGTGCAATGAGCAATCTGCTCGGGGAAAACTGGCGTGATTTTCTGCCGCCAGAAGGCGTCGATCCTGATGCGGTTGATCGCTTCCTGCGTGACTGGAAGGTACGCCATAGCACTGTCATCGACGGCAATACGGCGCATCTTGTGGTTGGGGACAGCGACTGGCAACTGCCAATCCCCGTCGTCAAAAACGCTTCAGGCTGGCAATTTGATATCAAGGAAGCGGCCGAAGAGATCCTGACCCGTGAGATTGGACGCAACGAACTTGCTGCCATCGAGGCGTTGCACGCCTATGTGGATGCTCAGCAGAGCTATTTTGCGATGAACCAGAAATACGCGCAAAAGATTGTCAGTTCTGAAGGGAAAAAGGATGGTCTGTACTGGCCTGTTTCGCCGGGCGAAGCGCCAAGCCCGCTTGGCCCAGCCTTCAGTCCACAGGAGCCGGGCATGGGCTATCACGGCTATCGCTTCCGGATCCTTCCCGATAAAACCAGCGGTTTTGCCATGGTAGCCTGGCCCGTTAGCTACGATCACACCGGCGTGATGAGTTTTATCATTAACGGTGAAGACAAAGTCTACCAGGCCGATCTCGGTGTTGAATCACAGCAGAAAGCACAAGCGTTAACCACATTCCATCCGGATAAAAACTGGCAACCTGTAGCGCCCTGATACCGAGTCGAAAGGTTAGTAGGCCGGGTAAGGCGTAGCCGCCGCCCGGCAACTCAAAACAAATTACAGGATGTTAGCGACAGATTTCGCCAACTGAGCTTCCAACACCGGCTTCGCTTCTTCGAACTTCAGATTCACTTTGTTAGCATTAGACACAACGCGGGTCTGGTATTTTGCGCGATCGCCTTGCGCGCTGCTGGTTTGCAGCTTGATGCCAGATGTCCCTTGACGCAACGCCGCAACGTTATCCGTTGTCACTTTCGCTTTGCTGCGTTCAGAGATCTGCAGGTCAGTGACCATGGTGTAGTTCACGTCTTCCACCATCGCATCCGCAGCCATGCCGATCAGCCCCGCCGCGATACCAACACCCAGCGCCGCACCAGAGGAGTTGCTGTTATAAGCGGTAATACCCGCGCCCAGCGCTGCGCCCATCGCGGCACCTTCATAGCCGGTTTTCAGGAAGCCCTGAGCTTCACGCAGATCCATTTTGTCTGCTTTCAATACGTTCGCCTGCACCCAGTAATAAGCGCTGTCCGGTGAGCTGGTCACTTTATAGCCTTTCGCGGACAGGTCATTTGCCAGCAGGGTTTGCAGGTTACTCATGTCTTTATCAGAGGTATTTTTTACCTGAATGTAGACGGTCTTCTCGCTGGAAGGCTCCAGCCAGATGGTTTCACTCATCTGCGTTTTCACTTCAAGGTTACGTTTTTTAACGGCGGTGGTCATTGCACCACAACCGGTCAGCGTCATTGTCGCGACAACCATGCCAATAACCGCGATTTTTTTTAAAGACATGTATTTTCCTTTTTTTCGTGTAATAGAGAGTCCAGAGTCTCTTCTCCGTGCGGCCAGTAGCCACACAATGGCGAAAAAAGTATCGGCAGTTGCGCAATTTTTTTTAGCGGAAATATCAATGAGATGACTACCAGAACTGGTAGCTTCAGACAAAAAAAACGCCTCCGAAGAGGCGTTTTCACAAAAGCGTAAAAATTACTTTTTCTTCGCTTTCGGGTTTGGCAGGTCGGTAATGCTACCTTCAAAGATTTCTGCCGCCAGGCCAACGGACTCGTGCAGAGTCGGGTGCGCGTGGATGGTCAGCGCGATATCTTCTGCGTCACAACCCATTTCGATCGCCAGACCGATTTCGCCCAGCAGCTCGCCGCCGTTGGTACCGACAATCGCACCACCGATAACACGGTGAGATTCTTTGTCGAAAATCAGTTTGGTCATACCGTCTGCGCAATCGGAAGCGATAGCACGGCCAGAAGCAGCCCACGGGAAGGTGGCGGTTTCGTAGCTGATACCTTTTTCTTTCGCTTCTTTCTCAGTCAGACCAACCCATGCAACTTCTGGTTCAGTGTATGCAATGGATGGGATAACTTTCGGATCGAAGTAGTGTTTCTTACCGGCGATAACTTCAGCGGCAACGTGACCTTCATGAACACCTTTGTGTGCCAGCATCGGCTGACCGACGATATCGCCGATAGCAAAGATGTGCGGCACGTTGGTGCGCAGCTGTTTGTCAACGCGGATGAAGCCACGGTCGTCAACTTCCACGCCAGCTTTGCCCGCGTCGAGGTTTTTACCGTTCGGTACACGACCGATAGCTACCAGCACAGCATCGTAACGCTGAGCTTCGGCAGGGGCTTTTTTGCCTTCCATGGAAACGTAGATACCGTCTTCTTTCGCTTCAACGGCGGTCACTTTGGTTTCCAGCATCAGGTTGAATTTCTTGCTGATACGCTTGGTGAAGACTTTAACCACGTCTTTGTCGGCAGCCGGGATAACCTGGTCGAACATTTCAACCACGTCGATCTCTG
Source organism: Citrobacter sp. Cpo032 (assembly GCF_030332975.1). NCBI lineage: Bacteria > Pseudomonadati > Pseudomonadota > Gammaproteobacteria > Enterobacterales > Enterobacteriaceae > Citrobacter > Citrobacter sp. Cpo032. The sequence goes on from NZ_JAOWGU010000052.1 coordinate 105,517, forward strand.
AACCCAGCGCATGGTACACGGTACCCATTTCCAGACCGATGATACCGCCGCCCATTACCAGCAGGCGCTTAGGAACAGTTTTCAGTTCCAGTGCATCGGTGGAATCCCACACGCGCGGATCTTCATGCGGAATAAACGGCAGTTCGATCGGACGGGAACCCGCCGCGATGATTGCGTTGTCGAAGTTGATCACGGTTTTGCCGTTTTCGCCTTCAACTTCCAGGGTGTTTGCCCCGGTAAATTTACCCAGACCGTTAACCACTTTCACTTTACGGCCTTTGGCCATACCCGCCAGACCGCCGGTCAGCTGAGTGATAACTTTTTCTTTCCAGGTACGAATCTTGTCGATATCGGTTTTCGGCTCGCCAAAAACGATACCGTGTTCAGCCAGCGCTTTGGCTTCTTCGATAACTTTTGCTACGTGCAGCAGCGCTTTAGAAGGGATACAGCCGACGTTCAGACAAACACCGCCAAGGGTGCTGTAACGTTCTACGATGACGGTCTCCAGACCTAAATCTGCGCAACGGAAGGCAGCAGAGTAACCTGCAGGGCCTGCCCCAAGTACCACGACCTGAGTTTTGATTTCAGTGCTCATCATGACCTCTTAATTTATACCCGTCGTCCAGCGGGTCGTTCTATCCGCCCGTATTTTACAAAATTGTTAACAATTTTGAAACAACAAACGGCAACCGATTTGTCTTTCGCACAATAACCTCACTGACTTCATGAGATTACCAGAAAAAAGCCGGCCGTCGGGCCGGCTTTTTCGCTTACATCACCAGGCGGCGAATGTCAGACAGCATGTTGTTGATGATGGTGATAAAGCGCGCACCATCCGCACCGTCAATTACACGGTGGTCGAAGGAGAGCGAAATCGGCATCATCAGACGCGGCATAAACTCTTTACCGTTCCACACTGGCTCCATAGAGGACTTGGAGACACCGAGGATAGCCACTTCCGGCGCGTTCACAATCGGCGCGAAGTGGGTAGTACCCAGGCCACCGATGCTGGAGATGGTGAAGCAACCGCCCTGCATTTCGCCAGCGGTCAGCTTGCCATCACGCGCTTTCTTGGAGATCACGGTCAGTTCACGAGACAGCTCGGTAATGCTCTTCTTGTTCACGTCTTTGAAGACCGGAACAACCAGACCATTCGGAGTATCAACCGCTACACCGATGTTGATGTATTTCTTCAGGGTCAGGCGCTGACCGTCTTCAGACAGGGAGCTGTTGAAGCGCGGCATCTGTTCCAGAGCTGCGGCAACGGCTTTCATGATGAAGACTACTGGGGTGAATTTCACGTCCAGTTTACGTTTTTCAGCTTCGGCGTTCTGCTGTTTACGGAACGCTTCCAGATCGGTGATATCGGTCTTATCGAAGTGAGTAACGTGCGGGATCATCACCCAGTTACGGCTCAGGTTAGCACCAGAGATTTTCTGGATACGGCCCAGTTCCACTTCTTCGATTTCACCAAACTTGCTGAAGTCCACTTTCGGCCAAGGCAGCATGCCCGGGATACCGCCACCTGCTGCTGCAGCCGGAGCCGCTTCAGCACGCTTGATAGCATCTTTCACGTAAGCCTGAACGTCTTCACGCAGGATACGACCTTTACGGCCAGAACCTTTCACTTTTGCCAGGTTCACACCGAATTCGCGCGCCAGGCGACGAATCAGCGGCGTTGCATGAACGTAAGCGTCGTTTTCAGCAAACTCAGATTTGCCTTCCGCTTTTGCGGCCGGAGCTGCGGCTTGCGCAGGCGCTGGTGCAGCGGCCGGAGCCGGAGCAGCTGCTTGTGCAGGAGCGGCTGCAGGTGCTGCGCCTTCGACTTCGAAGACCATAATCAGAGAACCGGTTTTAACTTTGTCGCCGGTGCTGATTTTGATTTCTTTCACGGTACCCGCGAACGGTGCCGGAACTTCCATCGACGCTTTATCGCCTTCAACGGTGATCAGTGACTGCTCAGCGGCAATTTTATCGCCCACTTTAACCATCACTTCAGTGACTTCAACTTCGTCACCACCGATATCCGGTACGTTAACTTCTTTAGAGCCGGAAGCAGCCGGAGCCGCCGCTGCTGCTGGAGCAGCAGCCTGAGCCGGTGCAGCAGCAGGCGCTGCGCCCGCCACTTCGAAGACCATAATCAGGGAACCGGTAGACACTTTGTCACCCGTGTTGATTTTGATCTCTTTAACGGTACCGGCGAACGGCGCCGGAACTTCCATAGAGGCTTTGTCACCTTCAACGGTGATCAGAGACTGTTCAGCCGCAACGGTGTCGCCCACTTTAACCATGATCTCGGTAACTTCTACTTCGTCGCCGCCGATGTCAGGTACGTGTACGTCTTTCGCCGCAGAGGCAGCAGGTGCTGCTGCCGGAGCTGCTTCTTTCTTCTCTTCTGCCTGAGCAGGTGCAGCTGCTGCTGCACCGTCGGCGGAATCGAAAATCATGATCAGTTTGCCGGTCTCAGTTTTGTCGCCAACAGAGACTTTGATCTCTTTAACGATACCCGCCTGAGGGGACGGAACTTCCATAGAGGCTTTGTCGCCTTCTACGGTGATCAGCGACTGTTCAGCTTCAACTTTGTCGCCTACTTTGACCAGGATCTCGGTGATTTCAACTTCATCAGCCCCGATGTCCGGTACATTGATTTCGATAGCCATTATTCTTTTACCTCTTACGCCAGACGCGGGTTAACTTTATCTGCATCGATGTTGAATTTGATGATTGCATCTGCAACCACTTTCTTATCGATTTCGCCACGTTTAGCCAGTTCGCCCAGGGCCGCTACAACCACGTAGGAAGCATCAACTTCGAAGTGGTGACGCAGGTTTTCACGGCTGTCAGAGCGACCGAAACCGTCAGTACCCAGTACGCGATAATCATCAGCCGGTACATAAGTACGAACCTGTTCGGCAAACAGTTTCATATAGTCAGTAGATGCTACTGCCGGAGCGTCGTTCATCACCTGAGCGATGTACGGAACGCGCGGAGTTTCCATCGGGTGCAGCATGTTCCAGCGCTCACAATCCTGGCCATCACGCGCCAGTTCAGTGAAGGAGGTTACGCTGTAAACGTCAGAACCTACACCGTAGTCGTTCGCCAGGATCTGTGCTGCTTCACGCACGTGACGCAGGATAGAACCGGAGCCCAGTAGCTGAACTTTACCTTTCTTACCTTCGAGGGTTTCGAGTTTGTAGATACCTTTACGGATACCTTCCTCGGCACCTGCTGGCATTGCCGGCATGTGGTAGTTTTCGTTCAGCGTGGTGATGTAGTAGTAAACGTTCTCTTGTTTCTCACCGTACATACGCTCCAGACCATCGTGCATGATGACCGCAACTTCGTACGCGTAAGACGGATCGTAAGAGATACAGTTCGGGATAGTCAGAGACTGAATATGGCTGTGACCATCTTCGTGCTGCAGACCTTCACCGTTCAGCGTAGTACGACCAGAAGTACCCCCTACCAGGAAGCCGCGAGCCTGTTGGTCGCCTGCCTGCCAGCACAGGTCACCAATACGCTGGAACCCGAACATGGAGTAGTAGATGTAGAACGGGATCATCGGCAGATCGTTGGTGCTGTAAGAAGTCGCAGCAGCCAGCCAGGATGCGCCTGCACCCAGTTCGTTGATACCTTCCTGCAGGATCTGACCTTTCTCGTCTTCTTTATAGTAAGCAACCTGCTCACGGTCCTGCGGGGTGTACTGCTGACCGTTCGGGCTGTAGATACCAATCTGACGGAACAGACCTTCCATACCGAAAGTACGCGCTTCGTCAGCGATGATCGGAACCAGACGATCTTTGATCGACTTGTTCTTCAGCATCACGTTCAGGGCACGAACGAAAGCGATAGTGGTGGAGATTTCTTTGTTCTGCTCTTCCAGCAGCGCACCGAAGTCTTCCAGAGCTGGCAGTTCCAGCTTCTCGGTGAAGTTCGGCTGACGAGCTGGCAGGTATCCATGCAGTTTCTGACGCTGAGCGTGCAGATAAGTGTGCTCTTCAGAACCTTCCGGGAAGGTGATGTAAGACAGGTTTTCAACCTGCTCATCGGTCACAGGAACGTTGAAGCGGTCGCGGATATAACGCACGCCGTCCATGTTCATTTTCTTAACCTGGTGAGCGATGTTTTTACCTTCAGCGGTGTCACCCATGCCGTAACCTTTGATGGTATGGGCCAGGATTACAGTTGCTCTGCCTTTGGTTTCCTGCGCTTTTTTCAGTGCAGCGTAGACTTTCTTCGGATCGTGACCACCACGGTTCAGAGCCCAAATCTGCTCGTCAGTCCAGTCAGCAACCAGTGCTGCGGTTTCCGGGTATTTACCGAAGAAGTGCTCACGTACGTATGCGCCATCTTTGGATTTGAAGGTCTGGTAGTCGCCGTCAACGGTTTCGTTCATCAGCTGGATCAGTTTACCGCTGGTGTCTTTACGCAGCAGCTCATCCCAACGACCGCCCCACATGACTTTGATAACGTTCCAGCCAGCGCCCGCGAAGATGCCTTCCAGTTCGTTAACAATCTTGCCGTTACCGGTTACCGGGCCGTCAAGACGCTGCAGGTTACAGTTGATAACAAAGACCAGGTTGTCCAGTTTTTCACGGGTCGCGATGGTGATCGCACCTTTAGATTCTGGCTCATCCATCTCGCCGTCGCCCAGGAAGGCGTAAACGGTCTGTTTAGAGGTATCTTTCAGGCCACGGTGTTCCAGATATTTCAGGAATTTAGCCTGGTAGATAGCACCGATTGGGCCCAGCCCCATAGATACGGTCGGGAACTGCCAGAATTCTGGCATCAGTTTCGGGTGCGGGTAGGAAGACAGGCCTTTGCCATGTACTTCCTGACGGAAGTTGTTCATCTGCTCTTCAGTCAGACGACCTTCCAGGAATGCGCGTGCGTAGATGCCCGGAGAGATGTGACCCTGGAAGTACACCAGATCGCCGCCATCTTGCTCGTTGCGTGCGCGGAAGAAGTGGTTGAAGCAAACATCATATACCGTTGCGGAGGACTGGAAGGATGCCATGTGGCCACCCAGCTCGAGGTCCTTTTTAGACGCGCGCAGTACGGTCATGATGGCGTTCCAGCGGATAGCAGAACGAATACGACGTTCCAGCTCCAGATTGCCCGGGTATTCCGGTTCATCTTCAACGGCAATAGTGTTTACATAATTGCTGGCCCCTGCACCTGCCGCTACTTTCACGCCGCCTTTGCGAGCTTCTGAAAGCAGTTGGTCGATCAGATACTGAGCACGCTCAACACCTTCTTCACGGATGACCGATTCGATCGCCTGTAGCCAGTCGCGAGTTTCGATCGGATCCACGTCATTTGGGAAACGTTCTGACATGGGGGTATTCCTTATCTATCTAATACGTTGAGTTATCTGGAACCTGTCCCATTACGTTCTCGCCAGAGAGCGTAATAAGACAGGTTCTGCGTTTAGTTGCCGCGCACTTTATATGGCGCTTGATTTACAACATCTTCTGGTTAACGTTCTACCAGAAAAATCACTAATTCTTTCGTTGCTCCAGACGGCGTAAGGCGCGTTCACGACGGCTTTCCTCACGGCTTCTGTCCAGCAGGATCTCTTCGATAAACGCCAGGTGACGGTGGGACGCTTCACGCGCCTCTTCCGGCTTCCCGGCAATAATTGCTTCAAAAATACGGGTACGGTGACTGCTAACCAGTGGCAGCATTTCACGACGCGCATACAGCAATTCGAAGTTTTGCCGAACGTTCTGGGCCAGCATCGGCTCCATACACCTTAGCAAATGGAGCAGCACCACATTGTGTGCCGCTTCGGTGACAGCAATTTGATACTGGAGTACCGCATCAGATTCGCCGTCAAGATCGCCGGACTGTTGAGCAAGCTCGATCGCATGGTGGAGTTCACGGATACGCGTTTTGTCTTCATCCGTGCTGCGCAGTGCAGCGTAATAAGCCGCAATACCTTCCAGCGCATGGCGCGTCTCAAGCAGGTCAAACTGGGATTCAGGATGGTCGGAGAGCAGCTCTACCAGTGGGTCGCTAAAGCTCTGCCACAGGCTGCTCTGAACAAAAGTGCCACCGCCCTGACGACGAAGCAGTAAGCCCTTCGCTTCAAGGCGTTGGATCGCCTCGCGTAAGGAGGGGCGGGAGACGTCGAACTGTTTTGCCAGCTCGCGTTCCGGTGGGAGTTTTTCTCCGGGGCGAAGTGTCCCCTCAAGAATTAAAAACTCCAGCTGCTGCTCAATCACATCGGAGAGTTTTGGTTGGCGGATTTTGCTGTAGGCCATGATTTCCTGTCTTAAGCCATTTGCCCGGAGTCAATTGGTCTTACCAATTTCATGTTCTTGACGCTAAAGTAACAAAGTATTCACCTTCTGTCCATACAGGTTTTGATTGAAATCAGTAAAGGAGGCATATTTTAACAACATTACAGAAATAACGTTTCAAACATGTAACTATGCACAAATGTTAAATTTACCCACCTCGTGGTAGTTTTAACGGAATTGAAACGAAAAATTATCTCATCTGAACCGATTCACCTGCTTATTTATCGATATATCAACCACTATTAATGAATAGAAATTCAAAATGGAAATTTTGTGGTAGATAAACTCGCATTTACAAATGGTTTCTTTTTATTCAAGTCGTCATCTTCCCCGCATAAAGCAGGTGCATTCGCGCTCGCATATCATTATTCTGATCAAGACAAAAGTATTAAGGCAACATTTTATCAAAAGCATCTGTAAACAAATTAATACAACAAACGGAATTGCAAACTTACACACGCATTGCTGCGTAGTTCAAAAAATAAGCACTCGAAATATGAAGAGTAAAACCACACACGAGGTTTCATGATGGAAAGTCAACAGCATAGCGATCAGCTCAAGCGCGGCCTTAAGAACCGCCATATACAGCTAATCGCGCTGGGTGGCGCGATTGGTACCGGGTTATTCCTCGGTAGCGCATCCGTTATCCAGTCTGCAGGACCGGGTATTATTCTGGGTTACGCTATTGCCGGCTTTATCGCCTTTTTGATTATGCGTCAGTTAGGTGAAATGGTGGTTGAAGAGCCCGTTGCAGGCTCATTTAGTCACTTTGCTTATAAATACTGGGGCGGTTTCGCGGGGTTCTCTTCCGGCTGGAACTATTGGGTGCTGTACGTATTGGTTGCCATGGCTGAGCTAACTGCCGTGGGTAAATACATCCAGTTCTGGTACCCGGAGATCCCAACATGGGTGTCTGCGGCTGCCTTCTTTGTGCTGATCAACGCCATCAACCTGACCAACGTGAAAGTGTTTGGTGAGATGGAGTTCTGGTTCGCCATTATTAAAGTCATTGCCGTCGTAGCGATGATCCTGTTCGGCGGCTGGTTACTGTTTAGCGGTAACGGCGGCCCGCAGGCCAGCGTCAGCAACCTGTGGAGCCAGGGTGGCTTCCTGCCGCACGGCTTCACCGGACTGGTGATGATGATGGCTATTATTATGTTCTCTTTCGGTGGGCTGGAGCTGGTCGGGATCACCGCAGCAGAAGCGGATAACCCGGAGCAAAGCATTCCCAAAGCGACCAACCAGGTTATCTACCGTATCCTGATTTTCTATGTGGGTTCGCTGGCGGTTCTGCTTTCCCTGATGCCGTGGACGCGTGTCACGGCCGATACCAGCCCGTTTGTCCTTATTTTCCACGAGCTGGGAGACACCTTTGTTGCTAATGCCCTGAACATCGTAGTGCTGACTGCCGCCCTTTCTGTCTATAACAGCTGCGTATACTGCAACAGCCGTATGCTGTTCGGTCTGGCACAGCAGGGCAATGCGCCCAAAGCGCTGATGAACGTCGACAAACGCGGTGTACCGGTGAACACCATTCTGGTTTCCGCACTGGTGACGGCTCTGTGTGTGCTGATCAACTACCTGGCACCGGAATCCGCCTTTGGCCTGCTGATGGCGCTGGTGGTTTCCGCACTGGTGATCAACTGGGCAATGATTAGCCTGGCACACATGAAGTTCCGCAAAGCCAAACAGCAGCAGGGTGTTACCACCCGCTTCCCGGCGCTGCTCTATCCGCTGGGTAACTGGGTGTGCCTGATTTTCATGGCTGCAGTACTGGTGATTATGCTGATGACGCCGGGTATGGCGATCTCGGTGTACTTAATCCCTGTATGGATTGCCATTCTTGGCATCGGCTACCTGTGTAAACAAAAAACGGCCGGCGCGGTTAAAGCGCATTAATCCCCCCTCCCCCCACCTGCGTCAGGTGGGGGTTGTTACCTGCCTCACACTTTCCCACTCACGACTGTTTAGTCCATATCAGCGGCGTTATCCTGCAACGCAAAAACACCGGTGCCGGACAATAATTCTCTCCATATCTCATTAATGGAGTGCAGTTGATGGAAACCAGTAAGCTCACGGTGAAAGAAAAGATCGGCTATGGAATGGGCGACGCCGGATGCAACATCATCTTTGGCGCCATCATGTTGTTTGTTAACTATTTTTACACAGACATTTTTGGTCTGGCACCTGCACTGGTCGGCGTATTACTGCTCTCAGTACGCGTTATCGACGCCGTTACCGACCCTATAATGGGCGCGATGGCCGACCGCACCCGTAGTAAATATGGTCGATTTCGTCCATGGCTTTTATGGATGGCTTTCCCGTACGCGTTATTCAGCGTACTGATGTTTACCACTCCAGAGTGGACCTATAACAGCAAAGTTATCTATGCGTTCGTTACCTACTTCCTGCTATCTATTACTTATACAGCGATCAACATTCCCTACTGCTCGCTCGGCAGCGTCATCACCAACGATCCGAAGGAACGCGTCGCCTGCCAGTCATATCGCTTTGTGTTGGTAGGCATTGCAACCCTGCTGCTGTCCCTCACCTTGCTGCCAATGGCCGACTGGTTCGGCGGGGAAGACAAAGCCAAAGGGTATCAGATGGCAATGGCGGTTCTGGCTTTCATCGGCATGTGTATGTTCCTGTTTTGCTTCGCTACGGTCCGTGAACGCGTACGCCCTGCTGTCCAGACCAATGACGATTTAAAAGCCGATCTGAAAGACGTGTGGAAGAACGATCAGTGGGTAAAAATTCTGCTGTTAACCCTGTGCAACGTCTGTCCGGGCTTTATTCGCATGGCCGCCACTATGTACTACGTGACCTGGGTTATGCAGCAAAGCACGCAGTTTGCCACGTTGTTTATCAGCCTTGGTGTGGTCGGCATGATGATCGGCAGCATGCTGGCAAAGGTGTTAACCGATCGCTGGTGCAAACTGAAAGTCTTCTTCTGGACCAATATCATCCTGGCGATTTTCTCCGGCGCGTTTTACTTCTTCGATCCAAAAGCAACCATGATGATTATGGTGCTCTACTTCCTGCTCAACATCCTGCACCAAATCCCTTCTCCGCTGCACTGGTCGCTGATGGCGGATGTCGATGACTATGGCGAGTGGAAAACCGGTAAACGCATCACCGGGATCAGCTTCTCCGGTAACCTGTTCTTCCTGAAACTGGGCCTGGCGATTGCCGGAGCGATGGTCGGCTTCCTGCTATCCTGGTACGGCTACGACGCAGGGGCGAAAGCGCAAAGCGACTCTGCCATTAACGGTATTATGCTGCTGTTTACCATCATACCGGGCGTAGGCTACCTGATTACCGCAGGCGTGGTTCGTCTGCTGAAAGTTGACCGCGAGTTTATGCAGCAAATACAGACAGACTTAGAAAAGCGCCGCGCCAACTACCGTGAACTGAATGAATACCACGATATAAAAACGACTGAAACCGTAAGGAAAGCCTAATGAATCAGTGGCCAAATCCCTTTATTGAACAGCGTGCCGATCCGTTTATCTTACGTGACGGTAGCCACTATTATTTCATTGCTTCAGTACCCGAATATGACCGACTGGAGATACGCCGGGCCGACTCGCTGGAAGGGCTACGCACCGCCGCCCCGGTTGTCGTCTGGCACAAACCAGAAAGCGGCCCCATGAGCCAACTCATCTGGGCACCCGAAATCCATCATCTGGCAGGCAAGTGGTACATCTATTTTGCTGCCACTCACACACAGTCGCTCGACAAGCTGGGGATGTTCCAGCATCGCATGTTTGCGCTCGAATGTGCCGACGCCGATCCGCTGACCGGGCAGTGGACGGAGAAAGGTCAGATTAAAACGCAGTTTGATACCTTTGCGCTTGATGCCACCACCTTTAACCATCAGGGAAAACAGTGGTACCTCTGGGCGCAGAAGTCGCCCGATATCGCCGGAAACTCCAATATCTATCTCGCTGAGCTGGAAAATCCATGGACGATTAAAGGCGAGCCGGTCATGCTAAGTCATCCTGAGTATGACTGGGAATGCCGGGGTTTTTGGGTCAATGAAGGTCCTGCCGTCATAGTTCATGGCGATAAGCTGTTTATCAGCTATTCCGCCAGCGCCACCGATGAGAACTACTGTATGGGATTATTGTGGATTGACCTCAACGCCGATCCGCTCAACCCGCAGAACTGGCACAAATCACCGCGCCCGGTCTTTACCACCAGTTATGAAAACCGCCAGTTTGGGCCAGGACACAACAGCTTTACACAAACGCCGGAAGGTGAAGATGTACTGGTGTATCACGCGAGAAACTACACCGAAATCGAGGGCGATCCGCTGTACGACCCAAACCGCCACACTCGTCTGAAGCTCGTGCGTTGGGACGAAAACGGCATGCCAGATTTTGGCGTGCCGCCTGCTGATACGAACTAAACCGTTGCACTGCCCGGTGGCGCTAGCGCTTACCGGGCCTACACGTTTTTTCATTGTAGGCCGGATAAGCATTAGCGCCATCCGGCACAACGCTATACTAATGCCCCATAAATGGTGAGCACCGCAATAACCACCACCACCACAAACGAGGTTTTCTTCGCCAGCGAAACGGCGGCTTTTGGCGTTTCGACTTTATCGGTGTGCGGTTCACGCGCCAGCGAGAACTGCGCCAGACGCGTAAGCACCTGATATTGCGACGTGTGCAGATCCGCAAGCGAGGCAAGCCAGGCCGGCAGCGCCTTCTCGCCATGTCCCAACAGCGCATAGACCACGCCCGCCAGACGCACCGGGATCCAATCCAGCACATGCAGGATCGCATCAATACCTGATTGCAGACGCTGGTGCGGTGTCTGATAGCGCGCCAGCCAGGACTGCCAGGCACGTAAAAAAGCATAACCAACCAGCGTCACAGGTCCCCACGGACCACCGACAATCAGCCAAAATAACGGCGCCAGATAAAAACGGAAGTTGTTCCATAACAGCGCGTTCTGCAGTTCGCGCAAGAATTCACGCTCATCGCAGTCCGGCGGAACCCCATGGATAAGCGTCAGCTCGCTGGCCATCGCATCACGGGCGTGAGCATCATCGCGAGCAGCCGCGTTCAGGTAAGCGTGATAGTGAAGGCGCGCCTTGCCAGCACCGATGCACAGCAAGCCAATTAAGATCCACGCCACCAGCAACGGAACATTAAACAACAGCCCATGAAGTGCGCGCAGTAGCAGAAATGTCACTCCCATCGCAATCAGAGTCATGCCTACCGTACGCATCATCGAAAAATGCTTAATCCGGCGGAAAAAAGCTTCAATCCGGTGATCAAGCTGCCAGTGCTCACCCAGCTTAAACAGGCGTTCAACAATCAACACCAATAATGTTGTAAACAGCGTCATGTCATCTCCTTGTGCGACGAGGGGGTGACCAGGGCGCGGAACCTTGCCCAGTCAAAGGACGACCCGGGATCGGTCTTACGCTCGGGCGCAATATTGCAATGTCCTGTCATGTTGTTAGCAATGGCCGGATAACGCGTAATCAGAGTATTCGTCACGGCAGCCAGTTGCTGATACTGCGCATCGGTATAGGCCAGCGTATCCGTCCCTTCCAACTCAATACCAATTGAAAAATCATTACAGCGTTCTCGCCCTTGATAGCTCGACACACCCGCATGCCAGGCGCGTTTATCAAAAGGCACATATTGCACGATTTCACCGTCACGGCGAATCAAACAATGGGCTGAAACACGCAGATGGGCGATCCCAGCAAAATAAGGATGGGCGTTGGGATCAATCGTGCCTGTAAACAGCGCGTCTATCCACGGGCCGCCAAACTCGCCGGGCGGCAGGCTGATATTATGCACCACCAGCAGAGAAGGGTTTTCGTCATCCGGGCGGCAATCGTAATGCGGAGAGGGGACGCGTCGCGCCTCTGCCAGCCAGCCCTCGTCTAACAACATGCAGAATCTCCTTATTGGTGGTGCTCATATCAGGTTCAGGGTAGCATGTTTCCACCTTATGATTCGTTAGCAATTTGGAGTTTTATCATGCCGCCTCGCCGCTATAACCCTGACTACCGACGTGACGCGCTGTTGGAACGCATAAATCTGGATATCCCTGCCGCTGTAGCTCAGGCGCTGCGTGAAGATTTAGGCGGAGAAGTTGATGCCAATAACGATATCACCGCACAGCTTTTACCCGAAGACATGCGCTCCCATGCCACCGTAATCACCCGCGAAGATGGCGTTTTTTGTGGAAAACGTTGGGTGGAAGAGGTCTTTATTCAGCTGGCTGGCGATGATGTCAACATCACTTGGCATGTCGAAGATGGCGACAGCATAAAGGCCAATCAGCCGCTGTTTGAACTGGACGGCCCTTCCCGCGTTTTACTGACCGGTGAACGTACTGCGCTGAATTTTGTGCAGACGCTTTCAGGTGTAGCGAGCGAAGTGCGTAAATACGTCGACCTGTTAGCAGGAACCAAGACCCAACTGCTGGATACGCGTAAAACCCTGCCGGGACTGCGTACCGCGCTAAAATACGCCGTATTGTGCGGCGGCGGCGCGAATCATCGTTTGGGGCTGTCCGACGCCTTCCTGATTAAAGAAAACCACATTATTGCTTCCGGCTCGGTACGTCAGGCCGTCGAAAAAGCCTTCTGGTTGCACCCGGATGTGCCGGTTGAAGTCGAAGTAGAAAGCCTGGATGAGCTGGACGACGCGCTGAAAGCCGGGGCCGACATCATCATGCTCGATAACTTCGAAACTGACCAAATGCGCGAAGCGGTAAAACGCACCAACGGCCAGGCGCGTCTGGAAGTGTCGGGCAACGTCACCCATGAAACGCTGCGCGAATTTGCCGAAACCGGTGTGGACTTTATCTCTGTTGGCGCGCTGACCAAACATGTTCGCGCACTCGATCTCTCCATGCGATTTCGCTAATTGCTGATTGTATTGCCCGATGACGCTTCGCGTATCGGGCCTACTACACAGGTTTATTCTGTAATCCTGATACGGCATTTACACCACCATCCGGCAGTTTCTTCGAGTCTCTTCGCAAATACATTGTCTGACTCTGTAATTTCGTAAAAATCCTCTGAACCCGCTTTCCCGTTTTGTTTTTTGTCCCTCGCCGTCCTCCCGTGGGTTTGCCAAAGTAGCGCCAGCAAACTCAAGGAGCGAACGATGAACAAGCAACGAGGATTTACGCTTATCGAACTCATGGTGGTGATTGGCATTATTGCCATCCTTAGCGCCATCGGCATTCCGGCATATCAAAACTATCTGCGCAAAGCCGCGCTGACGGACATGCTGCAAACCTTTGTCCCCTATCGCACGGCGGTTGAGCTCTGTGCACTGGAGCATGGCGGAACAAATACCTGCGATGCCGGAACGAATGGTATCCCCTCTCCAACAACTACCCGTTACGTCTCAGCCATGAGCGTTGAAAAGGGAATTGTCAGTCTTAGTGGGCAGGAAAGCCTGAACGGGCTAAGCATCACCATGACGCCAGGTTGGGACAATGCCAACGGCATTACCGGCTGGAACCGAAACTGCGTCATCCAGAACGACAGCGCATTGCAGCAGGCCTGTGAAGACGTTTTCCGCTTTGATACCCACTAAGGAACAGAGATGAATACCACCCAACTTACGGCACTATGCCAACGTTATCAGGCAATATTACTGGATGCAGACAATGAAGTGGTGCATATCGCCGTCGTAGACGCCCCATCACACGAACTGCTGGATGCACTGCATTTTGCCACCACCCGACACATCGACATTGTCTGCTGGACACGTCAGCAAATGGAAGGCCACACGCATACACCACAGAAAATGCTCCCGGCAGTAGTCACGAAAAGCAGCGCCAGCGCAGCAGACTTGCTGAATCAGACGTTTCATTCCGCTCTGACGCAACGGGCTTCTGATATTCATTTTGAACCCGAGGAAAATCACTATCGAATCAGATTACGCGTAGATGGCGTGCTTCACGCTTTACCGGAAGTCACGACCGAGATGGGCATTGCCATCACCGCAAGGTTAAAAGTATTAGGCAGCCTGGATATCGCCGAGCATCGGCTTCCACAAGACGGACAATTTACCGTTGAGATTTCAGGAGAGCCGGTCTCGTTTCGCATCGCCACCCTGCCCTGTCGCTACGGCGAAAAAGTCGTGTTACGGCTACTTCATCAGGTCGATCAGTCACTGGAGATCGCGGCGCTGGGAATGCAAGACGCGCAGATGGCCGCATTTTCGCAAGCCTTGCAGCAGCCTCAGGGGCTGATTCTGGTTACCGGACCTACCGGAAGCGGCAAAACGGTCACGCTGTACAGTGCGCTGCAAACCCGAAACACCCCGGATGTGAATCTTTGTAGCGTGGAAGATCCGGTAGAGATCCCGATCGCAGGTCTCAACCAGACGCAAATTCACCCACGCGCCGGCCTGACTTTTCAGGGAGTCTTACGTGCTCTGCTGCGCCAGGATCCCGACATTATCATGGTGGGTGAAATCCGCGATGGCGAAACGGCCGAAATAGCCCTTAAAGCAGCGCAAACCGGCCATCTGGTTCTTTCTACGCTGCATACCAATTCTACCAGTGAAACGCTGGTGCGCCTGCAACAAATGGGTGTCGCACGCTGGATGATCGCCTCCGCGCTGACGCTCGTTATTGCACAGCGGTTGGTCAGAAAGTTGTGCCCCCATTGCCGACAACGTCAGAGTACGCCTATCACGCTCCCGAAAACTGTCTGGCCTACACCACTACCGAATTGGCAGGCCCCTGGCTGCAAACATTGTTATCACGGATTTTATGGCCGTACGGCATTGTTTGAAGTCCTCCCGGTTACTCCGGCATTACGTCAGAGTATTGCCAGTGGCACATCCGTAGACGAAGTGGAATCTGATGCTCAGCAATCAGGAATGAGAACGCTTTTCGAGAATGGCTGTCAGGCCGTCGAGCAAGGGTTAACGACATTTGAAGAGCTGATTCGTGTACTGGGCATGCCTCATGTCCGCTAAACAGCTTTGGCGCTGGCAAGGCATTAACAACGAAGGTAAATCTCTGGAAGGAACGCTATGGGCCGATACCCGACCGTCATTGATGCTGACTCTTGAGGAACAACAGATTACGCCGCTGCGCATTAAACGTATGCGTGTCAAAATCTCGCACTGGAGCCGTACAAGAAGTGCCGAAACCATACACCAGTTGGCGACATTGCTAAAGGCAGGGTTAACGCTCTCAACAGGGCTAGCTCTGCTTGCTGAACAGCATCCCAGCACTCAATGGCAGGCGCTACTGCGTACGCTGGCTTACGATATGGAACAGGGCATAACCCTCTCCGCCTCGTTATCACAATGGCAACACGTTTTTCCGCCCCTTTACCAGGCAATGATCCGTACCGGAGAACTTACGGGTAAGCTGGACGACTGCTGTTTTGAACTCGCCTACCAGCAAAAGAAACAACAGCAACTTGCTGATAAAGTTAAAAAAGCCCTGCGCTATCCGATCATCATCATAACAATGGCGGTGATGGTCGTATTTGCGATGCTGCAGTTTGTACTCCCTGAGTTTGCCGCTATCTACCAGACGTTCAACACCCCGCTACCGGCGCTCACTCAGTGGATTATTACCATCGCACACTGTAGCAGCCAATGGGGATGGCTGGCGGTAGCGCTTGGCCTGGTAGCAGTTGCCACACATCATTTGATAAAGCAGAAACCGTACTGGCTCATTCTGCGCCAGAAATTGCTGCTCAGCCTCCCGGTCATAGGGCCGATGGTGAGAGGGCAAAAACTCACGCAGATATTCACTGTTCTGGCGTTAACGCAAAATGCAGGCATTCCCTTTTTGCAGGGGCTTGAGAGCGTTACCGAAACGCTGGCTAACCCTTTCTGGTCTCAACGTTTAGCACTGGTTCAGCAGGACATCAGCTCAGGAAAACCGATCTGGTTAGCGCTTAAAAATAGTGGTGAATTCAGCCCATTGTGTATACAGCTGGTCAGAACTGGTGAAGCTTCCGGCTCGCTGGATGCAATGCTGCGTAATCTTGCTCATCACCATGGCGAGAAAACCCTGGCTCAGGCTGAGAATTTGGCTGCATTACTTGAGCCTGCGTTGCTGGTCATTACGGGGCTTATCATCGGTACGCTGGTCGTCGCGATGTATTTACCGATTTTCCATTTGGGAGATGCGATGAGCGGGGTGGGATAGATTCAAATGCCGGATGGCGGCGTAACGCCATCAGGCATTTCACAGAACTAGCTGTTCTTACAGGCTATTGAAAACGCGGTTTTCTTGTTCCTGTACACGAATAAACGTTGTACGTTTGGTCAGCTCTTTCAGACGGGATGCGCCCACATAGGTACAAGCAGAACGCAAACCGCCGAGGATATCGCGAGCGGTATTATCAACCGGGCCGCGCAGTGGCAGTTTGACGGTTTTACCTTCTGCAGCGCGGTACTGTGCAACACCACCTACGTGACGCGTCATGGCAGATTCAGAGCTCATACCGTAGAACAGCATGAATTTCTCACCGTTCTCTTCAACAATTTTGCCGCCACTTTCTTCATGACCAGCCAGCATGCCGCCGAGCATCACGAAGTCTGCGCCGCCACCGAACGCTTTTGCCACATCACCCGGCATTGTGCAGCCGCCGTCGCTGACAATCATGCCACCCAGACCGTGGGCTGCATCGGCGCATTCAATAACCGCAGAAAGCTGTGGATAGCCAACGCCGGTTTTTACACGCGTGGTACATACAGAACCTGGGCCAATGCCAACTTTGACAATATCAGCACCGGAGAGCACCAGCTCTTCGCACATTTCACCGGTGACCACATTGCCCGCACAGATCGTTTTTGTCGGCCATGCTTCACGCGCTTTTGACACGAACTGAACAAAATGCTCTGAGTAGCCATTGGCCACATCAATGCAGATAAAGTTCAACGCGGGGTTAAGCGCCAGAATCTGTTTAGTTTTTTCGAAATCTGCATCAGACGTACCGGTTGAAACCATTACGTGTTTAAGCACATCGGCAGAGCTCTCTGCGATGAAGGCGGCCCAGTCTTCAACAGAATAGTGTTTGTGCACAGCGGTCAGGATGTCGAAGGATGCCAGTGCCGTTGCCATGGCAAACGTCCCGACAGTGTCCATGTTCGCGGCAATAATAGGTACGCCGGACCAGGTCTGACCTGAATGCTTAAAGGTAAATTGACGTTCCAGCTCAACATCGGAACGGCTTTTGAGAGTAGAACGCTTAGGGCGGATAAGAACGTCTTTGAAACCTAACTTCAGATCTTCTTCGATACGCATGTGCGGATTCCTGGGGTTAATGGCGAAAAATCGAAACTCACAACTCCAGTGACGCTATCATACGCACTAATCAATGCCGCGCAAGACTGCGAAATTCTCTTTTTTTACGCTACAATCCCATAAATTTACCTGGCGAATAGTAGGTTAATCCTGCAGCAGCCTCGCCTTCGCACGCATAACTTTTAACTGTTTGATAATCAAACTTAAACTCCAGGATCGGCATCTATGAGGTATACGGTAGCCTTAACCGGCGGCATTGGCAGTGGTAAAAGCACCGTTGCAAATGCGTTCGCTGACCTCGGAATAAACGTCATTGATGCAGATATTATTGCGCGCCAGGTGGTTGAACCCGGCACACCTGCTCTTAAGGCGATCGAAGAACATTTTGGTTCCGACGTTATAGCCGCAGACGGATCGTTGCAGCGACGCATTTTACGCGAACGCATTTTTTCCAATCCTGAGGAGAAAAGCTGGCTGAATGCTCTGCTTCATCCGCTTATTCAGCAGGAAACCCAGCGTCAGTTTCAGCAAGCAACCTCTCCTTATCTGCTATGGGTTGTCCCTTTGCTGGTGGAAAATTCGCTGTATAAAAAAGCCGACCGCGTACTCGTGGTGGATGTCACCCCCGAAACCCAGCTCAGACGCACCATGCAGCGTGATGACGTCACGCGTGAGCATGTCGAACAAATTCTTGCTGCCCAGGCAACGCGTGAAGCGCGGCTGGCCGTGGCAGACGATGTTATTGATAATAATGGCGCACCGGAAGCCATCGCCTCGGATGTCGCCCGCCTGCACGCGCTCTATTTGCAATGCGCGTCGCAGTTTGTCTCACAGGAAAAACCGTAATGCACACCCAGGTCCTTTTTGAACACCCTCTCAATGAGAAGATGCGTACATGGCTGCGCATTGAGTTTTTAATCCAACAGCTCTCCGTTAATTTGCCCATTGCTGACCATGCCGGCGCTCTGCATTTTTTCCGCAATATCGGAGATTTACTGGATGTATTTGAACGCGGCGAAGTCCGTACCGAACTCCTCAAAGAACTGGAGCGACAGCAGCGTAAACTCCAGGCCTGGGTCGAAGTTCCCGGCGTCGATCAAAGCAGAATAGACTCTTTGCGTCAGCAGCTAAAAAGTGCAGGCAGCATTCTGATTTCTGCCCCGCGTATTGGACAGACGCTGCGCGAAGATCGTCTGATTGGTCTCGTACGTCAGCGTTTAAGTATTCCTGGCGGGTGCTGCAGTTTCGATCTGCCGACTCTGCATATCTGGTTACACCTGGCACAGTCGCATCGTGACGCGCAGGTTGAAACCTGGCTTGCCAGCCTGAATCCGCTCAATCAGGCGCTGTCGCTGGTACTGGATTTAATTCGCAACTCAGCGCCGTTTCGTAAGCAAACCAGCCTGAATGGTTTTTATCAGGACAACGGCGAAGATGCAGATCTGCTGCGCTTACAGCTGCCGCTTGATTCGCTGCTTTATCCGCAAATTTCTGGTCATAAGAGCCGTTTTGCCATCCGCTTTATGCCGCTGGATAGCGAGAATGGTCAGGTGCCTGAGCGCCTCGATTTTGAACTGGCGTGCTGTTAAGGAGTCAACATGTCTGAACAAACCATCGTCAACTGCCCAACCTGCGGCAAGCCTGTAGTATGGGCTGAGGTCAGTCCGTTTCGCCCATTCTGCAGCAAGCGCTGCCAGTTAATCGATCTGGGAGAGTGGGCCGCAGAAGAGAAACGCATCCCAAGTTCAGGTGATCTGTCAGAAAGCGACGACTGGAGTGAAGAGCAGAAGTAATTCTGCTAAAACGGTGGGTCGGATAAGGCAATGCCGCATCCGACATTTTATGTTGTTTTGCCTGATGGCGCTGCGCTTATCAGGCCTACGAACTAAAACGTAGGGCGGGCAAGCGTAGCGCCCCCGCCATAATTTGCCGGATGCGGCGTTGCCTTATCCGGCCTACAGCACCATTAGCCAGCTATCAGCTTTTCAATGACCGGTGCATTCGCGGGCGGGAAATCCTGCGCATTCAGAGCATCTTGCGCAATCCACTGCGCCGGTTGCCCCTCTTTTCCCCACGGCTCGCCTTCCCAGCTTTCAACCAGCCAGAACCACAGAGTGATATGCCTGTCCGGAAACTGATACTCCAGCTTTTCGAACAATGAGCTTTGAGTCGGCGTGATCCCCACTTCTTCCTGTAGCTCGCGAATCAGCGCCTGCTCCGGCGTTTCGCCCGCTTCAATTTTCCCGCCGGGGAACTCCAGCTTATTGGCCATGTGGGCATCAGCCGCACGCTGGGTGATAAAAATTTCATGTTGCTGATTACGAATAATCCCGACGGCGATTTGCAGTATTTTCATCTTTATCGTCCATAAAAAAGGCGCAGAATTCTGCGCCTTTTCAGTAAGTTATTTTCTTAGCTCAGACGGCCGTGGCACTGTTTGTATTTTTTGCCAGAGCCGCAAGGACACGGATCGTTACGACCCACTTTACGATCGCCGGTTTGTGCTGCCAGCTCTTCTGCCGCAGCAGAATCGTCGCCTTTATGACTCAACTGCTGCATCTGCGCTAAGCGCTCAGCTTCTTCACGACGCTGCTGCTCCATGGCTTCGACTTCTTCAGGCATACGCACCTGAACTTTGCTCAGGGTGCTGATCACTTCATATTTCAGTGATTCCAGCATTGACGCAAACATAGAGAAGGATTCACGCTTGTATTCCTGCTTCGGATCTTTTTGCGCATATCCACGCAGGTGGATACCCTGGCGCAGATAGTCCATCGCAGCAAGGTGCTCTTTCCACAGAGAGTCGAGAGTTTGCAGCATCACACCTTTTTCGAAGTGACGCATCATCTCCGCGCCCACTACTTCTTCTTTACGCTGATAAACTTCGATGGCGTTTGCCAGGATACGTTCACGCAGCGTTTCTTCGTGCAGCTCAGGCTCTTTATCCAGCCACTCTGAAATCGGCATCTCAAGATCGAAGTCGTTTTTCAGACGTTCCTGCAGACCCGGGATATCCCACATTTCTTCCAGAGACTGCGGCGGAATATAGGCATCAATAGTTGCTTTGAAGACATCTTCACGGATGCTGTTGATGGTTTCGCTAACGTCAGTTACGTCCAGCAGTTCGTTACGCTGGGTGTAGATAGCACGACGCTGATCGTTGGCAACGTCATCATATTCCAGCAGCTGCTTACGAATATCGAAGTTGCGGCTTTCCACTTTACGCTGCGCGTTAGCAATTGCTTTGGTCACCCATGGGTGTTCAATGGCTTCGCCAGGCTTCATACCCAGTTTACGCATCATGCCTGACACGCGGTCAGAGGCAAAAATACGCATCAGCGCATCTTCCATCGACAGATAGAAACGGGAAGAGCCCGCATCACCCTGACGACCCGAACGACCACGCAGCTGGTTATCGATACGGCGAGATTCGTGACGCTCGGTACCGATAATATGCAAGCCACCGGCAGCTAATACCGCGTCATGGCGAACCTGCCAATCGGCTTTAATCTGCGCGATTTGTTCCGGAGTTGGGTTTTCCAGCTCGGCAACTTCCGCCTGCCAGCTACCGCCCAGTACGATATCGGTACCACGACCGGCCATGTTCGTCGCGATAGTCACGGCTGACGGGTAACCCGCCTGGGCGACGATTGCAGCTTCGTTGGCGTGGAACTTGGCGTTCAGAACATTGTGTTTGATACCCGCTTTGCTCAGCTCGTTAGACACTACTTCCGATTTTTCAATGGAGATAGTACCTACCAGTACCGGCTGGCCATTTGCAGTACGCTCTTTAATATCTTCAATGATCGCCTGAATTTTTTCCGCTTCGGTCATGTACACCAGATCCGGTAAATCCTTACGGATCATCGGACGGTTGGTCGGCACAACCACGGTATCCAGTTTGTAGATGGAGCTAAATTCAAACGCTTCAGTGTCGGCTGTACCGGTCATACCGGCCAGTTTTTCGTACAAACGGAAGTAGTTCTGGAAGGTAATAGATGCCAGCGTCTGGTTCTCGTTCTGGATCTCTACGCCTTCTTTAGCTTCAACAGCCTGGTGCAGACCATCGGACCAGCGACGCCCCTGCATGGTACGACCGGTGTGTTCATCGACGATGATAACTTCGCCGTCTTTCACGATGTAGTCTACGTCGCGGGTAAACAGCACGTGCGCACGCAGTGCGGCAGTCACGTGGTGCATCAGCATAATGTTGCCTGGAGAGTACAGTGACTCGCCCTCGTCCATAATGCCTTCGTTAACCAGCAGCTCTTCAATCAGCACCAGACCACGTTCGGTCAGGTTAACCTGGCGCGCTTTCTCATCAACTGAGAAGTGGCCTTCGCCCTGGAACGTGTCGGAATCTTCCTTCTCCTGACGGATCAGGTGCGGGATAATTTTATTCACTTTTTTGTACATTTCCGAGCTGTCTTCAGCCGGGCCGGAAATGATCAGTGGCGTACGCGCTTCATCGATCAGGATGGAGTCGACTTCATCGACCAGCGCATAGTGCAGTTTACGTTGAACACGCTCTTCCGGACTAAACGCCATGTTGTCACGCAGGTAGTCAAAGCCGTATTCGTTGTTGGTACCGTAAGTAATATCGGCGTTGTAGGCTTCACGCTTGGCTGGCGCAGGCAGGCCAGACATGTTGATACCAACGGTCATGCCGAGGAATTCAAACAGCGGGCGGTTATTTTCGGCATCACGCTGAGCCAGATAGTCGTTCACGGTAACCACGTGTACGCCCTTCCCGCTTAATGCGTTCAGGTAGGCTGGCAGCGTCGCGGTAAGGGTTTTACCTTCACCAGTACGCATTTCCGCGATGCAGCGATCGTTAAGTACCATACCGCCCAGCAGCTGAACGTCGAAGTGACGCATACCGAACACGCGTTTACTCGCTTCACGCACTACTGCGAACGCTTCCGGGATCAGGCTCTCAACGCTGGCACCTTTTTCCAGACGGGCGCGGAATTCAGCGGTCTTCGCTTTCAGTTCATCATCGGAGAGTTTTTCCATCTCCGGTTCCATCGCGTTGATGACATTGACCACTTTACGCATACGACGCAGCGTACGCTCGTTACGGCTACCGAATACTTTCGTTAATAATTTGATTAGCATAATAAAATCTCAAACGCCCCGCGGTGCGGAGTCAAAAATTATAAGTTGGAAGGTTCTTTTTTAGCTGAGGCGTTGAGGACCAGCGCGGATACCCTGCAGCTGGCTGATCCAGACCGGAACGCTAAACGCGGCCTGAGAGGTAAAGTGTGCGTATGTCACGCGACTTACTGTCGCGGGCGGAGTGCCTTCTTGCGTCAGCATCGCGCTGAGCGTATTCAGTAACGCAAGATGGTGCGCCTGGATTGGCAATGGTTCTTCGGCAACGGGCAACGCCTGAGGTGCCATGGCAAAAGAAAGATGGCGGATAACCGTACGAATGGCATGTTGATGCCAGTAATCGACGGTAAAATTTGGGCGGCGATTAGTCGCTTCCAGCAAAGCAAGCTGGCTAAAGTTAACTTTAGCGCCTTGATCGTGATTGCTGGCGGTCGCCTTCGCGGGGGTATTAGGTTCAGCAGCATTACCGAGCGCGGGCAGGCCAAAACTAGCCGCGACCATCCCCAACAGGAGATGCGGCCAGAAGTACCGTCTGCCTAACTGTCGCCAGCGCGTCAGTATTCCACTCACGTTATTGCCACCTGATATACCCTGCGTTTGGGGTTACAAATGCAAAACCATTTTTTGCGCACAAATCTTACCATTAATGCGTTCGCACCACAGCAGTAATGACAGCAAGTCGCGGGTAAATATGCTTAAGAAAGCAGCGATCGAACGATATTTTAATCTACCTGTGGGGAAAAAGTCGCTTCAGATAAGGTGGTTTGCACTCGGAAGATAAAAAAACGACTGGCTCACCTGGCCGGAGAGAGTGCCAGATTTACCAGTCGAATTTATGCGACAGCGTATGTCGTTATGCCAGTACGGTCGATGGTGCTTTGAACGCCAACGGCAGTTCTGCATCGTCCTGGAAGGTCACATATTCCCAAGCTTCCTGTTTTGCCAGGACCGCCTGTAACAGTTTGTTATTCAATGCATGACCGGATTTATACGCGGTAAATGCACCAATAATGTTGTGACCACACATGAACAAGTCACCGATCGCGTCGAGCATTTTGTGACGAACGAATTCATCTTCAAAACGCAGGCCGTCTTCGTTCAATACGCGATAATCGTCAACAACGATGGCACAATCGAAGCTGCCGCCCAGGCACAGGCCGCGGGACTGCAGATATTCGATATCACGCATGAAGCCGAAAGTACGCGCACGGCTGATCTGACGCATGAACGCATCCGCAGAGAAGTTCATCGCGTAGCGCTGCGTGCTGGAGTCGATCGCCGGATGGTTAAAGTCGATGGTGAAATCCAACGTAAAACCATTATACGGCTTAAACTCAGCCCACTTATCGCCATCTTCGACACGAACGGTCTCTTTGATGCGAACAAATTTTTTGGCGCTGCTCAGTTCTTCAATACCTGCATCAAGCAGCAGATAAACGAACGGAGCGGCACTGCCATCCATGATCGGGATTTCCGGTGCGTTAACTTCAATAACGATGTTATCGATACCTAAACCCGCCAGAGCAGCATTAAGGTGCTCTACGGTTGAAATCCGTACATCATGCTCATTGACCAGACACGTACAGAGCATGGTATCACGCACAGATTTGGCATCGGCCGGGAAATCTACCGGAGGATTCAAGTCGGTGCGACGATAGATGACCCCGGTGTTGGCCGGCGCAGGGCGTAATGTCAGGGTGACTTTTTTGCCGGTATGCAAACCGACGCCAGTCGCCTGAACGATACGTTTAAGAGTCCTTTGTTTGATCATCGTATAATCTCGCCAAATTACCTATCCAACCGAAGTGTACTATACATTCGGTGGGCCAGTTTAGCACAAAGAGCCACAATTCCCAAATTCCAGCTAATTCTTAATCAGCTTGCTTACGCAGGAATGCTGGGATATCCAGATAATCCGGCTCTTTGGTGGTTTGCGGCGTATTGTCGTTAACCACTTTCGCTACCGGTTTCTGCTCTTGCGTCAACGGCGCCATGCCGTGCTGCTGGTAACGATCCATTACCGGCTGCTGTACCTGCTTGTTGGTCACCAGAGTGATTTCAGGACGTTTGTCCATACCAATTCCAGTTGCAACAACGGTGACGCGCAGTTCGTCGTTCATATCCGGGTCCAGGGAGGTACCGATAACCACGGTCGCATTATCCGATGCAAAGGCACGAATCGTGTTACCGACGGTTTCGAACTCATCCAGACGCAGGTCGAAGCCCGCAGTAATGTTGACCAGCACGCCGCGCGCACCAGACAGATCGATGTCTTCCAGCAGCGGAGAAGAGATAGCCATTTCAGCCGCTTCTTCTGCACGGTCTTCACCGCTTGCCACGCCTGAACCCATCATCGCGTAGCCCATTTCGGACATCACGGTGCGCACGTCTGCAAAGTCGACGTTCATCAGGCCCGGACGAGTAATCAGTTCAGCGATACCCTGGACTGCGCCTTTCAGCACGTCGTTCGCTGCGCCAAACGCATCCAGCAGGGAGATACCGCGACCCAACACTTTCAGTAGCTTGTCATTCGGAATAGTGATCAGAGAGTCCACATGTTTGGACAGCTCGGTGATACCCTGCTCCGCGAATGCCATACGCTTCTTACCTTCAAAGTTGAAAGGCTTAGTCACGACAGCAACGGTCAGAATACCTAAATCTTTTGCTACTTCAGCAACCACTGGCGCTGCACCGGTACCGGTACCGCCGCCCATGCCAGCTGCGATAAACACCATGTCTGCGCCGTCAAGCGCTGCACGCAGAGCTTCACGATCTTCGTCTGCCGCATTACGGCCTACTTCCGGGTTTGCACCCGCGCCCAGACCTTTGGTGATGCCGCTACCAATCTGAATGGTCTGTCCAACCGCCGTTTTACGCAACGCCTGAGCGTCGGTATTCACCGCGAAGAATTCAACACCTTCGATGCGCTCGCGCACCATGTGTTCAACGGCATTACCGCCGCCGCCGCCGACGCCGATGACTTTAATCACCGCGTCATTGGTAAGTTCCATAGGTTCAAACATAGTTTCTCTCTCCGTTGTGCCTGTCGCCTGAGACCGTTAATGTGCGTTGGTCTCTTTAAAAATTAAAACTCTTTTCGCAGCCAGCTATTGAGTCGTTTGATCCACGAGCCAACTGATGCCGTAACGCGTTTTTCAACTTCAGCCTCACCACTCAAATGGGATTCTTTCCCGTAGTGAAGCAGCCCCACTGCCGTTGAATAATACGGCTCCTGGGCATAATCCGTCAGACCAGTGATATTCAGCGGTGCGCCAATACGTACTTGCGTATGGAACACGCGCTGTGCGCAGGCCGCAAGACCTTCAATTTGCGCAGCGCCACCGGTTAACACAATCCCCGCCGCCAGATGATGTTTCACACCCTGCTGGCGAAGCTGTTCTTGTAATTGCAAAATTTCTTCGTTGACCAGGTTGAGCAGCTCGGTATAACGCGGCTCAATGACCTCTGCCAGGGTCTGACGTTGCAGGCTACGCGGTGGACGACCACCTACGCTTGGCACTTCAACGCTTTCGTCTTTACCCACGATGGAGCCCAGCGCGCAACCATGGCGCACTTTGATGGCTTCAGCATCGCTTGGCGGCGTACCAAAGGCATACGCGATATCGCTGGTCACTACATTCCCTGCATAAGGGATAACTTTAGTGTGGCGCAACGCCCCGCCAGTATAAACGGCGATGTCCATTGTACCACCACCAATATCCACCACGCAGACACCCAGCTCACGTTCATCTTCCGTCAACACGGAATAACTGGCTGCCAACCCGGCAAAAATCAGTTGGTCAACTTTCAGACCACAACGTTCAACGGCTTTGACAATGTTCTTCGCCATGTCGTTGTGGCAGGTAATAAGATGGACTTTTGCCTGCATACGCACGCCGGAAAGACCAACCGGATTTTTAATGCCTTCCTGGTAGTCGATGGCGTATTCCTGCGGAATAACGTGCAGAACACGATGTTCATCGCGAACGCGTACGGATTTTGCCGTATGTACCACGTTTTCCACATCTTCCTGCGTCACTTCCTCTTCGGAAATGGGCACCATACCAATTTCATTTTGACAGCTAATATGTTTACCGGAAAGTGCCAGATACACCGAGGAAATCTGGCAATCTGCCATCAGTTCAGCCTGGTCAATGGCGCGCTGTACGCACTTCACCACTGACTCAAGGTCATTCACCCCGCCTTTATCCATACCTCGCGATGGGCAACTGCCCACGCCAATGATATTGACCATACCGTCGGGCAGAACTTCCCCTACTAAAGCGGCTACCTTCGCGGTGCCAATCTCCAGTCCAACTACCAGTTTTCTGTCCGTCGCCTTGATCATTGTTGTTCTGCCTGTGCCTGATTCTGTTGCTGATTAGATTCCTCAGGAGGCAAGGGAACCCAGCCTACTGCCGCTCCTGAGTCATAACGCAAATCAACGTAGCTAATCCGTTTGCCATCGGTTTGCGCCTGCTGCTGTAAAACCGGGTAGAGTTCCACAAAGCGAGCCAAACGTTTTATCGTATCGCCCCTGCCCAGATTCAGCTTAATATCGTTATTCAGCGTCAACTGCCAGGAACGACGAGCGGTCATCGCCGCTTCCTTCAGGGTGAATCTATCCTTAGCCAGCACCTGCCCCATATCGCGGAACCCTTGCAACACTTCACTTGCGCTGCCTTCCGGCCCATACAACATGGGTAATACCTGCTTATTGGCCCGACCGGTTGGAACACTGAACGTATTTCCTTCAGCATCCACCATATGTTGGTCATTCCAACGCGCAATGGGCACATATTCAACCAGATGAATCTTCAATTCATCGGGCCATTGCTTTCTGACGCTCGCCTGTTTAATCCAGGGGAGGCGTTCAATTTGACTCTGAATGATGTTCACATCCTGAGTCATAAAGGTTCCCGGAGCGCCCAGCGCCAAAATGGACTGACGAATATCGTCATTGCGCGTGTAATGTCGTTCGCCGGTTAACACCAGTTTCGATAAAGGCAAACGTTGCGCATCTTCCATCCATCCCAACACTACCCAGCCGCTGACAAACACGGTGCACAGCACTGTCAGCAGGAACAATATTCCTGCAAGACGCGTTCCATTATTGCGGCGTGAGGAGTTTACTTCTTCTTCATCACCGTTTCGCGTGTTCAGCGCAGCCTGCGACATATCAGTCCGCCAACTCCAGAATTCTTACCACCAACTGCGAGAAGCTCAGGCCCGCCTGACGCGCCGCCATCGGCACCAGACTGTGGCTGGTCATACCCGGAGAGGTATTCGCTTCCAGCAGATAAAACTGGCCATCGCTGTCCAGCATGACGTCAATGCGACCCCAACCTTTACAGCCCAATGTGGTCCACGCTTTCAGGACTAATTCCTGTAAACGGGCCTCTTGTTCGACTTCCAGACCGGCAGGGCAGAAATATTGTGTCTCATCAGAGAGATACTTCGCCTCATAATCATAGAAGGTTCCCGCGGGTTGGATACGTATTGACGGTAAAATTTCTTCACCAAGTATCGCAACTGTAAATTCCGGGCCACTGAGCCATTTTTCGATCAGTACTTCTTCATCATGCTGAAAAGCCAATGCTAATGCACCATGCAAAGCATTTTCTTCTTCAACTTTTGACATCCCTACGCTTGAGCCTTCACGGCTTGGCTTCACAATCAGCGGCAAACCTAGCGCAGAAATCTCCGTAACCACCTCATCACTAAGGCCTTTTTCGAACTCAGCGCGGGTCAATGCGACCCAAGGCGCGACCGGTAAACCAGCCCCCTGCCACAACAGTTTGCTGCGCAGTTTGTCCATCGAAATCGCAGAAGCCATGACGCCACTACCGGTGTACGGCAGACCAACCAGCTCCAGCATGCCCTGCAACGTGCCATCTTCACCACCACGACCGTGCAGCGCAATAAACACCTTTTGAAAACCCATCGATTTCAAAAGCGTGACATCAACCTCTTTTGGGTCAATTGGATGAGCATCCACACCACCTTCGCGTAACCCTGCCAGTACGGCCGCGCCGGAATTCAGCGAAACGTCACGCTCTGCGGAGGTTCCCCCTAACAGGACCGCGATTTTATCAGCCATGTTGTTCTTCCTCCGGGTTTTGCGGCTTCAGTTTGATTTCAGCTAAGGAACGCGCGATTTTGCCGATATTTCCAGCGCCCTGCACCAAAATCAGATCGTTGCCGGTTAATACCGGCGCCAGCATATCTGCCACCTGAGCCGGATCGGATACCAGAATCGGATCGATCTTACCGCGACCACGGATCGTACGGCACAGAGAGCGGCTGTCGGCTCCTGGAATCGCGGCTTCACCCGCGGCGTACACATCCAGCATCAACAGTGCATCGACCTGAGTCAGCACGTTGGCAAAGTCGTCATACAGATCGCGAGTACGCGTAAAGCGGTGCGGCTGGAACAGCATCACCAAATTTTTGTCCGGCCAGCCCGCGCGTGCAGCTTTAATCGTCGCATCCACTTCCGTAGGGTGATGACCATAATCATCCACCAGCATCGCCGTCCCGGCTTTACCGTTTACCGGCTCAAGCGGGAATTCGCCAAGGAAGTCAAAACGTCGTCCGGTGCCCTGGAAACTTTCCAGCGCGCGCAGAATTGCGTCGTCTTCAATGCCTTCTTCTGTTGCAACTGCTACCGCCGCCGCCGCGTTCAGCGCATTGTGACGGCCCGGTGCGTTCAACGTCACGCGTAAATCGGCCATCCCCTGACGCAGCAGCGTGAAGTGCCCTTGTGGACCAATCTGCTGGTAATCTTCGACGCGCACATCAGCATCATCGCTGAAACCATAGGTTGTGGTTTGACGACCAACTCGCGGCAACAACTCGCGGATCACCGGATCGTCAACGCACATCACCGCACGACCATAAAACGGCAAGTTATGCAGGAAATTAATAAACGTCTGCTTTAAATTTTCGAAGTCGCCATGGTAGGTATCCATATGATCGGCTTCGATATTGGTAACAATCGCCACCATCGGCTGCAAATGCAGGAACGACGCATCGCTCTCATCCGCCTCCGCAATTAAATAACGGCTATGACCCAGACGCGCATGGACGCCTGCGGCCTTCACCAGACCGCCGTTGACAAACGTCGGATCCAGCCCCGCTTCCGCGTAGATACTGGAGACCATCGCTGTGGTCGTGGTTTTACCGTGCGTCCCGGCAATGGCGATACCGTGACGAAAACGCATTAACTCCGCCAGCATTTCAGCACGACGGATCACCGGAATGCGCGCTTCATGCGCCGCAACAATTTCCGGGTTATCCGCAGAAATGGCGCTGGATACCACCACCACGCTCGCATCGCGCACGTTTTCCGGGCGATGGTTGAAGAAAATCGTGGCGCCCAGATTCGTCAATTGCTGCGTCACCGGGTTCGGCGCTAAGTCAGAACCGCTGATCTGATAACCTTCGTTGGCCAAAACTTCGGCAATACCGCCCATACCAGCACCACCGATGCCGACAAAGTGAATGTGCCGAACGCGACGCATTTCGGGCACGATGGAACGCAGTTTTGCCAGTTGTTGTGTATTCATTCTTTAGCCATTAACTTCTTAGTTCATGCGATGCAAAAGGCATCACCACAATTACGCCCGGGCAGCCCGGCTCACTTCATTAGCAACACGCTCTGTAGCATCCGGAATGGAAGCGGCGCGCGCACGTTCTGCCATGGTTAATAAAGTTTCTCGCGACCACCCGGAAAGGGTGTTAGCGACGGCATCCACAGTAAACTGCGGCTGCTCAAGAATTTTGGCGGCGCCCGCTTTCTCCAGCGGCAGCGCATTCCAGTACTGCTGTCGGTCTTTATGCTGAAAAGGCACAAACAGCGCAGGCAAACCTGCGGCGGCAATTTCGCTTACCGTCAGCGCACCGGAGCGACAAACTACGACATCTGCCCACGCGTAGGCGGCTGCCATATCATCAATAAACTCAGTGACCTTGTGCTGCGGTTGTCCCGCGTCGGCATACGCCTGTTCAACGGTTTGCTGCGCGCCTTTGCCACTCTGATGCCAGATAGTCACCGCGTCACCAAGCTTTGCGGCAACCTGCGGCATCGTCTGGTTCAATACGCGTGCGCCCTGAGATCCCCCGACGACCAGCACGCGAACCGGGCCTTCACGCCCCGTCAGACGCGCTTCTGGCAACGGCAGCGCCAGAACGTCGGTGCGTACCGGGTTCCCCACCACTTCCGCATTCGGGAAAGCGCCAGGAAAAGCCTGCATCACCTTCGTTGCAATCTTCGCCAGCCACTTGTTGGTTAATCCCGCAATGCCGTTCTGCTCATGCAGGACAACCGGGATGCCTAATGACCAGGCAGCCAGACCGCCAGGGCCGGACACATAGCCGCCCATCCCCAGCACCACATCAGGCTTAAACTGCTTCATAATGGCGCGCGCCTGACGCCAGGCATTAAAAATACGCACGGGGGCGGCAAGCAGCGCGTTGACACCTTTGCCACGCAAACCGGAGATGCGAATAAAGTCAATTTCGATGCCATGCTTCGG
Source organism: Citrobacter sp. Cpo032 (assembly GCF_030332975.1). Taxonomy (NCBI): domain Bacteria; kingdom Pseudomonadati; phylum Pseudomonadota; class Gammaproteobacteria; order Enterobacterales; family Enterobacteriaceae; genus Citrobacter; species Citrobacter sp. Cpo032. Next base: position 136,745 of record NZ_JAOWGU010000052.1, read on the forward strand.
CACTAAGTCCGCTTCCATACGATCGGCGGTGCCCAGCCAACGAACCTGCCAGCCCTGGGCCATTAAATGGTGCGCGACCGCCAGCCCCGGGAACACATGCCCGCCGGTACCGCCTGCCATCACCATTAACCGCTTCGGTTGACCACTCATCGTGCACCTCGTGTAAACGCCTGGGCTTTTTCCAGACGCGTTTCATAATCAATACGTAACAAAAACATGATGGCCGTCGACATAATCAACAAACTGGAACCACCATAACTGATCAGCGGTAACGTCAGACCTTTGGTTGGCAGCATGCCTGCTGCCGCGCCGACGTTTACCAGCGCCTGGAAGCTAAACCAAATCCCGATGGAGCAGGCTAAAAAGCCTGAAAAACGGTGGTCAATTTCCAGCGCTTTGCGGCCAATCGACATCGCGCGAAAAGCGACGAAGAATACCATTAAAAGTGCCAATACCACACCGATATAACCCAGCTCTTCCCCAATGATGGCGAAGATGAAGTCGGTGTGCGCTTCCGGTAAATACTCCAGTTTTTGCACTGAATTACCTAACCCCTGACCCCAAACCTCACCGCGACCAAAAGCCATCAGCGATTGCGTTAACTGATAGCCGCTGCCAAACGGATCTTCCCATGGGTTCCAGAAGGAGGTTACGCGGCGAATACGATACGGTTCGGCAAGGATCAGCAGCACCACCGCCGAAATCCCCATGCCGATAATGGCAATGAACTGCCACAGTTTCGCGCCAGCGAGAAACAGCATCGCCAGCGTCGTGACAAACAGCACCACCACCGTACCAAGGTCAGGCTGCGCCAGCAGTAAGACTGCCAGCACCAGAATCACACCCATCGGTTTTAAGAAGCCGCGCAGGTTATTACGCACTTCATCGACTTTACGCACCAGGTAGTTAGCGAGATAACAGAACAGCGACAGCTTGGTGAATTCCGCAGGCTGAATACGCAGTGGACCCAGCGCGATCCAGCGCGATGCCCCGTTAACTGAGCTCCCCACCACCAGCACGATCAACAACATGATGATCGAGGCGATCAGCATCGTCGTGCTGTACTTTTGCCAGAACTCCATCGGCAGACGCAGCGTCACCATCGCCAGACAGAACGCGAGGAAGATATACAGCGCGTCACGCTTAGCAAACAGGAAAGGATCGCCTGCCAGGCGTTGCCCTACGGGCATCGATGCCGATGTCACCATCACAAAACCGATCGCTGCCAGACCAAAAGTCAGCCACAGCAGCATGCGGTCATACATGATCAGGCTGTCCGCGTCTTTATCACGCGAAGCCATCACCCAGCCTTTAAGTGCCGCGAAGATCCACGCCAGGACACCCAGTCCCGGTACGCGCGGCATTTTCAGACGAGGGAGAGAGAATCGCATCAACCCAACTCCTTCGCTAAACGGGTAAAGACGTCACCGCGTTGCTCAAAGTTCTTGAACTGGTCAAGGCTGGCGCAGGCTGGCGACAGCAGCACCATATCGCCCGACTTCACACGCGGTGCGAGCAGACGCATTGCCTGCTCCATGGTTTCAGTGTGTTCCGCAACCTCAGGACGCAGAGCGGCAAGCTGCGCGCCATCGCGACCAAAGCAGTACAGACGAATGTTGTCGCCAGTCAGGTAGCGTTGCAGCGGCATAAAGTCGGCGGATTTCCCATCGCCGCCCAGCAGCAGGTGCAACGTACCGTCAACGTGCAGACCATTCAGCGCCGCTTCGGTGCTGCCAACGTTGGTGGCTTTTGAATCGTTGATCCAACGCACACCGTTATGATTCAGTACCAACTGGAAACGATGCGCCAGACCGGTAAAGGTAGTCAGCGCTTTCAGGCTGGATGCCCGCGGCAGACCCGCAGCATCCGCCAGCGCCAGCGCCGCCAGGGCGTTGGTATAGTTATGCTGGCCGGTAAGCGTCATCTCTTTCACGTTCAGGACTTTTTCGCCCTTCACCCGCAGCCAGGTTTCACCCTGCTGACGATTGAGATGATAGTCACCCATGTTGATGCCAAAGCTCACGCAGCGCTCATCCGCCCCGCGAATCGGCATGGTCAGCGCATCATCGGCATTAACCACACACACTTTCGCATTCTCATAGACGCGCAGTTTGGCTGCACGGTACTGCTGCAAGCCAAATGGATACCTGTCCATATGATCTTCAGTGACGTTCAAAATGGTGGCGGCTACGGCCTGTAAGCTGGAGGTTGTCTCCAGCTGGAAGCTCGACAGCTCCAGTACATACAGCTCACGTTCGTCATCCAGCAACATCAGCGCGGGCAGGCCGATATTTCCGCCAACACCCACGTTCACACCAGCCGCTTTCGCCATTTCTCCCACCAACGTGGTGACGGTGCTTTTCCCGTTGGAACCGGTGATCGCGACGATCGGCGCCTGCGCTTCACGACAGAACAGCTCGATGTCACCGACAATTTCGATCCCTGCATCAGCAGCGGCGCTCAGCGAAGGATGCGCCAGGGCAATACCAGGGCTGGCGACGATAAGATCGGCGGCCAGCAGCCAATCATCATTCAGGCTGCCAACATGACGCTCAACCGCTTCCGACAATTTATCCAGGCCAGGTGGCGTTGCGCGGGTATCCATCACACGCGGCGTCACGCCGCGCGCCAGAAAGAAATCCACGCAGGACAGCCCGGTCAGTCCCAGACCGATAATGACGACTTTTTTACCCTGGTAATCAGCCATGATTAACGTACCTTCAGCGTTGCCAGGCCAATCAGCACCAGCATCAGCGAAATAATCCAGAAGCGCACAATTACGCGCGGTTCCGGCCAGCCTTTCAGTTCATAGTGATGGTGAATCGGCGCCATACGGAAGATGCGCTGTCCGCGCAGCTTAAAGGAACCAACCTGCAGAATGACCGACAGCGTTTCCACAACAAATACGCCGCCCATAATTACCAGCAGGAATTCCTGACGCAGCAGCACGGCAATAATGCCCAGCGCGCCGCCCAACGCCAGCGAACCGACGTCTCCCATAAAGACCTGCGCCGGATAGGTGTTAAACCACAGGAAGCCTAACCCCGCACCAACAATCGCCGTACAGACGATCACCAGTTCGCCAGCATGGCGTAAATAGGGAATGTGCAGATAGTTGGCAAAGTTCATGTTACCGGTCGCCCACGCCACCAGCGCAAAACCTGCGGCCACGAACACGGTCGGCATAATCGCCAGACCATCCAGGCCATCGGTGAGGTTTACCGCGTTGCCAGTGCCCACAATCACGAAGTACGCCAGCAGCACGTAGAACAGCCCCAATTGCGGCATGACATCTTTAAAGAACGGCACCACCAACTCGGTAGCCGGGGTGTCTTTACCGGCGAGGTACAGCGCAAAGGCTACACCCAGCGCAATCACCGACATCCAGAAGTACTTCCAGCGGGCAATCAACCCCTTGGTATCTTTGCGCACCACTTTGCGGTAGTCATCGACAAAACCGATAATGCCGTAGCCAATCAATACCACCAGCACGCACCATACGTACGGGTTCGACGGATATGCCCACAACAGAACGGAGATAACAATCGCGGTGAGGATCATGATCCCGCCCATGGTTGGCGTACCGCGTTTACTGAAGTGCGATTCAGGACCGTCGTTACGTACAACCTGTCCAAAGGACATTTTTTGCAAGCGGGCAATCATGCGCGGGCCCATCCACAAAGAGATGAACAGCGCGGTCAGCAGGCTGACGATGGCGCGAAACGTCAGATAGGAAAAGACGTTAAAGCCGGAATAATATTTGACCAAATGTTCGGCCAGCCAAACTAACATGTCCCATTCTCCTGTAATGCGCGTACTACCTCTTCCATGGCGGCACTACGTGAACCCTTCACTAAAATCGTCATGACCTGATGTTCTGCAATCAATGCTTTAAGATGCGCGGCCAGCGCGCTTTTATCCGCAAAATGTTCGCCAACGCCACTGGCGTCGCTAATTGCCTGACTCAGTTTTCCTGTACTCAGTACACGATCGATACCTGCTGCTTTCGCAGCAACACCTACCTGTACATGGCATGCTTCACTTTCTGCGCCAAGCTCTGCCATATCGCCAACGACCAGTACGCGATAGCCCGGCATTTCAGACAGCACCTGCACCGCTGCGGTCATCGAACCGACGTTCGCGTTATAGGAGTCGTCAAGCAGCAGCTGATTTTCTGCGAGTTGAATCGGGAACAGACGTCCTGGTACCGCTTGCAGATCCTTCAAACCCGCTTTGATCGCCTCGTGCGTCGCGCCTACCGCCATAGAAAGCGCAGCCGCCGCCAGGGCGTTGGCTATGTTGTGGCGACCAGGCAACGGCAGCAGGACATCAATGCTTCCGGCCGGCGTTTGCAGAGAAAATTCCGTGCCATGCGAGGTCACATGAACGTTGGTCGCAGAAAAGTCGCTGTTGGCCGCATTCGGGGAGAAGCGCCAGACTTTGCGATCGCCGATGATGCTTTGCCAGTTCAACCAGTCGTTGTTGTCGGCATTCATAATGGCGATACCATTCGCAGACAGGCCGGTAAAAATCTCACCTTTTGCCTTCGCAACGCCCGCCAGAGAGCCGAAACCTTCCAGGTGCGCGGCGGCCAGATTGTTCACCAGCGCCGCTTCCGGACGCGTCAGGCCGACGGTCCAGGCGATTTCGCCCTGATGGTTGGCGCCAAGCTCAATCACGGCATAGTCGTAATCGTTGTTTAAGCGCAGCAGCGTCATCGGTACGCCGATGTCGTTATTCAGATTGCCCGCGGTATATAGGGTGTTACCACACTGGCTCAGAATGGCAGCCGTCATCTCTTTGACGGACGTTTTACCGGATGAGCCGGTCAGCGCGACAACGCGCGCCGGAACCTGAGCGCGAACCCACGCCGCCAGTTCACCAAACGCCAAACGCGTATCTTTAACAATCAGCTGCGGCAGGTTGGTGTCCAACGGGCGGCTGACCAGCAGCGCACCCGCCCCGCTCTCTTGCGCTTTGTCTGCAAAATCATGGGCATCAAAGCGTTCGCCTTTCAGCGCCACAAACAGGCAGCCCGGCGTCACTTTACGCGTATCGGTTGTTACGGCATCAAGGGTCAGATCGGCCCCTTTCAGTTCGCCACGGAGGATCTCCGCCAGTTGGCTGAGCGTTACGCTAATCATGCGATAACCCCCAGCAGACGCGCTGCGGTCACGCGGTCAGAATAGTCGAGACGCTGCGAGCCGACGATCTGGTAATCTTCGTGACCTTTCCCGGCCACCAGCACCACGTCGTTTTCTTTCGCCTGCATAATGGCGTTTGTCACGGCTTCTGCGCGCCCTTCCATCACCTTCGCCTGTCCGGCATCCAGCATACCCGCCAGAATGTCGTTAATAATGGCGCGCGGCTCTTCGGTACGCGGGTTGTCATCAGTCACCACGACAACATCTGCAAACTGCTCGGCGATTGCGCCCATCAACGGACGTTTGCCTTTATCGCGATCGCCACCGCAGCCAAAGACGCACCACAGTTTGCCAGTACAGTGCAGACGTGCCGCCTGCAGCGCTTTTTCCAGCGCATCTGGCGTATGAGCGTAATCAACCACCACGGTGGTTTTACCCGGCGCGCTGAACACTTCCATACGTCCGCAAACCGGCTGCAATTGTGTCGCCGTTTTCAGTAAATCAGCTAACGGATAGCCCAGTGCCAACAGCGTTGCCAGCGCCAGCAGAAGATTGCTGACGTTAAACGCCCCCATCAGGCGGCTTTCAATTTCGCCGTCGCCCCATGAGGAGGTAAAACGAATCGTTGCCCCGCTGTCGTGATACTTCACGTCAACCGCTTTTAACCAACGACCATGACAGTTCGGGTTGATGTGGTCTTCCATCGAAACGGCAACCGCATCCGGGAGTTTCGCCAGCCAGCGACGACCGACCTCATCATCCGCATTGACGATGGCCTGGCCGCAATGGTGCGTGGAATACAGCAGCCATTTCGCGGCTTCGTAATGTTCCATGTCGCCGTGGTAGTCGAGATGGTCGCGGCTTAAGTTAGTAAATACTGATGCCGCAAACTTCAGCGCCGCGACGCGATGCTGAACCAGGCCGTGTGAAGAGACTTCCATCGCGCCAACCGTTGCGCCCTGCGCAGCCAGCCCCGCCAGCACATGCTGGACATCAACGGCTGAACCGGTGGTATTTTCCGTTGGGATCACTTTGCCCAGCAGGCCATTGCCTACTGTTCCCATTACCGCGCTGGTTTCGCCAAGCAATTGGCTCCACTGGGCCAGCAATTGGGTGGTGGTGGTTTTACCGTTAGTCCCGGTTACGCCGACCAGACGCATTTTCTCAGAAGGCTCGTGGTAAAAACGGCCCGCCAGTGCAGATAAACGTTCGTTAAGCTGACTGAGATAGATGACCGGAACGCCATGCATTTCACGGATTTCACCATCAGTAGCTTCATCTTTTGCTTCTGCAATAATGGCAGCCACACCTTGCGCTATCGCCTGCGGGATATACCGACGCCCGTCCGCCTGATGACCCAATACTGCGACAAAGAGATCGCCTGATGCAGCCACACGGCTGTCAAGCGTCATCTCCCGCAGTGCTCGCTCCGGTGCACCCGGCACCCATGGAGCAAGAAGGTCGCGCAAATTACGATCTGCCACCTGTTGCCTCGCCTTGATTATTCACAAATTCATTTTTATCGCCCGTTGTCAGCGCATCCGGCTCGATGTTCATGGTGCGCAGTACGCCGCCCATGATGGCACCAAAGACCGGCGCGGAAACGGCGCCACCGTAGTATTTACCCGCCTGCGGATCGTTGATAACAACAACCAGCGCGAAGCGCGGCTGACTCGCAGGCGCAACGCCTGCGGTATAAGCAATGTATTTGTTGATGTAACGGCCATCCGGCCCTACTTTTTTCGCTGTACCGGTTTTAATAGCGATGCGATAGCCTTTAATCGCCGCCTTCACGCCGCCGCCGCCCGGCAGCGCCACGCTTTCCATCATATGCACGACGGTACGCACGGTATCTTCCGGGAAGATACGCTCACCCGGAACAGGAGGGTCAACTTTGGTAATCGACAGTGGACGATAAACGCCGTAGCTGCCGATCGTTGCATAGACTCGCGCTAACTGTAACGGCGTTACCATTAGCCCGTAGCCGAAAGAGAAGGTGGCCCTCTCTATGTCAGACCACCGTTGTTTTTGAGGATATAAGCCACTGCGTTCTCCGACCAACCCCAAATTGGTCGCTTTTCCCAGCCCAAAACGTGAGTAAGTATCTACTAACGCTGAGGACGGCATCGCTAACGCCAGCTTGGAAACACCGACGTTACTCGACTTCTGCAAAACCCCGGTGAGGGTTAATTCGCTATAACGCGCCACGTCTTTGATTTCGTGACCATTAATTCGGTAAGGGATAGTGTTGAGGACTGTATTTTCGCGTACCACGCCACGCTGCAGCGCGGTCATCACCACCATCGGTTTAACGGTAGAACCCGGTTCAAACACGTCGGTGATGGTACGGTTACGCATCGCGTCTTTTGGCGTACCGGTGAGATTGTTCGGGTTGTAGGACGGACTGTTGGCCATCGCCAGCACTTCACCGGTGTTTACATCCACCAGTACCGCACTGCCTGACTCCGCCTTGTTGAACGCCACGGCGTTATTCAGTTCACGGTAGACCAGTGCCTGTAAACGCTCATCAATGCTCAACGCGAGGTTATGCGCCGCCTGGCTGTCGGTAGAGGAGATATCTTCAATGACGCGGCCATAACGGTCTTTACGTACAATACGTTCGCCCGGTTGTCCGGTGAGCCACTTGTCGAAGCTCTTCTCAACGCCTTCAATCCCCTGGCTGTCGACGTTAGTAAAGCCGATGAGGTGAGCAGTCACTTCTCCGGAAGGATAGTAACGGCGGGATTCTTCGCGCAGGTGGATACCTGGCAGCTTCAGTTTTTTGATGTAGTCGGCCATGTCAGGGTTAACCTGACGCGCCAGATAGATGAAGCGCCCTTTCGGGTTGGCGTTAATGCGGGAAGCCAGCTGGTCGAGCGGGAGATTCAGCGCGGTTGACAGCGCTCTCCAGCGTTCGCCAACGCTCACGCCGCCTGCATCATGTACTTCTTTCGGGTCGGCCCATATAGCTTTAACCGGAACGCTCACCGCCAGCGGACGACCGGAACGGTCGGTAATCATCCCGCGCGATGTGGAGACTTCCTGGACGCGCAGGGAACGCATGTCACCCTGACGCACCAGCATATCCGGCGCAATGATTTGCAGCCAGGCAACGCGCCCCAGCAGGAAACCCAATGCCAGCAAAATACAGCCGCACAGTAACGCAAAACGCCAACTGACAAAGTTGGCTTGTTCTTCCTGGCGTTTTGGTTTGTGCGTTTTTGCCGCTGCTTTCATGCGTCGCGTTTATCCTTATTTTTGTACTACGATATTTTCTTGTGAGGGATCGACATGCTGCATTTGCAGCTTTTCCGTTGCGATCCGTTCAACACGGCTATGGTCGCCGAGCGCGTTCTCCTCAAGGATCAAGTTGCGCCATTCGATATCCAGCGCATCTCGCTCCAGAACCAGCTGCTCACGCTGCGCAGTCAGTAACCGCGTATGGTGTGCTGTTGTCACGACGGTAACCGCCGTCAAAATAATGCAAATGAACAGGCAGAGTGGCAGCTTCCCATACCGCAAAAGATCGTCACCGATCACGCCAGGCAAGGCATGGCGCTCGTTGCTTCCTATCGATCCTTTAACTTTGCTGAGGGCTTCTGTCACTCTGCTGATCATGCGTTCGTCCTCTCTGCAATACGCAGAACTGAACTACGGGCACGAGGATTCTCAGCTACCTCTTCTTCACCCGGCATCATCTTGCCTAGTGCTCTTAACTCACGGCCGCCCAGCTTTTTGATCTGCGCTTCGGTCATCGGTATTCCAGCCGGTACCTGAGGACCACGGCTTTGTTCACGCATAAAGCGTTTCACAATGCGGTCTTCAAGCGAATGGAAACTGATGATCGAAAGGCGACCACCTGGAGCCAGCACGCTGAGCGAGCTTTTTAGCGCCTGCTCTATCTCCTCCAGTTCACTGTTCACCCAAATGCGCACCGCCTGGAAGGTACGGGTCGCGGGATGTTTGAATTTGTCCTTCACCGGCATTGCCGCTGCAATAACTTCCGCCAGCTCTTTGGTGCGGGTCATCGGTTCGATGCGGTTGCGCTCCACGATGGCGCGCGCAATGCGTTTGCCGAAGCGCTCTTCGCCAAAGGTTTTAATCACCCAGGCAATGTCTGCTTCATCAGCGGTTTGCAGCCATTCGGCCGCTGACTGACCGCGTGTTGGGTCCATACGCATGTCTAACGGACCGTCACGCATAAACGAGAAACCGCGCTCTGCGTCATCGAGCTGCGGTGAAGAAACGCCGAGATCGAGAAGAATCCCGTCGATCTTACCGGTCAGTCCACGCTCGGCGACATAGTCAGCCAGCGCAGAGAAAGGTCCGTGTACGATGGAGAAACGGGGATCGGTAATCGTTTTTGCAACGGAAATAGCCTGCGGATCGCGATCGATTGCCAGTAAACGTCCCTCTTCGCCAAGCTGGGAGAGGATCAGACGTGAGTGACCGCCGCGACCAAATGTCCCGTCAATGTAGATGCCGTCTGGACGAATATTCAGGCCGTTTACGGCTTCATCCAGCAACACCGTTGTATGTTTATAATTTTCCGTCATTTTATAGAGACAAATCCTGCAATCGTTCCGACAACGCGCCAGTAACAGACTGCTCAGCGTCGATATCTTCCTTGACCTGTTGATACCAGGTCGTTTCATCCCACAGCTCAAACTTATTGAACTGCCCAACCAGCATCACTTCTTTCGTTAGCCCTGCGTGTTGCCGCAGAATGGGTGCTATCAGTAATCGACCAGCGTTATCCATCTGACATTCGCTGGCATGACCCAACAATAAGCGCTGTACGCGACGCTCAACTGGATTCATGCTCGACAGACGCGATAGCTTCTGCTCGATTATTTCCCATTCAGGCAGGGGGTACAGCAGCAGGCACGGGTGATGGATGTCAATGGTGCAAACCATTTGACCGGTAGCGCTCTCAAGCAGTTGATCCCGATAACGGGTAGGCACGGATAAGCGCCCTTTACTGTCGAGATTAACTAACGTTGCTCCCCGGAACATGCCAGTCTCACCCCCAATTACCACTTTATCCCACAAATTCCCACTTAAAGGAGTTTACGGAGCGGAGGAAAACCTTGTCAAGCAAGTCGCGGCGCTTAGCGGAGCAAAAAACCCATTGTTTACGGCTAATATCAGCGTTGAACAAATTCCGTACAGCAAACGAAGCAAATTAACGTCATGAATATTTGTAAGAAAAAAATCCAACAACTCATCATTGTTTAAAACAACTGAATATCATCCAAAGAAAATATAAAGTGTCAGTTTGCGACGCGAGCGGCATTTTAGGACAATATGCAGCGAGTTAACAGTACCAGTTAATCGCTCTGTACGCCGCGCAGAGCCGAGGTAAGCCCCAGATAGCCGCAATACGAGAGCAAAGTGTTTGTTAATTCGGCAAATCCATACAAGCATGTAACAAAATAATACAAGCGTAACGCGTCGTTACGTATCAATAACCCAAAAATGGATAGTTGCATTTTTAATTCGGGGTATTTCAAGAATGAATTTCAGATAATTCTAAAGAATATTCTTAAATATAATGCGGTTATTTCTGAGAATAGAAAAATTGAAGACGTCAGAGGCTTATCCCACCGACGTCATCAATTGAGGAAACTTAGTTACGGCTGAGAATACCGCGACGGTACAGATTACGCCGTATACGCGTTAAACCTGGTTTTGGTTTACGCGGTTCGTCCAGACTTGCCAGTACAATCTCCAGCACGCGTTCTGCGACATCACGATGGCGCTGTGCCACTGCCAGTACCGGGCACTGCAGGAAGTCGAGCAGTTCGTGATCGCCAAAAGTCGCAATCGCTAAATCAGACGGCAGTTGCCCGTCACGACGCAGGGTCACATCCATCACGCCCTGCAACAGGGCAAACGACGTGGTAAACAACGCCTGAGGCATTGGGTGCGTTTCCAGCCATTTATCAAACAGCTGCGCAGCCGCTTCCCGCTCATAGCTGTTGGCGTACAGGAAATGGACTTCACGCGGATCGTCCTTCCACGCGGTACGAAAACCCTGTTCGCGCAGGAAGCTGACGGATAATTCAGGAAGCGCGCCCAGATAGAGAACGGTTTCAGCAGGGAATTTGCGTAACTCCTCTGCCAGCATTTCCGCATCATCCTGATCCGCACCCACAACGCTGGTAAAATGTTCGCGATCCAGTGCACGGTCCAGCGCCACAATCGGGAATGAACTGTTTGCCCAGCGTTGGTAGAACGGATGCTCAGGCGGCAAAGAAGTCGACACAATAATGGCATCGACCTGGCGCTGTAAAAGATGCTCAATACAGCGCATTTCGTTATCCGGCTGATCTTCAGAGCAGGCAATCAACAGCTGATACCCACGCTGACGCGCCTGGCGTTCCAGATAGTTTGCGATCCGGGTATAGCTTGTGTTCTCAAGATCCGGGATCACCAGCCCGATAGAACGTGTGCGTCCAGCACGCAGCCCGGCCGCCACGGCATTCGGGTGGTAATTATGCTCACGCACCACCGCCATGACTTTTTCAACCGTTTTGTCGCTTACGCGATATTGCTTTGCTTTGCCATTAATAACGTAGCTTGCAGTCGTTCGCGAAACGCCGGCCAACCGAGCGATTTCATCCAGTTTCACAATTGCCCCTTGCGTAAAATGTACAAACCATAACCTTTTAGATGGCATGGGTTAAACTTCTTAACATCTAAGCGCAGAATAATGACTGCGGCAACCGCTTTTGTCTCTGGTTACTGCTGATTTCGCAAAAAAAAGCGCAGCAGGTAGCATCAGCGGAAGCGGGTTCGTTACCTGCAGGCAGGATAAGGCGTTTATGCCGCTATCCGGCATGACCTCCACGATGAGGCCTGATAGCGCTTTGCTTACCAGGCCTACGGTTGACGATTAGCGCATAATTTTATCGCCACGGGAGAGTCCCACCACACCGGAACGAGCAACTTCCACAATTTTGGCGACTTCACGTAGGGTTGCCAGAAACGCATCCAGCTTGTCGCTGGTGCCCGCCAGTTGTACGGTGTAGATAGACGGCGTCACGTCGATGATTTGCCCGCGGAAAATCTCCGTGTTGCGTTTCACCTCCTCCCGGCCATAACCGCTGGCCTGGATTTTCACCAGCATGATTTCTCGTTCAACGTGGGCACCCTGCCCCAGCTCGCTAACGCGCAGAACATCCACCAGTTTGTGGAGCTGCTTTTCGATCTGCTCAAGGACTTTCTCATCCCCTACCGTCTGAATCGTCATCCGCGATAAGGTCGGGTCATCGGTCGGCGCGACGGTCAGGCTTTCAATGTTGTATCCACGCTGGGCGAAGAGGCCAATCACCCGCGATAATGCACCCGACTCATTTTCCAGTAATACTGATAATATCCGGCGCATAATCAGGTCCTCTCCGTTTTGCTTAGCCACATTTCATCCATCCCGCCCCCACGAATCTGCATCGGGTAGACATGCTCACTGCCGTCGACGGTGACGTCGACAAACACCAGGCGATGGTTACGCACATGCTCCAGCGCTTCACCCAGCTTGCTCTCCAGTTCATCTGGATGATTAATCTGGATACCGATATGCCCATAAGCCTCAGCAAGGCGCACAAAATCGGGCAGCGACTGCATGTAAGACTGGGAGTGACGCCCGGAGTAGATCATGTCCTGCCATTGTTTGACCATGCCGAGATAACGGTTGTTAAGGTTGAGCACCAGCACCGGCAGTTCATACTGCAGCGCCGTCGACAGCTCCTGGATATTCATCTGAATGCTGCCATCCCCAGTGACGCACACTACCGTTTCATGCGGCAACGCCATTTTCACCCCTAACGCCGCGGGTAAACCGAATCCCATCGTGCCGAGGCCGCCTGAGTTAATCCAGCGACGCGGTTTATCGAACGGATAATAAAGTGCGGCAAACATCTGATGCTGGCCAACGTCAGAGGTCACATACGCTTCCCCTTTCGTCAGACGCCAGATGGTTTCAATCACCGCCTGCGGCTTAATGCTTTCGCTTTGCGTGTCGTATTTCAGACACTGACGGGCGCGCCAGTGCTCAATCTGTTGCCACCAGTCACGGTTATCATCCAGTGGCTGCTGTGATTTCTCCTGCTCCAGCAGTTCGAGCATTTGATCCAGCACCAGACGGGCATCACCCACAATCGGAATATCCGCAGTAACGGTTTTAGAAATAGAGGTCGGATCGATGTCGATATGCAGCACGGTCGCATTCGGACAATATTTTGCCAGGTTATTTGTTGTTCGATCGTCAAAGCGAACGCCGACAGCAAAGATCACATCTGAATGATGCATGGTCATATTCGCTTCGTAGGTACCGTGCATCCCTAACATGCCCAGCGCCTGACGATGCGTGGCCGGAAACGCGCCCAACCCCATTAGCGAGGAGACAACCGGCAGATTCAGCGCTTCAGCAATCTGAGCTAACTGCTCATGGCAAGCAGCATTGACCGCGCCACCGCCCACATAGACAACCGGTTTCTTCGCCGCGACCAGCGTCTGTAGCGCCCGTTTGATCTGTCCTTTATGTCCCGTCGTCGTCGGATTATACGAGCGCATACTCACCGAGTCCGGCCAGCTATAAGGCAGTTTCTTCGCCGGATTCAGAATATCCTTCGGCAAATCCACCACCACCGGCCCAGGACGACCGCTTGCTGCCAGCCAGAAGGCTTTTTTCAGCACCTGTGGAATATCTTCCGTTTGTTTGACCAGGAAGCTGTGTTTTACCACCGGGCGGGATATACCTACCATGTCGCACTCCTGGAAGGCATCGTAGCCAATCAGCGACGTTGCGACCTGTCCGGAGAGGATCACCAGCGGAATGGAATCCATGTAAGCCGTTGCGATTCCGGTAATCGCGTTGGTCGCCCCCGGTCCGGAGGTAACTAATACAACCCCCACTTCTCCCGTGGCACGCGCAAGGCCATCAGCCATATGTACCGCCGCTTGTTCATGGCGAACCAGCACATGATCAATACCGCCGACCGTATGCAGCGCATCATAAATGTCGAGAACGGCCCCCCCGGGATAACCGAATACCTGCTTCACACCCTGATCGATGAGCGATCGGACGACCATCTCGGCTCCAGACAACATCTCCATGGCTTGCCTCACTCTTATAATGAATTACGGTTTAACAACACATTAACCGCTGACGATGACGCATGGCAATTGACTCCGAAGGGGTGTCACTGGAGTAAATAAGAATAAAAAGGAGGAAAGACGCGAATAAACGGAGAATTAAACCAGCATAAGCAATCAGTATGATAAATAATCGCTTAAAAATGGGAACTTACAGCAATTACTCTATTTTTTGACACTTTTGGACAGACGTAAAAAATAGAGTTCAGCATAAAATTTCAGTTATAAAGACAAAAGCAGAATAAACAGGATGTATTGTCCGGTTTACTCTGCCAAGTGCTACTGCTTACAAACGGAGACTAACAGCTCTTCCATCCATTGATGTCCTTTATCCCGGCCCGCGGCTTCATGCCAGGAAAGATAGCATGTGCGGCTGTTCAATTTTAACGGTAAAGGTAAGATCTGTAGTTCTAAAGAATCGGCAAATTCTTCTGCTAACCAACGCGGTGCAATAGAGACCAAATGCGTTTGCGACACAATATTAAGAACGCTAATTAATGCCATGCCCTGATAAGCTACGCAGGATTGTTTATCCGGTGTGTCATACCATGGTTGGCTGAATGATGCGAAGCGATCAAGTGACACCACCGCATGCTGTTCATTATAGACATCGCTTTCCAGTAACGGACCACTAATGCGCGGATGCTTTTTACTTGCGACTAACACCATTTCGTCATTGAATAACGGAATACTGGTAAATTCAGGACGACGGAATTCTTCATAGCTAATAACGAATTCAGTTTCCTGGTAACGTAATTGATGCTCTGTATTTTGATTGAGTGAAGATTTAAATACGACATGAATGTTTGGCGCTACTTGCTCAACCCGATTATAAATCAACGACGTCAGGATATTATCCAATGGGCTGCATACGCAAAGATTGAATACGCGCTCGCTGCTGGCTGGCTCAAAACCCGATCCAGGCAGTTCATTTTGCACTAATTGCAATGCCTGGCGAACAGAACCAAATAGCTGGAAGGCTCTTGCTGTCGGCTGGATACCGCGTCCATAACGAACAAAAAGCTCATCATTAAACATCACTTTCAGGCGCGCGACCGCATTACTGACAGCGGGTTGGGACATCCCCAAAGTATGCGCGGCACGGGTAATGTTTTGTTCTTGCATCACCGCATCAAAGACGGTTAATAAATTAAGATCAACCATGCGAAGCTGTGGCTTCCCCATATCTATAATATTTGTTTTATCTATTATTTTTACTTCTGGCATATTTAACTCCACTGTCACTCTAAACTCCCTTTTCCCAGACGGAGTGAAGAAATAATCTCCGTTAATATGATTTACCATACATATAAGATGAGAAAAAGAAAAAACATTAAAATTAGGAAAACATAAAGGCACAAGCCTAAATGAACAAAAAACCAATGCGAGCGCAGTGTGGCAGGTGTCACTGCACGGTGATTCATATGTTTAAATTTCAAAAACAATATAACCATAAGCATGGCGAATATACAATCATACGTATCGTGAATACGTATTTAAGTTTTAATTAAATGTTTATATTATTAATACATTAAAAGTTAACATTAATTTATCAATTATGTGGTGTTACACTGTCCATAGCCATTCACGATTACTATAAAAACAGATAAATCATAAAGATATGAAATCCCAAGAGCGACTTTTTCTTCAGTTCGCCGTTACAATAAATGCAAATAATTATGCTCAAATATGTCAAACCATGAAAAGTATGTACAACCATCAACTGATTAATTTTATGTACTCCGAAAAATTCAGCACAATTCGCTTAAGTTTTGCAGAAACTTCTCCCCTTAAGTAAGGCATTTGCTGGGGTGAGGGTTGACATCAGTCTTCATATCCAGTACCACTAAAAGCATATCGCATTCGCCTGGAGCTTAATTGATGACTTACATTGCTCGTTTTAACGGTCTACTACTACTAAACGCATCTTCATTGCGCGGTAGACTGGTGGACGACATTCAGCATTAAGTCAGCTCCAGTTAAGACAAAAACCCGCGCCGTTGCGCGGGTTTTTTTATGCTCGAAGCAAGGCGCCCTAAGAAACCAAGGACCTAAACCATGAGCCAGCAAGTCATTATTTTCGATACCACCTTACGCGATGGTGAACAGGCGTTACAGGCAAGCCTGAGTGTGAAAGAAAAACTGCAGATTGCGCTGGCCCTTGAGCGTATGGGCGTTGACGTGATGGAAGTAGGATTCCCCGTTTCTTCACCGGGCGACTTTGAGTCAGTTCAGACCATTGCTCGTCAGGTTAAAAACAGCCGCGTTTGCGCCTTAGCCCGCTGCGTAGAAAAAGATATCGACGTCGCTGCAGAATCGCTGAAAGTCGCTGAAGCTTTCCGTATTCATACGTTTATCGCCACCTCGCCGATGCACATCGCGACGAAATTACGCAGTACGCTGGATGAAGTCATTGAGCGCGCGGTCTACATGGTTAAGCGTGCGCGTAATTATACCGATGACGTGGAGTTCTCCTGCGAAGATGCAGGCCGTACCCCTATCGCCGATCTGGCTCGCGTGGTTGAAGCTGCCATTAACGCGGGTGCTAAAACCATTAACATCCCTGATACCGTCGGTTACACCATGCCTTTCGAATTTGGGGCAATCATTTCTGGCTTGTATGAACGCGTACCAAATATCGATAAAGCCATCATCTCCGTACACACCCATGATGATTTAGGTTTGGGCGTAGGCAACGCACTGGCAGCCGTTCACGCCGGAGCGCGTCAGGTGGAAGGCGCGATGAACGGTATCGGCGAACGCGCCGGTAACTGCTCACTGGAAGAAGTGATCATGGCGATCAAGGTGCGTAAAGATATCCTGAATGTACAGACCCGCATCAATCACCAGGAGATCTGGCGTACCAGTCAGTTAGTCAGCCAAATCTGCAACATGCCAATTCCGGCAAACAAAGCCATTGTCGGTAGCGGCGCCTTTGCCCACTCCTCCGGCATCCATCAGGACGGCGTACTGAAAAACCGTGAAAACTACGAAATCATGACGCCTGAATCCATTGGTCTGAACCAGGTACAGCTGAACCTGACCTCCCGTTCCGGACGCGCCGCGGTGAAACACCGTATGGACGAGATGGGATATAAAGAAAATGAATATAGCCTGGACAACCTGTACGACGCATTCCTGAAACTGGCGGACAAAAAAGGTCAGGTATTTGATTACGACCTGGAAGCGCTGGCCTTCATTAATAAACAGCAGGAAGAACCGGAGCATTTCCGTCTGGATTACTTCAGCGTGCAGTCCGGCTCCAATGACATCGCCACCGCCTCCGTCAAGCTGGCCTGCGGTGAAGAAGTTAAAGCCGAAGCGGCGAACGGTAACGGTCCAGTCGATGCTATTTATCAGGCTATCAACCGTGTAACTGAGTACAACATCGAACTGGTGAAATACAGCCTGACCGCCAAAGGGCACGGTAAAGATGCGCTGGGTCAGGTGGATATCGTTGCCAACTATAACGGTCGTCGTTTCCACGGCGTCGGTCTGGCGACAGATATCGTCGAATCTTCTGCTAAAGCGATGGTGCATGTGCTGAACAACATCTGGCGCGCCGAAGAAGTCGAAAAAGAATTGCAACGCAAAGCTCAGAACAACGAGAACAACAAGGAAACCGTGTGATGTCGAAGAATTATCATATTGCTGTTTTGCCGGGTGACGGTATTGGCCCGGAAGTGATGGCGCAAGCCCTGAAGGTACTGGACGCAATCCGTAACCGTTTTAACATGCGCATTACCACCAGCCACTACGACGTGGGTGGTGCCGCGATCGATAACCACGGTCAGCCGCTGCCACCTGCAACAGTTGAAGGCTGTGAACAAGCTGACGCCATTCTGTTTGGCTCCGTTGGCGGCCCGAAATGGGAAAACTTACCGCCAAACCAGCAGCCAGAGCGTGGCGCACTGCTGCCATTGCGTAAGCACTTCAAATTATTCAGCAACCTGCGCCCGGCTAAGCTCTACCAGGGACTGGAAGCGTTTTGCCCTCTGCGCGCAGATATTGCCGCGAACGGTTTCGACATCCTGTGCGTACGCGAACTGACTGGCGGGATTTACTTCGGTCAACCAAAAGGCCGCGAAGGCAGCGGACAACATGAAAAAGCCTTTGATACCGAGGTTTATCACCGTTTCGAGATCGAACGTATTGCGCGTATCGCGTTTGAATCCGCTCGCAAACGTCGCCGTAAAGTTACGTCGATTGATAAAGCTAACGTACTGCAAACGTCTATTCTATGGCGCGAAATTGTCAATGAAATTGCTAATGAATACCCGGACGTTGAACTGGCGCATATGTACATCGACAACGCGACAATGCAATTAATTAAAGATCCATCCCAGTTCGACGTGTTGCTGTGCTCTAACCTGTTCGGTGACATTCTGTCTGATGAGTGCGCCATGATCACCGGTTCAATGGGCATGTTACCGTCCGCCAGCCTGAATGAGCAGGGCTTCGGTTTGTACGAGCCTGCTGGCGGCTCCGCTCCGGACATCGCCGGGAAAAATATTGCCAACCCTATCGCCCAGATCCTGTCGCTGGCGCTGCTGCTGCGCTACAGCCTGGATGCCAATGATGCGGCAACCGCAATTGAGAGCGCCATCAACCGCGCATTAGAAGAAGGCATTCGCACCGGTGACTTAGCCCGTGGCGCTGCCGCAGTCAGTACCGATGAAATGGGCGACATCATTGCCCGTTACGTCGCAGAAGGGGTGTAATCATGGCCAAAACGTTGTACGAAAAATTGTTTGATGCGCACGTCGTCTTTGAGGCGCAAAACGAAACCCCACTGTTGTACATCGACAGGCATCTGGTGCATGAAGTGACCTCTCCGCAGGCGTTTGATGGTCTGCGCGCGCATGGCCGTCAGGTGCGCCAGCCAGCTAAAACCTTTGCCACCATGGATCACAACGTCTCTACCCAGACCAAAGATATCAACGCGTCGGGTGAGATGGCGCGCATCCAGATGCAGGAGCTGATTAAGAACTGTAACGAATTTGGCGTCGAGCTGTACGACCTGAACCATCCGTATCAGGGTATCGTTCACGTGATGGGGCCAGAACAAGGCGTAACGTTGCCGGGTATGACCATCGTCTGCGGCGATTCCCACACCGCTACACACGGCGCGTTCGGCGCACTGGCATTTGGCATTGGCACCTCTGAAGTTGAACACGTTCTGGCGACGCAGACCCTGAAACAGGGGCGCGCCAAAACCATGAAGATTGAAGTCAACGGTAAAGCAGCCCCTGGCATTACCGCCAAAGATATCGTGCTGGCGATTATCGGTAAAACCGGTAGCGCAGGCGGTACCGGACACGTGGTTGAGTTTTGTGGCGAAGCCATCCGTGCATTGAGCATGGAAGGCCGGATGACCCTGTGCAACATGGCCATTGAAATGGGTGCTAAAGCGGGTCTGGTTGCACCGGATGAAACAACCTTTAACTATGTGCAGGGTCGTTTACACGCACCGAAGGGCGAGGATTTTGACCACGCGGTTACATACTGGAAAACGCTGAAAACCGACGACAACGCGACGTTTGATACCGTCGTTACCCTGCAGGCAGAAGAGATCGCACCGCAGGTCACCTGGGGAACAAACCCGGGTCAGGTCATCTCGGTGAACGATAATATTCCCGACCCGGCGTCATTTGCCGATCCCGTTGAGCGCGCATCGGCTGAAAAAGCGCTGGCGTATATGGGGCTGAAACCGGGTATTCCGTTAACGGAAGTGGCTATCGATAAAGTGTTCATCGGTTCCTGCACCAACTCGCGTATTGAAGATTTACGCGCCGCGGCAGAAATCGCCAAAGGGCGCAAAGTTGCGCCGGGTGTGCAGGCACTGGTGGTGCCGGGCTCTGGTCCGGTGAAAGCGCAGGCGGAAGCAGAAGGTCTGGATAAGATCTTTATCGAAGCCGGTTTTGAATGGCGTTTACCGGGCTGTTCCATGTGCCTGGCGATGAACAATGACCGCCTGAACCCAGGCGAACGCTGCGCATCCACCAGCAACCGTAATTTTGAAGGTCGTCAGGGCCGCGGTGGTCGCACGCATTTAGTCAGCCCGGCCATGGCCGCCGCTGCCGCCGTAACCGGTCATTTTGCCGACATTCGCAGCATCAAATAAGGAAACTACCATGGCAGAGAAATTTACCCAGCATACCGGCCTGGTTGTCCCACTGGATGCCGCCAACGTTGATACCGACGCAATTATCCCTAAACAGTTTTTGCAGAAGGTTACGCGCACCGGTTTTGGCGCCCATCTGTTTAACGACTGGCGTTTTCTGGACGAAAAGGGCCAACAGCCGAATCCTGAGTTCGTTTTAAACTTCCCGGAATATAAAGGGGCATCAATTCTGCTCGCACGGGAAAACTTTGGCTGCGGCTCTTCACGCGAACATGCGCCGTGGGCACTGACCGATTACGGCTTTAAAGTGGTGATCGCACCAAGCTTCGCCGACATCTTCTACGGCAACAGTTTCAATAACCAACTGTTGCCGGTGACCCTGAGCGACGCGCAGGTAGATGAAATGTTCGCGCTGGTGAAAGCCAATCCGGGCATTAAATTTGAAGTGGATCTGGAAGCGCAGGTGGTGAAAGCAGGCGATAAGTCCTACAGCTTTAAAATTGACGACTTCCGCCGCCACTGCATGCTGAACGGTCTGGACAGCATCGGGCTGACGCTGCAACATGAAGCGGCCATCACCGAGTACGAAGACAAGCAGCCAGCATTTATGCAGTAATCTCTTCCGCTGGTCACCGCACGGTGACCAGCCCCTTCTCTTCGCCTACAGCGTATCGCCGTAATAGATTTGGTAGCCAAGATTGACGCTGCCCGGCGCATCTTTCCCGTTCAAACGCTTAATCAGAATATCCGCCGCCGTTTTGCCAATCTCAAAGCGTGGCGTAATCACGCTGGCGATTTTTTGCAGCCGCGCACGGCCAATTTCCAGCCCATGGAAACCGGCAATCGCCATTTTTCCCGGCACATCGTACTGCTGTGCCTGACACTCCAGCAGCGCGCCAACCGCCAGGTCATCGTTGGTACAGAAAATGGCGTCAATATCCGGCTTTTCCGCCATCGCCTGCTGGAACATCTTGCGGCCCAGCGCCACCGACGAAATAGTTTTTGGCGCCAGGTGGTACGCTTCCAGTCCCTGCGCCGCCAGCGCTTTCTCGGTGCCGCGAAAACGGCTAAGGTCTCGGGGGTCATCCATCGAGCCAAAGAAAGCAATGCTGCGTTTACCGCTGTCGATAAAAGCCTGCGTCATTTCAAACGCGGCTTTTTCGTTATCAAACCCAACCTGAATATCAAGATACTGGCCGCTAATATCCATCAGTTCCGCCACCGGTACGCCGCTGGCGCGCACGTACTGGATCATCCGCTCGGTATGCAGCTTTCCCGTGAGGATCAGGCCGTCAATATTGTAAGAGAGCAGGTTCAGCACCTCGCGTTCTTCACGCTCGGCATCATATTCGTAGTTGGCGATCAGCGTCTGGTACTGGCAGGCCGAGGTGACTGATTCAATCCCTGCAAGCACGTCGGCAAAGATCTGATTACGAAACGAGGGGATCAGCACACCAATGGTTTTGCTACGTGCGTTGAGCAGAATTTCCGGGGCACGGTTGGGGATGTAGTTGTTCTCTTCCATCACTTTCGAAATCAATTCGCGGCTGCGTTGCGACACCTGATTCGGGTCACGCAGATAACGGCTGACCGTCATCTTATTCAGCCCGGCCAGATTAGCGATATCCTGTAATGTCATCCGATTGTTTTTCATGAGGTTCTCTACGACCAACAGCCCATTATGCTCGCAGAGAACCTTATCACAGCCGGTTAGCGACTGCACTCCTCGCTCAACCTTAACGCGTAGCCATCTCAGCCGACGGCGACGTGGTTTCATTTTGCGCACGAACGCAGTACATCAGCACCACCGACGCCAGCAGAGCAATCGCCATGAAGGTGTAGGAGACGCCCGGCCCGCCGGTCACACCGTTGAGATAACCCACCAGCCACGCGCCGAGGAATGCCCCTAACGCACCAAAACTGTTGATCATCCCCATCGACACGCCGGAGACGTTGCGCGGCAGCAGTTCGGGGATCAGCGCAAAGAACGGCCCGTAAGGCGCATACATACAGGCGGCGGCCACAACCAGCAGCGCGTAGGAGAGCCAGAAGGACTGGTTGCCCAACAGCCACGAGGCAAAAAACGCGATGGCGGCAATCAACAGCAGCGGCCAGATAAACAGCTTACGGTTCTGGAACTTATCGGACAGCCAGGAGACGGTCAACATCAGGCAGATCGCCGCCAGATACGGTACCGCTGCCAGCCAGCCCACCGCCACGATGTCCATCTGCGCCGCATTTTTGAGGATTGACGGCATCCACATCATGAAGCCATACACCCCGATGCTCCACAGCGCATGCACCGCGCAAAGCATAATGACGCTGCGTGAACGCATCGCTTCACCGTAGTTACGCATCGGTTTGATGTCGCGCTGCTCGCGATCCATCGCCTGCTGTAATGCCTGTTTCTCCTGCTCGCTCAACCAGCCCGCATCCGCCGGTTTGTCCCGTACCAGAATCACCCAGCAGAACGCCCAGATCACCGCCGGGATACCTTCGATAATAAACATTTCGCGCCAGCCCCAGGCTTCAATCAGGTAGCCGGAGACAATCGACATCCACAGCACTGTGACCGGGTTGCCGAGAATTAAAAAGGTGTTGGCGCGCGAGCGTTCAGTTTTGGTAAACCAGTTGCTGATATAAATCAGCATCGCGGGCATCACCGCTGCTTCGACGATGCCGAGAATAAAGCGGATCGCCATCAGCGTTGGGATATTGCTGACAAAGCCGGTCGCCGCGGCACAAAGCCCCCAAAGGATCAGGCTGTAAAAAATCATTTTGCGCACGCTACGCTTAACGGCGTACATCGCGCCCGGCACCTGGAAAAAGAAATAGCCCAGGAAGAATAACGCGCCAATTAACGATGCTGTTCCCTGAGTAATTCCTAAGTCATGTTCAATACCGGCGGCAGCGGCAAAGCCGTAATTGGCGCGGTCGAGATAAGCTAAGCTGTAGGTAATAAAAATAATCGGCATTAAATACCACCAGCGACGCGCTGGCAGTTTTGCGAGCATATTCATACTCACTCCTTGGATTATTGTTTTCGCTCAGGCCGCGCGTTGCGGCCCATTATTGATCAGACCGCGGCGAGCATGCCGCCGTCCACAAACAGAAGATGCCCATTCACAAAGTCAGAAGCGGGCGCGGCAAGATAAACCGCCGCGCCGATCAGCTCTTCCGGGTTACCCCAGCGAGCGGCAGGTGTGCGCTGGAACAGCCAGGCGGAGAATGCTTCATCGTTGACCAGCGCGGTGGTCATGTCGGTAGCGAAATAGCCGGGAGCAATGCCGTTGACCTGAATATTGTATTCCGCCAGTTCCACGCACATGCCACGGGTTAACATTTTGACCGCGCCTTTTGACGCCGCGTATGGAGTAATGGTTTTACGACCTAATTCGCTTTGCATTGAGCAGATATTAATAATCTTCCCGCGGCGGCGTTGCACCATGTAGCGGGAAACCTGCTGCGACACCAGAAAGACCGATTTCTGGTTTACATCAATCACTTTGTCCCATTCAGCCTCCGGGAATTCGGTGAAGGGATAACGACGCTGAATTCCGGCGTTGTTAATTAAAATATCAATGGCCCCAACTTCCTTTTCAATTTGCGCGATGGCGCGCGCCACCTCTTCCCCGTTGGTGACATCAAATCCATAGCCAACAGCGCGATAGCCTTCGGCCACCAGTTTGTCCGCCGCCGCCTGAGCGCGCTGCTGGGTAATATCGTTAATCACAATCTCAGCACCGTGCGCCGCCAGACCGTTGGCCAGCAGGTTACCAATGCCCTGAGCGGAACCGGTAATCAGCGCGCGTTTGCCGGTCAAGTCGAATAGGTTTTTCATAAAAAAACTCCTTTTTTAATAACTGTTACGCGTAACTGTATACGCGTAACAGTAGAAAAAAGAAGATCAAGGAAGAGGAAAATGATCGTTATGTGATCAGCATTACATTTACGTGCAAGATGAAAAAAAGAGGGATTGGCCTGATAAGCGTAACGCGATCAGGCCGTAAAGACAGGTTGCCGGATGGCGGCGTAAACGCCTTATCCGGCCTACAAAAACGACAAAAGCGAATACGAAATGTCGCCCGGCCGAGCACAGCGACGCCGGGACTGCACCGGACTAAACATCCTTCACCCGCCCGGTCATCCATAGCGTCACCACCGAAATCACCGCAATCACCCAATAGACGGCATAGTGACCGTAGCTTTGCGCAACAGCCCCCTGAATCACCCCTGCCAGAATGACTCCCGTTGAAATACTGTTGGTAAATAATGTGGTCGCTGACCCCGCACGTCCGGGCATCAGATCCTGAAACCACAGCATGCCTATCCCGGCGATAATACCGATAAATACCGCGTTAAACAGTTGCAGCACCAGCAGCGCCGTACGGCTGTGAAAGAAGATCAAACCAAGATAAAACAGCACGCCTGCCGCGACGGCCGCGATCATCATTCGCCGTTTGCCAAAGCGCTTCACGTAATAGCCCGCCAGAATCATCGCCGGAATTTCCAGCCCAGCCGCCGTCCCCATTAGAATCCCGGCCAGCTTGTCCGGCAAGCCCAGTTCGAGGCTTATCCACAGCGGCATATCGATGATGTACATGGTGTTGCAGGTCCACATCAGCGTGGAGGCAATAAACAACATACGCACATTTTTGTCCTGCCAACCACCGGTCTGTTCCAGCGGCACGTCTACAGGCTGCTCCACCCGAGCAACTGACGGCAGTATCAGCGCAATCAGCACCAGGCTAATGGCAAAAATCCCTGCGGCAATGGAAAACATCGCCGTAAAGCCGTAATTCAGCGCCAGCATAAAAGCCAGCGGTGGGCCAACTACCCAGGCCAGTGAAAGCTGCGCACGCATCACCGAGCTAAACATCACCACTTCACGCGCGGAGTTATCAGCATATTCCCGCGCCAGCGCAAACAGCTGCGGCATGGCGGTGTTCGCCAGCGAGGCCAGCAGCACACCGCAGGTGATCAGCGTAAGATAGTGACGATTAAAGGCAAACAGCAACGCATTGCCAATTGCCATCAGGCAGCAGAACATGATCAACTTACGTCGATCGCCCTGGCTGTCGGATCGTTTCGCGAGGCCAAGGCTGACGACGATCCCGACAATCGCATTGACGGTGTAAAACAGCCCGACCCAAAATGGCTGCGCCCCGACTTCACGGCTCAGGAACAGACTCAGCGTGGGTGCCTGCAATGCCCCCGCCACGCCCATCATAAAAGCGACCAGCATAAATGCCGCGTAAACGCCGTTGAGGCGCCGTCCCATGGTCATAATCCAGAGCATTGTTATCCCTATTGGCTGAGCTGATACGAAAAAAGCCAGCAGAAAAAATCTGCTGGCGGGTGATTTTACACCAATACTCAGTCACACATGATGTCTGCAATTTCCAATTCAGGAGTCAGATGTCATCTCCCACTGCATCAGCTCTTCGAGCATCTTTAAGCGCTGCGGGGCACTCAGGCAAGCCAACCAGGACGATTTTTCTGTCGCGGTAAAGTACTTCAACCAGAACTGACGCATAGATGACCCCTTCGTTGTCTCATCGCTTCATCGGAATCTATTATTGGCTTAATATAGGGATTATAAAATTGCTGAGTTTTCCGCAGGAGTTCCCCTTTTATGTCTTCTGGTCGTTTGCAACAACAGTTCATCCGTCTGTGGCAATGCTGTGACGGCAAGACGCAAGACACGACGCTCAACGAGCTGGCGGATCTGCTGAGCTGCTCGCGCCGCCATATGCGTACGCTGCTTAATACCATGCAGGATCGTGGCTGGTTAACGTGGGAAGCTGAAGTTGGACGAGGTAAACGCTCGCGACTGACATTCCTCTATACCGGGCTGGCGCTCCAGCAGCAGCGCGCGGAAGACCTACTGGAACAGGATCGCATCGATCAACTGGTGCAACTTGTTGGTGACAAAACGGCCGTCCGGCAAATGCTGGTCTCCCATCTGGGTCGCAGCTTTCGCCAGGGTCGGCATATCATGCGCGTTCTCTATTATCGCCCGATGCACAACTTGCTCCCCGGTACGGCATTACGCCGCTCCGAAACCCATATCGCCCGCCAAATCTTCAGTGCCTTAATTCGGGTAAATGAGGAAAATGGGGAACTGGAAGCGGACATTGCCCATCACTGGCAGCAAATTTCACCTTTGCATTGGCGATTCTTCCTGCGCCCGGGGATCCATTTTCATCATGGCCGCGAGCTGGAAATGGAAGATGTTATCGCCTCGCTGAGGCGCATTAACGCCCTGCCGCTGTACTCACACATCACGCAGATCGTCTCTCCCACGGCCTGGACGCTGGATATCCATCTGGCCCAGCCAGATCGCTGGCTTCCCTGGCTATTGGGGCAGGTCCCCGCCATGATCCTGCCGCGAGAATGGGAAACGCTAAACAACTTCTCCAGTCACCCGATTGGTACCGGTCCGTATGCGGTAATGCGCAACACCAATAACCAACTGAAAATTCATGCATTTGATGATTACTTTGGCTACCGGGCCTTGATCGACGAAGTTAACGTTTGGGTATTACCCGATATCGGAGAAGAGCCTGGCGGCGGGTTGACGCTAAAAGGCCCCACAGAGGATGAAAAGGCGATCGAAAGCCGCCTCGAAGAAGGCTGCTACTACCTGCTGTTTGATGCGCGTAGCCACCGTGGCGCTAATCAGGAGGTACGCGAGTGGGCAAGCCGCGTTCTCTCACCAACGAATTTAATTTGCCACGCCGACGAACAGTACCAGCGACTGTGGTTTCCCGCGTATGGTTTGCTTCCCCGCTGGCATCACGCCAAACCAGGCCATGGTGAAAAACCCGCCGGGCTGGAAACGCTGACAATCACCTACTATCGCGATCATATCGAACACCGGATTATCGCGCAGATCATGAAAACGTTGCTGGCGCAGCATCAGGTACAGTTGAATATTCAGGAGATCGACTACGATCAGTGGCATGCAGGTGAAATCGTCAGCGATATCTGGCTCAACAGCGCCAACTTTACCCTCCCGCTGGACTTCTCACTGTTCGCCCATTTGTGCGAAGTCCCTTTGCTGCAAAACTGTATCTCGCGTGACTGGGAAAACGATGCGGCTCGCTGGCGAACGGGCGTAATGAGCCTGGCGGCATGGTGCCAACAACTGCTCGCCACAAAGGCCATTGTGCCGTTGATCCACCACTGGCTGATCATTCAGGGACAGCGAAGCATGCGCGGGCTGCGCATGAATACCCTCGGCTGGTTTGATTTTAAATCGGCATGGTTTGCGCCGCCGGATCCTTAATTGCTGCTGAGCAACAAAATCATTACACTAACGCCGTTCTCAACGGGGTGCTAAATAAAAAACATACACAAGATCATTCATGATGCATCAAGGCGGCAAGCGAGTGAGTCCCCAGGAGCATAGATAACTATGTGACTGGGGTGAGCGAGCGCTGCCAACACAGAGGCAGCGTGAATGATGAAGTGTATGGGCTGAGAGATACCCGTCGAACCTGATCCGGATAATGCCGGCGAAGGGATTTGAGGCTTATCTCAAGTCCTTTGCCACCCAACTCTTGAGGTGCAAAGTGTTTAAAAAATGTCTTCCGCTTTTACTGCTGTGCGCAGCGCCTGCCTTCGCTAAACCTGTACTGACCGTCTATACCTACGACTCGTTCGCAGCTGACTGGGGCCCGGGCCCGACAATCAAAAAAGCCTTTGAAGCTGACTGCAACTGCGAGCTAAAGCTGGTGGCGCTGGAAGATGGCGTCTCGCTGCTTAACCGCTTGCGCATGGAAGGAAAAAACAGCAAAGCCGACGTCGTGCTGGGTCTGGATAACAACCTTCTGGAAGCCGCCACACAAACCAAACTGTTTGCCAAAAGCGGTGTAGCAAACGACGCCGTTAACGTACCCGGCGGCTGGAAAAATGACACCTTTGTTCCGTTTGATTACGGCTACTTCGCTTTTGTCTATGATAAAAACAAGCTGAAAAATCCGCCCAAAAGCCTGAAAGAACTGGTAGAGAGCGACCAAAAATGGCGCGTAATTTATCAGGATCCGCGCACCAGCACGCCGGGATTGGGTCTGTTGCTATGGATGCAGAAAGTCTATGGCGATAAAGCGCCAGAGGCATGGCAGAAACTGGCAGCCAAAACCGTCACCGTCACCAAGGGCTGGAGCGAAGCCTACGGCCTGTTCCTGAAAGGTGAAAGCGATCTGGTGCTCAGCTACACCACCTCTCCGGCCTATCACATCATTGCCGATAAAAAAGACAACTACGCCGCGGCCAACTTTAGCGAAGGCCACTATTTACAGGTGGAAGTCGCCGCCCGTACCGCAGCCAGCAAGCAGCCGGAACTGGCCGAGAAATTCCTGAAGTTTATGGTATCCCCGGCATTCCAGAATGCGATTCCGACCGGCAACTGGATGTATCCCGTGACGCAAGTCGCCCTACCACCAGGATTCGAGCAACTGAATAAACCGGCCACCCCGCTGGAATTTACGCCGCAGCAGGTTGCGGCTCAACGTCAGGCATGGATTAGCGAATGGCAACGCGCCGTCAGCCGTTAATCCCCGGCTGGCTGGTTCCAGGGCTTACCGCCGCCACGCTGATGGTGGCCGTTGCCCTGGCCGCATTTTTGGCACTGTGGTTTAACGCCCCACAGGGAGAGTGGCTCTCGCTGTGGCAAGATGACTACCTGTGGCACGTGGTGCGCTTTTCTTTCTGGCAGGCTTTTTTATCCGCAGTGTTGTCGGTTGTCCCGGCGATTTTCCTTGCCAGAGCGCTCTATCGTCGTCGTTTTCCAGGACGTCTGGCGCTGCTGCGTCTGTGCGCAATGACGTTAATCCTGCCAGTGCTGGTCGCGGTATTCGGTATTCTTAGCGTCTACGGCCGCCAGGGTTGGCTGGCCTCGCTCTGGCATACATTCGGGCTGGAGTGGACGTTTTCGCCATATGGTTTGCAGGGCATTCTGCTGGCGCATGTCTTTTTCAATCTGCCGATGGCCAGCCGCCTGCTGTTACAGTCGCTGGAGAATATTCCCGGCGAACAGCGGCAGTTAGCCGCTCAGCTGGGTATGCGTGGCTGGCATTTCTTCCGTTTTGTTGAATGGCCGTGGCTGCGTCGTCAGATCCTGCCCGTCGCGGCACTCATCTTTATGCTGTGCTTCGCCAGCTTCGCCACCGTTCTGTCGCTGGGCGGCGGGCCACAGGCCACCACCATCGAGCTGGCTATCTACCAGGCGCTGAATTTTGATTACGATCCTGCCCGCGCAGCCATGCTGGCGTTGATCCAGATGGTTTGTTGTTTGGCGCTGGTGCTCCTCAGTCAACGTCTGAGCCGGGCGATTGCTCCCGGTGCTACCCTGGTACAAGGCTGGCGCGATCCCGACGATCGCCTGCACAGCCGACTGGCTGACGCAATCCTGATTATTCTTGCCCTGTTGCTGTTATTGCCGCCGTTGCTGGCGGTGATTGTCGATGGCTTAAACCGCCATGTTCTGGATGTACTGATGCAGCCAGTGCTGTGGCAGGCGCTGGGAACCTCACTGCGTATCGCGCTGGCGGCAGGGGCATTGTGCGTGATACTCACCATGATGCTGTTATGGAGCAGTCGTGAACTGCGCGCCCGACAGCAGCTGCTGGCAGGTCAGATGCTGGAGTTGAGCGGCATGATGATCCTCGCCATGCCGGGCATCGTGTTAGCTACCGGCTTCTTTCTGCTGCTCAATAACACCACTGGTCTTCCTGAATCTGCCGACAGCATTGTCATTTTTACCAATGCGCTGATGGCGATCCCTTATGCACTGAAGGTACTGGAAAACCCAATGCGTGACGTCACTGCGCGCTACAGTATGTTGTGCCAGTCGTTGGGCATTGAGGGATGGTCGCGCCTGAAAGTGGTTGAACTGCGCGCCCTGAAGTGCCCGCTGGCGCAGGCGATGGCGTTTGCCTGCGTCCTGTCGATTGGCGATTTTGGCGTAGTGGCGTTATTTGGTAATGAGGATTTCCGTACCCTGCCGTTTTATTTATATCAGCAGATTGGCTCTTATCGCAGTCAGGATGGCGCAGTTACGGCGTTATTACTGCTGATCCTGTGCTTTACGCTGTTTACCGTTATTGAGAAATTGCCGGGTCGAAATGTTAAAACTGATTGATATCACATGGCTGTATCACCATTTGCCTATGCGCTTTACGCTATCGGTCACGCGCGGTGAGCAAATAGCTGTACTCGGGCCCAGCGGCGCCGGGAAAAGTACGCTGCTGAATCTGATTGCCGGCTTTCTCACGCCTGCCAGCGGTGCCATGATGATTGATGGTGAAGATCACACCACCACGCCGCCCTCACGCCGTCCTGTTTCCATGCTGTTTCAGGAAAACAACCTGTTCAGCCATCTGAGCGTACAGCAAAACATCGGCCTGGGCCTTAATCCGGGATTGAAGCTGAACACATCGCAGCGGGAGAAAATGCACCACATCGCTCAACAAATGGGACTCGACTCTCTGCTGGAACGCCTCCCCGGCGAACTTTCCGGCGGGCAGCGACAGCGCGTGGCGCTGGCGCGTTGTCTGGTGCGGGAACAACCTATTTTACTGCTTGATGAACCGTTCTCAGCGCTCGATCCCGCGCTGCGCCAGGAGATGCTAACGCTGGTCGCCGAAGTCTGTCGCGAGAAGCAGCTGACGTTGCTGATGGTTTCTCACAGCGTAGAAGATGCCGCGCGAATTGCGTCCCGCTCGATTGTGGTCGCCGACGGGCGCATCGCGTGGCAGGGCAAAACGGACGATCTGTTAAGCGGCAACGCCAGCGCCTCGGCGCTATTGGGCATTAAAGCATAATGCGTTGCCGGATGACGGCGTGAACGCCTTATCCGGCCTGTAGGTCGCACATTTTGTAGGCCGGATAAGGCGAAGCCGCCATCCCGCAAAGGTATCGTCAGTAACCTACAACCTTACGCAGAATGTCGATATACACCGGCATCAGCGGATGGCGCAGTAACGCCACCAGCGCGACCACGCCGATCCCGAGCGTTAACGGCGCCAGATACAGCAAACGGCTACGGGGGAAATACGCCGTTAAGCGATCAACAGCCGCTTTGCCACTACGCCATAGCCGCCAGCAAAACCAGCCGCCCACCCAGAGCAACACCGCCGTCGCCAGCAGCAACCATTTAAAATCCCCGCTCTGCATATCAGAAGGGATATCAATTGCCGCTCCCGCCAGGATCCCCGGCAGGAAGTAGAACGGTGGCCACAGCACGCAGCCAATAATATTCGGGACGATAAATTTAGCGACAGGCAGATCCAGCATGCCTGCTACCATCGGCACCAGCGGGCGCGTCGGTCCGACAAAACGCCCCACCAGAATAGTAAACATGCTGTGTTGATGCAGGGCGTGCTCGGTTTTATCCAGCAGCGCCTTGTTCTTTTTCATGAATGACCAACGGTGCAGCGGCTTTTTAAAGCGCCAGCCCAACCAGAAGGAGATCCAGTCCCCCAACAGGCAGCCGACAATGCCCGCAAGCCAGGCATGCCAGAAGTTCAGTTCGCCGCTGCCAATCAGCGCGCCCAACCCCGCCATCATCACGGTCCCGGGCAGAATCAGACCAACCAGCGCCAACGACTCCAAAAAAGCCACCAGAAGTACGGCGATCAGAGAGTACAGAGCGGACTGGAGAATAAAGTGTTCCAGCAATGCTTGCATAATGTGTCCGTCAAATTTACGAAGCAGGGATTTTGATAACCCCTCTCAACTTCGTCAAGCCATCAATTGTCTGAATAGATTGCGAGTTATGACAACTTTCAGGATACATCATTCACTTTTTATTCACATCCAGCGCGAAACTCGCTCGGACTGGCACCGGTACATTTTTTGAAAACACGAGAGAAATAGAGCTGGTCGTCAAAGCCAACATTGCGACCTACGGTGGCGATAGGCATACGTGTGGTACTCAGCAGCAGCTTCGCCTGGCTGATGCGCTGGTCCTCGCGCCAGCTTAATACACTGATACCCAACTGCTGACGGAACAGATGCGACAAACGGGAAGGCGACAGGCAGACATGCTGTGCGACGCTGGCGATATCAAAATTGCTGTCCGCCAGGTGATCGCTGATGTACTGGCAGGCATCGCGAACGCGGTTGTCCATGGGCGGGTGTAGCGATTCATTGATGGCTTCCATACGTCGGAGCAACAACTGCTCCAGTAAATTAATCGCCAGCAGTTCAGAATAACGACCTTCTCCCTGCCCGGCGTTAATTATTTGCCCAAACAGCTCGTTAAAATGCGGCTGATGTGCTTCATCCGGGCGGAAAAAACCGGTCTGGCCAAAAATGGCCGGCCAGGTCAGCCACTCCTGCCAGTAGGCGCGCGGGCGAAAGTAAACCCACTGGTGATACCACTCGCTGGCATCAGGATGGCGCCCGTAGTGGTGAATTTCTCCGGGTGGAAACAACAGAATATCGCCAGGCCGGCAGACAAACTGCTTGCCCTGATTATTGATAACCCCTTCGCCACGGATGGTGAGATTGAGGATATAACCCTTCATACCCAGCGGCCTGTCGATAAAAAAATCCAGGTATCCGTTCGCCTCAATGGGGGTTAATCCGGCCACCAAATGCGCGTTAAACGAATAACCTGGCAACAGGGGATCGTTTTGCGTTTCAGCCATAATTTCAATACTCCCTATGTCCTGCCAAGAAACAATTTGTCCATATTACGCCAGACATCATCGCTGTCGCCCCTGCGGGCCGCTGTATTTGCGGCAATGGACCACCAACCCCGCTTGTGAAAAGCTCTTTGTAAAAAACATGTACTACGCCAACGTCAAAATCGGCTAACAAAAGTGTCTATAACTACGGCAGAAATGTCCACATTGATTATTTGCACAGCGTCACACTTTGTGATGTCACAGCATTTTAGTCCATAAGATTAGCGGATCCTGCCTGACGGTTTTTATCGCTACTCACTACTGTTTATCCATACCCGTATTTTTGGATGGAGTAAGACGATGGCGATTGCAATTGGCCTCGATTTTGGTAGTGATTCAGTACGCGCTTTGGCGGTGGAATGTGCCACCGGCGAAGAGATCGCCACCAGCGTTGAGTGGTACCCACGTTGGCAGGAAGGGCAGTATTGCGATGGCCCAAACAACCAGTTTCGCCATCATCCGCGCGACTACATTGAGTCCATGGAAGCGGCGCTGAAAACCGTACTGGCCGAACTGAGCGCTGAGCAACGCGCGGAAGTGGTCGGGATTGGCGTTGACAGTACCGGCTCAACCCCGGCACCCATCGATGCAGACGGTAATGTACTGGCGCTGCGTCCGGAGTTCGCGGAAAACCCGAATGCGATGTTTGTCCTGTGGAAAGATCACACCTCAGTAGAAGAAGCCGAAGAAATCACCCGCCTGTGCCATACACCGGGCAAGATCGATTACTCCCGCTATATCGGCGGCATTTATTCCAG
The DNA here is from genome assembly GCF_030332975.1 of Citrobacter sp. Cpo032. Classification (NCBI taxonomy): domain Bacteria; kingdom Pseudomonadati; phylum Pseudomonadota; class Gammaproteobacteria; order Enterobacterales; family Enterobacteriaceae; genus Citrobacter; species Citrobacter sp. Cpo032. The sequence goes on from NZ_JAOWGU010000052.1 coordinate 170,625, forward strand.
CGAATGGTTCTGGGCCAAAATCCTGCATGTCACTCGTCAGGACCACGCAGTTGCCGAGGCTGCGGTTTCGTGGATTGAGCTATGCGACTGGGTTCCGGCCCTGCTCTCCAACACCGTACGCCCACAGGATATTCGTCGCGGTCGCTGCAGCGCCGGGCATAAATCTCTATGGCATGAAAGCTGGGGTGGTCTGCCGCCAGCCATTTTCTTTGACGAACTCGACCCCATCCTCAACCGCCATCTGCAATACCCAATGTTTACCGATACCTTCACCGCAGATCTGCCGGTTGGCACCCTGTGCACCGAGTGGGCACAGCGCCTGGGACTACCGGAAAGTGTGGTAATTGCAGGCGGTGCTTTTGACTGCCATATGGGCGCGGTCGGCGCAGGTGCACAGCCTAACACGCTGGTGAAAGTCATCGGCACGTCAACCTGCGACATTCTGATTGCCGACAAGCAAAGCGTTGGCGAGCGTGCGGTGAAAGGCATTTGCGGCCAGGTTGATGGCAGCGTGGTACCTAATTTTATTGGTCTCGAAGCTGGTCAGTCTGCATTCGGCGATATCTATGCCTGGTTTAGCCGCGTGCTGAGCTGGCCGCTGGAACAGCTTGCCGTACAGCATCCGGAACTGCAGACCCAGATTAAAGCCAGTCAAAAACAGCTGCTGCCTGCGCTCACCGAAGCCTGGGCGAAAAATCCGTCGCTGGATCACCTGCCGGTGGTGCTCGACTGGTTCAATGGTCGTCGTACGCCGAATGCCAACCAGCGTCTGAAAGGCGTCATTACCGACCTGAATCTGGCAACCGATGCACCAGCGCTGTTCGGTGGTCTGATTGCCGCCACGGCCTTTGGCGCACGCGCCATCATGGAATGCTTCACCGAACAAGGCATTGCGGTTAACAACGTGATGGCGCTTGGCGGTATCGCGCGCAAGAACCCGGTCATCATGCAGGCCTGCTGTGACGTGCTGAACCGTCCGCTACAGATTGTCGCTTCAGACCAGTGCTGCGCACTCGGTGCAGCTATCTTCGCCGCCGTTGCCGCGAAAGTACACGCCGATATCCCTGCCGCTCAGCAGCAGATGGCAAGCGCCGTGGAAAACACGCTGCAACCTCGCCCAGAGCAGGCTCAACGTTTTGAACAGCTTTACCGCCGCTATCAGCAGTGGGCAGTAAGCGCTGAACAGCAATACCTTCCGACTGCCGCTCCGGCGCAACAAGCCCCGGTAGACCTGGCAACCCTGACACATTAAGGACACGACAATGACGATTTTTGATAACTATGAAGTGTGGTTTGTGATTGGTAGCCAGCATCTGTATGGCCCTGAAACCCTGCGTCAGGTAACCCAACATGCCGAGCACGTCGTTAACGCACTGAATACTGAAGCCAAACTGCCCTGCAAGCTGGTATTAAAACCGCTGGGCACTTCCCCTGATGAGATTACCGCTATCTGTCGTGACGCGAACTACGACGATCGCTGTGCAGGGATGGTGGTCTGGCTGCATACCTTCTCCCCGGCCAAAATGTGGATTAACGGCCTGACTATCCTCAACAAGCCGCTGATGCAGTTCCACACCCAGTTCAACGCCGCCCTGCCGTGGGAGAGCATTGATATGGACTTTATGAACCTGAATCAGACCGCGCACGGCGGTCGTGAGTTCGGCTTCATCGGCGCGCGTATGCGTCAGCAGCATGCTGTGGTCACCGGTCACTGGCAGGATAAACAAGCGCACGAACGCATTGGCTCCTGGATGCGCCAGGCCGTGTCCAAACAGGATACCCGCCACCTGAAAGTCTGCCGTTTTGGCGACAACATGCGTGAAGTTGCGGTCACCGATGGCGATAAAGTCGCTGCGCAGATCAAGTTCGGCTTCTCGGTAAACACCTGGGCCGTGGGCGATCTGGTGCAGGTAGTGAACGCAATTAGCGACGGCGAAATCAACGCGCTAATCGATGAGTACGAAAGCACCTACACCATGACGGCGGCGACGCAAGTCCACGGTGAAAAACGTCAGAACGTCCTGGAAGCGGCCCGTATTGAACTGGGGATGAAGCGCTTCCTGGAACAGGGCGGATTCCACGCCTTCACCACCACATTTGAAGATTTACACGGCCTGAAACAGCTCCCTGGTCTGGCCGTACAGCGTCTGATGCAGCAAGGCTACGGCTTTGCGGGCGAAGGCGACTGGAAAACCGCCGCTCTGCTTCGCATCATGAAGGTGATGTCAACCGGTCTGCAGGGCGGCACCTCATTTATGGAGGATTACACCTACCACTTCGAGAAAGGCAACGATCTGGTGCTCGGCTCGCACATGCTGGAAGTGTGCCCGTCCATCGCGGTGGAAGAGAAACCGATCCTCGACGTACAGCACCTCGGCATTGGTGGTAAAGACGATCCTGCCCGTCTGATCTTCAACACCAAAACCGGCCCGGCAGTGGTTGCCAGCCTGATCGATCTCGGCGATCGCTATCGCCTGCTGGTTAACTGCATCGACACGGTACAAACGCCGCACTCCCTGCCAAAACTGCCTGTCGCTAACGCGCTGTGGAAAGCTCAACCGGATCTGCCAACCGCTTCTGAAGCCTGGATCCTTGCCGGTGGCGCGCACCACACCGTGTTCAGCCACGCGCTGGATCTGAACGATATGCGCCAGTTCGCTGAAATGCACGATATCGAGATCGCAGTGATCGATAACGATACCCGCCTGCCGGCCTTTAAGGACGCGCTGCGCTGGAACGAAGTGTATTACGGGTTCAAACGTTAATTGGTGAAACGGATTGCCCGGTGGCATTTCATTTACCGGGCCTACAAATTACGTAGGCCGGATAAGCGAAGCGCCATCCGGCATTCAGGAGTTAACATGCTAGAAGATCTTAAACGTCAGGTACTGGAAGCGAATCTGGCGCTGCCAAAGCACAACCTGGTGACGCTGACCTGGGGAAACGTTAGCGCCGTCGATCGCGAGCGCGGCGTGTTTGTGATTAAACCTTCGGGAGTCGATTACAGCGTAATGACCGCCGACGATATGGTGGTAGTCAGTATCGCCACGGGTGAAGTTGTAGAAGGTACGAAGAAACCTTCCTCAGATACCCCAACACACCGTTTGCTGTATCAGGCATTCCCGACCATTGGCGGCATTGTTCACACCCATTCGCGTCATGCAACCATCTGGGCGCAGGCGGGTCAGTCGATTCCTGCAACGGGGACCACCCATGCGGACTATTTCTACGGTTCGATTCCCTGCACACGCAAAATGACCGACGAAGAAATCAATGGCGAATATGAATGGGAAACCGGTAACGTAATCGTTGAAACCTTTGAAAAACAAGGTATTGATGCCGCACAGATGCCTGGCGTGCTGGTGCACTCTCACGGTCCATTTGCCTGGGGAAAAAATGCCGAAGATGCGGTGCATAACGCCATCGTGCTGGAAGAAGTAGCCTATATGGGGATTTTCTGCCGCCAGCTCGCGCCGCAATTACCGGATATGCAGCAAACCCTGCTAGATAAACACTACCTGCGCAAACACGGTGCAAAAGCGTATTACGGGCAGTAAAAGAAATAAGCGCGCAGATAATCTACGCGCTCCTTTATAGTTATTCGCTATAATATTCGGCGAATGAACCTTGGTATACACAATCATTTGAACAGATATAATCAATTACATTATCATAGTGTCCATGAGCCTTATTTCCTTCCAGACAATGGAAAAAGATATAATCTGTAATCGTCGCCTGCCACTTCTGCCCGTTCAGCAGATAATTAATCACTGTATCTTTGTGTCCCTTACTTTTGTCATTACCCTGCCAGTGAAAAAAAGCGCTACCATTTTCAATAATTTCAGCATTCCACAACTTACCGTCCCATGTTTTATATAAAATATACTTGCTCACAGTTTTAATCGCTGGATTAGAAATCATTGTGTTAACAAACATATAGTTCTGATATTTAATGCCAAGCTGATGTTTGGAAAGAACGTTCATAAAAACTCCATTTTTTCAAAATTAATATTAAAAGGACAAAAAATGCACAAGCCATCGACAAAATAAAATTATATTCACAGAGAATTTCCCGACAAAATTGAATTGAAACTGCTTAGTTAGAACAATAACAACCCCATTTAAATATATTATATTTAAGATAATGACCCAAACATTTCGAATGAAAGTTTTACACTAACAGCTAATAAAAACAAATAAAAATATAATTTTTTTACTAATCCGAGAAATATGTAGCAAAATCAAATGAGCACTATTCCTAAAAAATAAAAAAAGTATGAAAACGAACTTGTAATTAACAATTAAAACATAAACAACGTAATTAATGGAAACTAATGTACAAATACCAGCTATAACATATCTATCTGTAGCCTATCAAAGCTATTTTATTCATATATTGCATATGAAGATAACATTGTCAGGTAGGAATAATTATTTTACTCAGGAAAGCGTATTACGGGCAGTAACCTCTTCTGAGCATGACAACTGTATAAAATCACAGCTAATCTATCAGAACCAGGCTATAATAATGCCTGGTTTTTTGACGGATACGCAGCGTGGCGCAAGCAGGTTTTATTTTAACCCGGCACTGGCGGGACACCCCGCAGGGAACTGAGGTCTCATTCTGGCTGGCTACAGACGATGGGCCGCTGCAGGTCACGCTCGCGCCTAAGGAGTCGGTCGCGTTTATTCCCACCAGTCAGGTTCCTCGCGTAATGTCATTATTACGCACTGAAAACGGCTATCGCCTGAAATCGCTGCAATTGCAAGACTTCCACCGCCAGCCTGTTTCCGGACTGTATTGCCGCTCACATCGCCAGCTCATGCGATTGGAAAAACTGCTGCGCGAAAACGCAGTCACCGTCTATGAGGGCGACGTACGCCCACCTGAGCGGTATCTGATGGAGCGCTTTATCACCTCCCCTGTTTGGGTCGAAGGCGACAGACATAATGACATGCTGCTGAATGCCCGCCTGAAGCCGAACCCTGACTATCGACCACCGCTAAAATGGGTATCGCTGGATATTGAAACCACGCGCCACGGCGAACTCTATTGCATCGGTCTTGAAGGCTGTGGGCAGCGTATTGTCTACATGCTCGGCCCGCCAAACGGCGACGCCTCTACGCTTGATTTTGAACTTAAGTACGTAGCAAGCCGCCCGCAGTTGCTGGAAAAACTCAATGACTGGATTGCCCGTCACGATCCTGATGTGATAATCGGCTGGAACGTCGTGCAATTCGATTTACGCGTCCTGCAAAAGCACGCCGAACGTTACCGCATTCCCCTGCGTTTTGGTCGTGATAATAGCGAACTGGAGTGGCGCGAGCATGGCTTCAAAAACGGCGTGTTCTTCGCGCAGGCCAAAGGTCGTCTGATCATTGACGGCATTGAAGCACTCAAATCCGCCTTCTGGAATTTCTCGTCATTCTCGCTGGAAACGGTGTCACAGGAGCTGCTGGGCGAAGGGAAGTCGATTGATAATCCGTGGGACAGAATGGACGAAATTGACCGTCGGTTTGCCCAGGATAAACCCGCGCTCGCCACCTACAATCTCAAAGACTGTGAGCTGGTCACGCGCATTTTTCATAAAACCGAGATCATGCCATTTCTGCTGGAGCGCTCGACGGTCAACGGTCTGCCGGTCGACCGTCACGGTGGTTCGGTTGCCGCCTTCGGCCACCTCTACCTTCCGCGCATGCACCGGGCGGGTTATGTGGCGCCGAATCTCGGTGAAGTCCCCGCGCACGCCAGTCCCGGCGGCTATGTGATGGACTCGCGCCCAGGCTTATACGACTCCGTACTGGTGCTGGATTACAAAAGCCTGTATCCCTCAATAATTCGTACTTTTTTAATCGATCCGGTGGGGCTTATCGAAGGGATGGCGCAGCCGGATCCGGAACACAGCACCGAAGGTTTCCTTGACGCCTGGTTTTCACGCAAAAAGCACTGCCTGCCGGAAATCGTTACACAGATCTGGCACGGGCGCGAAGAAGCAAAACGCCGCGGCAATAAACCGCTCTCGCAGGCGTTGAAAATCATCATGAACGCATTTTACGGCGTGCTGGGCACCACCGCCTGTCGCTTTTTCGACCCGAGACTGGCCTCGTCCATTACCATGCGCGGCCATGCGATCATGCGCCAGACCAAAGCGTTAATTGAGGCTCAGGGTTACGATGTCATTTATGGCGATACCGATTCCACCTTTGTCTGGCTGAAAAAGGCGCACTCAGAAGACGATGCAGCCCGAATTGGTCGGGAACTGGTGAGCTATGTCAACACCTGGTGGGCGCAATCGCTGAAGCAACAAAATCTGACCAGCGCGCTGGAGCTGGAATTTGAAACCCATTTTTGTCGCTTTCTGATGCCGACCATTCGCGGTGCAGATACCGGAAGTAAAAAACGCTATGCGGGGATGATTCAGGACGGTGCAGAGCAACGTATGGTGTTTAAGGGACTGGAAACGGTACGAACCGACTGGACGCCGCTGGCCCAACAGTTTCAGCAGGAGCTATACCTGCGAATTTTTCGTAACGAACCTTATCAGGAGTTTGTTCGCGAGACTATTGACCGTCTGATGGCCGGTGAAATGGATGAACAACTGGTGTACCGCAAGCGCCTGCGTCGCCCGTTAAGTGAATACCAGCGAAATGTTCCACCACACGTTCGTGCCGCGCGACTCGCCGATGAGCAGAATGTAAAGCTGGGGCGTCCGCCACAGTATCAGAATCGCGGAACCATAAAATATGTCTGGACGATCAATGGCCCAGAACCTGTTGATTATCAGCTATCTGTACTCGATTACGAGCATTATCTGACCCGCCAGATCCAACCCGTTGCCGAGGGAATTCTTCCCTTTATTGACGATAATTTTGCTACACTACTCACAGGACAACTGGGGTTATTTTGACGCGTGACGAAACCGCCGCCATCCAGTACCATAGCGCCCTTTCCATTCCTGGACCCATTTAACACCACTACCACTGATTTATTAGCCTGGTAGCGGGGTCGTATGCTCTCAATAACGGGGATTAGCCCGGAAAATGACGAGTATTGCCTGCAATTAAAGATATAGAGCCGAACATATATGCCTTTTACACTTGGTCAACGCTGGATCAGCGATACAGAAAGCGAATTGGGACTTGGTACTGTTGTCGCCATGGATGCGCGAACCGTCACTTTACTTTTCTCATCGACGGGCGAAAACCGTCTGTATGCGCGCAGTGATTCCCCCGTGACCCGCGTGATGTTCAATCCTGGCGATACGATAACAAGCCATGAAGGCTGGCAACTGCATGTCGATGAAGTAAAAGAAGAAAATGGCCTGCTTGCCTATATCGGAACCCGCCTGGATACCGAAGAAACCGGTGTCATGCTGCGTGAAGTACTGCTCGACAGCAAACTGGTATTCAGCAAACCGCAAGATCGCCTGTTTGCCGGTCAGATTGACCGCATGGATCGCTTTGCTCTGCGCTATCGCGCCCGTAAATTTCAGAGCGAACAATACCGTATGCCGTGGAGTGGGTTGCGTGGTCAACGTACCAGCCTGATTCCTCACCAGCTTAACATTGCTCATGATGTTGGCCGTCGTCATGCTCCTCGCGTTTTACTGGCAGACGAAGTGGGTTTAGGTAAAACCATTGAAGCCGGGATGATCCTGCATCAACAACTGCTGTCCGGCGCCGCAGAGCGCGTGCTGATCATCGTCCCAGAGACATTACAGCACCAGTGGCTGGTCGAAATGCTGCGCCGTTTCAACCTGCGTTTTGCGCTGTTTGATGATGAGCGTTATGCAGAAGCGCAGCACGACGCCTACAACCCGTTTGAAACCGAACAACTGGTCATCTGCTCGCTGGACTTTGCCCGTCGTAATAAACAACGTCTGGAGCACCTGTGTGACGCCGAGTGGGATCTGCTGATTGTCGATGAAGCCCATCACCTGGTGTGGAGCGAAGACGCGCCCAGCCGCGAATATATGGCCATTGAACAACTGGCAGAACGTGTGCCGGGCATCCTGCTGCTAACCGCTACACCGGAGCAGCTGGGCATGGAAAGTCACTTTGCACGCCTGCGCCTGCTGGACCCGAGCCGTTTCCACGATTTCGCCCAGTTTGTTGAAGAGCAAAAAAATTATCGTCCGGTCGCCGACGCCGTCGCCATGCTGCTGGCAGGCAACAAGCTGAGTAACAATGAGCTGAACATGTTAGGCGACATGATTGGCGAGCAGGACATTGAGCCGCTATTGCAGGCGGCAAACAGCGACAGCGAAGACGCCCAGAGCGCGCGTCAGGAGCTGGTTTCGATGCTGATGGACCGCCATGGCACCAGCCGTGTGCTGTTCCGTAACACCCGTAACGGTGTAAAAGGCTTCCCGAAACGCGAGCTGCATACCATCAAGCTGCCGCTGCCGACCCAATACCAGACGGCGATTAAAGTCTCCGGCATTATGGGCGCGCGTAAAAGTGCAGAAGACCGGGCGCGCGACATGCTCTACCCGGAACAGATTTATCAGGAATTCGAAGGCGACACCGGCACCTGGTGGAACTTTGACCCGCGCGTGGAATGGCTGATGGGCTACCTGACCAGCCACCGCTCGCAAAAAGTGCTGGTTATCTGCGCGAAAGCCACTACCGCGCTTCAGCTGGAACAGGTTCTGCGCGAACGCGAAGGTATCCGCGCTGCCGTATTCCATGAAGGGATGTCGATCATTGAACGTGACCGCGCCGCGGCCTGGTTTAGCGAAGAAGATAGCGGTGCCCAGGTAATGCTGTGCTCTGAAATCGGCTCCGAAGGGCGTAACTTCCAGTTCGCCAGCAATCTGGTGATGTTTGACCTGCCGTTCAACCCGGATCTGCTGGAGCAGCGTATTGGCCGTCTTGACCGTATTGGTCAGGCGCATGATATTCAGATTCACGTTCCGTACCTGGAAAAAACCGCGCAATCCGTGCTGGTGCGCTGGTACCACGAAGGTCTGGACGCGTTCGAACACACCTGCCCGACCGGCCGTACCATCTATGACACGGTCTATAACAATCTGATCGGCTACCTGGCTGAACCAGAAAATACCGAGGGCTTTGACGATCTGATCAAAACCTGCCGCGAACAGCATGACGCGCTGAAAGCACAGCTGGAGCAAGGTCGCGATCGCCTGCTGGAGATCCACTCTAACGGCGGCGAAAAAGCACTGGCGTTGGCTGAAAGTATTGAAGAACAGGACGACGATACCAGCCTGATCGCCTTCGCCATGAACCTGTTTGATATCGTCGGTATTAATCAGGATGACCGTGGCGACAATTTGATCGTACTGACGCCGTCCGATCATATGCTGGTGCCGGATTTCCCTGGGCTGCCGGAAGATGGCTGCACCATTACGTTCGAGCGCGATGTCGCCCTGTCACGTGAAGACGCACAGTTTATTACCTGGGAGCATCCGCTGATCCGCAATGGTCTGGATCTGATCCTCTCCGGCGACACCGGAAGCAGCACTATTTCGTTGTTGAAAAACAAAGCATTACCTGTTGGTACGCTGCTGGTTGAGCTGGTCTATGTCGTTGAAGCGCAAGCGCCGAAACAGCTGCAGTTGAACCGCTTCCTGCCGCCAACGCCGGTACGCATGCTGCTGGATAAAAACGGCAATAACCTTGCTGCACAGGTTGAGTTCGAAACCTTTAACCGTCAGCTCAGCGCCGTTAACCGCCACACCGGCAGCAAACTGGTCAACGCCGTGCAGCAGGATGTTCATGCCATTCTGCAACTCGGTGAAGCGCAGGTGGAAAAATCAGCCCGCGCGCTGATCGACGCAGCGCGTAAAGAAGCTGACGAGAAGCTGACGGCAGAACTTTCCCGTCTCGAAGCGCTGCGTGCCGTTAACCCGAACATCCGTGATGACGAACTTAGCGCAATTGAAAGCAACCGTCAGCAGGTGATGGAAAGCCTGGATCAGGCGGGCTGGCGTCTCGATGCCCTGCGCTTGATCGTCGTGACGCATCAGTAACGGAGCCATACATGGGGATGGAAAACTACAATCCGCCGCAGGAACCCTGGCTGGTCATCCTGTATCAGGATGACCACATTATGGTGGTCAACAAGCCGAGCGGCTTGTTGTCTGTGCCAGGTCGTCTGGATGAGCACAAAGACAGCGTGATGACGCGTATTCAGCGCGATTATCCGCAGGCTGAATCCGTGCATCGTCTGGATATGGCAACCAGCGGCGTGATTGTAGTCGCGCTAACCAAAGCGGCAGAGCGCGAGCTAAAACGCCAGTTTCGCGAGCGCGAACCGAAAAAACAGTATGTCGCACGCGTCTGGGGGCATCCTGCTCCGGCCGAGGGTCTGGTTGATTTACCGCTGATTTGCGACTGGCCAAACAGGCCAAAGCAAAAAGTGTGTTATGAGACCGGGAAATCGGCGCAGACCGAGTATGAAGTTGTGGAGTTCGCGGCGGATAACACCGCCCGGGTCGTGCTCAAACCCATTACCGGACGCTCCCACCAGCTGCGTGTGCATATGCTGGCTTTAGGGCATCCTATCCTGGGCGACCGCTTCTATGCTCCGCCGGAAGCTCTGGCGTTAGCGCCGCGCCTGTTGCTGCATGCAGAGATGTTAACCATCACGCATCCCGAATACGGCAACAGTATGACGTTTAAAGTCCCGGCAGATTTTTAAATTCTGAGCCAATTTATGCCGGGGGCGCTTCGCTTGCCCGGCCTACATTCATTAACGTAGGCCGGATAAGGCGCTAGCCGCATCCGGCAATTCAATCACTTGAATCCTTTTTGATCCTTAATCAGCTCGTAAGCTTTTTGGATTTCCTGCGCTTTTTGCTTCGCCATTTCCATCATCTCTGGCGGCAGACCTTTCGCAACCAGTTTGTCCGGATGGTGCTCGCTCATCAGCTTACGGTAAGCGCGCTTGATGGTGGTCGCATCGTCGGTCGTTTTCACACCCAGCACATTACAGGCGTCTTCCAGCGTCGGGCCGCGTTGCGCCTGCTGCCAGCCACCGCCGCCAGACTGCTGCTGATATCCGCCGCCAAACTGTGCGCCGCCCTGCATCATGCGCAGGAACTGATCAAATTGGGTGCGTGAGATCCCCAACTCTTCAGCAATCACATACAGCACTTCACGTTCGTTAGGATGCAACGACCCATCGGCAAATGCAGCCTGGATCTGAATCTCCAGAAACATGCGGATCAGATCGAATCGACCAAAACAGACGCTGCGAAACTGACGCATCTTTTCACGTAATGGGTAATTATCCGATTTTCCTACCCGGAAGGCATGTTGTGCTGCCGTTCGCGAGTCACCATGCAAATTCATCCGATCCATCAACTGGCTGGCGATATGAATATCGGCTTCCGTGACACGACCTTTGGATTTGGTCAGATGTCCCATCACCTCAAAAGTGGTGGCAAAAAACAGCGCCTGGCGTTCACGTTGGTTGGCAAACCACGCCATTTTGCGCATGCGGGCTTTGTCGAACATGTGGCCAACTAACAGCCCCAGAACCACACCCCAGAAGCCGCCGCCCATCATTAAGGCCACGGCTACACCAATTATCTTTCCCCAATACTGCATAGACTCCCCAAATCTTTCCGCTCTCAGCCAGGCTATGTCCCACAATATAAGGTGCTTTTACCGATTTACGGCTGCGGTCAATTGTGGGACATCGCCTATAATTTGCATTATCATACCTGTCATTCAATGCCGTGCCTAACACCACAAACGCTATACCCGTTGGATTTCGAGTTGCAGCAAGGCGGCAACGTAGTGAGTCCCCTGGAGCTTACCCATGTAAGTGACTGGGGTGAACGAGGAAGACAACGAAGATGCAGCTTGAAAGGTGGCGGGTATAAAATGGGCAGGATTAATACTAGCGAAGTGAAGATGAGATAAGTTAGGCTGTGACCGTTTGTCACGCGCGACGCTACTGATGATGGAACAATAAATACAACGTATGAAAAAACGTATTCCCACTCTTCTGGCCACCATGATTGCCAGCGCCCTCTATAGCCATCAGGGCCTGGCAGCCGATCTCGCCTCACAGTGTATGCTGGGCGTGCCGAGCTATGACCGTCCTCTGGTACAGGGCGAGACTAATGAGTTACCCGTCACCATCAATGCCGACAACGCAAAAGGGAATTATCCCGATGACGCGGTGTTTACCGGCAACGTGGATATCGCACAGGGTAACAGCCGCCTGCAGGCCGACGAAGTACAGCTTCATCAGAAGCAGGCTGAAGGCCAGCCGGAGCCAATACGTACCGTCGATGCGTTGGGCAATGTCCATTATGACGACAATCAGGTTATTCTGAAGGGGCCGAAGGGCTGGTCCAATCTGAATACCAAAGATACCAACATCTGGGAAGGTGATTACCAGATGGTCGGCCGTCAGGGGCGCGGGAAAGCCGACCTGATGAAACAGCGTGGGGAAAACCGTTATACCATTCTGGAAAACGGTAGCTTTACCTCCTGTCTGCCAGGTTCAGATACCTGGAGCGTCGTCGGTAGCGAAGTTATCCACGACCGTGAAGAACAGGTCGCAGAGATCTGGAACGCCCGTTTTAAACTGGGTCCGGTTCCGGTCTTTTATAGTCCTTATTTACAGTTACCCGTCGGCGATAAGCGCCGTTCCGGTTTCCTGATCCCGAACGCAAAATATTCCTCCAATAACTATTTTGAGTTCTACCTCCCGTATTACTGGAACATTGCGCCCAATATGGACGCCACCATCACGCCACATTATATGCACCGTCGTGGCGGGATCATGTGGGAGAACGAATTCCGCTACCTCACCCAGGCGGGTGCGGGCTTGATGGAGTTCGACTATCTGAATTCCGATAAAGTGTACGAGGACGAACATCCGAAGGATGACAACTCACGCCGCTGGCTGTTCTACTGGCAGCACTCTGGCGTAATGGACCAGGTGTGGCGTTTCAACGTCGACTACACCAAGGTCAGCGACACCAGCTACTTTAACGATTTCGATAATAAATACGGTTCCAGTACCGACGGCTACGCCACGCAGAAATTCAGCGTCGGCTACGCGGTACAAAACTTTGACGCTACGGTATCGACCAAGCAGTTCCAGGTGTTCGATTCCGCAAACAGTAACAGTTACTCTGCCCAGCCGCAGTTAGACGTCAACTACTACCAAAATGACGTCGGTCCGTTTGATACCCGTATTTATGGCCAGGCGGTCCATTTCGTCAATACCAATGACAACATGCCGGAAGCAACGCGTGTTCACCTGGAACCGACGATCAATCTGCCGTTGTCGAATAACTGGGGTAGTATCAATACCGAAGCGAAGCTGCTGGCAACGCACTACCAGCAGACCAATCTGGATTGGTATAACAGTAATCCGAAGAACACTAAGCTGGATGATTCCGCCAACCGCGTCATGCCGCAGTTTAAAGTCGACGGCAAGATGGTATTCGAGCGTGACATGCAAATGCTGGCGCCGGGTTATACCCAGACGCTGGAGCCGCGCGCGCAGTACCTGTACGTCCCATATCGCGATCAAAGTCATATCTATAACTATGACTCCTCCTTGCTGCAATCTGACTACACCGGCCTGTTCCGTGACCGTACTTATGGTGGCCTGGACCGTATTGCTTCTGCCAACCAGGTGACGACGGGGGTCACATCTCGCGTTTATGATGACGCGGCCGTTGAACGTTTTAATATTTCTGTGGGTCAAATCTACTATTTCACCGAGTCTCGCACCGGCGATGACCATACAGAATGGGAGAATGACGACAAAACAGGTTCACTGGTATGGGCGGGCGATACCTACTGGCGCATCTCCGATCGTTGGGGTTTACGCAGTGGGATCCAGTACGACACGCGTCTGGATAGCATCGCAACCAGCAATAGCAGTATCGAATACCGCCGCGACGAAAACCGTATGCTGCAATTGAACTACCGTTATGCCAGCCCAGAGTATATTAAGGCCGCTGTACCTTCACGTGATGTAACTAACGCCCAGTATGAAAACGGGATTTCGCAGGTGGGCGCGGTGGCAAGCTTCCCGATTGCTGAGCGTTGGTCGATTGTTGGTGCTTACTACTTCGATACCAAGGTGAACAAAGAAGCAGATTCAATGCTGGGCTTACAGTACAACTCCTGCTGTTACGCCATTCGCTTCGGCTACGAGCGTAAGCTGAACGGTTGGGATAATACCCAGCAACACGCGATTTATGACAACACGATCGGCTTTAATATCGAACTGCGCGGTCTGAGCTCCAACTACGGTCTCGGCACCAACCAAATGCTGCGTTCGAACATTTTGCCGTATCAAAGCTCTTTATGATCTGATTTATTGATACCCAATGGATTTCGAGCTGCATTGAGGCGGCAACTGAGAGAATCCCCAAGAGCTTACATAAGTAAGTGACTGGGGTGAGTGACAAATCTGTCAGGAACAGATTTGAACGTCGCACAGCGACGGCCCATAAGGGCGAGTCTCATGGATGAGACGAGTAACTCAGCAGCCAACAAAAATGCGGCTTGAAAGACGAAGGGTATACAACGTAATCCGCATTGCGGTTAATTAATAATGGAAAAAGTATGAAGAACTGGAAAACGCTGCTTCTCGGTATCGCCATGATCGCGAATACCAGTTTCGCTGCCCCACAGGTAGTCGATAAAGTTGCAGCCGTCGTCAATAACGGCGTCGTTCTGGAAAGCGACGTCGATGGCTTAATGCAGTCAGTAAAACTGAATGCAGGTCAGGCAGGTCAGCAATTACCGGATGACGCTACGCTGCGTCATCAGATCCTGGAACGTTTGATCATGGATCAAATCCTCCTGCAAATGGGTCAGAAGATGGGGGTGAAAATCTCTGACGAGCAGTTGGATCAGGCTATTGCCAACATCGCCAAGCAGAACAACATGACGCTGGATCAGATGCGCAGCCGCCTGGCACAGGATGGCTTAAGCTATTCAACCTATCGTAGCCAGATCCGCAAAGAGATGACCATCTCTGAAGTGCGTAACAACGAAGTTCGCCGTCGCGTCACTATCCTGCCTCAGGAAGTAGATGCCCTGGCGCAACAGGTGGGCAACCAAAACGATGCCAGCACCGAACTGAACCTGAGCCACATTCTGATCCCATTACCGGAAAACCCAACGTCCGACCAGGTTAACGCGGCTGAAAGCCAGGCGCGCTCTGTTGTTGATGAAGCGCGTAACGGTAGTGATTTCGGCAAACTGGCTATTACTTATTCCGCTGACCAGCAGGCGCTGAAAGGCGGCCAGATGGGCTGGGGACGTATTCAGGAGCTGCCGGGTATCTTTGCCCAGGCGTTAAGCACTGCGAAAAAAGGCGATATCATTGGCCCAATTCGTTCCGGTGTCGGCTTCCACATCCTGAAAGTCAACGATATGCGTGGCCAAAGCCAGAGCATCTCCGTGACTGAAGTTCACGCTCGCCACATTCTGCTTAAGCCGTCGCCGATCATGACCGATCAGCAGGCGCGTCTGAAGCTGGAACAAATCGCGGCAGATATTAAGAGCGGTAAAACGACCTTCGCGGCAGCCGCTAAAGAGTTTTCTCAGGATCCAGGCTCTGCCAACCAGGGCGGCGATCTGGGCTGGGCTGCAGCAGATATTTTCGACCCTGCTTTCCGCGATGCGCTGACCAAACTTAACAAAGGCCAGATGAGCGCCCCGGTGCACTCCTCTTTCGGTTGGCATCTGATCGAACTGCTGGATACGCGTAACGTTGATAAAACTGACGCAGCGCAGAAAGACAGAGCTTACCGTATGCTGATGAACCGTAAATTCTCGGAAGAAGCAGCAACCTGGATGCAGGAACAGCGCGCCAGCGCTTACGTTAAAGTTCTGAGCAACTAATGACTCGTGCTCAACGCGTTGTTATCACTCCCGGCGAACCCGCCGGGATTGGCCCGGACCTGGTGGTTCAGCTCGCCCAGCGCGCGTGGCCTGTAGAACTCGTTGTCTGTGCGGATGCAGCACTCCTCAGTGACCGGGCAGCGATGCTCGGTTTACCGCTTTCACTCCTCCCCTACTCTCCAGATACCCCAGCCAGACCGCAATCAGCAGGCACATTGACGCTGTTACCTATTGCGCTGCGGGCACCAGTTGTCGCGGGTCAGTTGGCGGTAGATAACGGGCAATATGTGGTGGATACGCTGGCTCGCGCCTGCGATGGCTGTCTGCAAAGTGAGTTTGCGGCGCTGATCACCGGCCCGGTTCACAAGGGCGTTATCAATGACGCTGGCGTCCCGTTTACCGGACATACCGAGTTTTTTGAAGAGCGCTCACAGGCAAAGAAAGTTGTTATGATGCTGGCGACCGAAGAGCTGCGCGTTGCCCTGGCAACCACGCATTTGCCGCTCAGAGCCGTTGCCGACGCCATTACGCCCGCCCTGCTTCAGGAAGTGATCGGCATTTTGCATCATGATTTACGCACCAAATTCGGCATTGCCGATCCGCATATTCTGGTGTGCGGTCTAAACCCGCATGCTGGTGAAGGCGGACATATGGGAACGGAAGAGATAGACACCATCATTCCGGTACTCGATGAACTGCGTGCGCAGGGAATGAAATTAAACGGTCCGCTGCCCGCAGATACGCTGTTTCAGCCCAAATATCTCGACCACGCGGATGCCGTGCTGGCAATGTACCACGATCAGGGTCTCCCCGTGCTAAAATACCAGGGATTTGGTCGCGGTGTGAATATCACGCTGGGCCTGCCCTTTATTCGCACATCCGTCGATCACGGCACCGCACTTGAACTCGCGGGTCGTGGGCAAGCAGATGTCGGCAGTTTTATTACGGCGCTTAATCTCGCCATCAAAATGATTGTTAATACCAATGAATAATCGAGTCCATCAGGGCCATTTAGCCCGTAAACGTTTCGGGCAGAACTTCCTCAACGATCAGTTTGTGATCGAAAGTATTGTCTCTGCTATCAACCCGCAGAAAGGTCAGGCTATGGTCGAAATCGGCCCAGGCCTGGCGGCATTGACCGAACCAGTAGGCGAACGTCTGGACAAGCTCACGGTCATTGAACTCGACCGCGATCTGGCAGCACGCCTACAGACACACCCGTTTTTAGGGCCTAAGCTGACGATTTATCAGCAAGATGCCATGACCATGAACTTCGGCGAACTGGCACAAACGATGGGACAGCCGCTGCGCGTATTCGGCAACCTGCCGTACAACATCTCCACGCCGCTCATGTTCCATCTTTTTTCCTATACTGATGCCATTGCCGACATGCATTTCATGTTGCAAAAAGAGGTGGTCAATCGTCTGGTTGCAGGGCCAAACAGTAAAGCGTATGGTCGATTAAGCGTCATGGCGCAGTATTACTGCAATGTGATCCCGGTACTTGAAGTACCGCCTTCCGCATTTACGCCAGCGCCTAAAGTTGATTCAGCCGTTGTGCGTCTGGTCCCTCATACGACGATGCCGTACCCGGTTAAAGATGTTCGTGTGCTGAGCCGTATTACCACCGAAGCGTTTAATCAGCGCCGTAAAACGGTACGTAACAGTCTCGGCAACCTGTTTAGCGTTGAAGTACTGACAGAGCTGGGCATTGATCCGGCGATGCGAGCGGAAAATATCTCTGTCGCGCAATACTGCCGGATGGCTAACTATCTGTCAGAAAACGCGCCATCGAAGGAGAGTTAAACATGATCAATTCGCCCCGAGTGTGCATTCAGGTACAAAGCGTCTACATTGAGGCGCAATCCTCACCTGATGATGAACGTTACGTTTTTGCTTACACCGTAACTATCCGCAATTTGGGGCGGGCGCCTGTGCAGCTGTTGGGGCGTTATTGGTTGATCACTAATGGTCATGGCCGCGAAACCGAAGTTCAGGGTGAAGGCGTGGTTGGCGTCCAGCCCCACATCGAACCCGGCGAAGAGTACCAGTACACCAGCGGTGCGGTGATTGAAACACCGCTGGGCACCATGCAGGGTCATTACGAAATGATCGATGAACAAGGCATCGCCTTTACCATCGATATTCCCGTATTCCGACTCGCCGTTCCAACACTCATTCATTAAAACAATAACTATGGCGACATACCTTATTGGCGACGTTCACGGTTGTTACGATGAACTGGTAGCCTTGCTGCATCAGGTAGACTTTAATTCCGAAAAAGACACCCTATGGCTCACCGGCGATCTGGTCGCTCGTGGACCGGGCTCGCTGGACGTTTTGCGCTACGTGAAATCACTGGGCGACAGCGTGCGGTTAGTATTGGGTAATCACGATTTACACCTGCTGGCCGTATTTGCTGGTATCAGTCGTAATAAACCTAAAGACAGGGTCACATCGCTGCTCGAAGCACCGGATGCCGACGAATTACTTAACTGGCTCCGCCGTCAACCGCTGTTGCAGGTAGACGAAGAGAAGAAGCTGGTGATGGCGCATGCCGGTATCACCCCACAGTGGGACCTGCAGACGGCAAAAGACTGTGCTCGCGATGTTGAAGCCGTGTTGTCGAGCGACTCGTATCCCTTCTTCCTTGATGCGATGTACGGCGACATGCCCAATAACTGGACCCCGGAACTGACCGGGCTGGCGCGCCTGCGTTTTATTACCAACGCCTTTACCCGCATGCGTTACTGCTTCCCTAACGGTCAGTTGGATATGTACAGCAAAGAGTCACCAGAAGACGCACCTGCCCCGCTGAAGCCCTGGTTTGCCATTCCTGGACCTGTCAGTGAAGCATACAGCATTGCATTCGGGCACTGGGCATCGCTGGAGGGTAAAGGCACGCCAGAAGGTATTTACGCGCTGGATACGGGGTGTTGCTGGGGAGGCGATCTCACCTGTCTGCGCTGGGAAGACAAACAGTACTTCGTGCAGCCGTCAAATCGCCATCTGAATCTGGATCCTGGCGAAGCGGTCAACGCCTGATAGTCGTTTGCCGGATGCGGTGCTCGCACCTTATCCGGCCTACATTAGCTGGATGATAAGGCGTTTCGCCGCCATCCGGCACTTACAGTATTAACGACGTTCCAGAATCTCGAAGCAGTAGCTGTGAGAGTTTTGCGCGTCGGCATCGTGGAATTCACTGAACACCGATTCCCAGTCATCCGGTTCGTAGTCCGGGAAATGTGTATCCCCTTCCACTTCCGCATCAATGTGCGTCAGATACAGTTTCTGTGCTTTTGGCAGGAACTGCTCATACACACGCCCACCGCCAATTACCATAATTTCAGGTTCATCGCCGCAGGCCGCAATTGCTTCATCCACAGACTTCACCCACTGCACGCGATCGTCGGTGCCAGGCTTACTGCTGATGACGATATTTTTACGCCCAGGTAACGGTCGCCCGATGGATTCCCAGGTGTGGCGTCCCATGACAACCGGCTTGTTTAAGGTATTACGTTTAAACCAGGCGAGATCGGCAGGGAGGTTCCACGGCATGGCGTTCTCCATACCGATGACGCGATCTACCGCTAACGCCGCAATCAGACTGATCATTGAATATTTCCCGGATACAAAAAAATTGTCGCCACTATACGGAAAGCGCAATCTTTCGTCGACTGGCGGAAAGAGGATGAACAGGAAAATTTTCCGTTCTGCTGGCGAACCGACCTATTTAAGGTGGTACGCCAGCATTACAGTAGTTCAAAAACAGCCAATTAGCAGTAAAGTTTGCAGAACATCACATTTTTTACCCTATGCTGACGGTTTCACTTCCGGCTCATCGGCGACGTCGCCCGTATGCTTACCTTCATCCGTGCCTTGCCAGCCATGGCGTTGAATTAACGATAAGTGCTGACGATCTTCCGCAATAATTTCACTCAGCATTGCGCTGGTGCGTTTATAAACGGCTGCGCGGGAAGTCGCGTCATTTTCCCCTTTCACCATCTCCTCTACCATCATGGTATTGAATCGGCGGAATACGTCAGCCCGCTCACGTGCCTCATAGCGCCCTAGCCCGAGACCTTCCAGTGCCAGACGTCCGGTCTTCAGTGCACCTTCAAAGGTTTCACGTTCCGGCATATCCACGCCCGCCTGGCGCAGGCGGATGTAATGATCCACGTCGCGCGCACGAGCAATAATTTGCAGATGCGGGAAATGCTCTTTCACCATTTCGGTTAATTGCAGGCTGGTTTGCGGATCGTCAATGGCATTAATAATAACTTCAGCTTTCGCCGCCCCGGCAGACTCCAGCAGATCCATCCGGGTCGCGTCGCCATAGAAAACCTTCATCCCGAATTTACGCAGCGTTTCGATATGGTCCGGGTCATGATCAAGAACCACCATTTTGACCCCGCTCGACAACAGCAAACGACCGGTTATCTGGCCAAATCGCCCAAACCCGGCGATGATCACCCGCGGTTGCTCCTCATCGATTTCATCGGCTTCGCGCTCTTCCTCAGTCGCCGATTTTTCCAGACGCGTCAAAATCACCAGCAAAATCGGTGTAGCCGCCATCGACAACGCCACCGCCAGCGTCAGCGATTTCGCCCAGTCAGGATCGAGCACATTTGCCATTTGCGCCGCGCCAAACACCACAAAGGCAAACTCACTGCCCTGCCCTAATAATACGGCAAACCAGCGGCGCTGCTTGTTCGGCACCTGCAACGGTTTCGCTATCAACCACAGCATGACGGTTTTGATAACCAGGAAACCGACCAGTAGAATGATAATGCGCAAGGGATTATCAATCAGCGTACCAAAGTCGATAGACATCCCTACACCGATGAAGAACAGCCCCAGCAGCAGTCCTTTAAATGGCTCAATGTCGCTTTCCAACGCGTGGCGATACTCAGAGCTTGCCAGCAGCACCCCGGCCAGGAATGCCCCCATCGCCATCGACAATCCAACCTCTTCCAACAGCAGACCGAAGCCAAACACGAGGAACAGCGCAACGGCACTGAACACTTCCCGCAGGCCCGAACGGGCGACAAAACGCAAGGCAGGACGTGTGACATAACGACCTAACAGCACCACCAGCACCAGTGCGCCCGCTACCTTAAGGGCAGACAATGCAAACGCCCCAAGCGTTGTTGATGCGCCACTCGCTGCCAGTAACGGAATCATCGCCACCAGTGGAATAGCAGCGATATCCTGGAACAGCAGCACGGCAAACGCGCTGCGGCCCATTTGCGACACCATCAGGTTGCGTTCATTCATCGCCTGCATAGCAATAGCCGTAGAGGAAAGCGCCAGCGTCATGCCGATCAGCTCCGCTACCTGCCAGCGCAGGCCGAGGAACATACAGAACACACCAATCAGGCCTCCGCAGACCACCATTTGCAATGCGCCGCCGCCGAACACCGAGGCTCGCAGTTTCCACAAACGTTGCGGATCCAGCTCCAGACCAATGACAAACAGCATCAGCACCACACCGATCTCCGCAAAATGCAGGATGGATTCAGCGTCCGTCACCAGCCTCAGGCCCCATGGGCCGATAATGCACCCGGCGATGAGATACCCCAGTACCGACCCGAGTCCCAGCCGTACGGCGATGGGGACAATCAGTGCCGCCGATCCGAGATAAATCAGCGCCTGTATCAGCGTATGGCTATCCATTGTGTGCCTCCTGCCATTCCATCAGACGCTGTTTGTAGTGACGCGCCTGCGCTTGCAGGGTTTCATCATCACAGATAAACGTACAGTGCATCGCAAACGGCGGTAGCCATTTGAGGCCACAATAAAGTGCCGTCGCCTGTAAGGGTTGAGAAAGCACATCAAATCCGGGATGGGAGCCAATATCGAAGTGGTTTTCACCGCCGCCGGTCGTCACCGCCCACAGCAGATGTTTACCGTGCAGCGCAGTACCGCCATGGCCATACGCCCAGCCGTGCGAAAGGACTTTATCCATCCACAGCTTGAGTAATGGAGGTGTGCTGTACCACTGCATCGGATGCTGCCAGATGATCAAATCAGCGCGTGCCAGCGCATCCTGTTCAGCGGCAATATCGATATTGAAGTCGGGGTAGAGCTGGTAGAGCGAGCGGATCTCCACGCCCTCCAGCGTCCTTGCCTGTTCAAGCATCCGCTTATTCGCATGCGAATGCTGCGGATAGGGATGCGCATAAATGATGAGGATCATGATTAGCCTGTTTCACTGCATTATTGTAATAACAGTGAGTTTAGTCACTTAATCCACAGGCTAACAGTCAATATTATTGAGTGGCTGAATGGAGAAAACTGAACTAGTTATCCAGTTCACTCATATCTTTAACCTGATCGCGGTTAATCTGTTCCGTCTTACCCGTTTGCGCATTTTTATACGACACCAGGCCAGTATCATCATCGACTTGCGGTTTGCCGTCAGTGACGATTGTTTTGCCATCGGTGGTTTTAACCGCCTGGTTTGAGGAACAACCGGCCACGGTAAACAGTGCTGCTGCGGTAAAAATTGAGGTGATCAGGATATGTTTTTGCATGGTGTTCTCCCTGCTTTTCAGTTGTTTTCAGTGATATACCCAGTTAACTGTAGGCTAACTGACTGAGTTACAGGGAAAATACAGAACACTCCTAATAACTCGCCCTGGTCACGGGCTTACTGCGAATCGTCATTTGACTGGTTTGCGCCAGCGTCAGACCTCGCGTTTCCGGGGCGAAAGCGATGGACACCAGCAGGCCAATCAGCGAAATTCCTGCGCCCATCAGCATGACATTGCTGATCCCGTATTTGGTAATGAACACCGGCAGCGCCCAGGTTGAAACAATGGTGCCGATGCGGCTTAAGGACATAATCACCCCGACGGCAGATGCGCGAATGTCGGTAGGGAACAGTTCATTTGGGTACAGCCACTGAAGATTTCCCGGTCCCCCCGAGAAAAAGGCGTACACGGCAAACGCCAGCACCACCAGCCACGCTCCCATATCAGGAATTAACCCCAGCACGGCCAGCGCCAGCGTCATCATAATAAAGCTGCCAATTAACAATGGCCGACGGCCCGCGCTATTAAGCCAGAACATGGGTGGAATGCACCCCAGCATAAAGCACAGGCTTATCACCACATTGCCCAACGCCGCGCTTTTCCCGGCACCAAGCCCCAACAGTCCAACAATCTGCGGACCAAAGGTATAAATGGCGAACATCGGGATCACCTGACAGGTCCAGATAGCGGCGACAAACAGGACAAACGGGAAATGACGGCGGTTAAACAGCTGCAGGAAGCGAGTTTCTTGCGGCGCCTCTTCGTCGAACACCACCGGTTCGCCGAACAGTTTGATCATCATCGCTTCACACTCTTTCACCCGACCTTTACGCAGCAGCCAGCGCGGCGATTCAGGAAGATCGAAGCGCCCAATCAGGATCAAAATACAAGGGATCACCGCGCTGCCCAGCATCCAGCGCCATCCTCCTTCAACATCATACAGCCAGTAACCGACCAGATCGGCACAGGTGGCGCCGACATACCACATCGCGGCGATAAAACCGATGGAGAAAGCGCGCTGGCGGGTATTGGAGAACTCAGTAATCATCGAGGTAGCAATCGGATAATCGGCACCAATCACAATGCCGATCAGCACACGCATTACCAACAGCTCAATGGGTGAGGAAACAAACATGGTTGCCGCCGATATCACGCCAATGGCGATAATATCGATGATGAACATTTTGCGCCGCCCGACCTTATCGGAAATGTAGCCAAACAGCGACGTCCCCACAAACAGACCGGCGAGCGTGCCGGCCCCCAGCAGACCGATCCACTGTGCGTCCAGTTTCAATGCTGGCGTGAGCTGTTCCAGCGCCACGCCAATCATCACCAGCACATAACCATCCAGAAATGGCCCACCGCTTCCCCACAGCATTATCCGGCGGTGAATAGAGGTAAATTTGATGTCATCAAAGTTCCTGGGCTGCTGCATAGCGACTTCCTGTTTCAACACGGGCAAAGCGTCATCTGTAAGCCGGATAAGGCGTTTACGCCGCCATCCGGCATTGGCGCCACATGATTGCCGGATGGCAACGCTACCACGTCTTATCCGACCTACGGGTGCACAACCTCGTACTTATTAGCCGTAGCGAAACTCCACGCCAAATGTCCCGCGCGGGTATTCCCATTTTTCCAACGCTGTATCAAGTCCGAGAATGCGGCACGTTCCGCACTCCAGGCATCCGGCGTAATCAAAACGGACGCTGCCGTCGTCCTGCTTTTTATACAGTCCGGCTGGACAAGCTTTAATCAGTACTTCCAGCGCCTGTTTATCAGGATCGGTTTTGAGAATGATGTGCGGGCTGTCTTCATCCACATTGAACTTATTGACGCCCAGTTTGACGTCCACATTGACGGGAGATGTCATAATACGGTCACTCCTTTCAGGCCATCTTTCATCAGGTTGATGAAGCCCACTTTCTTCGCATGACGCAGGATTTTTTTGCGCATTGGCACCGGAGCAGAGCCATCTACGGTGAACAGGTCGCGCGCGATGCTGACCGCCATTTCGGGATAGGCGGTAAACATGCGTGGGTTATCAAGGAAAGCGGGAAGCTTCTGATACATGCGCATATCGCGCATTGGACCATCATCGAGATGCTGACGGTATTCGCCCAGCGACTGCTTGCTGAAGTCGTCGCGCTTCATTGCGGAAAGCACCGTTTTCGCGGCCGCTTCGCCTGCAGATATGGCGAGATCCATACCGCGGATGGTAAAGCCGAGGTTCATACACATTCCGGCAGCATCACCGGCAATCAGCACACCGTCACCCACCAGTTCAGGCTGCATATTCATACCGGCCTCCGGTACGACGTGCGCGGCATATTCCACCAGCTTGCCACCGGCGATCAGTGGGGCAACCGCCGGATGCTGTTTGAAATCTTCCAGCATTTGTGGGACCGATTTTTTAGCATCTTTCAGATGATGAAGACCGCAGACCAGCCCCAGAGAAAGTGTCGTTTCATTAGTATAGAGGAAGCCCCCGCCCATCAACCCATCGGTTGGCGAACCGGCAAACAGGCAAGCTGCACCTTCGTTCCCCTGTAACTGGAAACGATCTTCAATCACCGATTTTGGCAATTCGATCAGCTCTTTTACGCCAACGGCAACATGCGATGCCTCAACGCGCTTTGCCATGCCCAGTTTTTCTGCCAACAGAGAATTCACCCCGTCAGCGAGGATCACCACTTTGGCTTCCAGAATATCGCCGTCGGCTTCCACACCCACGACTTTGCCTTCGCGTTGCACAACGTTATCCACCCGAATACCGGTGATAAGCTGGGCTCCCGCCTCCTCGGCCTGCTCCATCAGCCAGGCGTCAAATTTGCTGCGTAAGACGGAATAAGAAACCTGCGACGATGCGGCCTCTTCACCATTGCAATAGTCGATGGTCATCGCCCCTTTGTCGGTCATAAAGGCGAGTTTTTCGTGGGTGATTATGCGTTCAATGGGGGCCTGCTCAGCAAAGCCGGGAATGATGCGTTCCAGGCTATGCGCATACATGCGCCCACCGGTGACATTCTTCGCGCCAGCAGAATTACCGCGCTCGATGACCAGCACCTGTGCACCTTCCCGAGCCAGCACCAGCGCCGCAACCGAACCGGCCAGACCTGCACCCACGATGATGGCATCAAAGATATCTTCGGACATACGTACTCCTGTCAGTGGCAGGATACTTTCGCACCCTGCCCGAATGGTTTAACGCGCCAGAGCAGCCGTCAGCGCAGGCAGGATCTTCAGCGCATCGCCAACGATGCCAAAATCTGCGTACTGGAAGATCGGCGCATTTTTATCTTTGTTGATGGCGAAAATCGTCTGCGCGCCGTTGGCGCCGACCATATGTTGGATCTGCCCGGAGATCCCCACGGCCAGGTACAGTTCTGGCTTGAGCATCAGGTTGGAAATACCGACGTAGCGTTCGTGCTCCATCCACTTCTCGTTTTCCGCTACCGGACGTGAACAGGCCAGCTCAGCGCCAATCGTCTGGCACAGCGCTTCGGCCAGCGAGATATTTTCTTTGCTACCAATACCGCGTCCCACGCTGACCACCAGACGGGCTTTGTCGAGATCGACGCTGTTGCTCTGACGCGCCTGTGTTGCCGTACGGGTCACGGCGATAGTCGGAGCCTGCCACTGGACGGTGTGCACCTCGCCGCTGCGGGCAGTATCCGGTTGCTGCGCGTCAAACGTTCCGCTGCTGAGAGTGATCACGGCAAACGGTGAAGCGATTGTTTCTGCTCCCATCGCCAGGCCGCCGTAGACCATATGTTTGACCGCCGCTTTTCCGTCCTGCACCGCGACTGCGCTGGCGTCGTTTGAGACTGCAGCCGACAAGCGAAAGCCCAGCTTTGCCGCTAACAGCTTGCCCCGACGCGTATTCGGCAGCAGCACCGCGCCGCCCTCGCTGTGCTGACGAATGGTTTCGGCCATCGCATCGGCGTAGTCTTCAACCATACGGTCTTCTGGTTTGCCGCTGAGCAGCCAGACATGATCCGCACCTAAATGGCATGCCGCCGCGCTGTCCTCATCGCTGAGCACAAACGTGTTAACGTTTTCACCTAAAGCCTGCGCACCATTCATCAGTTCCGGCAGACGAGAAGGGGTATCGCTGAATACCCAGACACTGGAAAATTTGTTCATAACATCCCCTGATAATTAAATGATTTTGCGAAGATTCTCGACAAACGCGGCAATCTGTTCTTCACCGTCACCTTCAATCACAACGCGCTGACGCTCGCGCTGCTTCGGTGCGGCAACCTGTTGTTCGGAATACGCTTGCGCGCCGTTCAGCCCAATGTCCGCAGACGACCAGACCTGGACCGGTTTTTTCGCTGCACCAAGAATGGCTTTCATGGAAGGGATTTGAGGGGTGTTGATGTCGGTAGAGACCGCGATCACCGCCGGAAGCGGGATACTCAGGGTTTCAACTTCATCTTCCAGTTCACGCTCTACCGTCAGCGTGCTGTCGGTAAGAGAGAGGATTTTACTCACGCCGTTAATCGCCGGCACGTTCAGCATTTCGCCCACCAGCAGACCAACCTGCTGAGCATAAAGATCGGAAGAACCGTCGCCGCAAATAAGCAGATCAAAACCTGATTTTTGTGCGGCGGCAGCCAGCGCAGTGGCGGTTTGTTGCGGCAGCGCCTGTTCAAATTGATCGTCAATGACAACAATCAGTTCATCAGGGCCACGGGAGAGCACATCTTTGCGCCCTTTTGCATTGGTCAGCGCTTTGCCGCCGACGCTCATGGCCACAACCTGAGCCTCTCCCACCTGCTGTTTTAACTGGCAAGCCGCTTCGATCGCATTCAGATCATATTGGCTGATTTTGCCATCTGCTTTGCTGAAATCGAGTGTTCCATCAGCATTATTAATCGCAATATCCTGCTCATCAGGTACGCATTTGTAGCAAGTAATTATCTTCATTGCATCTCCAGAAATCATGAAGGAAACGTATTTATATCGGCGGTGTTAAATACAGATATCACGCTCTTTAATTCGGAAATAAAACATTAATCACCAATATTGAAAATGTCACACATTGATATTCGTAACTTTCAATAGTGTTATGCACCTCACCAATATTGAAAGAAACATGTCAAATACGAAAATTTTCAATATTGTTTGCTGGTTCAACAATATTGAACGCCAGTCACTTAAAAAAGTTAAAAAATCAACATCAACACAATGATTAATAAAAGAATTAATTGGATTTTCAGACAAAATAACCAGCATAAAAAAGTGTGACACAGATAACAGAATAGCCGGAAATGAATACCCATTATGAGTTACTCACTGAGGCGCCCCAGAGGTTAAAAAGTTATCAACAAATCATTAATAACAAATAAACAAACGATCACATACGGGCACGCTAAATAAATTTCGTTTTCACACTGGAATTCACTTATGAAAAATGAAAAGAGAAAGTCGGGAATTGAACCGAAGGTTTTTTTTCCGCCATTAATAATTGTTGGGATACTTTGTTGGTTAACAGTAAGAGATCTTGATGCCGCTAACGTCGTTATTAATGCGGTATTCAGTTATGTCACCAACGTCTGGGGTTGGGCATTCGAATGGTATATGGTCGTCATGCTCTTCGGCTGGTTCTGGTTGGTCTTTGGCCCGTATTCGAAAAAGAAATTAGGCGACGAAAAACCTGAGTTTAGTACCGCCAGCTGGATTTTTATGATGTTCGCTTCCTGTACATCCGCCGCGGTGCTGTTCTGGGGTTCCATCGAGATCTACTACTATATCTCTACCCCGCCGTTTGCTCTCGCCCCCAACTCCGTTGGCGCAAAAGAGATAGCTCTGGCGTACAGCTTGTTCCACTGGGGACCGCTGCCGTGGGCGACCTACAGCTTCCTTTCAGTCGCGTTCGCCTACTTCTTCTTTGTACGCAAAATGGACGTTATCCGCCCCAGTTCCACGCTGGTACCGTTAGTTGGCGAGAAGCATGCTAAGGGCTTGTTCGGCACCATCGTCGATAACTTCTATCTGGTGGCGCTGATCTTCGCGATGGGCACCAGCCTCGGTCTCGCTACCCCGCTGGTAACCGAGTGTATGCAATGGCTGTTCGGTATTCCGCATACGCTGCAACTCGACGCCATCATCATTACCTGCTGGATCATATTGAACGCCATTTGCGTGGCCTGCGGCCTGCAAAAAGGGGTCAAGATCGCCAGCGACGTACGTAGTTATCTGAGCTTCCTGATGCTCGGCTGGGTGTTTATCGTCAGTGGCGCCAGCTTCATCATGAACTACTTCACCGACTCGGTCGGCATGCTGCTGATGCATCTGCCGCGCATGCTGTTCTATACCGATGCCATCGGCAAAGGCGGCTTCCCGCAGGGCTGGACTGTTTTCTACTGGGCGTGGTGGGTTATTTACGCTATCCAGATGAGTATCTTCCTGGCACGTATTTCTCGGGGTCGTACCGTACGTGAACTGTGTTTCGGGATGGTACTGGGCCTGACCGCTTCCACCTGGATCCTGTGGACCGTCCTTGGCAGCAACACGCTGCTGCTGATGGATAAAAACATTCTCAACATCCCGCAACTGATTGAACAACACGGCGTGGCGCGCGCCATTATCGAAACCTGGGCTGCTTTACCGCTCAGCACCGCCACCATGTGGGGATTCTTTATCCTCTGCTTTATTGCCACCGTCACGCTGATTAACGCCTGCTCCTATACCCTGGCGATGTCCACCTGTCGCGAAGTTCGTGATGGTGAAGAACCGCCGCTGTTGGTGCGTATCGGTTGGTCAGTTCTGGTCGGCGTCATCGGCATCGTTCTGCTGGCGCTGGGTGGGCTGAAGCCCATTCAGACCGCAATTATCGCCGGGGGATGTCCGCTGTTCTTCGTCAACATCATGGTGACGCTGTCCTTTATTAAAGACGCCAAAGTGCACTGGAAAGACAAGTAATTCTTATTAACCCAATTGATCAAGAGGCTGAAAGATGGATTTCAACTTAAATGACGAGCAGGAACTGTTTGTCGCCGGTATTCGTGAACTGATGGCCAGTGAGAACTGGGAAGCTTATTTTGCCGAGTGCGATCGCGACAGCGTCTACCCTGAGCGTTTTGTAAAAGCGCTGGCGGATATGGGCATCGATAGCCTGTTGATCCCGGAAGAACACGGCGGGCTGGAAGCCGGTTTTGTCACCGTTGCCGCCGTCTGGATGGAACTCGGACGTCTTGGCGCACCGACTTACGTGTTGTACCAATTACCAGGCGGTTTTAACACTTTTCTGCGTGAAGGTACCCAAGAGCAAATTGATAAAATCATGGCGTTCCAGGGGACCGGTAAGCAGATGTGGAACTCGGCGATCACAGAACCGGGAGCGGGATCGGATGTTGGCAGTCTGAAAACCACTTATACACGCAAAAATGGTAAGGTTTATCTTAATGGCAGTAAGTGCTTTATCACCAGTAGCGCCTATACCCCGTACATCGTAGTGATGGCGAGAGATGGTGCATCACCGGATAAACCTGTTTATACCGAGTGGTTTGTTGACATGAGCAAAGCGGGTATCAAGGTCAACAAACTGGAGAAACTCGGTTTGCGCATGGATAGCTGCTGTGAAATCACCTTTGATGACGTTGAACTGGACGAGAAAGACATGTTCGGTCGGGAAGGTAATGGCTTCAACCGTGTGAAAGAAGAGTTTGACCATGAACGCTTCCTCGTCGCGCTGACCAACTACGGTACGGCAATGTGCGCTTTTGAAGACGCCGCGCGTTACGCCAACCAACGCGTGCAGTTTGGCGAAACGATCGGCCGTTTCCAGCTGATCCAGGAGAAGTTCGCGCACATGGCGATCAAACTGAACTCCATGAAAAACATGCTGTTGGAAGCCGCATGGAAAGCGGATAACGGCACCATTACCTCCGGCGACGCAGCAATGTGCAAATACTTCTGCGCCAACGCCGCGTTTGAAGTGGTAGACACCGCCATGCAGGTACTGGGAGGTGTTGGTATCGCGGGCAACCACCGCATCACGCGTTTCTGGCGTGACTTGCGCGTTGACCGTGTTTCTGGTGGTTCTGACGAAATGCAGATCCTGACGTTGGGTCGTGCGGTACTCAAGCAATACCGATAGAACGACACAACCTGTAGGCCTGATAAGACGCCTTAGCGTTGCCATCAGGCAATCAATGCCGGATGGCGGCGCGAGTGCCTTATCCGGCCTACATGGACACCCATAAATGCCAGGAGAAAAATGATGAATCATTTACCAATGCCAGCCTTCGGCCCGCTTTCCGGGGTACGCGTTGTTTTTTCAGGGATCGAAATCGCCGGTCCGTTCGCCGGACAGATGTTCGCCGAATGGGGTGCCGAGGTTATCTGGATTGAAAACGTCGCATGGGCCGATACCATCCGCGTACAGCCTAACTATCCGCAGCTCTCACGCCGGAACCTGCACGCCCTGTCGCTGAATATTTTCAAAGATGAAGGCCGGGAAGCGTTTCTGAAGCTGATGGAAACCACCGATATTTTCATTGAAGCCAGTAAAGGTCCGGCCTTTGCCCGCCGCGGTATTACCGATGAAGTGCTGTGGGAACATAACCCGAAACTGGTTATCGCCCACCTTTCCGGCTTCGGCCAGTTTGGTACCGAGGAGTACACCAATCTTCCGGCGTATAACACCATCGCGCAAGCGTTCAGCGGCTATCTGATCCAAAACGGCGACGTGGATCAGCCAATGCCCGCCTTCCCGTACACCGCCGATTACTTCTCCGGGATGACCGCAACGACAGCAGCGCTGGCGGCCCTGCACAAAGTGCGCGAAACGGGTAAAGGTGAAAGCATCGATATCGCTATGTACGAAGTGATGCTGCGCATGGGTCAGTATTTCATGATGGATTACTTCAACGGCGGCGAAATTTGCCCACGCATGACCAAAGGCAAAGACCCGTATTACGCTGGCTGCGGCCTGTATAAATGCGCCGATGGCTATATCGTTATGGAGCTGGTCGGCATCACGCAAATCAACGAATGCTTCAAGGATATTGGCCTCGCCCACATTCTTGGCACACCGGAAGTCCCGGAAGGCACCCAGCTTATCCATCGTGTGGAATGCCCTTACGGCCCGCTTGTGGAAGAGAAACTGGACGCCTGGCTGGCAACGCACACCATCGCCGAAGTCCAGGCGCGCTTTGCTGAGCTGAACATCGCCTGCGCGAAGGTGCTGACTATTCCTGAACTGGAAGGCAACCCGCAGTACGTTGCCCGTGAATCTATTACTCAGTGGCAAACAATGGATGGCCGCACCTGCAAAGGGCCAAACATCATGCCGAAATTTAAAAACAACCCGGGGAAAATCTGGCGTGGCATGCCGTCACATGGCATGGATACTGCCGCCATTCTGAAAAATATTGGTTATAGCGAAGCAGACATAAATGAGCTGGTCGGCAAAGGCCTGGCCAGAGTTGAGGAATAAACGCGACGCGCTGACCCCTCGATGGTTAGCGCTCACGCCTGATTTCAGTGGATAAAGCAATATGGATATCGTTGGCGGACAAAACTTACGTCAGATGTGGGACGACCTTGCCGGGGTGTACGGAGATAAAACGGCGTTAATTTTCGAATCCTGCGAAGGAGTCGTTCGGCAGTTTAGCTATGCCTCGCTCAATGAAGAGATTAACCGCACGGCAAACCTGTTCCATTCCTTAGGGATCCGCAAGGGCGATAAGGTCGCATTGCATCTGGATAACTGTCCGGAATTCATTTTTTGCTGGTTTGGGCTGGCAAAAATTGGCGCCATTATGGTACCGATTAATGCCCGCTTGCTGGGTGAAGAAAGTGCCTGGATCCTGCAAAACAGCCAGGTAAGTCTGCTGGTCACCAGCGCCCAGTTTTATCCTATGTACCGCCAGATACGGCTGGAAAATAGCACCCCGCTTAATCATATCTGTCTGATTGGC
Organism: Citrobacter sp. Cpo032; assembly: GCF_030332975.1. NCBI lineage: Bacteria > Pseudomonadati > Pseudomonadota > Gammaproteobacteria > Enterobacterales > Enterobacteriaceae > Citrobacter > Citrobacter sp. Cpo032. The sequence goes on from NZ_JAOWGU010000052.1 coordinate 202,945, forward strand.
GAACAGCTTCCGGCTGACGACGGTGTGAGTCACTTTACCCAACTGCAATCCCGCCAGTCCACCACGTTGTGCTATACGCCCGCGTTATCCACTGACGATACGGCGGAAATTCTGTTTACCTCAGGCACCACCTCACGGCCTAAAGGGGTGGTAATTACCCACTACAACCTGCGTTTTGCAGGCTACTACTCTGCCTGGCAAATCGCCCTGCGCGATGATGACGTCTACATGACGGTGATGCCCGCGTTTCATATCGACTGTCAGTGTACCGCCGCAATGCCCGCATTCTCCGCTGGCAGCACCTTTGTGCTGCTAGAGAAGTACAGTGCCAGGGCGTTCTGGAATCAGGTGCATAGATATAAGGCGACGGTTACCGAATGCATTCCGATGATGATCAGAACGCTAATGGTGCAGCCCGCTGCACCAACCGACAGACAGCATCACCTGCGCGAAGTGATGTTCTATCTCAATTTATCCGAGCAGGAAAAAGACGATTTTACCGAACGCTTTGGCGTCAGGCTGCTGACCTCCTACGGTATGACTGAAACCATCGTCGGTATTATCGGCGACCGTCCCGGAGACAAACGACGCTGGCCCTCCATTGGCCGCGTGGGATTTAGCTATGAAGCCGAAATCCGCGACGATCACAACCGTCCCCTGCCCGCCGGAGAAATTGGCGAAATCTGTATTAAAGGCGTGCCGGGCAAAACAATCTTCAAAGAGTACTACGCGCAGCCGGAGGCTACCGCCAAAGCGCTGGAACCTGAGGGCTGGTTACATACCGGTGATTCGGGCTATCAGGATGAGGATGGCTATTTTTATTTCGTCGACAGGCGCTGCAACATGATTAAACGCGGCGGAGAAAATGTCTCCTGCGTCGAGCTGGAAAATATTATTTCTGCGCATCCCAAAATTCAGGACATTGTGGTTGTCGGTATTAAAGATTCGATCCGTGATGAAGCCATTAAAGCGTTTATCGTCCTTAATGAAGGTGAAACATTAAGCGAAGCCGAGTTCTTCAGCTTCTGCGAAAACAATATGGCGAAATTCAAGGTTCCCTCTTTTATGGAGATAAGAACCGACCTGCCGCGCAATTGTTCAGGAAAAATAATCAAAAAAAATCTGAAATAACCCTTCCGACAGGAACTCCTCCTGCCGGGAAATCTATTTATCTGGAGATGAACTATGAGTGATTCATTACATCTGACCCGTAACGGCCCGATCCTGGAAATTACCCTCGACCGGCCTAAAGCCAATGCCATTGACGCCAAAACCAGCTTTGCCATGGGTGAAGCGTTTCTTAATTTTCGTGACGACCCGGAATTACGCGTAGCGATTATCACCGGCGGCGGTGAGAAATTCTTTTCTGCAGGCTGGGACTTAAAAGCGGCAGCTGAAGGTGAAGCGCCAGATGCCGATTTTGGCCCAGGCGGCTTCGCCGGTTTAACCGAAATTTTCGATCTCGATAAGCCGGTCATCGCTGCGGTAAACGGCTATGCGTTTGGCGGTGGTTTTGAATTGGCGCTGGCAGCGGATTTTATTGTCTGCGCGGAAAATGCCAGCTTCGCACTGCCGGAAGCCAAGCTCGGGATCGTGCCTGACAGCGGCGGCGTACTGCGTCTGCCTAAGCTGCTGCCACCGGCAATCGTCAACGAAATGGTGATGACCGGCAGACGAATGAGCGCCGAAGAAGCGCTGCGTTGGGGCATCGTCAACCGCGTTGTCAGCCAGGGCGAACTGATGGATAGCGCGCGTGAACTGGCGCAGCAGTTGGTCAATAGCGCCCCGCTGGCTATCGCCGCACTGAAAGAGATCTATCGCACCACTAGCGAAATGACGGTGGAAGAAGGCTACCGCTACATCCGCAGCGGCGTGCTGAAGCACTATCCATCTGTACTGCATTCGGAAGATGCGCTTGAAGGTCCGCAGGCGTTTGCCGAAAAACGCGACCCGGTGTGGAAAGGTCGTTAATGTGCCGATGCCGGATAGCGATTCGCTTATCCGGCAATAAAACCGAGATAAAACGATGAGCTACTACGCCTTTGAGGGCCTGATTCCGGTGGTACATCCGGATGCCTTTGTCCATCCCAGCGCCGTGCTGATTGGCGATGTCATAGTGGGTGCCGGAGTTTATATTGGCCCGCATGCGTCATTGCGCGGTGACTATGGTCGCTTGATCCTGGAGGCAGGTTCTAATTTGCAGGATGGCTGCATCATGCACGGCTACTGTGACACCGATACCATCGTGCATGAAAACGGACACATCGGCCATGGCGCAATCCTGCACGGTTGCGTGGTGGGCAGAGATGCGCTGATCGGCATGAACAGCGTCATTATGGACGGCGCAGTGATTGGCGAAGAGAGCATTGTCGCCGCCATGAGCTTTGTCAAAGCCGGATTTCAGGGAGAGGCAAGGCAGATGCTGGTTGGCTCACCCGCTCGCGTATTGCGTGAAGTCACGGACCAGGAACTGCACTGGAAACGGCTAAACACCAAAGAGTATCAGGATCTTGCAACTCGCTGCCACACAGGTCTACACGAAACACTACCCTTAACGCGGGTCGAAGAAAACCGGCCACGCCTGAAAGGCACAACGGACGTAAAACCCAAATCAGCACAGTAATTGATGCCGGATGCGCTCACGCTTATCCGGCCTACGTGTCAATCACCGTTTATGCCGCCATCAGGCAAACTGATTATTAGCGACGCATACTCTTGGAGAGCATCATCTGCCATTTCTGCTCACGGTTGAGCTCTGTTGGAGGAACGGCAGACAGGCGTGGCGTTTTCGCCATGCTCACCTTTTTCTCCTGCAAATTGTGATTCAGTCGGCTGTAGAGATGAGAGTCAATACTCACGACTTTTACCAGACGCTGGCACTGACAGCCTCGTCCTGCAATCTGGTTAGGGATCATCTTCACTTCACAAACAATTTCCCCCACTTCCGACAGAATATAAGAGAGCGTATTAATTGCTTTGCAGTGCTCGATATCAAAATGGCGGGAAATTTCCTTTGCGGTGATCCAACGATCCTCGGCCATCATCCAGTCAGCAATTAACAAATAAAGCGGTCTTTCAACATATTTTTCACACATAAGCACACCATTTTCACAAATTAAAAATCTGGCTACGGCCTGTCCAAATTAATAAAAACTAAGCCATATTAAAATTGTGGATATAAAGGATAGTATGCGACTTGAATGTTGATTAGTGTGAGCAATATCGTGCTTATTACATTGAAAATGTGGTTACGGAAACGGACTTGTCCAGGAATGACCTTACGCAAGACAAAAAAAGGGTTTCTTTACAGAAACCCTTTCAAAATTATATTACAGGTCCGGTTAGAGCAATATTCACCGGACCTTTTGTTTATTACTTTTTGATCTGCGCGTGCATTTCCTGCACCGAGGTTACCTTCTCGGTGGCATCGGCATTCAACGCCATCGCAGTGGCGAAACCGCCGTTCAGCGTTGTGTCATAATGCACTTTGTACTGCAGCGCGCTGCGGCGAATCAGCTTGGAGTCTTCAATCGCCTGACGACCTTCGGTGGTGTTGATGATATAGGTGTACTCGCCATTCTTGATACGGTCCTGAATGTGCGGACGACCTTCATGCACCTTGTTCACCAGACGTGGATTGATACCCGCTTCACCCAGCACAATCGCGGTCCCGTGCGTCGCATCCAGCTCGAAGCCAAACTTCAGCAGTTTCGCTGCCAGGTCAACCACGCGCTCTTTATCGCCTTCGCGAACGGAGAGCAGCGCACGACCCTGTTTTTTCATGGTGGAGCTGCTGCCCAGCTGTGCCTTGGCGAACGCTTCCGCGAAGGTACGGCCCACGCCCATCACTTCCCCGGTAGAGCGCATTTCTGGCCCTAACAGCGGGTCAACGCCCGGGAATTTGTTGAACGGCAGCACCACTTCTTTTACCGAGTAATACGGCGGGATAACTTCTTTGGTTACGCCCTGCTGTGCCAGCGTTTTCCCGGCCATCACGCGCGCCGCGACTTTCGCCAGCGGTACACCAGTTGCCTTGGAGACGAACGGAACGGTACGCGCTGCACGCGGGTTCACTTCAATCAGGTAAACTTCGTTATTCTTCACTGCAAACTGGACGTTCATCAGACCGCGAACCTGCAGTTCGAAAGCCAGTTTCTGCACCTGTTGGCGCATCACATCCTGAATTTCCTGACTCAGGGTGTAAGCAGGCAGAGAACATGCGGAGTCACCGGAGTGCACGCCCGCCTGTTCGATATGCTCCATGATGCCGCCAATCAGCACCATTTCACCGTCGCAGATAGCGTCCACGTCCACTTCAACCGCGTCATCAAGGAAACGGTCCAGCAGTACCGGCGCATCGTTAGAAACGCTGACCGCGGTCTGGAAGTAGCGACGCAGGTCGGCTTCGTCGTAGACGATTTCCATCGCGCGACCACCGAGAACATACGACGGACGCACCACCAGCGGGTAGCCAATCTCTTTCGCCTTCTCAATAGCCTGTTCGATAGCCGTTACGGTAGCATTCGCCGGTTGTTTCAGCTTCAGACGGTCAACCGCCTGCTGGAAACGCTCGCGGTCTTCCGCGCGGTCGATGGCATCCGGGCTGGTACCGATAACCGGTACACCTGCCGCTTCCAGCGCACGCGCCAGCTTCAGCGGAGTCTGTCCGCCGTACTGTACGATGACGCCTTTCGGCTTCTCGATACGAACGATTTCCAGTACGTCTTCCAGCGTGACCGGCTCGAAGTACAGGCGGTCAGAGGTGTCGTAATCAGTTGAAACGGTTTCCGGGTTACAGTTGACCATGATGGTCTCATAACCGTCTTCGCGCAGCGCCAGCGAGGCGTGTACGCAGCAGTAGTCAAACTCAATGCCCTGACCGATACGGTTTGGACCACCGCCCAGCACCATGATTTTATCGCGGTCAACGGACGGGTTCGCTTCGCACTCATCTTCATAGGTGGAGTACATGTAAGCGGTGTCAGTGGCAAATTCTGCCGCACAGGTATCCACGCGTTTGTAGACCGGGTGCAGATTGTACTGGTCGCGCAGTTTGCGGATTTCCGCTTCGCGAACGCCGGCCAGTTTCGCCAGACGCGCATCGGCGAAGCCTTTGCGCTTCAGTACGCGCAGGAAGTCAGCGTCGAGGCCGTTGATGCCAAGGTCGGTGACTTTTTCTTCCAGACGTACCAGCTCTTCGATCTGCACCAGGAACCAGCGGTCGATGTTGGTCAGGTTGAACACGCCATCGACGGACAGGCCAGCACGGAAGGCATCGGCGATGTACCAGATACGCTCAGCGCCAGCGTCTTTCAGCTCGCGACGGATTTTAGTCAGTGCTTCCGGGTCGTCCAGGCTTACTTTCGGGTCGAAGCCGGTCGCGCCCACTTCCAGACCGCGCAGCGCTTTCTGCAACGATTCCTGCTGTGTACGACCAATCGCCATCACTTCACCGACAGATTTCATCTGCGTGGTCAGGCGGTCGTTAGCACCAACGAATTTCTCGAAGTTGAAGCGTGGTATTTTCGTCACAACGTAGTCGATGGACGGTTCAAACGAGGCCGGAGTACGACCACCGGTGATGTCGTTCATCAGTTCGTCGAGGGTGTAACCTACGGCCAGCTTGGCGGCAACTTTCGCAATCGGGAAGCCGGTAGCTTTGGACGCCAGCGCCGAGGAGCGGGACACGCGCGGGTTCATCTCGATGACAATCAGGCGACCGTTTTTCGGGTTTACCGCAAACTGGACGTTAGAGCCGCCGGTTTCTACGCCGATTTCACGCAGTACCGCCATCGAGGCGTTACGCATGATTTGATATTCTTTGTCGGTCAGCGTCTGGGCAGGTGCTACGGTGATGGAGTCACCGGTATGGATGCCCATCGCGTCGAAGTTTTCGATGGAGCAGACGATGATGCAGTTGTCGTTTTTATCACGCACCACTTCCATCTCGTACTCTTTCCAGCCAATCAGTGATTCATCAATCAGCAGCTCGTTGGTTGGGGAAAGATCCAGACCGCGTTCGCAGATTTCTTCGAACTCTTCGCGGTTGTAGGCGATACCGCCACCGGTGCCGCCCATGGTGAAGCTAGGGCGGATAATGCACGGGAAGCCAACGTCAGCGGCAACCGCCAGCGCTTCTTCCATGGTGTGAGCGATGCCTGAACGTGCGGTGTCGAGACCAATCTTCTTCATCGCGATATCGAAGCGACGACGGTCTTCTGCTTTATCAATGGCATCCGCCGTTGCACCAATCATAGTCACGCCGAACTCAGCCAGTACGCCCTGGCGTTCCAGTTCCAGCGCACAGTTCAGCGCTGTCTGACCGCCCATGGTTGGCAGCACCGCATCCGGGCGTTCTTTCTCAATAATTTTGCGTACCACTTCCCAGTGAATCGGCTCGATGTAAGTGGCATCGGCCATTTCCGGGTCGGTCATGATGGTTGCTGGGTTGGAGTTCACCAGAATAACGCGGTAACCCTCTTCACGCAGGGCTTTACACGCCTGCGCGCCGGAATAGTCAAACTCACACGCCTGACCGATAACAATCGGACCCGCGCCCAGAATCAGGATACTTTTTATGTCTGTACGTTTTGGCATGGCTCTTTTACTCCTGATTATTTCGCGGACTGACGGTATTGCTCAATTAACTCGATAAAGTGGTCGAACAACGGTGCTGCGTCGTGCGGACCCGGACTCGCTTCAGGGTGCCCCTGGAAGCTGAACGCCGGTTTGTCGGTACGATGAATCCCCTGCAAGGTGCCGTCGAACAGTGACTTGTGGGTCACGCGCAGGTTGGCAGGCATTGAGGCTTCATCTACAGCAAAACCGTGGTTCTGTGCGGTGATCATCACGGTATTGTTATCAATATCTTTTACCGGATGGTTACCGCCGTGGTGGCCAAACTTCATCTTAATGGTCTTCGCACCGCTCGCCAGCGCCAACAGCTGATGGCCGAGGCAGATGCCAAATACCGGAATATCGGTTTCGAGGAATTTCTGAATCGCGGTAATTGCGTAGTCGCACGGCGCCGGGTCGCCAGGGCCGTTGGACAGGAAGATACCGTCCGGATTCATCTTCAGAACGTCTTCTGCTGAGGTTTTCGCCGGTACAACCGTCAGGCGGCAGCCGCGGTCCGCTAACATACGCAGAATGTTACGTTTGGCACCGAAATCGTAAGCCACAACGTGGAACGGCATTTCATCGGCAGATTTCGCTTCCGGCAGGTCACCGACCAGTGTCCAGCTCCCCTGCGTCCAGCTATAAGGCTCCGCGGTGGTTACCTCTTTCGCCAGATCCATACCGTTCAGGCCAGGGAAAGCTTTTGCTTTTTCCAGTGCCAGCGCCGCATCCGGGTTATCGCCCGCGATGATGCAGCCGTTCTGTGCACCCTTTTCACGCAGCAAACGCGTCAGCTTACGGGTATCGATATCAGCAATCGCCACAATGTTATGGCGCTTGAGGTAAGAAGAGAGGTCTTCAGTATCGCGGAAGTTGCTGGCAATCAGCGGCAGGTCGCGGATGACCAGGCCTTGCGCATGTACCTGAGAAGATTCTGCATCGGCTTCATTGGTGCCGACATTACCGATATGAGGATAAGTAAGAGTGACGATTTGGCGGGAATAGGAAGGATCAGTGAGGATTTCTTGATAACCGGTCATTGAAGTATTGAAAACGACTTCCCCAACCGCCGAACCTGTTGCCCCTATGGCCCGACCGTGAAACTGGGTTCCGTCTTCCAGAACCAATAGCGCTGACTTAATCAAAACACCCTCCAGAGAATATTCACTCACTTTATTTGCATATTAATTCATTAACACCTCATGAATCAATGCAAATTTGCTTACCTATGGATTTCTGGCAAACGGCGGCATTCTAGAGATAGCTCACACAAAAGTCTACCCAAAAGGGCTTTTTTTATTATTATTTTGCGCCACTGGGATAAATCACACGATTTAACAGGCAAAAAGATCAGCTAACTCAGAGTGGAAAACGCTTGCGGCAGGCAAAGAGTGTAAAAACAGAATGCGGGAGAGAAAAAAGTGGACCATTTGGTCAAAATTTACATTGAGATAACAGAATAACCCAACAAAAAACGGAAAAATAACCAATTAAAAGAAAAAACACATTCAGAAGCTAAAAATAAAAGGGCAATAAAATATTGCCCTATGTAATCAAATGATTATGATTACAATAACCACATCACGAAGGGTAATTAAAGCTACAAATTGCGTAAATCAAGCACATCTTTCATATCAAAAAGACCATTTGACTTTGATTTTAGCCAAATTGCCGAACGCACTGCGCCATTGGCAAAAGTCATGCGGCTGGACGCTTTATGCGTGATCTCAATACGCTCGCCAATATCAGCAAACATCGCGGTATGCTCACCGACGATATCCCCCGCCCGCACCGTGGCAAAACCGATCGTGCCCGGTACGCGCTCGCCGGTGTAACCTTCACGCGAATAGACGGCACACTCTTTTAAATCTTTATCCAGCGCCCCGGCAATCGCCTCGCCCATCGCCAGCGCAGTGCCTGACGGTGCATCAACTTTATGGCGGTGGTGAGCTTCAATAATCTCAATATCGGTGTAATCGCCCATCACTTTCGCCGCCTTCTCCAGCAGCTTAAGCATAACGTTCACGCCGACGCTAAAGTTCGCGGCGAAAACGATCGCAATCTCCTGCGCGGCATCACGAATAGCCTGTTTACCGGCATCGTCAAAGCCGGTGGTGCCAATCACCATCCCTTTACCGTGCTGGCGGCAAAACGCCAGATGCGCCAGCGTGCCTTCCGGGCGGGTAAAATCGATGAAAACATCGAAATCATCTTTCACCGCGTCAAGGCTGCTTTGCACGGTAACGCCCGTTTTTCCGGCCCCCGCTAATTCTCCGGCATCGCTTCCCAGTAAGGACGAGCCTTCGCGCTCTAACGCCGCACCAAGCTGTACGCCTTCCATGCCGAGAGTGGCCTGAATCAACTGACGCCCCATGCGTCCTCCGGCTCCCGCGATGGCAACGCGGATTTGTGCATCATGCATAGCTATTCTCTTTTGTTAATTTTACGTAAATCGTTTTCAGATTAACCAGCACAACGCTGCGCCGCCAGCCGAAAACGTCGATAATTAGAATTTAATGATAAACAGGCAGAGATATCAGTAAAAGGCATGACGATCAGCTAAAACCACATGATTCTCTGACCACCAGCGCAGGCGGCAGAATAATACGTTTCGGTGGTTCGTCATTTCCCTGAATGCGACTATAAAGCAGTTCCCCGGCCTTGCGACCTATCTCTTTTGCCGCCACCGACACGGTGGTGAGCGCAGGTTGAACTAGCGCCGCTTCAGTGATGTCGTCGAACCCCACCAGCGCAAAATCATGCCCAGGTTCGCGCCCCATTTTACGTAATGCCTGCATGACCCCAAGCGCCACGATATCCTGGTAACAAACGGCGGCGGTAATTTGCGGGAAGCGCAGAAGAAGCGACTCCGCCACTTTTGCGCCGTCAATTTGGCTGGCCTGCGTCGCCACTATCCATTCCGGATTCGGCGATATTCCGTACTCCAGCAACGTGCTGGTGAATCCACCGATACGCTGCGCCCGGCTCCCGGAACTTGGGCTCCCCCCAATAAACGCAATATTCTTGTGCCCCATTTTGACTAAATGGGTAGTGGCCATTTGCGTACCGAGAAAGTTATCAGTGCCCACAAAATCAAAATCAGGATCGCTAAGGGGACGAACCACCATGATGGCGGGAATATTGCGCCTTTTCAGCGCTTCAAAGAAGGAGGTCGGCGTTTCGCGCGCCGCGCAGAGCACCATGCCGCAGGCATTATTGCGCATCAACGAGTCGACAAATTTTTGCTGCCGTTCTCCTGATTCTTCGCTGTTTGCCAGAAACAGCAGCAGGTCATGCCGCTCCATCTCATGGCTCAGCCCTGCCGTCATCTCACCGTAAAAAGGGTTAGTGATATCGTGTAACAACAATCCGACCTGATTACTGCTCCGGTTACGCAGGTTGGCGGCGGTTTGATTATAAACGTAGCCGGCATCGTCCAGCGCTTTGAGCACGCGGTCACGCGTGGCCTGAGAAATACGCCCCCGGTTACGCAATACCATTGAAACGGTTGCCGTGGAGACTCCCGCGCGTTCCGCTACCTGCGCCAACGTGACTGTTGTCATGACTTCTCCTGATTTATTACGAAGGTTAATCGAATAACCGAAATCTTGTCTTTTTACGTGTGATTCACATCACGCTAACGCGCTTTTCACCGCACGGGATTCTGATTATGGCGGGTTAATCGCGTTAACCACTCTATGAAAATAAGGTTAATCGATTAATCTTAAATAAGCCAACACGGAGACAGAAAATGCATACAACCTATAATAAATTCCCTGAGGTTAACGTTCAGGGCTATGACAACCACGCCTGGCAGGGTTGGTCGTCGATCCATTCAGTGATTAACACCAGGATTTCTGGCGCAACCAAAACCGTATTGATCGTGGATTGCTATCCGGGCGTGCGGCTTGAAGAGTTGGAGCAACAGCTCGTGACGACATTAGATGCCGCACTGGTGTTGAATATTGAATCCGCCCGCCGCGATGAGCAGGCCCTGCATGATTTACTGGCGCGTAACCTGACCGACGATCGCGTATTCGGCGTGCTTTCCTGTCATCACCTGGATGAATTTTTTGATAGCGACAAACTCAGCCTGCTCCGCCAACAGATTGATGCCGTTAGTGAAGGGCTGGTCGTGGTATACGGCTCTGGCGCTGCATTGGCGCACCCGGGTGACGTGCTGGTTTATGCTGACCTTCCGCGCTGGGAAATTCAGCAGCGCATGCGCCATGACGGGCTGGGTAACTGGGGGGCAGAAAACCAGGATGAAGATATTCTTCGTCGTTACAAACGTGCTTTTTTCATTGAATGGCGGGTATTCGACAAACACAAAACGCCGTTACTCAAACGCACCGATTATTTGCTCGATACCACGGTAGAAAATAGTCCCGCGATGGTCAGCGGCGACGCGCTACGCGCCGGTCTGCAACAAACCACCCAACAACCGTTTCGCGTTGCCCCTTTCTTTGACCCAGGCGTCTGGGGCGGGCAATGGATGAAACAACACTTCGATCTCGATCCCTCAGCCCCCAATTACGCGTGGTGTTTTGATTGCGTGCCCGAGGAAAACAGCCTGTTACTGCGTTTTGGCAACGTGCGGATCGAGATCCCCTCTCAGGATCTGGTGCTGACCTGTCCCCGCCCCCTGCTGGGCGAAAAAGTTCACGCGCGCTTTGGCGCGGAATTCCCGATCCGTTTTGATTTCCTCGACACTATTGGCGGCCAGAATTTGAGCTTTCAGGTTCATCCGCTCACCGAATATATTCAGCAGCAGTTTGGCATGCACTATACCCAGGATGAGAGCTATTACATTCTCGAAGCCGAGCCGGATGCCGTAGTGTATCTCGGCACCAAAACCGGGATCGCGCCGCAGGATATGCTCGACGATCTCCGGGCCGCAGGGCGTGGTGAAAAAACGTTTGATGATGAACGATTCGTGAATCAGATCCCTGCGCATAAACACGATCACTTCCTGATCCCCGCCGGAACCGTCCATTGTTCGGGAGCTGGCACCATGGTGCTGGAGATCAGCGCAACGCCGTATATTTTCACCTTCAAACTGTGGGACTGGGGTCGCTTAGGGTTAGACGGCTTACCGCGTCCGGTGCATCTGGATCACGGTCAGCAGGTTATTGACTGGCAGCGTGACACGCAATGGGTGCACGACAACCTGGTCAACCGTATTGAACCTATCGCTGAAGGAGAAGGTTGGCGAGAAGAAAGAACCGGAATGCACGAACGCGAGTTTATCGAAACGCGTCGCCACTGGTTTACGGCACCGGTCACTCATCATACCCATGGCGGCGTAAACGTCCTGAACCTGGTCGAAGGAGCTCAGGCCGTTGTTGAAAGCCCGAGCGGCGCGTTTGCCCCGTTTGTCGTCAACTATGCAGAGACCTTTATCATTCCAGCCGCCGTTGGGGAGTACCGCATTTCGCCGTTTGGCAAAGGCATCGGTCAACAGCTCGCCACGATTAAAGCCTGGGTCAGAGGATAAGCGCATGATTAACGTTATTGTTGCCACCCATGGTCCCCTGGCGGAAGCGCTTCTCGCCAGCGGTCGTATGGTTTACGGAGAATTACCGCATGTTTATCCCGTCACGCTGAGTGAACAGGCAGGTATCGAAGGGTTTAAACAGACGTTCTCTCAGGTTCTCGCAAGTGCCGGGAAAGACGCTGACGGCGTTCTGGTGTTGTGTGACATGCAAAGCGGTACGCCGTGGAATGTCGCCTGCCATCATGCGTTTTCTGCACAAACGGTTCCTCCCGTTGCCGTTGTGGCGGGAGTCAATTTCCCAATGTTGTTACAAAGCGAAGAGATCTGCCATTTAACGGACGTTCATGCCGCAGCCGTCGAGCTGCTGGCGTTGACGGTACCCACGCTGATTAAAGCCGCCCCGGTTTTATCCGTTCAGTCCGACGATTTTTAAAGGAAACCACTATGAGTATTTCTTTTGTACGTATCGATGACCGCGTAATCCATGGGCAGCTCGTGACACGTTGGGCCAAAGAGCTGCCCTGTGACGGAATTGTCGCTATAGACGACGCCGTCGCGGCCGACCCTCTGCTCTCTTCGGTGATGAAAGGCGCTGTACAGGACACCAAAGTCTGGTTGTTTGATACGGCCACCGCGATTGAAAAACTGCCAAAAGTCATTGCCAGCGAGAAGCGTTATTTTGTCATTGGTAAATCCCCCGTGACGCTGAAACGCATTGAAGAAGCGGGTATCAGCCTGAAAAATGCCAACGGCAAGATTAATGTGGGTCCAATGAGTGCTCGTGCTGATACCACCACCATCGGCCCGAATCAGTCTGTCAACGGGGATGAAATTGCCGCTTTTGACTGGCTAACGCAGCATGGGCACTTGGTTGAGTTTCGCCTGGTGCCTGATGCCAGTTGCTACAGCTGGCAGGACGCACGTCAGAAGCTGAAATAAGGAGCGCACGATGATTATCGAAGCTACGTTGATTGGCATACTTTGCTATCTCGGCGCCCTCAGCAGTCCCTGGCTGCTGGGACTGACCGGCGGCTGGTACCTGATCACCCGCCCGCTGATTTCCGGAATGCTGGTCGGGATTATTCTCGGCGACATTAAAACCGGGATCATGATTGGCGTTGCGGTTCAGGCGGTGTATATCGCGATGGTCACGCCCGGCGGTTCAATGCCCGCCGACCTCAACTTTGTCGCTTACCCGGCAATTGCTTTAGGGATCCTTTCCGGAAAAGGACCCGAGGTCGCGGTCGCGCTGGCGGCCACCATCGGTATCGCCGGAACCATTTTGTTTAACGCGATGATGGTACTGAACTCTTTCTGGAACCACCGGGCAGATGTGGCGCTGGAACGGGGCGATGAACGCGGTATTTACCTGAACAGCGCCGTCTGGCCACAGGTGACAAACTTTGTCCTGCGTTTTGTTCCGACCTTTATTGCGGTCTACTTCGGGGCGCAATACATCAGCGGCTTTATGGACAGTTTGCCGAAAATTGTTCTGTCGACGATGAACGTACTGGGCGGCATTTTACCCGCCGTCGGGATCGCGATTTTGCTCAAGCAGATCATCAAAAACTACACCATGCTGATCTACTTCCTCGTCGGTTTTGTCTGCATCGTCTTTTTAAAACTCAACATGGTCGCGCTGGTGATCGTCGGTTCACTGCTGGCGTTGATCCATTACAACTACAAACCGGAACCGCCGCAGGCCGCGAATGCAAAGTCGGTAGCCGATGATGATGAGGATGAATTCTGATGGAAGAACGTACACTTACGCGTAAAGATCTTCGCCGCTGTTGGCGCGCATGGATGATGCACAACTTGTCATCGATGAGCTTTGAACGTCTGGAATCTTTTGGCTTTTGTCTGAGCATGCTTCCGGTGGCGAAAAAGCTCTATCCCGACGCAGCCCAACGTACTGAAATGCTGCGCCGCCACGCCTCGTTTTATAATACGGAACCCCAGATAGGCGCGATCGTAAATGGCATGGTGCTGGGGCTGGAAGAGAAAAAAGCGAACGGTGAGCCGATCGATGGGGAGACCATCAATACCCTGAAAGTTGGTCTGATGGGCCCTATTGCCGGGATCGGCGATTCAATGATCCCTGGCATGCTGATCCCTATCCTGCTCAGCATCGGTATGGCCCTGGCGGCCGGCGGTAATATTCTGGGGCCGCTGTTTTATACCGTTGCCTGGTTGGCCATCATCATTCCCGGCTCGTGGTTCCTGTTCCTGAAAGGCTACAAGATGGGTTCCGGCTCGGTGGAAATGCTGGTGAGCAGCAAGTCTGCCCGTCTGCGTGAAGCGTTATCGCTGCTGGGCGTGTTTGTCATGGGGGGCGTAGCGGCAAGTTACGTTAAGCTTGGCACCGGGCTGGAATTTATTACCAAAGATGGGGTGAATATCCATGTTCAACAGATGCTGGACGGTATCTTCCCGCAGTTACTGCCGCTGATTGTGGTACTTGGCACCTGGTATCTGATGGCCAAGCGTGGTGTGTCGCCAGTGAAAGCGATGATTTTACTGTTGATACTGGCCGCCCTCGGCGTCGCCACGGGCCTGTTTGCGGGGTAGTGCCTGTCATTTGCCGGATGGCACGTACGCTTATCCGGCCTACTGTACTGTGCCGCGTTTTTCAGTTTGTAGGCCAGACAAAATCAGTACCGGGGCTATGGCCCCGGCTCTTTATGGGTGAAAGTTTTGCCACAGCTCGGGATGCTTGTCCGGGCGCGAGATAAATTGAAAACGCGCCGGTTCCTCAACGAATTGCTGGTAAACAGGTGCGGAAGTAATCGAGAACTCCGTATATTGTCGGGGCGTTACGGCCTGCAGTCGTCCGGGAATGTAACGCGGATTATGCTGCCAGATAACGTTGTTTCCCTGCAGTAACGGGTACCACGCCAACCCTTTATGCGCACGCACGGCATCGTACTCAAAACCATATTCACGATCGCACCACGCGCCAAAGGTTAACGGGACATCCGGATCTGCGGATATGGTCGCATGCCCCCAACCGGGTGGTACCAACACTTTCTCACCGGGTCCGGCGATTACAGCAAAACAGCGGCCTGGGTCGTCCTCAACATACTCCTGCATATAGATTATCGCTTTTCCCTGCCAGATTTCGTACAGCTCCGGCGGGGACCAGCCGCTGTGCTGGCTGATACGATGAATATGTCCCTGACTACGCACCGGCTCTTCCCCCAACCGTCCCGCCGCATAGGTCACCACGCCAAATAACAGCATCCGCTTTTTCAACTCTTCGCGATCCTGCATTCGCGCCACATCCATCGCAATGGCATACACCTCTTGCGGCCCCTCACAATGCGGATCGCGCAGTGAGGTGCGAATGTCATCGAGTTGCCGAATTTCCGGCATCGGCCCGGTAACCTCATCCCCATAGCTAAAACCAAGCGGGTGATGATGAACCGTCATATCGAGGCCGTACGAATGCGCTAAGTCAGCCATTCTGTACCTCCTTCGCCTGAACCCTCTTATTTTCCTCAATGACCCTTATTCTGAAACCCCTGGCGAGCGCCGCATAATCATGTCCCGCAATCCCTGGCCATACGGCGAGCGCCGACAGCACCTCTTCCCCGGTATTGATTAACCGGTGCGCGGTAAAGCCGGGGATAATGTGGACGGATCCGGCGAATACCTTTTCCAGCCTCGCGTCGCCCTGTTCGGTTTGCAACAGCAGCAAACCGGTGCCACGCAGACCAAAATAGACTTCCCCCTGTTCGCGACGCGCATGGAAATGCCCGCGGGTCATAAAATACTCGCAGCCGACCCGGCCAGGATAAAGATGGGTAACGCCGGTGTAGAGTTCACCTTCAGCGGAAGACGTATCCAGCATCTCAACGTCATACACGACATGCTCGCCAGCCAACTGCTGACGGGCGTTTTCATCGGCAAAAACGTCAGTAAGATCCTGAATACGGGTAGATTTGCGCAATAACGGGCCATCGGCCAAAGCGCCGCTTGCCCACGCCACCTGCGGTGGCTGGATAAAAGAAAGGTTCATATGTGTCTCCGGCCCGAGGAGAACAACAGGATCAGATTAGCAGATTAATCGATTAACCTGCTAATTCTGTCTGCATATTGCGGGCCGGATCACAGCCTCAAGGGGCCAGTGCCAGCACCTCTGCCACCCACTGCTGGAATCCCTCAACGTCAAGATCCAGCGCAACCTGCGCATTTGCCGGATGCCCCAAGCGTCCTTCGATGTCCACCACCGTCGTACCCGAGGTATATTCGCCCTGGGTTTCAACCGCCACGAAACACGGCTGCAGGGTAAACAGTTCCGGGCGCACCAGCCAGGCAATGGCACACAGATCGTGCATTCGCAGCCCCGTATTCATACTGCCGCTACGGTAATGGCTAAACAGCGCATGCAGCATTTTCCCCGTCTGGTTAAGTTGGGGGAGCGTCGCCAGATAGTCCGGGGCGAGCATAGCCTGATTAGTGACATCCAGCCCACACATCACAATCTCCAGCCCGCTCTGGAAGACTTTCGCGGCGGCCTCGGGATCGATAGCAATATTAAACTCGGCGTTGGGTGTGAAGTTCCCGCGTCCGGCAGAGCCGCCCATAATCACCAGACGGTGAATGTTGAATACGCATTCAGGATAATGGGTCAGCAGCAGCGCAATATTGGTCAGCGGGCCAATTGCCACCAGCGTCACGGGCTGCGGGGCATGCATCAGCGCATCGCGAATCGCCTGGAAGGCGGGTTTTGCCATCGCCTGCCGGTCGTGCTCGACAAATTCATACCCTTCCATACCGGACTCGCCGTGCACGGAAGCGGCATCACGCAGCGGTCGCACCAGCGGCATTGATGCTCCCTGCGCCAGCGGAACATCCGCATTCCAGAAGTGCAGCAGTTGCAACGCATTACGGGTGGTTTTTTCCACCGACACATTGCCTGCTACCGTGGTCATCAGTTGCAGATCCAGCTCAGGGGCAAACAGCGCGGCGGCAATGGCCGCGGCATCATCAATGCCGGGATCGGTATCAAGAATGATCGGTAAGCGCATGGTTTCTCCATAAAAAATGCCAGACGTTAAGTCTGGCATCTTCTCATAATCGTAACCGGAAAGACTTACTCTACTTCACGAACATCCACACGCAGCTCTTTCGGCACTTCGAAAACGATGTTCTCTTCGCGGCCTTCCAGTGGGATCGCTTCCCCACCGCCAAGCTCTTGCAGGCGAGCAATCACGTTTTGCACCAGGATATCCGGCGCCGAGGCTCCGGCCGTCACGCCCACACACTTCGCTTCTTTCACCCACGCTTCCTGAATGTCGGTCGCATCGTCAATCAAATACGCCGCTTTCCCCATTCGCTGGGCCAGTTCAGCCAGACGGTTGGAGTTAGAGGAGTTCTTCGAGCCGACCACCAGCACAACATCAGCCTGTTCCGCCAGCGCGCGAACCGCTTCCTGACGGTTGGTGGTGGCATAACAGATATCGTCTTTGCGCGGCCCGACAATTTTCGGGAAGCGTTGACGCAGCGCATCAATAACGTCAGAAGTGTCGTCAACGGAAAGCGTTGTCTGCGTCATGAAGGATAATTTTCCTTCATTTTTCACATTCAGTTTCAGCACATCATCCGGTGATTCAACCAGATACATTCCCCCTTGCGGGTTGCTGTACTGGCCCATTGTGCCTTCGACTTCCGGGTGCCCGGCGTGCCCAATCAGAATGGATTCTTCGCCACGACGACTGGCGCGGGCAACTTCCATATGCACTTTCGTTACCAGCGGGCAGGTCGCATCAAAAACCGTGAGGTCACGGCCTTTGGCTTCGTTACGCACCGCCTGAGATACGCCATGAGCGGAGAAAATCAGGATCGCGCCATCCGGCACTTCGCTGATTTGCTCGATAAAAATAGCGCCGCGCTCGCGCAGGCTATCCACCACATAGCGGTTATGCACCACTTCGTGACGGACATAAATCGGCGCGCCATAAATAGCCAGCGCGTTTTCCACAATGCTGATAGCGCGGTCTACGCCAGCGCAAAAACCGCGCGGGTTGGCCAACAGGATCTGCATTTTACGCCTCCAGTGCCGGTTCGACTTCCAGCACTTCAATATCAAAATGAACGGTATGCCCGGCCAGCGGATGGTTGAAATCAACCGTGATCGAATCACCGTTGATTTCGCGGATCACGCCAGGCATCTCACTGCCGTCCATTGCGGTAAAGAGCATGATAGCGCCAATTTCTGGCTCGCCCGCGTCCATAAACTCCCGACGCGAGAAATACTGAATTAAGTCCGGACTTGACACGCCAAAGGCGGCATCCGGTTCCAGAGCAAAAGTGGTTTTATCACCTTCTTTTAGCCCCAGCAGGTGTTGTTCCAGTCCTTCAGACAGAGAACCGTCGCCCAGGCGAAACAGCGCAGGCTTGCCGTTATTGCGGGTTGACTCTGCGGTGGAGCCATCGTCGAGCTTAAGGGTGAAGTGCACCAGCACCGCACTGTTACTCTGTACTGATTTAGACATGCAGGTTGCTCTTTAAAATTGCTGCCGCTTGTTTGCCCGGTGGCGCTACGCTTACCGGGCAAACAAGGATCGCAGTATATTGTAGGCCGGATTAGCATAGCGCCATCCGGCATTTTTTTATGCGGCTTTTTTCTCTTTCGACGGCAGGAAGCCTTCGAGAACAATCAATGCCGCGCCGATACAGATAGCAGTATCGGCCAGATTGAAGGTCGCGAAATGCCAGTCGCCGACGTAAAAGTCAATCATATCAACCACGAAGCCGTGCCACAGGCGGTCGAACAAGTTGCCCAGCGCACCGCCAATGATTAACGCATACGCGATGTTGTTCAGCTTTTGCGTCGCCTTCGAGCGATACATCATCACCATCAGGATGACGCAAATACCGATGGCGATGCCGGCAAAGAACCAACGTTGCCAGCCGCCGCTGTCGGCTAAGAAGCTAAACGCCGCACCATAGTTACGCGCGTAGTGCAGATTAAGCGACGGAAACAGCGACACTGTATCCCCCAGAGCAAAGTTCTGGAGGATCAGGTATTTGCTGCCTAAATCGATAATCAGCACGACTACCACCAGCCACAGCCAGCGTAGTCCTGTTGAACAAAGAGGCTTACTCATCAGGCAAACTTACGTTGTTCGCCATCACCGGCGATGTTGCTGACACAGCGTCCGCAGATATCTGCATGTTCCGCCACCTGGCCGACGTCGGTAGTGTAATGCCAGCAGCGCGGGCATTTCTCACCTTCGGCTTTGCTCAGTACGATTTTCAGACCTTTGAGCAGTTCGCTCTGCTGAGCATCAGCAGGAGCCGCTGCATAATCCGCAACCGTCGCACCAGAGGTCAGAAGTACAAAACGCAACTCTTCGCCCAGCGCGGTCAGTTTCGCCGCCAGCTCAGGTTCAGCGTACAGGGTCACTGCAGCCTCCAGAGAACCACCGACTTTCTTATCCGCACGCGCCTGTTCGATGACTTTGTTCACTTCGCCACGCACTTTCAACAGCTCGTCCCAGAAGGCATCGTTCATCGCTTCGGTTTCGCCTAAGCCAAACAGACCTTCGTACCATTCACCGGTAAAGACATACTTCTCACGATCGCCCGGCAGGTAGCCCCAGATTTCATCGGCGGTGAAGGACATGATCGGCGCCATCCAACGAACCAGCGCTTCAGCGATATGGAACAGCGCTGTCTGGCAGCTACGACGCGCCACGCTATCCGCTTTCGCGGTGTACTGACGGTCTTTGATGATGTCGAGGTAGAACGAACCCATTTCGACGGAGCAGAAGCGCATCAGGCGCTGTACCACTTCGTGGAAGTCATAGGCTTCATAGGCTTTCAGGATTTCGTCCTGCGCCGCTTGCGCACAACCTACCGCCCACCTGTCCAGCACCACCATCTCTTCCGGTTTCACCATGTCTTTAACCGGATCGAACCCATTCAGGTTCGCCAGCAGGAAGCGCGCGGTGTTACGGATACGACGATAGCTGTCGGCAGCACGTTTCAGGATTTCGTCAGAAACAGCCATTTCACCGGTATAGTCGGTTGAAGCCACCCACAGACGCAGAATATCCGCGCCCAGTTTGTTCATCACATCCTGCGGAGAAACGGTGTTACCGATAGACTTGGACATCTTACGGCCCTGACCATCAACGGTGAAACCGTGAGTCAGTACCTGGCGATAAGGTGCTTTGCCTTTCATGGCGGTGGAGATCATCAGAGATGACATGAACCAGCCACGGTGCTGGTCAGAGCCTTCCAGATACATATCTGCCGCATGGCCTGCAAACTCAGGACGTACGTCCACGACGGAGGAGTGGGTTGAACCAGAGTCGAACCACACGTCCAGCGTATCCGGGACTTTGACATACTGGTCAGCTTCGTCACCGAGGATATCTTTCGGATCGAGATCCCACCACGCCTGGATGCCGTCAACTTCAACGCGTTTAGCCACTTCTTCCATCAGTTCGATAGCGCGCGGATGCAGCTCTTCGGTGTCTTTGTGAACAAACAGAGACATCGGCACACCCCACGTACGCTGACGGGAGATACACCAGTCAGGACGGTTGGCAACCATCGATTCAATACGCGCCTGGCCCCAGTCCGGGATCCACTGCACGCCTTTGATCTCTTTCAGGGACTGCGCGCGCAGGCCTTTCTGATCCATGCTGACGAACCACTGCGGCGTCGCACGGAAGATGATCGGTGACTTGTGACGCCAGCAGCATGGGTAGCTGTGCTGCATCTTCTCAACGTGCAGCAGCGCGCCTTTTTCGCTCAGCAGCGCAACGATTTTGTCGTTGGCTTTAAAGACGTTCACGCCGTCCAGATCCGGGTAAGTACCCGCCAGGTATGCGCCGTCCGGGCCAACCGGGTTAGCGATTTCCAGACCGTATTTCTGGCTGATGACGTAGTCATCCGGACCGTGACCGCCAGCGGTATGAACCGCACCGGTACCCGCATCCAGCGTAACGTGATCGCCAAGGATAGCTGGTACATCAAAGCCCATAAACGGATGGGTAAAGCGCAGCAGTTCCAGCTCAGCGCCTTTAACGGTGCCGAGAATGGTGTATTCAGCCGCGCCAATACGCTGCATGACGCTTTCAACCAGATCTTTCGCCAGAATCACAGCCTGGCCGTCAATCTGCACCAGCGCATAGTCAAAATCAGGTGCCAGAGAGATTGCGCGGTTCGCCGGTAACGTCCACGGGGTAGTGGTCCAGATAACCAGAGAGATCGGGCCGTTGACGTCAGAAACGCCAAATTTCGCTTTCACCGCGTCCTGATCGGCGGCGTGGAACGCCACGTCGATGGACGGGGAGGTTTTGTCATAATACTCAACTTCCGCTTCCGCCAGCGCGGAACGGCAGTCAACGCACCAGTGCACCGGCTTCGCACCTTTGTGCAGGTGACCGTTACCGATGATTTTACCCAGCGCACGAATGATGTTGGCTTCGGTTTTGAAGTCCATGGTCAGGTACGGATGCGACCAGTCGCCCAGTACGCCAAGACGGATAAAGTCTTTACGCTGACCGTCAACCTGGGTCGCTGCGTATTCGCGGCACTTGGCACGGAACTCAGCGGCGGTAAACTTCTCGCCCGGTTTGCCGTATTCCTGCTCTACTTTCAGCTCGATCGGCAGACCGTGGCAGTCCCAGCCCGGAACGTAAGGCGAGTCATAACCCGTGAGTCCTTTGGACTTCACGATAATGTCTTTCAGAATCTTGTTAACCGAGTGACCAATATGAATGCTGCCATTCGCATAAGGAGGGCCATCATGCAGAATGAAGGTTTTTTTGCCTTTTTTGGCCGCACGAATGATGCCGTACAGGTCATCATCAGTCCAACGCGCCAGCATTCCCGGTTCGCGCTTGGCGAGATCGCCGCGCATCGGGAACCCTGTTTCCGGCAAATTCAGGGTTGATTTATAGTCACTCATCAGATTCTCGGTTCCGTATTTAAAACTCGTATAGGCATTAAGCCGGTTTTGTTAGCCCAAAAAATTCACGGGCAGTCAACTCATCACGCGCAATCTGCGCTTTTAGCTCATCCAGCGAGGCAAATCGCTGTTCACTGCGTATTTTTTTACGCAGTACTACATCTATATGGCGACCATACAGGTCCATTACAACGTCCAATAGATGCACTTCCAACTGTTGGCGTACGCCTGCTACCGTCGGGCGGGTGCCGATGTTGGCGACGCCGGGCAACGGTTTGTCACCCAGTCCCATCACTTCAACCGCATAAACCCCTTTCACCGGAGAAACCTGGCGACGCAGCGGTAAGTTTGCCGTCGGAAAACCGATGGTGCGCCCTAATTCATCACCGTGAACGACACGTCCTGAGATAGTAAAAGGATGCCCAAGCAGGCTTTCGGCCAGTTGCAGGTTATCTTCTGCCAGCGCCTGACGTACCGCGGTGCTGCTAATGCGCACACCGCCTTCGCAGAAGGTTTGGGTGCTGGTGATATCAAAACCATACTCAGCGCCCGCTTCCTGTAATAACAAGAAATCGCCCGCTCGGCTAGCGCCAAAGCGGAAATCATCACCAACGGCAAGAAATTGTACACCAAGGCGCTTAACCAGCAGATCGCTGATGAAGGTCTGCGCCGTTAATGCCGCAAAGCGCCTGTCAAAACGCACGCACAGCACGTAGTCCACGCCGCATTCCGCCAGATAACGCAGTTTTTCGCGCAGGCGAGTGAGGCGCGCAGGTGACTTGTCGGTCGCAAACAGCTCTAGCGGCTGCGGCTCGAAAATCATCACCATCACCGGTAAATTGCGTTTGCGCCCTTCTTCCCGTAAACCCTGCAGCAACGCACGGTGGCCACGGTGCACGCCGTCGAAATTACCAATAGTCAGCACACACCCATGCGGGGCCTGACTGAGATTATGTATGCCTCGTATCAGCTTCATGTCTGGCTCAAAACAGTGAAAATCGTGAAAGTATACCCTGTACCGCGGTCAACGTTAACCGGCGATTGTTTCTACGAAACAGAAAGAGGATTGTTTTCATTGTTATGAAACAAATTGCAGACCTTCATGGGCACGCCAATGCAATTTTTCTCGTGGAAAAGCTGTATTCACGCCACGCAAGCTGGTAGAATCCTGCGCCATCACTACGCAACGAGTGCTGCAATTTAAACGGCGCTTATTTGCACAAATCCATTGACAAAAGAAGGCTAAAAGGGCATATTCCTCGGCCTTTGAATTGTCCATATAGAACACATTTGGGAGTTGGACCTTGGCTAATATCAAATCAGCTAAGAAGCGCGCCGTTCAGTCTGAAAAGGCCCGCAAGCACAACGCTAGCCGTCGCTCTATGATGCGTACTTTCATCAAGAAAGTATACGCAGCTATCGAAGCTGGCGACAAAGCTACTGCACTGAAAGCATTTAACGAAATGCAACCAATCGTGGACCGTCAGGCTGCTAAAGGTCTGATCCACAAAAACAAAGCTGCACGTCATAAAGCAAACCTGACTGCACAGATCAACAAACTGGCTTAATCGCCTGCTTGTTGTCGCTTTGTGAAAAAACCCGCGCAAGCGGGTTTTTTTATGCCTGCTATCTGACGTTTTTCTCTTTAGCCACTGATGTTGTTCTCGCTCGTTCACGCTCTTCCTGACCAGCCTGTTTTTTCAGCTCTCCCATCCTCAGTCGCGTCGCGTAATACTTGAAAGTTATTTTCTTTCACTGTTTTCCTTTTTTTATTTCATTATTAATAAAACTGTGACCACCTTAGCAAATAGAAACATCGTTCATTCAAAAACGAATAAACGCAATCCTGATGTAAGATTTGATAATTGATTGCCGCGGTAGGGTTAACTACTTTTCATGTACACCTTACTCACTCATTTTAATCTGAGGATAAATTCAGTAACGACATAAAAATAATATTTAAAACTTGCTTAGAAAGTAGAAGCTGTTTTTCTGGGCGTATCGTTCCAGTATCGGAGTTATTATTATGAGTTCTGTTATTGAGGATACCCAGTCATGCGGGTCAACATCATTATCTTTACTACAGCGTATTAGCTACGGCTCTTTGGATGTGGCGGGTAATCTGCTGTATTGTTTCGGTTCAACTTACATTTTATATTTCTACACAGACGTTGCAGGTATTAGCCTCGCTGTAGCAGGCGTCATCCTGCTGCTGGCGCGTATTGTCGATGGCATAGACGCCCCCATATGGGGGATCATCATCGATAAAACGCGTTCGCGTTACGGTAAATGCCGCCCCTGGTTTTTATGGTTGCCATTACCTTTTGCCGTATTCAGCGCCCTGTCATTTTGGTCTCCTGATATCAGTATGACCGGAAAAGCTATCTATGCAGCAATATCTTATATGATTGCTAGCATTCTATTTACCGGACTTAATACACCACTCAGTGCAATATTACCTCTGATGACCTTATCGCCTAAGGAAAGACTGGTTTTAAATTCCTGGCGAATGACCGGTGGGCAGATTGGGGTTTTATTAATGAATGCGACTGCACTGCCGTTAGTTGCTTTTTTAGGTAACGGAAATGATCATGCGGGTTTTATTTATACGGCGATTATATTTGCCGTAATATCCTGTTCGCTAACGCTTTTCGCCTTTAAAAATATCCGTGAAATGGATACGGATAAAATACAGCAAGAACCTAAATTGCCGATGAAAAAGAGTTTTGCGGCAATGAAAGGCAACTGGCCATGGATCCTGATGGTGCTGGCAAACCTGATCTTCTGGATTGCCCTACAACAACGCTCCACAACGATTGTCTACTATCTGACCTACAACCTCGACCGCAAAGATCTGGTTCCACTGATTAACAGCCTGGCGACAATTCAGATCCTGTTTATCATCGCTATCCCCTTCTTTAGCAAATACCTGGCTAAAACGTGGATATGGGTAGGCGGTCTGCTGGTCGCCACGCTTGGCGGCATCATGATGTGGCTGGCAGCGGACAACATTCCTTTTCTCATCGCCGCCTGGATACTCGGCAATATCGGCAGCGGTATAGCCTGCTCAATGCCGTTTGCCATGCTGGGCTTCGCCGTCGATTTCGGTGCCTGGAAGACGGGTATTAAAGCTACCGGCATTCTTATCGCCTTCGGCAGCACCTTCTGCATCAAGATGGGTAGTGGCCTCGGTACCGCTTTCGCTGCCTGGATCATGAACTGTTTTGGCTATGTCCCCAACCATGCCCAGAGTGCTGCGGGTCTGGAGGGAATTACCTGGGCCTTTATCTGGGCACCCGCCCTACTCTTCGCGCTCGCAGCGATCCCACTACTTTTCTTTCGTAAATACGAAGCGATGGAAGAGAAGATTCGCCACGATCTGGAAACCATCAACTAAAAACGATCTTTACCTTCACCCTCGAAATATGGGAGGCACCACCATGCCATTTATGCAACATGACCCGCGTCGCCTGGTCTGGCAGCAAAACGATCGCTATTTATGGATTGAACCCTGGGGCGAGAACAGCCTGCGCGTACGCAGTGGCCGTCATCTGCCGGTAATGAGAAATGAAGACTGGGCATTGACTGAGCCAGTCGCAGAAAGCCACTGCCACATTGATTATGAGCAACACCAGGCGACGCTGACCAACGGCAAAATTATCGCTATCGTCAATCAAAAAGGACAAGTTACCTTTTACCGTCATCCACACAAACCTCTGTTGCAGGAGTTCTGGCGCTTGCGGGGCGAAATTGGCGAGGATGAATCTTCTCACGGCCAGTACGTCAGCGCACTCAACCTTGAAGGGCGCGAATTCCGACCTATTCAGGGTGGGAAATATTCACTTAAAGCCCGCTTCGAAGCCACCGAAGGGGAAAAAATTTATGGTATGGGGCAGTATCAACAGGCTAACCTGGATCTCAAAGGATGCGTTCTTGAGCTGGCGCAACGTAACTCCCAGGCCTCAGTACCGTTTATGCTCTCCAGTCTGGGCTACGGATTTTTATGGAACAACCCGGCAGTCGGGCGCGTAACCTTTGCCCACAACGTTACCGAATGGGAAGCACAGGTCAGCGAACAGCTGGACTACTGGATCACGGCTGGCGATACCCCGGCAGAAATTAGCCGGGCTTACGCGCTGGCTACCGGCACACCGCCGATGATGCCGGACTACGCCATGGGCTTCTGGCAGTGCAAACTCCGCTATCGGACGCAGGAAGAGCTGCTGGAGGTTGCCCGCGAATATAAGCGCCGCAATCTGCCTATCTCGGTGATCGTTATCGACTTCTTTCACTGGCCGAATCAGGGTGACTGGATGTTCGATGCACGAGACTGGCCCGATCCTGATGCCATGATTGCCGAGCTGAAATCGCTGGGAATTGAGCTGATGGTCTCCGTCTGGCCGACGGTGGATAACCGCACAGAAAGCTATCGGGAGATGCGCGAAAACGGCTGGCTGGTACAAACGGAACGTGGCTTGCCGATCAATATGGATTTCCTCGGCAACACCACTTTCTTTGATGCTACCCATCCGGGTGCGCGGGGCTACGTCTGGGGCAAAGCCAAACGCAACTATTATGATAAAGGCGTGAAGCTATTCTGGTTAGACGAAGCCGAACCTGAGTTCAGCGTTTATGACTATGACAACTATCGCTACCATGCCGGGCCGGTACTGGAAGTGGGCAATATCTACCCGCGAATGTACGCCAAAACCTTTTTTGATGGTATGAAAGCCGATGGTGAAGACAAGGTTATCAACCTGCTACGCTGCGCCTGGGCCGGCAGTCAAAAGTATGGCGCACTGGTCTGGTCAGGTGATATTCACTCCTCGTTTAGATCGCTACGCAACCAGTTTGCCGCCGGACTCAATATGGGAATCGCGGGGATCCCGTGGTGGACGACGGATATCGGTGGTTTTCATGGCGGTAATATTCACGACCCACATTTCCATGAACTGCTGATCCGCTGGTTCCAGTGGGGCGTATTTAGCCCGGTGATGCGTCTGCACGGCAACCGCGATCCGCAGATTTTACCGGAACAACCGTACCGGGATGGTATCGCCCAGTGTCCTACCGGTGCACCGAACGAAGTCTGGAGCTACGGTGAGGACGTGTGCGACGTACTGAGGGGTTGCCTGGCGTTGCGAGAGAAACTGAAGCCCTATATCAAAGCGCTGATGGAGGAAACCCATAAGCACAATACGCCAGTGATGCGCCCCCTGTTTTTTGATTTCCCCGAACAGGAAACAAGTTGGGCAATCACCGACCAGTACTGTTTTGGTCCTGACCTGCTGATTGCCCCCGTAATGCATGAAGGTATGCGCGAACGTGATATCTGGCTACCGGAAGGGGAAACATGGACGGATCTTACGACCGGCGAGAGTTATTCGGGAGGGCAAACGTTGCACTATGCCGCGCCATTGAACAAAATTCCGGTATTTATCCGCGAAGGTGGGCAGTATCGTAGCTTATTGAGGCTATAGCATGAAACCGGCTGCGGGTGAGTACCGCAGCCGGAAGTATTACGGTAAGTATGTCTACTGTGGCTTGAACAATGCCGAGTAGTCCGCATTGCAAATACGCTGCACCGCCGGATGCTGGATCATTCTTTCCGCAAATATGGCGTGATACTCTTCCATCACATTTTCTACGCGTCCAATTTCAACAATAGAATCATCAGCATAGAAATTGTGCGAATACAGCGTAGGTGCAACAAAAATAGCATTATGCGTTGCGCCAAACGCTTTCATCAGCGCAGCGTCATCAAACTCACCGAGAATTTCGACATTCAATCCTTGTGAGTTGATCCAGTTCAGCAGCTTACGTCCGAGCATCGAACGGCGCCCTGGGATCAGCAACCGACGCTCTTCAAGACAGGCCGGGAATGGTTTCTCAGGCAGCGGTTTGGTGCACCAAAAACTCACGCTGCATTCGCCTATCCGCACTGAGAACAACCCTTCCTGCTGCGTAGAATCAATCGGACAGTCGGAGATAATCATATCCAGCTTATGCTGGCTGAGTTGATCCAACAGCATCTCGTGCGTTGACTCAAAACAACGCAGATGGATTTGTTCATCTTCAACCACAGCGGCATCCAGTACGCTGCTGACCAACTGCTTCGATAGCGCATCCGCCACGCCGACATCGAACAGCAAATTAGACTCTTTGCGGTAGTTCACGATATCCAGCATTTCCTGGCTTAACGTGAACATTTTGTCCGCATAGCGAAAAACTAATTCACCTAACTCACTTGGCTCCAGTCCACGCCCCTTGCGCTTGAACAGCTTTCCCTGCAAGCGTTCCTCAAGCGCTTTAATCTGCCCGGTAATGGTCTGCGGTGTCAGATAAAGCGCTTCTGCTGCACCAACCACCGAACCTTCTTTATAGACATGCCAAAAGTAGTACAGATGGTTGTAATTTATATGAGACATACTCTCTCCCTGAAAATTGTCACGAAAGGGTTATCCCGTCAGGCTGACGCGTTCAACCGGGTGCGTAACCAGCTGTAACCAATAACCGCCGACAGTAAGGAGCCAATCAGGATCCCCAGTTTCGCCCAGTTAATCAGCTCAGGATCGACGTTGCCAAACGCCAGGCTGGCAATAAAAATCGACATCGTAAAGCCAATACCGCAAAGAATACCGACCGCCATAATCTGCTGGAAATTCGTTCCTTCCGGCAATTGCGCCACCTTGAGGCGTAACGCCAACCAGCAAAATAGACTGATACCCAACGGCTTACCGATCAACAAACCCGCAATGATCCCCAGCGGTAATATCGAGGTCAGTCCATCAATAGTGACGCCCTGCAGCGAAACGCCCGCATTGGCGAAGGCAAACAGCGGCAGGATAAGATATGCCACCCATGGATGCAGAACATGCTCCAGTCGCTTCGCCGGTGAACGTCCGTGTTTTTCCTTCAACGGAATGAAGAAGCCCACGATCACGCCCGCCAGAGTTGCATGCACGCCAGACTTCAGTACGGCAGTCCACAGCACTACGCCGACCAGAATATAAATACCGGTGCGTCTCACTCCGCACAGATTCAATCCTGCCAAAACAAGGATTGCGCACGCGGCAACGCCCAGCGACAGCAGCGAGAGGTCGCTGGTATAGAACAGTGCGATGATGACGATAGCGCCGAGGTCATCAATAATCGCCAGCGCCATCAGGAAGATTTTCAACGCCAGTGGTACACGACTGCCCAACAACGCCAGCACACCTAACGCAAAAGCGATATCCGTTGCCGCCGGGATCGCCCACCCTTCACGGGTGATGGGATCGGCATAGTTGAATGCCAGGTACAGCAGCGCCGGGACAATCATGCCCCCGATAGCAGCAATGATCGGGAACGCCGCCTGACGCAGACTGGCCAGCGAACCTTGCATTAACTCGCGCTTTACTTCCAGACCAATCAACAGGAAGAACACCGCCATCAACGCGTCGTTGATCCACAGCAGCATATTTTTGTTGATCTCAAGCGCGCCAACCCGCAGTTGAACGGGCGTTTCCAAAAAGGCGTGGTACCATCCACTGGTAACCCCGATATTTGCCATCAGCATAGCGACCACGGCTGCGATGATCAGAATGATGCCCCCCGAGGCGTCACTACTAAAAAAACGATGCAGATGTTTCACTTTTATTCTCTCTATTGGGTGAATACTTCGTAAATACTATCTTACACCCTCAAAAAGCTCGTTAAAATTAGATTATTTGTGATTGATAGATCGGTTTTTACGATCTATACAGAGAAAGCCGATGAAGATTTTCCGAGCGGAAAACAGAAATAAAAAAGCCTGAGACTTTTCAGTCCCAGGCTTTTTATTCGAGATAAAACTGCGAATTAGCGCGTCAGATCGTCAAAAAACTTCTTCACACCGTCGAAGAAACTTTTGGAGCGCGGACTGTTTTGTTCGCCGGTCGGGCCGCCAAAGCTGTCCTGCAAATCTTTCAGCAGTTGCTTCTGTTTGTCGTTCAGGCCAACTGGGGTTTCAACCACCACGCGGCACAGCAGGTCGCCCTGAGCGCCACCGCGTACAGACTTGACGCCCTTTCCACGCATGCGGAAAAGTTTGCCAGTTTGCGTTTCGCCCGGAATTTTTAGCTTCACGCGACCATCCAGCGTCGGGACTTCAATCTCGCCGCCCAGCGCAGCCATCGCAAAGTTAATCGGTACTTCGCAGTACAGGTTATTGCCTTCACGTTCGAAAATTGGGTGCTGTTTTACCTGCACCTGAACGTACAAATCACCTGCTGGCGCACCATGTTCACCGGCTTCACCTTCGCCCGCTAAACGAATGCGGTCGCCGGTATCAACCCCTGCAGGGATCTTAACGGACAGCGTTTTGCTTTTCTCAACGCGACCATGACCGTGGCATTTGTTGCACGGATCTTTGATCAGCGTACCGCGGCCCTGACAGTGTGGACAGGTCTGCTGTACGGCAAAAAAGCCCTGACGCATCTGTACCTGACCAGAACCGTGACAGGTTGGACAGGTCTGTGGCTGAGTACCTGCCTTCGCACCGCTACCGTGGCAGACGTCACACTCTTCCAGAGTCGGAATACGGATCTCTTTGGTGACGCCACGCACGGCTTCTTCCAGAGTGAGATCCATGTTGTAACGTAAATCAGCACCACGTGAGGCGCGCTGACGACCACGACCGCCGCCAAAGATATCGCCAAACACGTCACCAAAGATATCGCTGAAGTCAGCCCCGCCGCCAAAACCGCCGCCGCCGCCCATGCCGCCTTGCTCAAACGCAGCATGACCGTACTGATCGTAAGCCGCACGTTTTTGCGCATCGGTCAGGATTTCGTACGCTTCTTTGATCTCTTTAAACTTGGCTTCGGCCTCTTTATCACCCTGGTTGCGGTCCGGGTGATATTTCATGGCCAGGCGCTTGTAGGCCTTTTTGATTTCACGCTCTTCCGCTGATTTGGAAACGCCTAAAATCTCGTAATAGTCTTGCTTAGCCATCTCTTTTTATCTGCCCCTAACATGCGTGCACGGGCGGAGAGGAAACCTCTTCGCCCGTGCCAGTAATTACCCGTTCAAAGGGCGATTATTTTTTGTCTTTCACTTCTTCAAACTCGGCGTCGACAACGTCGTCATCTTTCGCGTTGTTTGCAGAAGCATCAGCGCCTGCTGCACCAGCCTGCTGCTGTGCGTGCTGCTGCTGAGCGATTTCCATCAGTTTCTGGGAAACCTGTGCCAGCGCCTGCATTTTCGCTTCGATATCCGCTTTGTCTTCGCCTTTCAGAGAAGTTTCCAGCGCGGTCAGTGCAGACTCGATGGCAGTTTTGTCGTCAGCCGGCAGTTTGTCGCCTGCTTCTTCAACCTGCTTACGAGTGCTGTGCAACAGATGGTCACCCTGGTTACGAGTCTGAACCAGCTCTTCAAACTTACGGTCAGATTCTGCGTTCGCTTCTGCTTCGCGAACCATTTTCTGAATTTCTTCTTCGTTCAGACCAGAAGAAGCCTTGATGGTGATCTTCTGCTCTTTACCGCTGTTTTTGTCTTTCGCGGAAACGTGCAGGATACCGTCGGCATCGATGTCAAAAGTAACTTCGATCTGCGGCATACCGCGCGGAGCCGGGCTGATACCATCCAGGTTAAATTGACCCAGATCTTTGTTATCAGCGGCGCGTTTACGTTCACCCTGCAGCACGTGGATGGTTACCGCAGACTGGTTGTCTTCAGCGGTAGAGAACACCTGGCTGTGCTTGGTCGGGATAGTGGTGTTTTTCGCGATCAGTGGAGTCATCACGCCACCCATGGTTTCGATACCCAGAGACAGCGGGGTAACGTCCAGCAGCAGCACGTCTTTCACATCACCGGTCAATACACCACCCTGAACGGCAGCACCGATTGCCACTGCTTCGTCCGGGTTAACGTCTTTACGCGGCTCTTTACCGAAGAACTCAGCAACTTTCTTCTGTACCATCGGCATACGAGTCTGACCACCGACCAGGATAACGTCCTGAACGTCGGAAACAGACAGACCAGCATCCTGCAGAGCAACTTTCAGCGGCTCGATAGAACGGTTAACCAGGTCTTCAACCAGGCTTTCCAGTTTCGCACGGGTCACTTTGATGTTCATGTGTTTCGGACCAGTCGCGTCTGCAGTAATGTACGGCAGGTTCACGTCGGTCTGCTGAGCGGAAGACAGTTCGATCTTCGCTTTCTCAGCGGCTTCTTTCAGACGCTGCATCGCCAGCGGGTCATTACGCAGATCGATACCCTGATCTTTCTTAAATTCGTCAACCAGGTAGTTGATCATACGGCTGTCGAAGTCTTCACCACCCAGGTGGGTATCACCGTTGGTTGCCAGAACTTCGAAAGTTTTTTCGCCGTCAACTTCGTCGATTTCGATAATAGAGATATCGAAAGTACCACCACCGAGGTCATAAACCGCGATAGTACGGTTGCCGACTTCTTTATCCAGACCGTAAGCCAGTGCCGCTGCGGTCGGTTCGTTGATGATACGTTTTACTTCCAGACCTGCGATACGGCCAGCATCTTTGGTTGCCTGACGCTGAGCATCGTTGAAGTATGCAGGTACGGTGATAACCGCTTCAGTTACCGGTTCGCCCAGGTAATCTTCAGCCGTTTTCTTCATTTTTTTCAGCACTTCAGCAGAAATCTGCGGCGGTGCCATTTTCTGACCTTTTACGTCAATCCATGCATCACCGTTGTCAGCACCGATGATTTTGTACGGCATGATGGCTTCATCACGCTGTACTTCTTCGTCCTGGAAGCGGCGGCCAATCAGGCGTTTAATCGCAAACAGGGTGTTTTGCGGGTTTGTCACTGCCTGACGTTTAGCCGGCTGACCAACCAGAGTTTCACCATCCTGGGTATAAGCAATGATAGAAGGCGTGGTGCGATCGCCCTCGGCGTTCTCCAGCACACGTGCAGTAGTGCCATCCATAATCGCTACACAAGAGTTGGTAGTACCCAGGTCGATACCAATAATTTTACCCATCTAAACGTCTCCACTAAAAATTCGGTCATCATGTGGTTGTGAATCTGTAATAAGGGCGAAACGTGCGGTTTCAACTACCCTGAATCGTTTTTTTTCAGACTCACCACTGCGGTTGTCTACAAGATGGGGTCGTAACCCACGTCATCAAGGGGGGCATGAAAATTTTTTTTAGCACAGTGGCGATAAAATTAAGGTAACAAGGCAGAAAGGCAAAAAAACGAATAGTTTCCAATCAAAATCAATTCACAAAACAAATCAAAACAAGCACGGCCATTCATGTGAAAATTGTAATAAAAAGAAAAGATTACGACCATGAAACGGTTTCCCGTCGGCGGTAAGATGGTCTGATGTCACACACTTTTACAGCCGTCAAAGAGAAATTCCATGAAATCCGTGTTAACCCTTTCCACCAGCCTGCTTATGGGCCTGCTGCTGAGCAGCGCCGCGCACGCTAACGATCATAAAGTTCTGGGTATGATTGCGATGCCCCGCAATGCAACCAACGACCTTACGCTGAGAATTCCCGTTTGCCGGGTGGTGAAGCGCATTCAGCTCACCGCCGATCGCGGTGATATTAAACTTAACGGCGCATCCGTCTACTTCAAAGCAGTACGCACTTCCAGCCAAAGCCTGAACGTCCCGTCATCCATTAAAGAGGGACAAACGACCAACTGGATCTCTATTAATAGCGACAACGACAATAAACGCTGCGTGTCTAAAATCACCTTCTCAGGCCAGTCAGTAAACTCCTCTGACATGGCAACGCTGAAAGTTATTGGCGACGATTAATTCTGCACATTTTGATTCAGAAGCCATAGAAAACATGCGGGGCAGACACGCGGTTGATGTGAAAGCCATTGAACTGGAATAACCACTGCCGCGCCCATGACGCAGCGCCATCTGGCGATGGGTATTTCTCACCAGATCGTCCACCAAATCCCTCA
The DNA here is from genome assembly GCF_030332975.1 of Citrobacter sp. Cpo032. Taxonomy (NCBI): domain Bacteria; kingdom Pseudomonadati; phylum Pseudomonadota; class Gammaproteobacteria; order Enterobacterales; family Enterobacteriaceae; genus Citrobacter; species Citrobacter sp. Cpo032. The sequence goes on from NZ_JAOWGU010000052.1 coordinate 236,913, forward strand.
GTTCCCGGTGGTACTTCAAATCGTCTGTCTTAGCAAAATGCTCAACCATGCGTAAGCGTGATGCCCATCACAGGGAAAATAATTCATTTTCCCTTCGTTAGATCATAGACAGTGCCCTCTCCCCTGATTATCATGCCGCGCCCCGAAGACAGTGATCGTTATTTGGGGAAACTATTTCACCATTCAATCAATGATGATTTTGAGGAATTATGGGCAACACTAAGTTGGCTAATCCGGCACCGCTGGGCCTGATGGGCTTTGGCATGACCACCATTCTGCTTAACCTGCACAACGCGGGTTTCTTCGCCTTTGACGTTATTATTCTGGCGATGGGCATTTTCTACGGCGGTATCGCGCAAATATTTGCCGGTCTGCTGGAGTATAAAAAGGGCAATACCTTCGGTTTAACCGCCTTTACCTCCTACGGTTCGTTCTGGCTGACGCTGGTTGCAATCCTAATCATGCCGAAAATGGGCCTGGCGGATGCAACCAATGGTCAGTTCCTGGGCGTATACCTGGGTCTGTGGGGCGTGTTCACACTGTTCATGTTCTTCGGCACGCTGAAAGCTAACCGCGCGTTGCAGTTTGTCTTCCTGAGCCTGACAGTGCTGTTCGCACTGCTGGCGGTCGGCAACATTGCAGGTAACGAAGCGATCATTCACGTTGCTGGCTGGATTGGCTTAGTGTGTGGCGCAAGCGCCATTTACCTGGCGATGGGTGAAGTGCTGAACGAACAGTTTGGCCGTACCATCCTGCCGATCGGTGAAGCGCACTAATCTGACGCTATCCCCCCGGACGGGGGGATATTCCTTACAAGCGCTGTAACTCGCCCTGCACGCTCGTATCGCGATGATAAATATCCTGTCGCAGCCAAATCCCCAGACCTAACCCCACCAGCGATAACGCCAGCACATACCAGGCCGGAGCCATTGGCGACACGCTCATTAACATCGTCACGGCGATTGGCGTCAGACCACCAAAAATGGCATACGACACGTTGTAAGAAAAGGAGATTCCGGTAAAGCGGACCTCCGCCGGAAACGCCCGCACCATCACATAAGGCACAGCCCCCACCACGCCAACGCACAACCCTACCAGCCCGTATAACAAGAACAAGTGCTGAGGATGGCTACCGGTCAGATGATAGAAAAACCAGCTTGAACAGGCCAGCAGCAGGCTGCCGACAATAAAGGTTTTGCTGGCGCCGACCCGATCGACAATAAACCCTGCCAGCAGACAGCCGACGCACAGCATAATGGTCGCGACACTGTTGGCTTGTAACGTCAACGCCGGTGCAAAACCATACTGCTTCTGCAACCAGACTGGCGACATCAGGATCACCACCACAATCCCGGCCGATAACAGCCAGGTCAGCAGCATGGAAATGACCACCGCTTTTTTATGTTTGCTCACCACCGACTTCACCGGTAGCTCTTGCGCCAGCGCTTTACGCTGCTGCATTTCGAGGAAGATGGGCGTTTCCTGCAACCAGCGACGCAGGTACATCGCCACCAGCCCAAACACGCCACCCAGCAGGAACGGGATACGCCAGCCGTAGTCATGCACCGCCTGCTGCGTCAGGCTGGTATTCACCAGCGTCGCAACCACCGATCCCAGCAGAATCCCCACCGTCAGCCCGGCGGTCAGCGTGCCACAGGCAATGCCGATGCGGCGCTCCGGTACGTGCTCCGCAACGAACACCCACGCGCCGGGCACTTCTCCGCCGATGGCAGCGCCTTGCAAAATACGCATCAGCAGTAACAGCAGCGGCGCGAGGATCCCCATTGAGGCGTAGGTAGGCAAAAGACCAATCGCCAGCGTCGGTATCGCCATCAGCAAAATGCTCAGGGTGAACATTTTCTTACGCCCGACCAGATCGCCAAAGTGCGCCATGATGATGCCACCCAGTGGACGCGCCAGATATCCGGCGGCAAAAATGCCGAAGGTTTGCACCTGACGTAGCCATTCAGGAATGTCTGCCGGGAAGAAGAGTTCGCCAACAACAGCGGCAAAGAAGACGAAGATAATGAAATCATAAAACTCAAGCGCACCGCCGAGGGCAGCAAGCGTAAGAGTTTTATAATCCTGGCGATTCAGCGGTCGAGTGTGTTGTGACATAGCAAACCATGAGTCAGTGGAGTTATTGAATCTGTCTGTCGATATATGTAAAGCAAAAATTACTATATCGTAAACAATTCAATACTCCACTGTCATTGGCACTTATGTCACGATCGGGCTACTTTCAGGCGTTTGTATCGCGGATTGCGCTTTTAGGACGAAAAGATGCTACAACAGCCGGTGCAGTTTCCACATACGGCCCATCCAGCAACTGTATACAATACGGTACACTTGCAAATATACCCGGCACGATAACCTTACCGTCGGCATCTTTCACGCCTTCCAGCGTTTCTTTGATCGACTTCGGCTGTCCAGGCAGATTCAGGATCAGCGCCTGCTTGCGAATCACGCCAACCTGGCGGGAGAGAATAGCCGTTGGCACAAAGTGCAGGCTTATCTGGCGCATCTGCTCGCCAAAGCCCGGCATCTGGCGGTCGGCTACGGCCAGCGTGGCATCAGGCGTTACATCGCGGCGGGCCGGCCCCGTTCCGCCGGTAGTCAGCACCAGATGACAGCTCATTTCATCCACCAGCTCGCATAAGGTCTGTTCGATGATCGCCTGTTCATCCGGGATCAGTCGCGTTTGCAGCTCAAAAGGGGTGGTAAGGGCTGATGCCAACCACTCTTCAAGGGCCGGGATACCTTTATCCTGGTAAACACCGCTGGAAGCACGGTCAGAAATGGAAACCAGGCCAATGCGTAAAGTATTCATGATTATTCCGTTTAAACAGTCTCGTTAAACAGAATGATACACTGCGAAGGGAAGGACAGACAGGTTTCAGAAGAGGTAGCGTGACCCATATCAGGGCCACGCGTTAATGATTACAGCAGATCGCCGATCATTTTTTCCAGTTTACCCTGGTCTACAGCAAACTTACGGATACCGTCCGCCAGTTTGTCTACAGCCATCGGATCCTGGTTGTGCTGCCACAGGAACTCAGCTTCAGTGATGCGTGCAGGGCGCGCTTTCACTTCGCCGGAGAAGGACAGTTTACGTTCGATAGCGCCTTCGCTTTCCGCCAGTTCTTTCAGCAGTGCCGGTGCAATCGTCAGACGATCGCAGCCTGCCAGCTCAATGATTTCGCCAATGTTACGGAAGCTCGCACCCATCACCACAGTTTCGTAACCGTGTTGTTTGTAGTACTCGTAGATTTCCGTTACGGAAACCACACCCGGATCTTCTGCCGGTGCATACTCTTTCTTGTCAGTGTTGGCTTTGTACCAGTCCAGAATACGGCCAACAAACGGAGAAATCAGATATACGCCAGCTTCTGCACATGCGCGCGCCTGCGCGAAGGAGAACAGCAGAGTCAGGTTACAGTTGATACCTTCTTTTTCCAGCTGCTCAGCGGCACGGATGCCCTGCCAGGTTGAAGCCAGTTTGATCAGAATGCGATCGTTGCTGATGCCAGCATCGTTGTACATTTTGATCAGACGTTTTGCTTTCGCAATGGACGCGTCGGTGTCGTAGGACAGACGAGCGTCAACTTCAGTGGAGATACGACCCGGGACCAGTTTCAGGATCTCCAGACCGATATTTACTGCCAGTTTGTCGGTCGCGTCAACGATCTGCTGTGCGCGGTCGTTGCTCTGCTGCTTAGCCCAGGCTACAGCGTCATCAATCAGCTTGCGGTATTCTGGGATCTGCGCTGCGTTAAGAATGAGAGAAGGGTTAGTTGTGGCATCCTGAGGCTGATACAGCTTCATTGCCGCGATGTCTCCGGTGTCGGCCACTACTGTGGTGAACTGACGAAGGGAGGTCAATTTGTCCGTCATGATAGCGATTCTCTTTAAACAGCTTGTTAGGGGGATGTAACCGATCTTCCCTGATGATAGCACGACGCACTCTCAGCGCAACCGCCTGGATTGTCCGACCCGCTGCTCAGCCCTGATTACGCATCTCACAGCCCGTGATGCGCAATTAAAGATATACCCATTGTTATGGTAAACTCCCGCAATCAATCACCTTATAAGGTATATACTGGTCGATAATTGGTAGCGCTTACACGGGATTATTCGCGCTTACCGGCATCAACAAGAGGGATGTTAATGCCTGATTTTTTCTCATTTATTAATGAAATACTCTGGGGATCGGTGATGATCTACCTCCTGCTTGGCGCAGGATGTTGGTTCACCTGGCGTACAGGGTTCGTGCAGTTCCGCTATATTCGCCAGTTTGGCAAAAGTCTTAAAAACAGCATCAGCCCGCAGCCGGGCGGTTTAACTTCTTTTCAGGCTCTGTGTACCAGTCTTGCCGCGCGCGTCGGTAGCGGAAATCTGGCGGGTGTGGCGTTGGCGATCGCCGCCGGCGGCGCGGGAGCCATTTTCTGGATGTGGGTCTCGGCGGTCATTGGTATGGCAACCTCATTCGCCGAATGTTCCCTTGCCCAGCTGTATAAAGAGCGCGACAGCAAGGGACAGTTACGCGGCGGTCCTGCATGGTATATGGCCCGTGGACTGGGCATGCGCTGGATGGGCGTGCTGTTTGCCATCTTTTTACTCATTGCCTATGGCCTGATTTTTAACAGCGTGCAGGCAAACTCAGTCTCTCGTGCGTTGACCTTTGCTTTTGACATCCCTCCCCTCTTCTCCGGTATCGCACTGGCAATAGTGTCATTACTGGTCATCGTCGGCGGCATTAAAGGCGTTGCCCGCCTGATGCAATGGTTTGTTCCGATGATGGCGCTGCTGTGGATCGGTTGTAGCCTCGTCATCTGCCTTTGGCATTTCGGACAGCTCCCCGGCATTATCATGACCATCATAAAAAGCGCCTTTGGCTGGCAGGAAGCCGCGGCCGGTGCCGCCGGGTATACGCTAAGCCAGGCCATTGCCAGCGGTTTTCAGCGCGGTATGTTCTCTAATGAAGCCGGAATGGGCTCAACCCCGAACGCAGCTGCCTCGGCAGCATCCTGGCCGCCACACCCTGCCGCACAAGGCATTGTGCAAATGATTGGTGTATTGGGCGATACGCTAATTCTTTGTACGGCCAGCGCAATGATCATTTTACTGGCGGGTAATGGCATCAATTATGTGCCAATGGAAGGCATCCAGTTGCTGCAACGAGCCATGGTCTCGCTGACGGGTGAATGGGGGGCCGGATTCGTTGCCTTAATAGTGATTCTGTTTGCCTTTAGCTCTATCGTCGCCAACTACATTTATGCGGAAAACAACCTCATTTTCCTGAAACTGGACAACATTCGGGTTATCTGGTTATTACGTATTGCCACCGTTTGCACCGTTATTGGCGGTACGTTAATCAGTTTTCCGCTGGTCTGGCAACTTGCGGACATCATCATGGCCTGTATGGCCATTACTAACCTGACGGCGATTCTGCTGCTTTCTCCGGTTGTACATACCATCGCCAGCGACTATCTGCGCCAGCGAAAACTCGGGGTGCGCCCGGAATTCGATCCGCGCCGTTATCCTGATATCAGACAACAGCTTGCACCCGATAGCTGGGATGAAACGCCGCGCGAATAGCGCGGCAATCGCAACCATCGATCAATTCAGTCGTTTTTTTTGCTAAAGTCGCAGTAAATTTCCTGCAAGGACTGGATATGCTGATTCTGATTTCACCTGCAAAAACGCTCGACTACCAAAGCCCGCTGGCAACGACACGTCATACGCTGCCCGAGTTGCTGGATCACTCTCAGCAGCTTATTCACGTGGCACGCCAGCTCTCTGCACCGCAGATTGGCAAGCTGATGGGGATTAGCGACAAGCTGGCGGATCTGAACGCCACCCGTTTCCATGACTGGCAGCCTGACTTCACGCCGGACAATGCACGTCAGGCCATTCTGGCGTTTAAAGGCGACGTCTATACAGGGTTGCAGGCTGAAACCTTCAGCGAGGCGGATTTCGACTTCGCTCAACAGCATTTACGGATGCTGTCCGGGTTGTACGGCGTTTTGCGTCCGCTGGATTTGATGCAGCCTTACCGTCTGGAGATGGGCATTCGTCTGGCCAATGCGAAGGGTAAAGATCTCTACCAGTTCTGGGGAGATACCATCACCGATAAACTCAACGAAGCGCTGGAAGCGCAAGGCGACAGAGTGGTGATCAACCTCGCCTCGGATGAGTATTTTAAATCCGTGAAGCCGAAAAAACTCAACGCTGAGCTTATCAAACCGGTCTTCCTCGACGAGAAGAACGGCAAGTTTAAAGTCATCAGCTTCTATGCCAAAAAAGCGCGCGGACTGATGAGTCGCTACATTATTGAGAACCGCTTAACGCAACCGGAACAGCTGACCGCATTTAACAGCGAAGGCTACTTCTTTGATGAAGAAGCATCAGGAAACGGCGAACTGGTGTTTAAACGCCACGAGCAATAGTAAAAAGGCCGGATGACGGCAAACGCCTTATCCGGCCTACAGGTTTTGTCGTCCCGCTATGCAAAGCGCCAGCGGGCACAACCGTTAACCGCGGGTCATCATTAGCTTACGCAGCGCAGCAAAATCAGCAGGCAGGTGATGAGAAAGCAGCGGCAGGTCCGCGCGTTCCGCCAGTTCTTTTGGCAACGCCAGCGTCAGGTCAAGAATCTCTTCAACGCTTTCTTTAAACTTCGCCGGATGCGCTGTACCAAGGAACAGGCCGTACTCGCCAGGGTTTAGCTGGTCACGCAGCGCGCGGTAAGCCACCGCTGCATGTGGTTCTGAGGTGTAGCCTATCTCATGTAACTCACGCATCGTGTCCTGAGTTGTCGCATCGTCAACAGCGGCATAACCCAGCTCATTCAGACGCCAGATTTTACGGCGGAACAGTTCTTCCACGCGCGGCCAGTTGTTCGGCTGGCTGACATCCATCGCATTCGACAACGTTGCCTGAGTCGCTTTTGGTGCCCACTCACCTTCTGCAAGGAAGCGCGGAACCGTATCATTAACGTTAGTCGCCGCGATAAAACGCTTCACCGGCAAGCCCAGTGATTTCGCCAGCAGCCCGGCGGTCAGATCACCAAAGTTACCGCTGGGAACGGAAATCACCAGTTGATTACGCGCCTCTTGCGGCAGTTGGGCCACAGCCTCAAAATAGTAACAGATTTGCGCCAACAGACGGCTGATGTTAATTGAGTTAGCCGAGTTCAGCCCCAGAGCCACCTTCAGCTCTTCGTCATCAAACGCCTGTTTCACCAGCGCCTGGCAGGCATCAAAATCGCCATCAATCGCCACAGTTTCAATGTTACCGCCCAGCGTACAGAACAGTTTTTCCTGTAATGGGCTGATCTTGCCGTTCGGGTAGAGGATCACCACGCGCACATTTTTCAGGCCATAAAAGGCATGCGCAACCGCCGCCCCGGTGTCTCCGGAGGTCGCCGTCAGAATCGTTACCGGTTTGTCGCCACTGATGTGCGTCAGCATCTGCGCCATAAAGCGCCCACCAAAGTCTTTAAATGCAAGCGTAGGGCCGTGGAACAGTTCCAGACAGCCGACATCCTCGGCAACCTGGGCAACCGGAGCCGGAAAGGCAAATGCCGCACGCACGCGCTCTTCCAGAATTTCCTGAGGGATCTCATCCCCAATAAATGCGGACAGGATCTTCGCGCTGCGGCTAACGAAGTCCTGGTTCAGCATCTCATCCACTTCTGTCAGATTGAATTCCGGTAGATCGTGCGGAAAAAACAATCCCTGATTCTTGCCCAGTCCTTGCGTAACAGCCTGCGCAAAGCTGACCTGTTCGTTGTGATCTTTCAGATTATACAGTTTCATTGATTATCCCAGTACCCGTGCGCCCGCCGTGTCCAGCCGGCAAATATGAACAAAGCCTTCCTGATTTTGTAGGTAATTTTTACCCAGCCAATCTGCTACGCGCTGTGCCGTATCCGGCTTATCGCACAAGGCGAACAGCGTCGGCCCAGACCCAGATATACCGCTGGCCAGAGCGCCAATTTCTGCGACCGCCTGACGCGCCTGGCTAAAGCCTGGCAGCAAGCGGGTACGATACGGCTCAGCAATGACATCTTTCATCAGCTTCGCGGCCAGAAGAGGTTGACGGGAATAGCAGGCATGGATGAATCCAGCCAGATGCCGCCCATGAGCGATACAGTCCTGACGGCGATACTGGGCTGGGAGAATCGCCCGCGCTTCTGCCGTCGACACTTTTATCCCCGGATACGCCAGTACCCACAGCCACTCATCAAAGCCTGGCACCTGCTGGCTAATAATGCCGTTTTCTTCAATCATTAACTGCATGCCGCCCAAAAAGCACGGGGCGACGTTATCGTAATGAATACTGCCGGAGATACGCCCTTCCAGCTCGCCCATTATCGCTAACAGGCGCGTATCGTTGAGCGGCTTGCCGCAGTGTTCGTTCATAGCGACCAGCGCCGCCACGACGGAACAGGCGCTGGAGCCTAACCCGGAGCCAATCGGCATATTTTTTTCCAGCGTCATCGCCACCGGAACGCTTTTACCCAGCTCCTGACAGAATCGCTCCCAGCACTGGTAGACAATGTTTTCTCGCGGCTCAGGCGGCAGTTTGTTGGCAAAGCGCCCAAGGTTGTTCAGGCTGAACTGGTCAGCCGCCTCAACGGACACCACATCACCCAACAGCGAACCGTCCACCGGCGTTACCGCTGCACCGAGCACATCAAACCCGACGCTCATATTGGCACTGGAAGCCGGGGCATAAACTCTCACCATGTCAGACTCCTAACTTCCATGAAAGGGTGCGTAGCAGGTCGGCAAAGACGCCCGCTGCCGTCACATCGTTACCCGCGCCATATCCGCGCAGAACCAACGGTAACGGCTGATAGTAGTGGCTATAGAACGCCAGCGCGTTTTCACCGTTTTTCACTTTAAACAGCGGATCGTTGCCGTCTACTGCATCAATTTTCACGCGACAAACGCCGTCCTCTTCGATATTGCCAACATAGCGCAATACTTTTCCCTCATCACGGGCTTTCGCCACACGCGCGGCAAAGACGTCATCCAGCTGCGACAATTTCGCCATAAACGCGGAAACATCACCGGAGTCATCAAACTCTTTTGGCAGGACCGGCTCAATGACAATGTCAGAAAGCTCCAGCTCACGACCGGTTTCACGGGCCAGGATCAGCAGCTTACGCGCCACGTCCGTACCGGAAAGATCGTCACGCGGATCGGGTTCGGTATAGCCCATCTCACGCGCCAGGGTGGTGGCCTGCGAGAAGCTCATGCCTTCATCCAGCTTGCCGAAAATAAACGACAGTGAGCCAGAAAGGATGCCTGAAAAACGTTGCAGTTCATCACCTGCGCTGAGCAGATTTTGCAGGTTTTCAATAACCGGCAAGCCCGCGCCCACGTTGGTGTCGTACAGGAATTTACGACGAGACTTCGCGGCGGCAAAACGCAGCTGATGATAGTAATCCATCGACGACGTGTTGGCCTTTTTGTTCGGCGTAACCACGTGGAAGCCTTCACGCAAGAAGTCGGCATATTGATCCGCTACCGCCTGGCTTGACGTACAGTCGACAATCACCGGATTGAGCAGATGGTATTCTTTCACCAGACGAATTAAGCGCCCAAGGTTGAAAGGCTCTTTCGCGCTCTCCAGCTCCGACTGCCAGTTTTCCAGATTCAGACCGTGGACGTTGGTCAGCAGAGCCTTCGAGTTCGCCACGCCGCACACGCGCAGATCGATATGCTTCTTTTTGAGCCAGGTTTGCTGACGTTTAAGCTGCTCCAGCAGCGCACCGCCCACGCCGCCTACGCCAATCACAAACACTTCAATCACCTGGTCGGTGTTGAACAGCATCTGATGGGTCACGCGTACGCCGGTGGTCGCGTCATCGTTATTCACCACCACCGAAATAGAACGCTCAGACGAGCCCTGGGCGATCGCTACAATATTGATGTTCGCCCGAGCCAGCGCGGCAAAGAACTTCGCCGAGATGCCGCGCAGGGTGCGCATACCATCGCCAACAACAGAGATGATGGCCAGACGCTCAGTCACCGCCAACGGCTCCAGAAGGCCTTCTTTCAGCTCGAGGTAGAATTCATCCTGCATGGCGCGTTGCGCACGCGCGCAGTCGCCCTGCGGGACGCAGAAGCTGATGCTGTATTCAGAAGAGGATTGAGTGATCAGCACCACCGAGATGCCCGCACGCGACATGGCGGCAAAAACGCGCGCCGCCATGCCCACCATGCCTTTCATTCCAGGGCCGGAAACGCTAAACATCGCCATGTTATTGAGGTTAGAAATACCTTTTACCGGCAAATCATCGTCATCACTGCTGGCACCGATCAGCGTACCGGGCGCTTGCGGATTGCCGGTATTTTTAATCAGGCACGGGATCTGGAACTGGGCAATAGGGGTAATGGTGCGCGGATGCAGCACTTTGGCGCCGAAGTAAGAAAGCTCCATCGCTTCCTGATAAGACATCGACTTAAGTAGTCGGGCATCGGGTACCTGACGCGGATCGCAAGTATATACGCCGTCGACATCGGTCCAGATTTCACAACAATCGGCACGCAAACAGGCGGCCAGTACGGCGGCAGAGTAGTCAGAGCCATTACGTCCCAACACCACTAACTCACCTTTTTCATTTCCGGCGGTAAACCCTGCCATCAGAATCATGTGATCCGCAGGAATACGGCTGGCGGCGATGCGGCGCGTAGATTCGGCGATATCAACGGTAGATTCGAGGTAATGGCCGACAGCCAGCAATTTCTCCACCGGGTCGATGACCGTTACGTTATGCCCGCGTGCTTCCAGCAGGCCGGCCATGATAGCAATCGACATTTTTTCACCACGGCAGATAAGCGCGGCATTGATGCTGTCCGGGCACTGTCCCAGCAGGCTGATGCCGTGCAGGACGTGCTTAATCTGAGCAAATTCTTGTTCAACAAAGGCTTTGAGCTGCGCCAGCGGAAAACCTGGTTGCTCGGCGGCAAGACCCACCAGCAGCTCGGAGAAAATGCGTTCGGCGTCGCTGATATTAGCTAAAGCATCCTGACCACCGATGGTCTTCTCAATCATTGCCACCAGATGGTTGGTAATTTTTGCGGGGGCAGAGAGAACGGTCGCGACCTGCCCCTGTCTGGCATTGCTTTCCAGAATATCGGCAACCCGCAGAAAGCGCTCTGCATTTGCCACTGATGTACCGCCGAACTTCAACACTCGCATGGTTTACCTCATTGCCTTTGGTCGAAAAAAAAGCCCGCACTGTTTAGGTGCGGGCTTTTTCTTGTGTTTCCTGTACGCGTCAGCCCGCACCGTTACCTGTGGTAATGGTGATGGTTGTAGTAATGGTGATGCTGATGCGTTTCATGATGTTGTGTGCTCTGTAATTATTTATTATCTGTCCTGTATTCTTTTAGGGTTAAAGTATCTGCTGACCTAAGTCAATAAATTTTTAAATTGATCACATTCCGAAACTTGTTCATGAGCAACTGCTTGCCCTTTTACTTTCAACCAATACAGCATGTCGAGCCCACTTGAACCAAGAACAAAACACTACACAACAAAAATTGTTCAACATTTTATTTTGTGATGTTTTTTTCAATATCATGTAAAAAACGGTGCAACATTGCCGTGTCTCGCTGCCCCAACAGACCCATTCGCTGTTGCAACCAGTCCGTCAGCTTGATGTCGTCAGAAACGTTCAGCGTGGCTAATAAACGCAAAACGCGTGCGCGCAATGCCTGCAGTTGAAGCTCATCCGTCACCTCAACGTTTTTGGCCGGTTGTTGTATTAAACCTGCTAATTGATAGCAATACACCATCACCGCCTGCCCCAAATTGAGTGAAGGATAGTCAGCGACCATCGGTACACCAGTGAGTACATCTGCCAGCGCTAATTCTTCATTGGTCAGCCCCGAATCTTCACGACCAAAAACCAGTGCGGCGTGTTCCATCCACGTTGATTTTTCCTGCAACAGGGGAACCAGTTCGACCGGCGTGGCGTAATAATGAAACTTCGCCCGGCTGCGCGCGGTGGTCGCGACGGTAAAATCCACGTCGTGGAGCGCCTCCGCTAACGTTGGAAAAACGTTAATATTATCAATAATGTCGCCCGATCCATGCGCGACCCATCGCGTGGCGGGTTCCAGGTGCGCCTCGCTGTCAACGATACGTAATTGAGTGAATCCCATGGTCTTCATCGCACGGGCAGCCGCACCAATATTTTCCGCTCTGGCAGGGGCAACCAGAATAATTGTTAAACGCATTTCGATACTCTTTTTGGTCAGTCTGCAAGTAATAATGTGACGCACGTCAACATATTACGCAGCGCAAATTTACATTTTTTTAACAGAAGTCACTGAAAAAGGATTTCGCATCCGGTAAAAAATGCTAAACTATTTCCAAACTGTACTATTGCTTTTTATGTTAACAAAAGTTGTATATCCCTCTGTTTATCCATGATAATTTATTTTAAAATGGATCGCATTGGTTGGATTCATTACATTTATTAATTAGCTCGTGCAACTAGTTGTAATATTGCAATTTTGTGATGAAAGCAAACATTTGGATACGTTGATTTCATCAAACTGTTAACGTGCTACAATTGAACTTGATATATGTCAACGAAGCGTAGTTTTATTGGGTGTCCGGCATGTCTTAGCCTGTTATGTTGCTGTTAAAATGGTTAGGATGACAGCCGTTTTTGACACTGTCGGGTCCAGAGGGAAACTACCCACGACCAAGCTAATGATGTTGTTGACGTTGATGGAAAGTGCATCAAGAACGCAATTACGTACTTTAGTCATGTTACGCCGATCATGTTAATTTACGGCATGCATCAGGCAGGTCAGGGACTTTTGTACTTCCTGTTTCGATTTAGTTGGCAATTTAGGTAGCAAACATGCAGACCCCGCACATTCTTATCGTTGAAGACGAGTTAGTAACACGCAACACGTTGAAAAGCATTTTCGAAGCAGAAGGCTATGATGTATTCGAAGCGACAGATGGCGCGGAAATGCATCAGATTCTCTCTGAATATGACATCAACCTTGTGATTATGGATATCAATCTGCCTGGGAAAAATGGCCTACTGTTAGCGCGCGAACTTCGCGAACAAGCTAACGTTGCGCTGATGTTCCTGACGGGCCGTGATAACGAAGTCGATAAAATTCTCGGCCTCGAAATCGGCGCAGACGATTACATCACCAAGCCGTTTAACCCGCGCGAACTGACTATCCGTGCTCGTAACCTGCTGTCCCGTACCATGAACCTGGGTACTGTCAGCGAAGAACGCCGTAGCGTCGAAAGCTACAAGTTCAACGGCTGGGAGCTGGACATCAACAGCCGCTCTCTGATTGGTCCTGACGGCGAGCAGTATAAACTGCCACGCAGCGAATTCCGTGCAATGCTTCACTTCTGTGAGAATCCGGGCAAAATCCAGTCTCGCGCAGAACTGCTGAAAAAAATGACCGGTCGCGAACTGAAGCCGCATGACCGTACCGTTGACGTGACTATCCGCCGCATTCGTAAACATTTCGAATCTACGCCGGATACGCCAGAAATCATCGCCACCATTCACGGTGAAGGCTACCGTTTCTGCGGCGATCTGCAGGATTAATTCAATCCTTACAGGTAAAAAACGGCGCAATATGCGCCGTTTTTCATTTCCCCACCGCCCTATTTCCATAAGCGAAACTCGTCACTCTGCGCAGGCAGAGGCTCCGGAATTTCTGTCGGCTTTGGTTTTGGCTGTGCCAGCGAGTGCCAGTCAAGATGACGCGTCAGGAACATCACGCCACACAACGCGACCAACAGCACGCCGGTTCCCAGCAGTAAAGAGCTGTCCTGTGAACGTAGCAGCACCCACATCACCCCATCCAACCCCAGCAGCGCCACGGTGAATAAAATACTGTTCCGCCAACTCTGTAATATCGCCTGCAGATACACCCCGTTCATTAACGCGCCTACCAGGCTTGCTGTAATCCACGCCGCCGTAAACCCAATGTGCTCAGACAATGCCAGCAGCAGCAGATAAAACATCACCAGCGATAGCCCCACCAGCAGATACTGCATCGGGTGCAGACGCAGGCTGGTCATACTTTCAAGCACGAAGAAAGACATAAAGGTCAGTACAATCAGCAGGATGGCATACTTGGTAGCCCTGTCCGTTAACTGATACTGATCCGCTGGCGTGGCGACGGCAACGCTAAATGCAGGCATTCCCTTCCAGCCAATCTTTTCGCCATCAAAGCGTTCGCCGAGGTTATTCGCGAACCAGCTGCTTTGCCACTGGGCCTTAAATCCTGACTCGCTGATTTCGCGCTTCGCCGGGAGGAAATCCCCCAGAAAGTTGGGATGTGGCCAGTTGCTGGTTAAAGTCATTTCACTGTTACGGCCAACCGGAACAACGGAGAAATCTCCGGTTCCGCTCAAATTCAACGACAGCACCATGCTCAGGTTTTGCTCCGCCCAGCTCGCGTCAGGTAGCGGAATGTGGATCCCTTGAGCTCCTCCATCCAGCCCCGTCCCTGGCTCAACGGCCAGCGATTCCCCATTGACCTGCAGCGCTTGCACCACGCCGATCCCGCGCGCATCCCCCACGCCAACCACGATAAACGGTTTGCCGACGCTGACGTTGGGATGGTTTAAATCACGCAAGCGTTCAGCGTTAAACTCGGCCTTCACCGAGAGATCATTGTGCCAGACCTGGCCTTCGTAAATACCGATTTTACGCGCTTCAACGTTCTGATTCCCCTCAACCACCATCGACTCCGGGAGCCAGAAATGGATATAGCTGCGCTTACGCTGGATCTGTTTGTCGCCTTCCAGCTCGATATACAGTTCCGTCACCGGGACGGCAATCAGCGGCCCGACCATCTTTTGCGGCCCGCTGGTGCTCTGACGAATAGCATCTTCGACTTCATCACGATAATCCGATCGCTCAACGATTATCTGCCTGACCATCGTCAGTGGAATTAACAGCAGTAATATTGCGCCGCCTAAGGTGACGATTTTCCAAAACAGGGGTGATTTAAACATAGCGTTCTCCTTTGCAATATCAGCAAGGTAGAACAGCTATGTGCGGAGAATTTGAAGTTATGTGAAGTGACGGTGAAGCGTAAACGAGGCCTGTGCACCGCCCTCTGGTCGGTTAGATAATGTCACCGTACCTTCATGCAGTCGTGCAACTTCACTGACAAACGCCAGCCCCAAACCGCTGCTCTTGTGTCCATTCTCGCGGGGCAGCGAGTAGAAGCGCTCAAAAATACGCGGCAACGCAAAATCAGGGATCCCGCTACCGCTGTCGGTAACCTGCAATGTGACCAGATCCTCCTGCTGATGCGCGCTCAACGTAATCGTTCCGCCCTGTGGCGTGAAGTCGATAGCGTTGTCGAGCAAGTTCCCCAATGCCTGCTCCAGTAACGCGGGATCGGCAGCGACGCTAAGCGATGAAGGCAGAATGGTCAGCGTAATGTTTTTTGCCGCCAGCTGCACGCTACGCGCCTCTTTGAGCTGAGCAAAAAGCGTATCTACCTCCACCGCCGTCAACGTAATGTCCTGTCGATTCTCCAGTCGCGCCTGGCGCAGCAAAGTTTCGACCAGCGCCTGCATGCGCGCATTTTGCGTCAGAATATTATCGGTAAAACGCGCTACCACGTTTGGCGGCGGGCCTTCGCGCAATATCTCTGCCGCGCCACGAATGGCCGCCAGCGGACTTTTCAGCTCATGCGTTAACGCGTAGACATACTGCTCAATGTAGTTCTTGCCTTCGAGCTTCAGACGCATACTTTCCAGCGCCTGCGCCAGTTTACGTAACTCGCTGCTGCCTAAATCAGGCAGTGGGACGGGGCGATTCTCGGTAACGGAGTCGGCATAACGCGCCAGCCGGGCAATGGATCGGTTTATCCACCATACCATCCCGAAGCCAATCACCAGGGCAATGCCCAGCAATACGGCGCTGGCCCACAGCATTCGCCGTTCACTGCGTTTAATCACCGGTGCCATCGCCGCATTTGGTTTACCGACACTGAGCACGCCGATAATACGCCCACCGTCTACGATCGGCGCAGCAACGTACATCACCGAGCTTTCCGGATCGTTCGGGTTTTGCGGCGTGCTTCGGGCGCCATACTGCCCACGCAGCGTTAACCACACATCGTTCCAGCGGGAGTAGTCCTGACCGACGGCCTGGTTAGCTGAATCAAACAACACCTTGCCCTGCGCGTCCGTCATATAGACATGGTATTCATTACGCACTTTGTTAATGCCGCTGATGTTGGCGTTAAATGGGCGGTTATGCAGCTGCGCAAATGCCTGCGCCAGCTTGCCGTTAGCCGGTGAGTCAGAGAGCACGTCATCACGCGCCAGTGCAGCCAGCAGCGTGGCGGTATCAATTAAAGTACCTTCGGTCGCCCGACGAACGCCTGGCTTAATTTCCTGCACAAAGATCGACAGAACAAACCAGGCGGCGACCGCGACAATCAGAAAATAGCCGAGCAGCAAACGCATGCCAATGCGCATCAGCAATTCCTCAGGCTGTATCCCATACCGCGATGAGTATTGATGGGGGAAAGCTCCGGATTGATAGCCCGCAGCTTGGCGCGCAGCGTTTTGATGTGAGTATCAACCGTTCTGTCAAAGGTATCCTGCGCGTCTGCCCAGACTAAATCCATCAGCTGCTGGCGAGAGTAAATACGTCCCGGCGACATCAGCAATGTTTTCAGCAGCAGGAATTCATAACGCGTCAGGTTCAACGGCATGCTGAACCAGGTAATTTGCGCGGCCAGCTCATTAAGTTCAAAATCCCCACAGCGCGTCGTCGATGAAGGCGTGGAGAATTTTTGCACCCGCCGCAGCAGCGTACGCACACGAGCGCACACCTCACGCGGCGAGAAAGGCTTGGCAACATAGTCATCTGCGCCAATTTCCAGCCCCAACAGGCGATCCACTTCATCGCTGCGCGCGGTCAGAAAGAGGATCGGCAACGCCGGGTGGCGTTCCAGTAAACGTCGGCACAGTTCAAAACCGCTGATATCCGGTAGCCCGACATCCAGAATGATGGCATCAGGACATTGCTGGCGAGATTTCTCCAGCACGGGAAATCCGCGCTCAAACGCCTCTACGCTAAACCCTTCCTGTTGCAGCATGTAGATAAGCGTATCAGCGATTCCCTGCTCATCCTCAACCAACCAGATCAACGGCTGTTGCATTGTGCTTCCTTGTTATTGCCGCCACGGCATGATGGGTACCGCACTGATGGCATTTTTGGGCGATCCATCGACCACTTTATCTGAATAGGCCAGATAGGCCAGCGCATTACGTTTCGCATCGTAAAAACGCACAACCTGTAAAGATTTAAACACCAGCGAGGTACGTTTCTTAAATACCACTTCGCCCTGAGCTTTACCGTTCTTGATTCTGTCGCTCAGTTCTACCGGCCCAACCTGCTGGCAAGAGATGGCGGCATCGGAGGTATCTTCCGCCAGCCCCAGTCCACCTTTGATGCCGCCGGTCTTCGCACGACTCACGTAGCAGGTCACATTGGTAACATCCGGATCGTCAAACGCTTCGACCACAATTTTATGATCCGGCCCAAACATTTTGAACACCGTATCGACAGATCCAATCTGCTCCGCATGGGCGACCTGCGCCAACATCAGCAGAATTGAGGAAATGACTAAGCTCTTATATTTCATATTGTTACCATTCTTAAAAGTTGTTCTGCGTAATTATTAAACATTCTAAGATAAAATGTATACAGATCACAGGATTACAATAATCACGCTTTCGTATGTCCGAAAAAAGCACTTATGAGCAAAAAAAACACTGAATGCTAAAACAGCAAAAAATGCTATTATCCTCATACCTGACGTCAGGTACTCGTTGTTGAAAGGATGAGGATATTTTATGGATCAGGCTGGCATTATTCGCGACCTATTAATCTGGCTGGAAGGTCATCTGGATCAGCCTTTGTCGCTTGACAATGTGGCGGCAAAAGCGGGCTATTCCAAGTGGCACCTGCAGAGAATGTTTAAGGACGTGACGGGCCATGCTATTGGCGCCTATATCCGCGCCCGTCGTTTATCGAAATCCGCAGTGGCGCTGCGCCTGACTGCGCGTCCAATTTTGGATATTGCGCTGCAATATCGCTTCGACTCTCAACAAACTTTTACTCGCGCATTCAAGAAACAATTTTCGCAGACACCAGCGCTGTATCGCCGTTCACCGGAATGGAGCGCATTCGGTATTCGCCCGCCAATGCGACTGGGTGAATTTACGATGCCTGCGCACGAGTTTGTCACCCTGGAAGATACGCAACTGCTCGGCACCACGCAAAGCTATTCCTGCTCGCTGGAACAGATTTCAGATTTCCGTCATGAAATGCGTATTCAGTTCTGGCGCGACTTCCTTGCTCAGGCTCCGGCGATCCCGCCAGTGCTGTACGGGCTTAACGAAACGCGTCCGAGCATTGAAAAAGATGACGAACAGGAAGTGTTTTACACCACAGCACTGACGCCGGAACAGGCCAATGGCTATGTGCCGTCGGCGCAGCCTATCCTGTTACAGGGTGGCGAGTACGTGATGTTTACCTACGAAGGGCTGGGAACCGGCGTGCAAGAGTTTATCCTGACGGTTTACGGCACATGCATGCCGATGCTGAACCTGACGCGCCGTAAAGGACAGGATATCGAGCGATACTACCCGGCAGAAGATGCCAAAGCGGGAGATCGCCCGATCAACCTGCGCTGCGAATTCCTGATTCCGATTCGCCGCTAGCGCTGTAGTTCATCCAACGCAGGGGCGTCCAGATGTGAGATGTCCCCTGCCGTTTCAACGACCCATCCCGGCGCCAGCCATAAGCTTTCCTGGTAATCAACGCGAGAAATTGAACAGTTGCGCAGACGCAAGCGACGTTCAGCCCATGCCGGTAATCCCAGAATTGTGCTCACCAGGCAACCCAGCGCGATACCGTGGCTGACCAGCAGTGGACGACTTCCCGGCGGCAGCTCCAGACAGGATGCCAGCGCCGCGTTGACGCGATCGCTCAGCTCCTGCATCGATTCCCCTTCCGGAATACGACCATCCACCGTGCCGTTCACCAACTGGCGACGCCAGCCCTCTTCCTCTGGCGTCAGCGTATCGATGTGACGTTTTTCCAGCACCCCCATATTCAACTCACGCAGACGAGAATCATAGGTGATGTCACAGCCGCAGGCCTGGGCGATGATTTCTGCGGTGCGTCGTGTACGACCAAGATCGCTACTGATGACATGCGTAATACCAAACGAGCGGGCGCGTTCTCCCACCTGCATGGCTTGTTGTTCACCTTTAGCGGTTAGTGGGCTATCTGACTGGCCTTGAATACGTCGCTCGGCGTTCCACTGCGTTTCGCCATGGCGAACAAGGTATACCTGTAACATGCTTTTTTTCCGTTATACTGCGATGCGATGAATTTTCAAACTGAGCTTAATTATGCACAAGGTTATCTCTGCGACCACCAATCCTGCCAAAATTCAGGCAATTCTGCGGGCATTTGAAGAGATTTTCGGGGAAGGATCCTGCCATATTGAACCCGTCGCCGTCGAGAGTGGCGTGCCGGAACAACCTTTCGGAAACCAGGAAACGCGCACTGGCGCACGAAATCGCGTTGATAACGCTCGCCGCCTGCACCCGCAGGCTGATTTCTGGGTCGCCATTGAAGCAGGAATTGACGATGACGCCACCTTTAGTTGGGTGGTGATTGATAACGGCATTCAGCGTGGTGAAGCCCGTTCAGCCACGCTGCCATTGCCTACTGTCATTCTCGACAGAGTCCGTAAAGGTGAAGCACTCGGCCCGGTGATGTCGGACTATACAGGTATTGATGAGATTGGCCGTAAAGAAGGCGCAATCGGCGTTTTTACCGCGGGCAAGCTGACGCGCTCAAGCGTCTATCACCAGGCGGTGATTCTGGCGCTCAGCCCGTTTCATAACGCGGTGTATTTATAGCATTGTGCCGGATGTTCAATCGTAGGCCGGATAAGGCAAAGCCGCATCCGGCGGATCAATGTTTCCCGAGCAACACCTGCTCCAGCCACTGACGCAAATCCACCGGTGCGGATTTGAGGCTGTTCGACCCTCGCGTAATAGTGGCAATCCCCGCCCCGAGCTCGTTTTTAAGCTCACGCTGGCTCATCTCGCCGCGCAGCAGCTCTTCAATGATACGCACACGCGTGCCCAACGCTTCACGCTCATCCGGCGTTAACATTAAATTGAGCAGCGGCAGGTGTAAATCTTGTTCGTAGGCGTGTTTAAGCAGATCGACAAAACGTAACCACTCCTGGTGACGTTGTTCTGCCATCTCTGCTGAATAGGGTGATTGCTGAGTCATAAGATATCGCCATCGTTGCGGGGGAAGCGTGCTTGCTTCCCCCTTTTGTACTCTTTAACGAGTACGATAGCATAACACAATCGACACGATCAGTAACGACGTTGCCATTCTGCGTCGCTCATCAACTCCGGTTTATCGCCGAGGAAATAGCGATAGTACGCATCATAAGCCAGCACATTCTTCACGTAACCACGCGTCTCTGAGAATGGAATACTTTCGACAAACGCCACAGCATCAATGCGGCCAGCGCTATTGCCAAGCCAGGTGCGAACGCGTCCCGGACCGGCGTTATAGGCTGCCGACGCAAAGATGCGGTTATTGCCGAATTGCTGATATACGTACTGCAAATAGCTGGTACCAATGTTGATGTTGGTATCAGGATCCAGTAGCTGGCTCGGACTGCTGTAACCTGGAATCGAGAACATTTTCACCGTATGCGTCGCCGTGCCTGGCATAATCTGCATCAGCCCGCTGGCGCCGACCGGTGATTTCACTTTCGGGTTCCAGGCGCTTTCCTGACGCGCTATCGCCATCGCATAACTTGGCTGAATATCCTTGCCGCTGGTGTAACGGGTAAACAGATCTTTATAGGCCAATGGGAAGCGCTCTTCCAGATGATCCCACAGCTTACCGGCGATCGTCGCCTGAACGCTCAGATCCCACCAGTGATTGTTGAACGCGTAACGTGCCAACTGAGCCTGCTCGGACTTGGTACGGCTGGTAACCAGATTCGCCCATTCACTGCGCGCGGTATTATCCATGTTCCAGTACATTAGCTCGCGTACGCGTGCCATTTCTGGCCCCTGAGTCAGCGCAGAATCAACGTTCGCTGGCGCTTTATCCACTTTCAGCTCGTACTCTTCGCCCAGCCGCTGTGCCGCCACCATCGGATAGAAACCACGCTGCTGCATGAGCTGGTGCAGTATCTCTTTGGCTTCCGCATCACGTCCGCGCTCCAGCAGCAGATCAGCCTGCCAGTAGCGCCACTCGTCTTTTTCTTTTGCTTCCATTGGCAGACGCGCCAGCCACGTATTCAGGCCACGACGATCGCCGGTTCCCAGCGCCATGCGCACGCGACGCTCCACAAGCGAGGTGGAATTGGAGCGCATAATCGCATCATCACGCCATTTGGCCTGCTCGTCGGTGACGTCATTGCCCATCAGACGCCAGGCAACAATATCGCGTAGCTCCTGGGTTTGCTCGTCATTAAGCTGTTGCGCCTGTACCAGGGACGGGATCATCAGGCGGGCGTTTTCCACATCCTGACGCGCCACGCTGGCAAAGGCGACCGCCGCCATCTGTCGGGTGAAATCCGTGGCACCAGTGGTGCGAGCAAAAGTCATCACCGAATTCGGATCGTTGGCCAGCGAGATGATCGCAGAGGCAATGGTTTGGTATTGTGCGGGCATCTGTCCGGCCAGCGCCGTCACCAGACCGGTATTCCCGGCTTTCATCGCCAGACGAATACGCTCCAGATACGCCAGCGGATCCTGAGTGCCTGAGGCGCGCCATACGCCAAATAATTTGTCACAGGCGTTCGGCTGACTTTTCCCGGTCAGCCACAGATCTTTCGCGCCCCGCCAGGCCTCTTCGGTTTGCCCGGTACTCCATTTCGCGAAGTAATAGTTGCATTGCGCTTCCGTGGTACCCGGTTTTTCCGGGCTAAACGCCAGCAGTCCACGCCAGTCTTCGCGGCGCGCCAGTTCATTCACAAAACGCGATTGCAGAGTACGCGCCGGGGGCAGCGTCGGGTTGGCGCGCACAAAATTGGTGACGGTAATGGTCGGCTGATTCATCAGATCGTCAGTAATCTGACGATATTCCAGATAGGGATACAGAGGATAGTTCTTCAGGCCGGGCATCATCTGCTCTACGACATCCATCTGTCGGTTATCCCAGGCCTGCTTAATTTGCGCATAGCGATTGCGCTGCTCATCCAGGGAATCGGCTCGCGCCACTTGACTGACCGTCAGCAGACATACGCTGGCTGCCAGCAGGCGCCAGGTAAATTGATTGGCTTTGTCCACAAGCTCTTCCTCTTCTCATGTTACGTCTGTGCAGCATCATGCCGCTTAATTAATTCATGCTAACCAGACATTGCAGAATGCGCCACGTCACGGACACTTTTTTACTTTTGTTGCGAGTGGGATCTGCTGGCTGGGATTGGGCAATGAAAAAGGCTACACTTCGCCTTTGATAACTATTTACCAATAATTAGCCCTAAATAATTCAAGTTGCAGCAAGGCGGCGAGGAAGTGAATCCCCTGAGCGTACAAAAGTACGTGACTGGGGTGAACGACACAGCCAACGCATCTGCGGCTTGAAGTATGACGGGATAAACATAGAGGCGAGTCCAACGTGGCCCAATTCGTTTATACCATGCATCGTGTCGGCAAGGTCGTTCCGCCGAAACGTCATATTCTTAAAAACATCTCACTGAGCTTCTTCCCTGGCGCCAAAATCGGTGTTCTCGGTCTGAACGGTGCGGGTAAATCTACCCTGCTGCGCATCATGGCCGGTATTGATACCGATATCGAAGGTGAAGCTCGCCCACAGCCAGGCATTAAAATCGGTTACCTGCCGCAGGAACCAAAACTGAACCCGGAACATACCGTTCGTGAATCCGTTGAAGAAGCGGTTGCCGAAGTGGTTAGTGCACTGAAAGGTCTGGATGAAGTTTACGCCAAGTACGCCGAGCCGGACGCCGACTTCGATAAACTGGCCGCACAACAGGGCAAGTTTGAAGAAATTATCCAGGCGCACGACGGCCATAACCTGAACGTGCAGCTTGAGCGTGCCGCTGACGCCCTGCGTCTGCCGGATTGGGACGCTAAAATTGAGAATCTCTCCGGTGGTGAACGCCGCCGCGTTGCGCTATGCCGCCTGCTGCTGGAAAAACCAGACATGCTGCTGCTCGACGAACCGACCAACCACCTGGATGCGGAATCCGTCGCGTGGCTGGAACGCTTCCTGCACGACTTCGAAGGCACCGTAGTGGCGATTACCCACGACCGTTACTTCCTCGACAACGTTGCGGGCTGGATCCTGGAGCTGGACCGTGGTGAAGGTATTCCGTGGGAAGGTAACTACTCTTCCTGGCTGGAGCAGAAAGATCAGCGTCTGGCCCAGGAAGCCTCTCAGGAAGCGGCTCGCCGTAAATCCATTGAGAAAGAGCTGGAGTGGGTTCGTCAGGGCGCTAAAGGCCGTCAGTCTAAGGGTAAAGCCCGTCTGGCACGCTTTGAAGAGTTGAACAACACCGAATACCAGAAACGTAACGAAACCAACGAACTGTTTATTCCTCCTGGAGCACGTCTGGGCGATAAAGTCGTTGAAGTCACCAATCTGCGTAAATCCTACGGCGATCGCGTTCTGATCGACGATCTGAGTTTCTCCGTACCGAAAGGCGCAATTGTCGGCATCATCGGTCCGAACGGCGCGGGTAAATCTACCCTGTTCCGTATGATGTCCGGTCAGGAACAGCCTGACAGCGGCACCATCACGCTGGGTGAAACCGTCAAACTGGCCTCCGTTGACCAGTTCCGTGACGCCATGGACAACAGCAAAACCGTGTGGGAAGAAGTTTCCGGCGGGCTGGATATCATGCGAATCGGCAACACCGAGATGCCAAGCCGTGCCTACGTGGGCCGCTTCAACTTCAAAGGTGTGGATCAGGGCAAACGCGTCGGCGAGCTGTCCGGTGGTGAGCGTGGTCGTCTGCACCTGGCGAAGCTGCTGCAGGTTGGCGGCAACATGCTGCTGCTCGATGAACCAACCAACGACCTGGATATCGAAACCCTGCGCGCGCTAGAAAACGCCCTGCTGGAATTCCCGGGCTGCGCGATGGTTATCTCGCACGACCGTTGGTTCCTCGACCGTATCGCCACCCACATTCTGGATTACCAGGATGAAGGTAAGGTTGAGTTCTTCGAAGGTAACTTTACCGAATACGAAGAGTACAAGAAACGTACGCTGGGCGCCGATGCGCTGGAGCCGAAACGTATTAAGTACAAGCGTATTTCTAAGTAATTAGCGTTAAGTGCCGGATGGCGGCGTTACGCCTTATCCGGCCTACGAGGTTAGTGCGACTTGTAGGTCGGATAAGCACAGCGCCATCCTGTCTACGAGGTTAGTGCGACTTGTAGGTCGGATAAGCACAGCGCCATCCTGTCTATGAGGTTAGTGCGACTTGTAGGCCGGATAAGCGCAGCGCATCCGGCATTAAAATCTAACGCTGCTCGCCCATCAACTCTTTCACCAACTCCACGCAGCGCAGGAAGCGGCCGTCGTAGTCAGGCTCCTGAACGTGCACAAAATTGATATTGTTTTCCTGCAGCATCTCGACCAGCAGCGTCTGAAACGCTTTTCTGTCAACTGAGCTTCCAAGGCTGCGTAAGCCATCCGCCACCCATGGGGTGTTATTTTCCAGCAGGATCACCAGGTCGAAGCGATACTCGTCAATCAGCGCTTGCACAAACGGATGTTCACGCCCTTCATACTTTTTACAGAAGGCCTGAGTGGTCACGAAATCGGTGTCGATGAATGCCACTTTATTGGCGTACTTAACAGCAAAATCGATGTATTGCGCTTGTCCCAGGGCGATTTTATCGTAGTCAGAATACTGCAACGCCATCTCATCGCCGCCCAAATGGGAGAAGACATAATCACGCCCGTATTCCCACGCACTGGTGGTGTTAAAGATATTGGCGAGCTTGTTCACCAGCGTCGATTTACCGCTCGACTCCCCGCCGAGGATCGCCACGGTGCGCACGAAAAACGGCTTCACTTCAGTCGGAATATACTCCCAGTAGCGAAACGGGTTTTCACGGATTTGCCCACCGCTAATGCTCATAAACGTTCGCTTGGGATCCACCAGCACAGTTTCGATCCCCAGATGTTCGAGATACTGCGGGGCATCTGATTCTTCAGAGGTGTAGATCCAGTTTGGCTGGATCCCTTTCTCCTGCATAAACGTTTTGATCCCGTTGCTCCACACGTCCCAGCCGTGCGGATACGGCTCCATGCCTTCTTCGTTGAAGGCATGAATACGGATATTTTTCTGATACTTAAAGGTTTGCAGCAGCCAGCGTAAACGATCGGGTACCGTAGGCTGTTGCGACATGGCACTGTCTTCAAACAGGCTGCGATCGCGCGTGTCGTCATAGCCCATGATGATATGCAGTTCATCGACCTGGCTACAGGCGCGCTGGATAAGATAGATATGGCCGGTGTGCAGCGGATAAAACTTGCCGAATACCACACCGATATTTTTCTGCTGGCGCGGAAACTCCAGACCGAGAAAGCGGTGCAACGCCTCCAGCTTCTGCGCGCTGGGGCTTTTGATTTTGGCATTCAGCAGTTGGCTTAGGTATCCCTTGGTCATGCCACTGGCATCCGCCACCTGTTGCAGGGTACAGCCCTTTTGCTTTATGGCGGTTTTCAGATATTCAAATGACACAAGAGCCTCCTGCTGGAAAAATCGCGTAACACTGCCTGATGGCGCTTCGCTTATCAGGCCTACAAAATCGGTACGTACAGGTATTTGATTATAGGTCGTCAAACACGCTTAACGCATCCGCAAGCTTCTTAACGCCAAAGACCTGCATGCCTTCCGGTACTTTTTTCGGTACGTTAGCGGCAGGGACAATCGCCCGGCGAAAGCCGTGCTTCGCCGCTTCCGAAATACGCTCCTGCCCGCTGGGTACCGGACGGATTTCGCCCGCCAACCCCACTTCGCCAAAGACCACTAAATCCTGTGGCAGCGGTCTGTCACGCAGGCTGGAGACCATTGCCAGCAGCAACGCCAGGTCGGCGCTGGTTTCAGTGACTTTTACGCCGCCGACTACGTTAACAAACACGTCCTGATCCGCCATCTGCAAGCCACCGTGACGATGCAGCACCGCCAGCAGAATCGCCAGACGGTTCTGTTCCAGACCGACCGCCACGCGACGCGGGTTCGCCATCATTGAGTGATCGACCAGCGCCTGAATCTCTACCAGCAGCGGGCGCGTACCTTCCCAGACCACCATCACCGAACTGCCGGAGGTGACCTCATCGCCACGGCTTAAGAAGATAGCGGAAGGGTTGCTGACTTCACGCAGGCCCTGTTCAGTCATGGCAAAGACGCCCAGCTCATTCACCGCACCAAAACGGTTTTTATGGCTACGCAGAGTACGGAAACGAGAATCGGCGTCACCGTCGAGCAGTACCGAACAGTCAATACAGTGCTCCAGCACCTTCGGCCCGGCCAGCGAGCCGTCTTTGGTGACGTGGCCGACCATCACAATCGCCACGCCGCGCGTTTTGGCAAAACGCGTCAGGTAAGCCGCCGTTTCACGCACCTGCGCCACGCTGCCCGGCGAAGACTGGATATCCGCCATGTGCATTACCTGAATGGAGTCGATCACCATCAGCTTCGGCTGTTCTTCTTCGGCAATCAGGCAAATTTGTTCGATACTGGTTTCCGACAGCATATTCAGATTCGCTGTCGGCAAACCGAGCCGGTGCGCTCGCATCGCCACCTGCTGCAGTGACTCTTCACCGGTGACGTACAGAGTTTTCATCTGCTCAGCGAGCTTGCACAGCGTTTGCAGCAGCAGCGTTGATTTCCCCGCGCCGGGGTTACCGCCAATCAGAATAGCGCTGCCGGGTACCACACCGCCGCCCAGTACGCGGTCAAATTCTTTAAATCCAGTGGAAAAACGCGGCAGTTCTTCAAGGCTGATGTCAGACAGCTTCTGCACTTTTGCCACGCCCGCATTCCCGGCATAGCCACTGAGCCGCTCGTTACGCGCCACCGTTGGCGATGCGGCAAGGCGCACCTCGGTAATGGTATTCCAGGCCTGACAGGCGCTGCATTGCCCCTGCCAGCGCGGGTAATCGGCCCCGCATTCATTACAAACAAAGGCGCGTTTTGGAGCTTTGGCCACGTTTTACCTCTTTCGTTAACGCTTTTGCCGGATGGCGCAGGCGCTTATCCGGCCTACGGACACCTTGCCATCGGGCAATTTAATCATTTCTGGTTCATGCTGCCGGAGAGAATGCAGAACACGCCCATCAGGTCAGCGTGGCGGATAGTAATCTCCGTCTTTTCATTCACTTTCGGTTTGGCATGATACGCAATGCCCAACCCTGCGGTTTTGATCATCGGCAGATCGTTAGCACCGTCGCCGATCGCCACCGTCTGCGCCATCGGGATCTCATATTCTTGTGCCAGGCGGGTCAGGGTATTGGCTTTGTACTGGGCATCGACGATATCGCCGATCACGTTGCCGGTAAATTTACCGTCCATGATCTCCAGCTCGTTTGCCACAGCCGCCGTCAGACGCAGTTTATTACGCAGGTAATCGGCAAAGAAGGTAAAGCCGCCAGAGGCAATAGCCACTTTCCAGCCGAGCGTTTCCAGTTTTAACACCAACTGTGTCAGGCCTGGCATCAGCGGTAGCGTTTCGCGCACCTGGTGCAGAATATTGGCATCAGCGCCCTTCAGCGTCGCCACGCGACTGCGCAGGCTGGCGGTAAAGTCCAGTTCGCCGCGCATTGCGCGTTCCGTGACTTCCGCAACCATCTCACCGGTTCCAGCCAGTTTAGCAATTTCATCAATGCATTCGATCTGGATTGCCGTTGAGTCCATGTCCATCACCAGTAAACCCGGTGTGCGCAGATGCGGAATTTTACCTAGTGGCGCAACATCCAGTTTGGCATCATGCGCCAGTTTTGCCGCGCGCGGCGTTAAAGAACCCGCCAGGCGAATCACCTGATAATCCTCGACGCACCAGGCAGCAACAATCACCATCGCCGCACCCAGTTTGCTCTGGTATTGCGTTAAACGTTGTTTATCCAGCCCACGACCGTACAGCAGCCAGCCACTGCGGCCCGCGTGGTAGTCCAGCGGCATGACTTCATCGCCACTTAAAGAGAGAGGCAGACCTGGCCACAGAGAAACATCTTCAGGTAGATCGCACCAGGTTAT
The DNA here is from genome assembly GCF_030332975.1 of Citrobacter sp. Cpo032. Taxonomy (NCBI): domain Bacteria; kingdom Pseudomonadati; phylum Pseudomonadota; class Gammaproteobacteria; order Enterobacterales; family Enterobacteriaceae; genus Citrobacter; species Citrobacter sp. Cpo032. Next base: position 265,247 of record NZ_JAOWGU010000052.1, read on the forward strand.
GTTAGGCATTAAAGCTCCTGTAAAATCGTTCGGGTCGGAATCATCAGGGGAAAATAACGCATGAGGCTACCCTGTAACCAGCGCTTCTGGCAACATTAAGTCTCAAATTTTCAGCAGGTGGAATATGGCTCGCGCAAAACTGAAATTCCGACTTCATCGTGCAGTGATTGTATTGTTCTGTCTTGCGCTGCTTGTCGCCCTGATGCAGGGCGCATCCTGGTTTAGTCAAAGTCACCAGCAGCAGCGTAATCCGCAGCTCGAAGAGCTGGCCCGTACGCTGGCCCGCCAGGTGGCGCTAAATGTTGCTCCGCTAATGCGTACCGAAACGCCGGATGAAAAACGCATCAAAGCGGTACTCACACAGCTGACCGAAAGTAGCCGTATTCTGGACGCTGGCGTGTACGATGAACAGGGAGACCTGATTACGCGCACCGGCGAGAGCGTCAACGTTCGTGACCGACTGGCGCTCGACGGCAAAAAAGCCGGGGGTTATTTTAACCAGCAGATTGTCGAACCCATTCAGGGGAAAAATGGTCCGCTGGGCTATTTGCGTCTGACGCTGGATACCCACACCCTCGCCACCGAGGCGAAGCAGGTAGATAACACCACCAATATCTTACGCCTGATGCTGCTGCTGGCGCTGGCGATTGGCGTCGTGCTCACCCGTACCTTATTGCAAGGCAAGCGTACCCGCTGGCAGCAATCCCCTTTCCTGCTGACCGCCAACAAACCGGTGCAGGAAGAAGACAACGAGAAAAAAGAGTAAAAGCAGTAAAAACTGTAAAACAGAAGGGAAATCAACCATGACTACACTACGCCTGCTTATCTCAGACTCTTACGATCCGTGGTTTAACCTCGCGGTCGAAGAGTGCATTTTTCGCCAGATGCCCGCCACGCAGCGCGTCCTGTTCTTGTGGCGTAACGCCGATACGGTGGTGATTGGCCGGGCGCAAAACCCGTGGAAAGAGTGTAATACCCGCCGTATGGAGGAAGACAACGTGCGGCTCGCCCGCCGTAGCAGCGGCGGCGGCGCGGTGTTCCATGACTTAGGCAATACCTGCTTTACCTTTATGGCCGGTAAACCGGAATACGACAAAACCATTTCCACCGCGATTGTCCTCAACGCATTGAATTCTCTGGGTGTGACGGCAGATGCCTCCGGGCGTAACGATTTGGTTGTGAAAACGCCAGACGGCGATCGCAAGGTTTCAGGCTCTGCTTATCGGGAAACGAAAGATCGCGGATTCCACCACGGCACGCTGCTGCTAAATGCCGATCTCAGCCGCCTGGCAAATTATCTCAATCCCGACAAAAAGAAACTCGCAGCAAAGGGGATCACCTCTGTCCGCTCACGGGTGGCGAATTTGACGGAGCTGTTACCGGGCATCACCCATGAACAGGTCTGTCAGGCCATCACGGAAGCCTTTTTTGCTCATTATGGCGAACGCGTTGAAGCGGAAGTGATCTCACCAGATAAAACGCCGGACCTGCCAAATTTTGCCGAAACCTTTGCCCGCCAGAGCAGTTGGGAATGGAATTTTGGTCAGGCACCTGCTTTCTCGCATCTGCTGGACGAGCGTTTCACCTGGGGTGGCGTTGAGCTGCATTTCGACGTCGAAAAAGGTCATATCACGCGCTCACAGGTGTTTACCGACAGTCTCAATCCCGCGCCGTTAGAAGCGCTGGCGGAGCAGCTACAGGGCTGCCAGTATCGCGCCGATGTTTTACAGCAGACTTGCGAAGCGCTGGTTACGGAATATCCGGATCAGGAAAGCGAGCTGCGTGAACTGGCGGCGTGGGTGGCGAAGGCCGTGCGTTAAGCGATTAGTGGCGAATTGCCGGATGGCGGCTGCGCCTTATCCGGCCTACAAGACCGCTCCTGTAGGCCTGATAAGCGAATCGCCATCAGGCATTAATAGCGGCATTCCCGTAGGCCCGGTAAGCGAAGCGCCGCCGGGCCATAACAACCCTTACTCTTTATCGCCCAGCAGAACGGATTCCAGCGCGATTTTGATCATGTCGTTGAAGGTCGTCTGACGTTCAGCGGCAGTGGTCTGCTCGTGAGTACGGATATGGTCGGAAACGGTGCAGATGGTCAGCGCTTTTGCACCAAATTCCGCAGCAACACCGTAGATGCCCGCAGCTTCCATTTCCACGCCCAGCACGCCGTATTTTTCCATCACGTCGAACATTTCACCGTCCGGAGAGTAGAACAGGTCAGCAGAGAACAGGTTGCCCACGCGTGCGTCTACACCCAGTGCTTTTGCCGCATCAACCGCGTTACGCACCATGTCAAAGTCAGCGATAGCAGCGAAGTCATGATCTTTAAAACGGATACGGTTAACTTTGGAGTCGGTGCAAGCGCCCATACCGATAACCACGTCACGCAGTTTAACGTCCATACGCACAGCGCCGCAGGAGCCTACGCGAATGATTTTCTTCACGCCGAAATCGGTGATCAGCTCTTTGGTGTAGATGGAGCAGGACGGGATACCCATACCGTGACCCATAACGGAGATCTTACGGCCTTTGTAAGTACCGGTGAAACCTAACATGCCGCGAACGTTGTTCACTTCACGAACATCTTCGAGGAAAGTTTCAGCAATATGCTTTGCACGCAGCGGGTCGCCCGGCATCAATACGACGTCAGCGAAATCACCCATTTCTGCATTAATATGTGGAGTTGCCATTTTTTGTCCTTATTTCGTTGTTATTGCCTGATGGCGGCTACGCCTTATCAGGCCTACAAAACGTATGCAAAACAGTGAAATACCCTAAGGATTTCGCGTTGTAGGAAGGCGACGAATTCGTGAATCCCCGGGAGCATAGATTCACTATGTGGCCGGGGTGAGCGAATGAAGTCAACGCATCTACAGCGCGAAAGACAACGGGTATTACAGCATGTTTTTACCGTAGTCCATCGGTGACGTACCAAAGTAGCTCGCCAGCGTCTGACCGATATCTGCGAAGGTTTCACGGTGACCTAAAGAACCTGGTTTCACTTTCGGGCCGTAGACCAGTACCGGGATGTGTTCACGGGTGTGGTCAGTGCCGGTCCAGCTTGGGTCGCAGCCGTGGTCAGCGGTCAGGATCAGAATGTCATCTTCACCCACCAGCTCCATCAGCTCAGGCAGACGGCGGTCGAACAGTTCCAGGCCCGCAGCATAACCGGCGATATCGCGACGATGTCCCCAGGAAGAGTCGAAATCAACGAAGTTGGTGAAGACGATGGTCTTATCACCTGCTTCTTTCATCTCTTTGATGGTGGCGTCGAACAGCGCGTCCAGACCGGTGGCTTTCACTTTTTTGGTGATGCCGCAGTTAGCGTAGATATCCGCGATTTTACCGACGGAAACCACGTGACCGTCTTTTTCGTCGACCAGTTTCTGCAGCACGGTCGGTGCTGGCGGCTCAACGGCCAGGTCGTGACGGTTACCGGTACGCTGGAAGTTACCGGCTTTATCACCGATAAACGGACGTGCGATAACACGACCGATGTTGTAACCACCTTCGGTCAGCTCTTCACGTGCGATTTCGCACAGCTCGTAAAGTTTATCCAGGCCAAACGTCTCTTCGTGGCAGGCAATCTGGAACACGGAGTCAGCGGAGGTATAGAAAATCGGCTTGCCGGTTTTCATATGCTCTTCACCCAGCTGATCCAGGATCACGGTACCGGAAGAGTGGCAGTTGCCGAGGTAGCCTGGCAGGTTGGCACGTTTTACCAGTTTATCCAGCAGTTCCTGCGGGAAGCTGTTTTCATGATCGGAGAAATAACCCCAATCAAAAAGAACCGGGACACCCGCGATTTCCCAGTGGCCAGACGGCGTGTCTTTCCCGGAAGAAAGTTCATGCGCCCATGCGTAGGCACCAATCACTTCCGCGTTACCGTCCATACCAGCAGCAATTTTACCGGTAGAACCTTCGTGAGCTTTCACCAGGCCCAGACGGGTCAGGTTAGGCAGATTCAGTGGACCTTTGCGACCATTGTCAGCTTCACCTTTCGCACAGGCTTCTGCAATGTGTCCCATAGTGTCTGAACCTACGTCGCCAAAGCGATCCGCATCTTCAGTCGCACCAATACCAAAGGAGTCCAGCACCATAATAAATGCACGTTTCATCTTGTTCTCCATACATCTGCGCCGCAAAAAAGCGATCAGATCAGTATACAGTTATTCGGTAATACGACGATAGACTGTCGGTGTAATTTCTGGCGCTTTATCGTCAAGGCTAATTGCCGCTTTGACCGCTTTCGCCGCTTCCTGCCAGCTGGCTTCGTCTTTCGCGTGGATCACCGCCAGCGGGCGTTGTCCGTCTACGCTGTCGCCCAGACGCGCCATATCGCTAAAGCCAACGCTGTAATCAATGGTGTCCGAAGCCTGACGACGACCGCCGCCCATGGAAACGACCGCCATCCCCAGCGCGCGGGTATCCATCGCGCTGACAAAACCTTCGGTATCAGCATATACCGCTTTGCTGAGCATTGCCGTCGGCAGGTACTTCGCATAATTTTCCACAAAATCGGTCGGGCCTTTTTGCGCCGCAACCATGCGACCAAAAATCTCTGCCGCTTTACCGTTGTCCAGCACGGTCTGCAATTTCGCACGGGCTTCGGCGTCATCTTTCGCCAGATTACCGGAGATCAGCATTTCCACGCACAGCGCCATGGTGACGTCTAACAGACGTGGATTGCGGTATTCACCGGTCAGGAACTGCACCGCTTCGCGAACTTCGACCGCGTTACCTGCGCTGGAGGCCAGCACCTGGTTCATATCGGTTAGCAGCGCGGTGGTACGTACACCCGCGCCGTTTGCCACACCGACAATCGCTTCAGCAAGAGCTTCAGAAAGCTCGTAGGTCGGCATAAAGGCACCGCTGCCCACTTTCACATCCATCACCAACGCATCCAGCCCTTCCGCCAGTTTTTTCGCCAGAATGGAACCGGTAATCAGCGGGATGGAATCCACCGTCGCGGTAATATCGCGGGTGGCATAAAAACGTTTATCCGCCGGTGCGAGCGAGCTGGTTTGCCCAATAATCGCCACACCCACGTCTTTAATAATTTCACGGAAGCGCGCGTCGTCCGGGAAGATGTCAAATCCAGGAATCGCTTCCAGTTTATCGAGTGTACCGCCGGTATGCCCCAGGCCACGCCCGGAGATCATCGGAATATAGCCGCCGCACGCTGCGACCATCGGGCCTAACATCAGTGACGTTACGTCACCTACACCGCCGGTAGAGTGTTTATCCACAATCGGGCCGTTCAGCTGCAGGCTTTTCCAGTCCAGCACGGTTCCTGAATCACGCATTGCCATGGTCAGCGAAACTCGCTCAGGCATTGTCATATCGTGGAAGAAAATGGTCATCGCCAGGGCGGCGATTTGCCCTTCAGAGATGGTGTTGTCGCGAATACCATTGATAAAGAAACGAATTTCTTCATCGCTCAGCGCATGACCATCACGTTTTTTACGAATAATTTCTTGTGCGAGAAACACGGTAACCCCCAGGGGAAAAGAGTAGAAGGCCGTTGTAGGCCGGGTAAGCAACGCGCCACCCGGCAGTCGTCTTAATGCCGGATGGCGGCTACGCCTTATCCGGCCTACGTCGCTACAGCTCCGGCAATATAAGGCTTAGTAGCTGCTTGCGCTCTTGCCGTCGCCGTGACCCAGCGCTTTCAGCAGACTCGCCAGCAGGCTGGATGCGCCAAAACGGTAGTGACGAGAATCAGCCCAGTCAGCGCCAAACAGTTCATCGGCAATCGCCAGGAACTGCTGTGCATCTTCTGCAGTGCGCACGCCACCAGCCGGTTTGAAACCTACAGTTTTAGAAACACCCATGTCGCGGATCACTTCCATCATGATGCGTGCGCTTTCCGGCGTCGCATTGACCGGCACTTTACCGGTAGAAGTTTTGATGAAATCAGCACCGGCTTTGATGGAGATTTCAGACGCTTTGCGAATCAGTGCTTCTTCTTTCAGCTCACCGGTTTCGATGATGACTTTCAGCAGCACGTTTGCCGCCGCACACGCGTCTTTACAGGCTTTAACCAGATCGAAACCAATCTGCTCGTTACCGGCGATCAGCGCACGGTACGGGAACACCACGTCAACTTCATCTGCGCCGTAAGCAATCGCCGCGCGGGTTTCAGCCAGCGCAATCTCGATGTCGTCGTTGCCATGCGGGAAGTTGGTTACGGTTGCAATGCGGATGTCCGGCGTGCCCTGCTCTTTCAGGGTCTTACGCGCAATAGGGATGAAACGCGGATAGATACAGATTGCGGCAGTGTTGCCAACCGGGGTCTTCGCCTGATGACACAGCGCGATCACTTTTTCATTGGTGTCGTCATCATTCAGGGTAGTCAGGTCCATCAGTTTCAGTGCACGCAGGCTGCTTGCTGTTAAATCGGTCATAACATTCTCCAACGGCATCGCCGTATAAAATTTCACCTTGCGAGTTTGTTAGTATTCTAACATCCGCTCGCTATTACACTTCGATATACATCACAGTTAATGAAAACCACATACAGATTTGCATTACTCTAATGAGATCTACTTCAAATAAATCACCTTTTCTAAAGGGATGCGGTGGCATCAGGCGCATCCGGATCAAAGGTTGCGGCGGCGTTGCTTTCTACAATGGCGTTACACCTTCGGGATAAAAAGGAATCAACGATGCCCACTTCAAGCGAACTCGCGCTGCAACAGCGTTGCCAACAAATCGTGACCAGCCCAGTGCTCAGCCCTGAGCAGAAACGCCACTTTCTGGCGCTGGAAGCTGAGAACGCGCTGCCTTACCCGCAACTGCCTGCACAGGCACGTCAGGCGCTGGATGATGGGGTAATCTGCGATATGTACGAAGGTCATGCCCCGTTCAAACCGCGCTATGTTTTACCCGATTACGCGCGTTTTCTGGCCAATGGCTCATCGTGGCTGGAGCTGGAAGGCGCCAGGGATCTTGATGACGCGTTATCCTTACTCACTATTCTTTACCACCATGTTCCGTCAGTGACGTCTATGCCGGTTTATCTCGGTCAGCTCGATGCCCTGCTGCAACCGTATGTTAGAATTCTAACACAAGACGAGATCGATATTCGAATAAAACGTTTCTGGCGTTATCTCGACAGAACCCTGCCAGACGCGTTTATGCATGCCAATATCGGCCCCGCCGATACACCAGTTACTCGTGCAATTTTACGCGCAGATGCAGAGTTAAAGCAGGTATCGCCTAATCTGACATTCATTTATGACCCGCAAATCACACCTGACGATCTGCTGCTCAACGTGGCGCAAAATATCTGCGAGTGCAGTAAGCCGCATATTTCTAACGGCCCTGAAAATGATAAAATTTTCACAAAAGGTCAGTACGGTGTCGTCAGTTGTTACAACTCTTTGCCGCTCGCCGGGGGTGGAAGCACGCTGGTCAGGCTTAATCTGAAAGCCATCGCAGAGCGCAGCACCTCTGTCGATGACTTCTTTACGCGCACCCTACCGCACTACTGCCAGCAGCAAATCGCCATCATTGATTCACGATGTGAATTCCTCTATGAGAAATCACATTTCTTTGAGAATAGCTTCCTCGTGCAGGAAGGGTTGATTGATCCCGAACGTTTTGTGCCTATGTTCGGGATGTATGGTCTGGCGGAGGCGGTTAACCTGCTGTGCGATAAGGCGGGACAGAATGCGCGCTATGGGAAAGATGAGTTCGCCAATCAGCTCGGCTATCGTATTAGCGCCTACCTGGCGGAGTTTGTCGAAAACACCCCGGTGAAATATGGCTGGAAGCAGCGCGCGATGCTGCATGCACAGTCGGGCATCAGTTCTGACATCGGCACCACGCCAGGGGCACGCCTGCCTTACGGCGATGAGCCGGACCCGATCACCCATCTGCAAACCGTCGCGCCACATCACGCGTTTTATCACGCCGGGATCAGCGACATTCTCACGCTGGATGAAACCATCAAGCGTAATCCTCAGGCGCTGGTGCAGTTGTGCCTCGGGGCGTTTAAAGCCGGAATGCGCGAGTTTACCGCCAACGTGAGCGGCAACGATCTGGTTCGCGTTACGGGTTACATGGTGCGCCTGTCAGATCTGGAAAAGTATCGCGCCGAAGGGTCACGAACCAACACCACCTGGCTTGGCGAAGAAGCCGCGCGCAATACGCGCATTCTGGAACGACAACCTCGCGTGATTAGCCATGAACAGCAGATGCGCTTTAGTCAGTAGGCTGATTCCTTTCTCCTGCGTCGATGGGCCGGGCAGTCGTCTGGCTCTCTTTCTGCAAGGATGTAATCTGCGCTGTAAAAATTGCCACAATCCGTGGACGATGGGACGCTGCAACGACTGCGGGGAGTGTGTGCTGCATTGCCCGCATGAGGCGCTGAACCTGAGCGCGGGGAAAGTGTGGTGGCAGTCCGATGTGTGTCAGCAGTGTGACACCTGCCTGCACATGTGCCCCCAGCAGGCCACGCCGATGGCGCAGAGTATGAGCGTTGATGAAGTGCTGCAACATATTCGTAAAGCGTCACTGTTTATCGAAGGGATAACCGTTAGTGGCGGTGAAGCGACTACCCAGCTCCCCTTTATTGTGGCGCTATTTACCGCGATAAAAACCGATCCGCAGTTGCAACACCTGACCTGCATGGTCGACAGCAACGGCATGCTGAGCGAAACCGGCTGGCAGAAGCTGCTGCCTGTGTGCGACGGAGTAATGCTGGATTTAAAAGCCTGGGACAGCACGTGTCATCGGCAGCTTACCGGCCGCGATAACACGCTGATTAAACAAAGTATTACCTTTTTGTCCAGGCAGAGAAAACTGGCGGAACTCCGCCTGCTGGTTATTCCTGGTCAGGAAGATTATCTACAGCATATCGATGCGCTGGCGACGTTTATCAAACGCACCGGTGACGTACCGGTACGGCTGAATGCCTTTCATGCGCACGGGGTGTATGGCGAAGCGAAGGACTGGCCGAGCGCCACGCCGAAGGATGTGGAACACCTGGCGCAAAGATTGCGCGAGCGCGGGGTGGATAATTTGATCTTCCCGGCGCTGTACCTGTGATTGCCGGATGCGGCTACATCATTTGCAGGCCGGAGAAAACACAGCCGCCATCCGACGAAGTTTTGCCTGATGCGCTTCGCTTATCAGGCCTACGGAGCGCACACTTTTGTAGGCCGGATAAGGCGCAGCCGCCATCCGGCGAAGTTATGCCTGATGCGCTTCGCTTATCAGGCCTACGGAGCGCATACTTTTGTAGGCCGGATAAGGCGCAGCCCCCATCCGGCAAAAAATATGCCTGATGCGCTTTGCTTATCAGGCCTACGAAGCACACACTTTTGTAGGCCGGATAAGACGCAGCCGCGATCCGGCGAAGTTATGCCTGATGCGCTTTGCTTATCAGGCCTACAAAGCGCACACTTTTGTAGGCCGGATTAGGCGCAACTGCCATCCGGCAAAAATATGCCTGATGCGCTTTGCTTATCAGGCCTACGAAGCAGACACTTTTGTAGGCTGGGTACGCCATCCAATCACATGTTAAACAACGCCGTGGTATTACGATACAGCGCGTCAGCGATCACGTCCGCAGGTTCCGGGCGCAGTTCGCATAAGACGTCGAAGACTCTGACTACCTGCTCCGGGCGGTTAGGCTGCCCCTGAAAGCCGTTGAGCGGCATATCCGGCGCGTCGGTTTCCAGCAACAGCGATTCCAGCGGCAGTTGCGCTATTACCTCGCGGGTTTTACTGGCGCGCGGATAGGTAATGGTGCCTCCCACGCCAATTTTGTATCCCAGTTGCACAAAGCGCTCTGCCTGCTGCACGCTCCCGGAAAAACCATGCACCACGCCAGTTCGTGGCAAAGTATGACGTTTCAGGTGCATCGCCAGCTTGTCATGGGTACGCCGCGAATGCAGGATCACCGGCAATTCATACCGCTTCGCCAGCTTTAGCTGCGCTTCCAGCACCCGCTCTTGCTTATCGAATTGCGGATCGTCCCGATACAGATCCAATCCAATCTCGCCTAGCGCCACCAGCTTTTGTGGGCGCTTATCCAGCTCCTGTTGCAACTGGTCCAGGCAGTCATCGCTATGTTGTTCAATAACAATGGGATGCAGACCAAGCGCGGCAAACAATGGAGGATAATTTTCCGCTAACGCCAGTACGCGGGGAAAATTCGCCGCCTGGGTGGCCGGAACGATAATGCTCTGTACACCAACCTCCACCGCGCGCTGAATGCTGGCAGATTCATCTCCGGTAAACGGCGGGAAATCAAAGTGACAATGCGTATCGATAAAACGATAACTCACGCCAAATCCTCATTATCAAACGTCGTGTCGTTCGCCTGAGGCGCATTGGTCACCACTGGCACATGGGCATCGTTGGCCACCGGCGCGGGAGGAACTACCACCGGCCCCGGCACCACAATCTTCGGCGTCTGACGAGGCAGCGGCGCATTTTTCGCCAGCAGCTTGCCGACTGTCGCCAGAAAGTAACGACCGCACAGGCGTCCGGTTTTGTAATCTTCCCGCAGCGCCGGAATACGGCTGCCCAACGCCATGCTATGGAGTGGTTTTGGCGGATAGATCTCAAAAATACGCAGCTTGCCCGGCGGCTTCTCAATAAAACTCTGGATAGCACGATAGCTGGTCTCATGATGCTGCACCAGATTCAGAAACGGTTGCAGGCTACTTTCACCCAACCAGCGCTCCATACGTTTGAACCACTGCGGGGTGTAGTACATTTGCGAAGGCACAGTGCGAATCACTACCAACGTTTTTGCCCCCTGCTTCGCTGCCTCCTGCACAGGTATGGCATCACTAACTCCTCCATCCAGATAGTTCACGCCGTCCAATACAACCCCTGTGCGGTAGAACCCGGGAATCGCGCTGGAGGCTCGAATGAGGTCGAGCCAGTTTTGCCGGTTCGGCGAAAAATAGCCGGGCGTGTAATCATCGCCCCGACAGGCGCACATATAAAACGCTTTCCCTGCGGCAAACAAACGCTCGGCGTTATCCATCGCCAGCGGCATCTGGGATGCGGTCGAATCCACGAGCCAGTCGAGATCGATTAAGTTTCCCCCGCGCACAAAGCGTACCGGGTCAAAAAACTCACGGCGGGTGGTGTAACGCATAATGACTTTACGGCCATAACCAGGCTGGTTACACAGATAGGCTGAAAGGTTTTGCGCGCCGGCGGACGTCCCATAGTAGAGATCAAAGGGATTGAACTGCGCACGCATGAATTCATCGAGTACGCCAGCGGTGAAAATGCCTCTTTGTCCCCCGCCCTCGCACACCAGCGCCACACTGCCTGGTTGAAATGGACGTAACGATAACGGCGCAATATTACCGAGCGTGACGGGTATTCTCTGCCCCACCTCTGCCTTCCTGTTGTTTTGTAATAGAACAACAAAGTAACGCAAATTGCCTGACGCTAAAACCGTAAAAGCCAGTCCACTGGACTGGCTTGGTAGCAAGTTATCTTTACGGTTTACTTACTAGGGTCGTTTACGCCCTGTAAACAGGCTGACCAGAAACAGAATGATCCCCACCACGAAAACAATTTTCGCTGCGCCTGCAGCGGTACCAGCCAGTCCACCAAAACCCAGTGCGGCGGCAATTAACGCGATAACCAGAAATATGATGCCCCATCGAAACATGCGCTTCTCCTTTACCATAGTTAATGTCACCGCTTGATATGAGCGCTCAGGCTGCTCATCGGCGATATTTTTAGTGTGGTGCACAACACGCCTCCCGACAAACGTCAGGAGGACGAATTAAGTCTAATTACTGAGTTTTGAGATCGTTTTTGACGCTTTTCACGCCATCAATCGCTTTGGCGATGCTCTCAGCACGATCGCTTTGAGCCTGTGAATCGACGGTGCCTGAAAGTTGCACTACGCCCTCGGTGGTCTCAACTTTCACCTTGCGGGAAGGGACGATATCATCGGCCAGCAGCTTGGCTTTTACCTCACTGGTGATTGCCGTATCGCCCGCATAGCCTTTAACGGAGGTTTCTTTACTATCACGCACGTGCAGTTTGTCGCTAACGGAGGTCACACCCTCAACGCCTTTCGCCACTTTCACCGCTTCTTCGGCCTGTGCCTGGCTTTCAACAAACCCGCTTAGTGTCACCACCTTTTGATCTGTTTTGACGGAAATATCGGTGCTCTTAATGCTTTCGTGGTCCACCAGCGCGGCTTTTACTTTCGCGGTGATGGTGCTGTCATCCATGAAATTACCGACTTTGTTCATAGAGCTATCGACTTTCTGCCCCGCACTTTCGACGCCGGATTGCGCTTTATCCATCGTGGCGTTTTCTGCATAAGCAGAACCCGTTGCAACAGCGGAGGTCAGCATCACGGCCAGCAGCGTTTTAGAAATCTTAAGTCCTGTCATTGTCATCGATGTATTCCTGTATGTTTTGCCAAACGCTATGCTCTGCCGTTAAACGGCTTGAGCCAGCAACTAATCTTGTAAGTGGAATAAATATCAGCAATAGACGCTGCAACAGGCAGCCTAAAAAGCATTAAACGCCGATATTTATGTCATCACATTGTTAAATATAGTTCACGATTTCGTGATCGCAGTCAGAATTGATTAAAAAACAGGCAAACAAAAGAAAAACGCGAGGTTTTAAGAACATTCCGCAAGGGATTTAAAAGACAGGAAAAGTTGCAGGGCACGGCGGATACCGTGCCCTGGGAGGTCGATTAGTGTTCGCGTGTTTTACGGAACTGAACGTCCGGGTAACGTTCCTGGGTGAGATTCAGGTTAACCATGGTTGGTGCGATATAGGTGAGGTTATCGCCGCCATCCAGCGCTAGCTGAATTTCGTTCTTACGCTTAAATTCTTCGAATTTCTTCACGTCAGAACATTCTACCCAGCGCGCAGTCGCCACGTTGACGGATTCATAAATCGCTTCAACGTTGTACTCGCTCTTCAGACGTGAGACCACCACGTCAAACTGCAGCACACCGACAGCGCCCACGATCAAATCGTTATTGGCGATCGGACGGAATACCTGCACTGCGCCCTCTTCTGACAACTGAACCAGCCCTTTCAGCAGCTGTTTCTGCTTCAATGGATCCTTCAGACGAATACGACGGAACAGCTCCGGTGCGAAGTTCGGAATACCGGTGAACTTCATCATTTCGCCCTGGGTAAAGGTATCGCCGATCTGGATAGTGCCGTGGTTATGCAGACCGAGAATATCGCCCGGATACGCTTCTTCCACATGAGAACGGTCACCGGCCATAAAGGTGAGTGCGTCGGAGATCACCACGTCTTTACCAATGCGCACCTGGCGCATTTTCATGCCTTTCTCATACTTGCCGGATACCACACGCATGAACGCCACGCGGTCACGGTGTTTCGGGTCCATGTTGGCCTGAATTTTAAACACGAAACCGGTGAACTTCTCTTCTGAGGCTTCGACGACGCGGGTGTCGGTTTTACGCGGCATCGGCGCAGGCGCCCACTCCACTAGGCCGTCCAGCATATGGTCAACGCCGAAGTTACCCAGCGCGGTACCGAAGAAGACCGGGGTGATTTCGCCCGCGAGGAACAGCTCATGGTCGAACTCGTTGGACGCGCCCTGCACCAGCTCCAGCTCGTCACGCAGCTGCTGCGCCAGGTCTTCACCCACGGCAGCATCAAGTTCCGGGTTGTTCAGACCTTTAACAACACGCACTTCCTGAATGGTGTGGCCTTTACCGGTCTGATACAGGTAAGTTTCATCTTTATAAAGGTGATAGACACCTTTGAACAACTTACCGCAGCCAATCGGCCAGGTGATTGGCGCACAGCCGATTTTCAGTTCGTTCTCGACTTCATCCAGCAGCTCCATCGGATCGCGGATGTCACGGTCGAGTTTGTTCATAAAGGTCAGGATCGGCGTATCGCGCAGACGGGTAACTTCCATCAGCTTACGGGTACGATCTTCGACGCCTTTTGCAGCATCGATAACCATCAGGCAGCAGTCCACCGCCGTCAGAGTACGATAGGTATCTTCGGAGAAGTCTTCGTGCCCCGGGGTGTCCAGCAGGTTCACCAGGCAGTCATGATACGGAAACTGCATCACAGAGGTGGTAATGGAGATACCACGCTGCTTTTCCATTTCCATCCAGTCAGATTTTGCATGCTGGCTGGAGCCACGGCCTTTTACCGTACCGGCGGTCTGAATGGCCTGTCCGAATAACAGTACCTTTTCAGTAATTGTCGTTTTACCGGCATCCGGGTGAGAAATAATGGCAAAAGTGCGGCGTTTGGCCACCTCTTGCAAATAAGGAGACAACGTCATAGTCAAATCTTCTTAGGTAAGCACGGCAACGGGCCGGGCAAGTTGAATACGAAAAATTGCGGCTATTTTACCCATCAACGGGGGGGAGGCAATCAGTGTTTACACAGGAGCTGCTCCAGTTCGCTTAATGACGCTACGGTCCAGGTCGGCTGAATGCCCGCTGGCTGCTCGCGGTGGTGCGTATTTAGCCAACAGGTGGATAGCCCGGCGTTAATGCCGCCAAGAATATCGGACTCTGCGGTGTCACCCACCATCAGCACGCGAGAACGGTCCGGATTACCCGCCTGCTCCAGCGCATGGTCAAAAATACGGGGGTCGGGTTTTGCCACCCCAACCTGCTCAGAAATCACCAGCAGGTCGAAATAGTCGCGCAGCCCCGTCCGCTCAAGGCGGATTTGCTGCAACGCGGTAAAACCGTTAGTAATGATGCCGATTTTCGTTTTATCACGAATCGCATTGAGCAGAGAAACTGCCCCCGGCAACGGTGAGCAGATCTCCGCCATCGCATTGATGAATGCGTCATTAAGCTGGCCCGGTTCAACCTTCAGGCGTTCGGCCCAGCTCTGAAAACGGGCATGCTGCAGTTGTAATGAGGTAATCGCGCCGTTTTGGTAATCCACCCACAGCGGTTTATTCACGGCCTGGTAGTCCTGAAAATCTTCAGCGGTAAAGGTAATGCTATAGTCGAGAAACATCCGCTGTAAGCCGGTAAACGAGTCAAACGTAAACAGCGTTTCGTCGGCATCAAAGAAAATCCAGTCCCACTTCTTCATCATTACACCTTATCTTACATGCTGATTGGCAACGCCATGATGATGGCGTCTTCGTGTCCATCGGCCGTTGGATAGTAGTTGCGACGGATCGTCGCCTCGTTAAAGCCTAAGCTTTCGTACAGCGCGATAGCGGCCGCATTCGAGGCGCGCACTTCAAGCCACAGGGTCAAAATGCCACGCTTTTCCAGCTCATCGATCAGATGCTCCAGCAGCTCACGTCCCAGGCCCCGGCGCTGAAAGTCAGGATCGACGGCGATATTGAACAACGTCGCTTCATCCAGTACGACCTGCGTGATTGCAAAGGCGGCCATCACGTCGTCAACCCTCAACTGAAAATTGAGGTAGCGATCGCCCTGGTTGCTGGCAAATGTTTTTTCACTCCACGGAAAAGCGTGGGCGCGTTTTTCAATCTGAAATGCTGCGGGTAAATCAGTCGGCTCGAGGGAAGAAATCGTGTTCATATGCGCAGATTTGTTGCCATAACGCGGCGCGTGCCGCTGGGTTTTCCCGTAATTCATTAAACGCAGGACTCTCGACCTGAGCGCCCTCCAGCAGCAGCGGCTCTTCGGTTCCCAGCCGCCAGCTATTACAGCGACTGCCTTGCGGCAGCATGGCGACACGGTCAGGCGTCAGTTGTAAAACCTGATCCGGGCTAACGGTTAATGCGCGTAAAATATCGCTGATCAACGGTTCGGTTAGCGCGGGTAACTGTGCAGCAACCATCACCAAACGGACATGCGCAGGAATGGAAATCGCGATCTCGCCCTGCAGTGCGCCAGGACGACGCAACGACCACTGCGTAATGCCCAGTTGCTGTAACTGCCAGTCTCGTCGGGATGTCATAGCGAAACACTCCTGTCTATCAGGGGCGCAAATATAGCAAATTTGTCGAATCCGTGCCATCAAACAACTATAATCCCCCGCTGTACAATTTAAGGAGCATTCCATGTCTGCTTTTACCCCGGCAAGTGAAGTCTTGCTGCGCCACAGTGATGATTTCGAACAAAGCCGTATTCTGTTTGCCGGTGATTTGCAGGATGACCTGCCTGCCCATTTTGAAAGCGCCGCCAGCCGTGCGCACACCCAGCAACTTCACCACTGGCAGGTGCTTAACCGCCAGATGGGCGACAACGTCCGCTTCAGCCTCGTCGCGCAGGCCGATGACGTTGCCGATAGCGATACGCTGATCTACTACTGGCCGAAGAATAAGCCGGAAGCCCAGTTCCAGTTGATGAACATTCTGTCGCTGTTACCGGTGGGCACCGATATTTTTGTTGTCGGCGAGAATCGCAGCGGCGTACGTAGCGCAGAGCAGATGCTTGCCGAATACGCACCGTTAAACAAAGTCGACAGCGCACGTCGCTGTGGCCTGTACCACGGTCGTCTGGAAAAACAGCCGGTCTTTGATGCAGAAAAATACTGGGATGAATACCAGACAGAAAATCTGACCATCAAAACGCTGCCGGGCGTCTTCAGCCGTGACGGTCTGGATATTGGCAGCCAACTGCTGCTCTCCACGCTGACGCCGCACACCAAAGGCAAAGTGCTGGATGTCGGCTGTGGCGCAGGCGTTCTCTCCGTCGCCTTAGCCAGCCACTCGCCGAAAGTGCGCTTAACCCTGTGCGATGTTAGCGCCGCCGCCGTTGAAGCCAGCCGCGCAACGCTTGCAGCCAACGGCATTGAAGGTGACGTCATCGCCAGTAACGTCTTTTCTGACGTGACGGGTCGTTTTGATATGATCATCTCCAACCCGCCGTTCCACGACGGTATGCAGACCAGCCTTGATGCCGCACAAACGCTGATTCGTGGCGCAGTGCGTCATCTCAACAGCGGTGGTGAACTGCGTATTGTGGCGAACGCCTTCCTGCCTTATCCGAAGGTTCTGGATGAAGTGTTTGGCTTCCATGAAGTTATCGCGCAGACCGGGCGTTTCAAGGTCTATCGCACTGTGATGACGCGCCAGGCGAAAAAAGCCTAACGGCTGTAGGCCAGATAAGGCGTTTACGCCGCCATCCGGCGTGACACCGAGCAACGCCGGATGGCGCTATCGCTTATCCGGCCTGCATAAAACGCCAAAAACCGAAGAAACGCCTTTTTTTTCGGCAATCACGTTAAGTTCGAAAATTAACTGTTGACGCCCTGCATAAAATCTCTAGAATTCGCCCCCGTGGTAACGATACTTTTTGAGTGTCGATGGTATGCGAAGGTGGCGGAATTGGTAGACGCGCTAGCTTCAGGTGTTAGTGTCCTTTCGGACGTGGGGGTTCAAGTCCCCCCCCTCGCACCATAATCCACGTTGATATTGCTCGCACTGGGCGAAGGTGGCGGAATTGGTAGACGCGCTAGCTTCAGGTGTTAGTGTCCTTAGGATGTGGGGGTTCGAGTCCCCCCCCTCGCACCAACGAGGCGATATCAAAAAAATAAGATGACTGTGCGAAGGTGGCGGAATTGGTAGACGCGCTAGCTTCAGGTGTTAGTGTCCTTAGGATGTGGGGGTTCGAGTCCCCCCCCTCGCACCAATTATCTTATTTCCCTCTCGATTTCCTTCTCTGTTTTGTTCATCCCTGATTCCAGTTCATCATTACCAAAACAATGCCACCAATCAGTGCCGCGCATGAAGGTAACAAAACAAAGTGCCGTAAACGTTTGTGGTACAGCATGAGCGAAGTCAGCAGTAATCCTAATACAATCATCACCTTCCATACGTAGACCGACAGATCGCTATATGCCATCCCGGCAATCAGCATTCCCGGCAGCAGAACACCCCATCCACTGCCCAGCGTACGTTGCAACATGATTTCACCTATGAAATTGATAATGATAACCAATATCATATGATAAAATTTCTCATTTGTCAGCCGTGAAGCACTATCAATTATATGAGTTTTACTTAACGATTGATGACATGAATAATCCAAGGTGATAAATTGCTCACCGGTTAGCTCTTCAACTAAAAACAATAAAAACCTCTGCGAATGATACCCCGTTCGTTATTTGTTTTATTTACCAACACACCTTCGTACATTGCAGATAACTAACAATATTTACCTATGACAGTACAATCCTGGCGAACTCTGCGCACAAAAAAATACCAACTCTCTTTACGACTGTTTCTGCTGCTCAACGCAGTCTCCGCGCTGTTTACGCTTTTTTTCCCACTGTTTACGGTCAAAGCCTTATCAGTACCTACGTTGCTGATGCTGGTGATGAGTACACTGCTGCTGGTATGGCATGGGAAATACGCGGATAAAAGAATTAATCTCCCTTTTATTTCAATCGTTTTTGGCTTGTTATGGGCGTTACATATATTCTTGAAATATAATGCTCTAGGTCAGAATGATTATTATTTCCTGTTAATAGCGCTGCTCAGCGTACTGTTTATTGGCTCTATCGCTTTTGCCAATAATATCATCGCGTTTACGCTCCACTCACTCCCCTCCGTCGCCGTTTGTTTATGGCTTAACGGCAGCGAACATGGTTTGCGGATTTTCTATTTTATGGCGCTGCCTATGGCCGGTATCGCCATCCAGCATGTGATACAAAAGCGCTACGATGGATTCGCTCAGCAACTGATGTACAAACTGCTGGAGGAAAGGGAAACCCTGAACGGGCTCAGCATGCTCGACCCGCTAACCGGTTTGTATAATCGCCGGGGGCTGCAACACCGGCTCGATACGCTGTTGGCTCTGAGTAATTCGAGGCACTTCGTTCTGCTGCTGGATATCGACCATTTCAAATCCTATAACGATCATTACGGACATATGATGGGCGACCAGGCGTTGATCCGTGTTTCTGCCGCCATCCGAGACTCCGTACGCTCCCGGGATGTGGTGGCGCGTTTTGGCGGTGAAGAGTTTATGATTTTGCTGACCGCGGTCGATCCACAGCAGGCCCAGGCTGCCGCCGAACGTATCCGCCAGAAAGTGTACGATCTTAAAATCCCTCACATGTTTAATGAGAGCGTGGCAACCAACGTAACCGTCAGTATCGGCATTGCACCTCTGGTAGAACAGGATATTGATGCTGCTATCGCCAAAGCGGATAAAGCCCTTTATGAGGCCAAGAATCTTGGACGTAACAATACGCTGGTCAGCGATGAGCTGCGGGTAAACTGCCCCTCTACCTGAGCTTTCTGTGCGCTGCCGCTCGGGATGGCGACAAAGATCTTGCCATCGCTCAATGTCAATTATAGGATTAGCAATCATTATCATTAAGATTAACATCCTTATATCGACATGGCTTATCGTTCCGCACCGATCGTTGAAGATGTCATCTGGCGTAGCCATCTCCCCTCAGAGATGCCCTCGCTGGCTGCTGCCGTACGCGCAACGATAGCCAAAACTCGCGAGCACCTGCTGGACTTCATTCGTCTTGACGAAACGCCTGTGCCAGGTGCAATGACGCTGCATGAATGGACGCAACCGGCGACGCTTAGCTCGCTGCTGGCCGTTTATTCAGACCATATCTATCGCAACCAACCCACGCTACCCCGCGAAAATAAGCCCCTGATTTCTCTTTGGGCGCAATGGTATATCGGCCTGATGATGCCTCCGTTAATGGTGGCCCTACTGACGCAAAAAGAGGCTATCGACGTCTCTCCTGAACATATGCGCGTAGAGTTTCACGAAACGGGCCGTGCGGCCTGCTTCTGGATCGACGTCCATCAGGATCACCAGGCAACAGCTCTGTCCCCTCAACAACGCATGGAAACGCTGATTCTCTCAGCGCTGACGCCGGTTGTGCAGGCGCTGGAAGCGACGGGCGAGATCAACGCGAAGCTTATCTGGAGCAACACCGGATATTTAATTCACTGGTATTTAACGGAAATGAAGCCGTTGCTAGGTGAGGAACTGCTGACCACGCTGCGCCAGACCTGCTTTTTTGAGAAACAACTCTCCTGCGGTCAGGATAACCCTCTGTGGCGAACCGTTGTTCCGCGCGAGGGGCTGTTAGTACGCAGAACCTGCTGCCAACGCTATCGCCTGCCTGACGTTCAGCAATGCGGAGACTGCACGCTGAAGTAAGCGAGGAGCCGTAGCCCCTCGCCAGATATTTATGCAACCTGCTGGTTTTCCTCTTCCATACGCTGCGCTTCTTCTTTTTCCTGCGCCAATAGCTGCTTTTCGTAGACCTTAAAGAATGGGAAGTAGATAACGGCCGACACCAGCGCCAACAGCACCACCAGAATAGCCGCACGATAATCCCAGCCTAATGCCCATGCCGCGCCAACCGGTGCCGGTGCTGTCCAGGGAACCACTGAAATGACCCGCCCAATTAAATCCAGTTTCATCGCCGCCCAGGCCAGTACCGCATTCACCATTGGGGCCATCAGGAAGGGGATAAAAAACACCGGGTTCATGACAATCGGCGTACCAAAAATCACCGGTTCGTTAATATTAAAAATGCTGGGGACTACGCTCAGACGCCCAATCGAGCGTAGATGAGCCGAACGACTACGCAGATAGCAAATCACCAACCCCATCGTTGCACCTGACCCTCCGACCACAATAAAGAACGTCCAGAACGCTTCCATAAAGATATGCGGTAACGGCGCGCCCTGCGCCAGCGCCGACTGGTTCATCCCAAGATTAGTTAGCCAGAACATTTGCAGCATTCCCGACACAATTGCCGCGCCGTGAATACCCGCAAACCACAATAGATGTCCAATCAATACCGCCAGAAGTATCGCCGGGAGAGAATCTGCAGCCGACACCAGTGGTTTAAAGATGGCCATAATGGCCTGAGGGATCAGCATGTCAAACTGCGACTGTATCACCAGACTCAGCGGGTACAGCGTCAGTACTACCACCAGCACCGGGATCAGCAGATCGAAAGAGTTTTTGATCATCGGCGGCACCTGATCGGGTAAACGGATGCCGATGTTGTGCGCCTTCAGGAAGCGCATCATTTCAACACAGTAAATGGCCACCAGGATGGCGGTGAAAATCCCCGTTCCTCCCAGGCTATCAACCGGCATTGTGCCTTTGGTTTTTGGCGCGGCAATCAGCAAAAAAGCCATGATTGATAGCATCGCACACATAAACGGATCTAACTGATGGGACTTCACATAGTGCTTGCCCAGGTTATAAGCAATAGCCGCACATATGTAGACCGACATAATCCCCATCGTCATATCAAACGGTGTGAGGATTTGGCCTTCAAACTGTTTTGCCAGATCCAGCCACGCGCGAGCAAATCCCCAGGTGGTATCCGGAGAAAAAGGCGGATAGGCAAAAACCAGCAGAAAAGAGCCTACAATCATAAAAGGCATCGCCGAAATAAAACCGTCGCGAATGGCCATTACATGTCGTTGTGAAGAGATGCGCCCGGCAACAGGGCTGACGTAATTTTCAACAAAGCGGAAAATCACGTTAAACACAGCATGGTTAGTAGACATAGCCGTTCTCCCGTTGTGCAAAACCCTGCAACCGTGCTGGAATCAACACCACCACGTAAAGCCCATTACTACTTTTCGCAACCGTGCCGGGAGGAACAACAGCACTACCGCTTTTCGAGTTAAGTTTCATAGATGGCTCTTATTATGTGATACAGAGGAAGTGACAACTTCAGTATTAATCGTCATTTCAGCATTCTGCAACCGGTTACTGTAACCGGTTTCTTTGATTGTGAAGACGATCGAAAAACTGCCAATGTTGCTATGTTGTTACAATAAAATATTTACAGTGTGGTTGCCCCTATGACAAATTACATCCTGAAGTTTTCTGCTGTGCAGGGCTATCTGTAAGCGATAGGGAGAGAAGAATGAGTTTGCAATCAGTACGCCAATTCCTGGCGCAACATGCACCAGATATCGAGATCATCGAATTAAACCAGAGCACAGCAACCGTTGATCTGGCAGCAAAAGCCCATAACGTTGAACCTGGCCAAATAGCGAAAACACTTTCGCTAAAGGTGAAGAACGATATCATCCTGGTCGTGGCAAAAGGCGATGCCCGACTGGATAATAAAAAGCTAAAGAGTACGTTCGGTGCCAAAGCCCGAATGTTAAGTAGTGATGAGGTCGTGAACGCGACGGGGCACCCCGTTGGCGGCGTTTGCCCCTTCGGATTAGAAACACCGATATCAGTGTACTGTGATGTTTCTCTGAAGCACTACGCTGAAGTGCTGCCTGCCGCAGGTGCCATCCACAGCGCAGTTCGCATCACGCCTGAAAGGATGGCTGAACTGACTTCTGCCACCTGGGTTGACGTGTGTCAGTAATGTTTCACACGCTAAACCTGCGACCAAGCCCGGCAAGAAACACGTCAATGTTGTCCGTCATGAAACCGCCTGCATAAAAGGCGCTGGCTCGCCAGCACGCAGATACAACAGGATGTCAGCGGCATCCAATAACCCGGCATCCGAGCTGACCCCCAGTTTGGACATCACATTAAATTTGTGTGCCCGAATGGTTTTGATGTTCCGTTCAAGCTGAACAGCAATCTGTGGCATCGAATAGCCATTCGACATAAAGCGCAGTATTTCTCGTTCTGTCGGACTGAGCATACGGCTTTGATTAATATACCAATGGTTTTTCGTGCCTTCGGTTCCCCGACCAGGGCTGCTTAACGCCGTAAATAACGCGTCCTGCAACACCGTTAACGAAGAAGCTTTACTCACAACGCCATCTAACGGCAAGGGGGACAGGGAACCAATTAAACGCGCTTCAGCATCATCATCGGCAATCACCACACGGCGAATCCGCGGATAATTTATCGCCAGCTCCGTTAAATAGGCCAACCCTGCCCTACGATCGGTTCTGATTGCAGAGAGGGAAAAAATAACTGCCGAAAACGACATCTTTAACATTGCCTGGCTAAAAGCGGGCTGGTTTGAAAAGAGATGAAGTTTATATTGGTCATCCGGCATGGTATTAAATAAACTCTTAATACCCACGCTGCTCATCGTGCACTTTTCTACCAGTGCAACGTTTCTTTTGATGATTCTGCTTTCCATTCCGTGGTTTCTCCATAAACTGAAGGTAAATTAAGTTCTCGCGATCCTTGAGAACTATTTATCCAGGCATACATTTCTGCATTGCTATTTATCGACAAGCGACGCATAGCGCTATTCTTTTGGGCGCTGATTGTTTTATTACTTTTCTTCAGCAACGCCGCAATCTGGTTAATCCCCCAGCCTTTCCCAAGGAGGCGCAATACTTTTCTTTCAGAGAGAGTGAGAACGATAGATCGTGCGCTATGGTCTAACAATTGCGGCATAGCAGGCGGAAAGAGCAGCGCCTTGCTTATTCTCTCTGCTCGTGTATTTCCTGCGTGAATGACATTCACTAAACTTTCAATCGGCTCGGCGTCAGAGAGCAGCGAACTGACAGAACACATCAGTAGTTCAACAGCCAGAGGATAAAAAATACGAGATACGAGAAATACCCAATGAATATCACGGTATTGAGATAATAAAGAATAATATTGTTCGCAAACTGAACGTGGATGATTGCAGTCTCCGGTTAAATCAGCAATTACCAAATCAGCACACCGTAGCTGTAATAACGTCAGTTCTTCAACAGAACGACAGTAGGTAAGTTCGTAATCGGCGAACTGCGCTTGCATTACGCCTTTAAGCCCAGTTTGTATAATCGGTGATTTACTAATAATAATTGCGTTTTTGCAGCGTCCTGGCAACATATCCCCTCCACACTCACCAGTCCGCAATCGTACTTAATTAAATTCTCCCGGATAGATTAATAATCTTAACTCACAGGAGAATACTCCGAACAATAAGCGGGGTGAATTGTTATCCTTGGTATTTATTTCAAAAAGTATTGACGGCACCATCCAAATAGCGCCAAATTTTAAGCTATTATTGCACAATTACGTATAAATACATTATCTGTACAATTATAATAACTACAATAGATCGTTAGCATGGCTTACGTATTTGCCATCCGGGAAAATAACGCTACATTTCAATCATGTCTCCCCCTCGTACCTTAGCGAACGGGAGCGTTAAGATGCCACAACCGTATCACCTGTGTCTTTTTTCGACACAAAGATTGATCTTAGCCAGAGCCAGCGGGCTCATGCTTCATGATAAAAAGAAGACATTCGTCACTCAAAGAGATCCTTTTCAGTCAGAGCGAGCCATGCAAACAGAGCAGTCGTCACAGCGAACGGTTACACGGTTATGTATTCAATGCGGACTTTTTTTACTTCAGCATGGGGCAGAAAGCGCTCTGGTTGACGAGTTATCCACCCGCCTCGGGCTGGCACTTGGCATGGATAGCGTAGAAAGCGCCATCTCCTCTAACGCTATCGTCCTGACCACCATTAAAGACGGGCAATGCCTGACATCAACGCGAAAAAATCAGGATCGCGGCATTAATATGCACGTCGTGACGGAAGTGCAGCACATTGTCATTTTGGCGGAACATAAACTGCTGGATATTAAAGGGGTAGAGAAACGCTTTAGCCAGATTAAGCCGCTACGCTATCCAAGATGGCTGGTCGCCTTCATGGTCGGCTTGTCCTGCGCCTGCTTTTGTAAGCTCAATAACGGCGGATGGGATGGTGCGGTGATCACTTTTTTCGCCAGCATGGTGGCAATGTATATCCGTCAGATTCTGGCATCCCGGCATTTGCACCCACAAATCAACTTTTGCATCACCGCGTTTGTGGCGACAACGATTTCTGGTCTGCTGCTAACGCTACCGACGTTTAACCACACCCCAACCATCGCCATGGCTGCCAGCGTGCTGCTGCTGGTTCCGGGCTTTCCGCTGATCAACTCCGTCGCGGATATGTTTAAGGGACACATTAATACCGGGCTCGCCCGCTGGGCAATTGCCAGTTTGCTGACATTGGCAACCTGCATTGGCGTAGTCATGTCGATGACCTTATGGGGGCTGCGCGGATGGGCGTGATCGATTTCATATTGGCGTTAATGCAGGACATGATCCTGTCGGCAATCCCGGCGGTAGGCTTTGCCATGGTATTTAATGTCCCTCATCGGGCGCTCCCCTGGTGTGCGGTACTCGGCGCGCTCGGCCACGGTTCGCGAATGGTAATGATGAGCGCAGGATTTAATATCGAATGGTCAACCTTTATGGCGTCGCTGCTGGTCGGCTGCATTGGGATCCAGTGGTCGCGTTGGTATCTGGCGCATCCGAAAGTCTTTACCGTTGCGGCAGTGATCCCGATGTTCCCTGGGATCTCCGCCTACACCGCCATGATCTCGGCGGTAAAAATCGGTCATTTTGGCTACAGCGAAGCGCTGATGATCACCCTGCTGACCAATTTCCTGAAAGCCTCATCGATTGTCGGTGCGCTCTCCATCGGGCTATCCGTGCCAGGATTATGGCTGTATCGCAAACGCCCACGCGTTTGACGGTGCACTTTCTTTAATACCATGCAGAGAGGGGAATCTCCCCCCTCATCTGCTGCTCTCCTTCTTCTCTGTGTTACTATAAAAGCAGTCCCCTTCTCGGTTGTTGTTCAGTATTGAGAAACATTATGCCCTGCAAAATTTTGACGCCAGACGTCACTAGCATTGACGCCTTACTACACGATCACCACGCCGTGCTGGCCAAGTCTGCGGGTGGCGCCGTAGCCGTATTCGCTAACAATGCACCAGCATTTTACGCGGTGACGCCTGCGAGACTGGCTGAGCTGTTGGCGCTTGAGGAGAAACTGTCACGCCCGGGAAGCGATGTGACATTAGATGATCAATTTTATGAAGAGCCGCAAGCCGCTCCCGTTGCCGTACCAATGGGGAAATTTGCGATGTACGCTGCCTGGCAGCCTGATGCCGACTTTCAGCGTCAGGCTGCTTTATGGGGTGTAGCGTTGAGAGAGCCGGTTACTGCTGAAGAGCTGGCCTCATTTGTTGCCTACTGGCAGGCTGAAGGAAAAGTCTTTCACCATATTCAGTGGCAGCAAAAACTGGCGCGCAGCATTCAGATTGGACGGGCCAGCAATGGCGGAATGCCAAAGCGCGATGTGAACAGCGTCAGTGAACCTGACAGCCACATTCCACCGGGTTTTAGAGGATAACGATGAAAAACGTTGGCGACCTGATGAAACGTCTGCAAAAAATGATGCCACCTAATGTCGAGCCCGCATTTAAAACGGGCGAAGAACTGCTGGCATGGCAAAAAGAGCAAGGTGAAATTCGTGCCGCAGCGCTGGCCCGCGAAAACCGGGCTATGAAAATGCAGCGCACATTCAACCGTTCCGGTATCCGTCCGCTGCATCAGAACTGTTCGTTCGAAAACTATCGGGTAGAGTGCGAAGGTCAGATGAACGCCCTGAGCAAAGCCCGCCAGTATGTTGAAGAGTTTGACGGCAACATCGCCAGCTTTATCTTCTCCGGCAAACCCGGCACCGGCAAAAACCATTTAGCCGCCGCCATCTGCAACGAACTGCTACTGCGCGGCAAGTCGGTATTGATCATTACCGTGGCCGATATCATGTCGGCGATGAAAGAAACGTTCAGTAATCGTGAAACCAGCGAAGAACAGTTGCTCAACGATCTGAGCAATGTGGATCTGCTGGTGATCGATGAGATCGGCATGCAGACCGAATCGCGCTATGAAAAAGTGATTATCAATCAGATCGTCGATCGCCGTTCATCCTCAAAACGTCCGACCGGCATGTTAACTAACAGCAATATGGATGAAATGAACAAGCTGCTGGGTGAGCGCGTGATGGATCGTATGCGCCTTGGCAACAGTCTGTGGGTCATTTTTAACTGGGAAAGCTACCGTAGTCGGGTAACCGGGAAAGAGTATTAAGGTATTAGGACCACTCCTAAGACTGCCAGCGCTATACTGCGCTGAAAAGGCATAACACGAGTTGCATATAATGATGAAAACTACCAAACGTCTGCTGTGCTGTGCGCTTGCCGCCAGCACGCTCATCTCCACCAGCGTTTTCGCCGCCTCCTGGCAGGATTCGCTCTCCAGCGCGGCCAGTGAGCTGAGCAAACAAAGCTCCGGCTCGCAAAGCAGCTCGTCGCTCTCTTCCCTGACCAGCCTGCTGAATGGCAGCAATCAGTCGTTGACCTCCAGCAGCATGAATAACGCAGCCGGGATCCTTGAATATTGCGCGAAACAGAAGCTGGCTTCGGTCACCGACGCGCAAAACGTCAAAAACCAGGTACTGGATAAACTGGGACTCAGCGCGCCTGAGCAGAAGCAAGACACCAACTATATGGACGGTATTCAGGGGCTGCTCAACGCCAAAGATGGTCAACAGCTGGACCTGAACACAATTGGCAACAGCTCGCTGGCGAAGCAGGTAAAAACCAAGGCCTGCGATCTGGTGTTAAAACAGGGCATGAACTTCATTTCCTGACGCACGACATGCCGCGTATAACCTGCGCGGCATCTATTTGTTTTCGACAATACATTCACATTCCAAATAAACAGTCTTTCCCCACAAAAACGCGCATATCTAAACCAATTCTGAATAACAACGTAATTTAATGTCACTACAATTGCAGCAATGTAACAACGCTATTACATTGTTCTCTCACCAAATGATTAGCCTGCCAGGCAATTGCCCGGTTTACTGAGGATCGACCGTTGTCAGAATTAATCTCCATCACTCTGTTTCTCGCTTCAGTGCTGATTTATGCCTGGAAAGCGGGTCGCAACACCTGGTGGTTTGCCGCCACGTTAACGGTGCTGGGGATTTTTATTGTCTTGAATATCACGCTTTATGCCAGTGACTATTTCACCGGCGACGGGATCAATGACGCGGTTCTCTATACGCTGACCAACAGCCTGACCGGCGCGGGTATCGGCAAATATATTCTGCCGGGCGTTGGGATCGCGCTGGCGCTGACGACCGTTTTTGTCGCTCTCGGCTGGATCCTACGCCGCCGTCGCCATCATCCACATCATGTGGGTTACAGTCTGCTGGCCCTGCTGCTGGCGCTGGCCTCCGTTGACGCCAGCCCGGCATTTCACCAGATAACCGAACTCGTGAAGTCGCAGTCACGCGATGGCGACCCGGATTTCCCGACGTATTATAAAGAGCCATCGAAAACCATTCCCAATCCGAAGCTGAACCTGGTGTATATCTACGGTGAGAGCCTCGAACGCACCTATTTTAATAACGACGCATTCCCGGATCTGACCCCGGAACTCGGCGCGTTGAAAAACGAAGGTCTGGATTTCAGCAACACCATGCAGCTGCCGGGTACGGATTACACCATCGCGGGCATGGTCGCCTCCCAGTGCGGAATTCCGCTGTTTGCGCCGTTTGAAGGCAACGCCTCTGCGTCGGTTTCAAGTTTCTTCCCTAACAATATTTGTCTGGGCGATATCCTGAAAAACTCCGGCTATCAGAACTACTTTGTGCAGGGTGCCAACCTGCGCTTTGCTGGCAAAGACGTGTTCCTGAAATCTCACGGCTTTGACCATCTGTATGGTGCGGAAGAGTTAAAAAGCGTGGTGGCGGACCCGACCTATCGTAACGACTGGGGCTTCTACGACGATACCGTGCTGGACGAAGCGTGGAAAAAATTCGAAGAGCTTTCGCGCTCGGGCCAGCGTTTTTCACTGTTTACCCTGACCGTGGATACCCATCATCCGGATGGATTTATCTCCCGTAGCTGCAACCGTAAACGTTATGACATCGACGGGAAGGCCAACCAATCGTTCAGCGCGGTCAGCTGCAGCCAGGAAAACATTGCCGAATTTATCAATAAAATCAAATCATCGCCGTGGTTTAAAGATACCGTTATCGTGGTGTCTTCCGATCATCTGGCGATGAACAACACCGCATGGAAGTATCTGAACAAGCAGGACCGCAACAACCTGTTCTTCGTACTGCGCGGCGATCAACCGCAACAGGACACGCTGGCGGTAAAGCGTAACACGATGGATAACGGCGCAACGGTACTGGATATTCTCGGCGGCGATAACTTTATCGGCCTTGGCCGCAGCAGCTTGTCGAGCGAATCCGTCTCGGAAGTGTTCCTGAACATCAAAGAAAAAATGCTGGCGTGGAAGCCCGATATCATTCGCCTGTGGAATTTCCCGAAAGAGATGAAAGAGTTCACCGTCGACCAGGACAAAAATATGATCTCTTTCTCCGGCAGTCATTTCCGCCTGCCGCTGCTGCTGCGAGTATCGGACAAACGCGTCGAGCCGCTGCCGGAAAGCGAATACTCGGCCCCGCTGCGCTTCCAACTGGCAGATTTCGCCCCACGCGATAACTTCGTCTGGGTCGATCGCTGCTACAAAATGGCACAACTGTGGGCGCCGGAGCTGGCACTCTCTACCGATTGGTGCGTATCACAGGGGCAGCTGGGCGGACAGCAAATCGTACAGCACGTCGATAAAGCCAAGTGGAAAAGTAAAACCGTATTTAAAGACACGGTAATCGACATGGAGCGCTATAAAGGTAACGTCGATACGCTGAAAATTGTCGATAACGACATTCGCTACAAAGCAGATAGCTTCGTTTTCAACGTGGCGGGCGCGCCGGAAGAGGTCAAACAGTTTAGCGGCATTTCACGCCCCGAATCCTGGGGACGCTGGTCCAATGCGCAGCTCAGCGAAGAAGTAACGATTGAGTACAAAGCCCCGCTACCGAAGAAATTCGATCTGGTCATTACCGCGAAAGCCTTCGGTGACAATGCCAATCGTCCGATCCCCGTGCGCGTTGGCAACGAGGAGCAGACGCTGGTGTTAGGCCATGATGTCAGCACCACCACCTTACATTTTGATAACCCGGCGGATGCCGATACGCTGGTAATTGTTCCACCCGATCCGGTCGCCACCAACGAGGGCAATATTCTCGGTCACTCACCGCGTAAGCTGGGGATCGGGATGGTTGAAATCAAAGTAGTGGCTCAGGGTTCGTAACATGAAAGGCCTGATAGCGCTTTGCTTATCAGGCCTATCGTGAACCGAATGTATTGTCTGAAAAAA
Source organism: Citrobacter sp. Cpo032 (assembly GCF_030332975.1). Classification (NCBI taxonomy): domain Bacteria; kingdom Pseudomonadati; phylum Pseudomonadota; class Gammaproteobacteria; order Enterobacterales; family Enterobacteriaceae; genus Citrobacter; species Citrobacter sp. Cpo032. Next base: position 295,209 of record NZ_JAOWGU010000052.1, read on the forward strand.
AACAGCGCCCAACACCACACCGGGCGCTGCATGGCAACCTTATTCCAGACCGTTCACCGTCTGGCGCATACCCTGTACCAGAATCATCTCCAGATTGGTCGTCACCTGCCCGGCAAGGCCAGGTAGCAACGTCAAATCCTCTCCCCAGTGCGCCGCATCGCCAAGCACGGCATCCACCAGTTCACGCAGCGTTAAATCATTGCCTACTCGCGGCCACAGGCTGGCATACAGGCTTACCCACTGTTCATCATCCTGTATCGGATAGCGTTCCCCGTCGCGCTCTGCACGATAAAACGCCATCAGCGCAGCGAGGGCAAACGTTAACCGCACGGGCCAGCGCCCATTGTACTGACCCGCCAGCAGCTGCGGCAAAATTCGGGTGCGGAATTTGGTCATCCCATTAAGCGCAATGGAAAGCAACTGGTGGCGAATGTAGGGGTTCTGAAAACGCCCGCTCACCGCGTCGGCAAATTCACGCAATTCGTCCGCCGGGAGATCCAACACCGGAATAATCTCCTCACTAATCGCCCGCTCGACAAAGCGGCGGACATCAACATCCTGCATCGCCTCGCCAACGGTCTCCAGCCCGCACAGCCACGCGACCGGCACCAGAGCCGTATGCGCACCATTGAGGATAGCGACCTTGCGCTCTTTGTACGGTTTGATATCACTCACCACACGGATATTCAGCGGACACTGCGCCAGCTTCAGCTCCTCTGCCAGCCACTGCGGTCCCTGGATCACAAACAGGTAAAAATGCTCCGCGGTATCGAGAAACGCATCGTGATAGCCTAGCGTAGCCTCCAGCGCAGCGGCTTCTTCGCGCGGATAGCCGGTGACAATACGGTCGACCAGCGTGGAACAGAACGTGTTTGCCGTCTCCACCCAGTCGGCAAATGCCGGAGGAAGTTGCCACTCCTGCGCATACCGCAGCACCAGGGTTTTGAGCGCCTCACCGTTATAGTCGATAAGCTCGCACGGGATAATTACCCATCCCTTATCCACCGCGCCCGCAAAGTGGTTAAAACGCTCCAGCAGCAGGCGTGTCAGCTTGGCCGGAAAACTCACCGGCGGCGCATCATCCACACGGTCCGCTGCGTGATAGCTAATTCCGGCTTCGGTGGTATTCGAAAACACAAAACGGATGTCCGCATTGTGCGCCAGCGCCAGATACGCCGCGAAATCCTGATACGGGTTGATTTCGTTATTCACCGAACGGATAAGCCGTGCCTCACTCACTGCCTCACCCTGCTCGTTAAGCCCGCGTATCAGCGTGGTATACAGCCCGTCCTGGGTATTCAGCGACGGCGGAAAATCGGTATTGATCGGGCGAACGATGGTCACGCCAGCGTTCAGATCGGTTTGCTCGTTGAGGATATCCAGTTGCCAGTCAACAAACGCCCGCAGGAAGTTACCTTCACCAAACTGGATCACGCGCGTTGGGTAGCTGGCCCCCGGAAAATCACGTCGATTCAATGTCTTCATCGCATTTCCCCTCTCAGAACGTGATCACGCCTTTAATCAGCTCACGGTTGTTAATCACATCCCGTTCGTAGATTTCTGCCAGTGTGGCAAACGCGTAACGGTGCGTGAGCATCATGTCGGCGGTAAGTTTGCCTTCCGACATCAAACGGCCCACTTTGGCGAAATCTTCCGGCGTGGCGTTGCGGCTGCCCATCATGGTGGTCTCTTTCTTGTGGAACTCAGGGTCAGAGAACTGCAAATCGCCTTTGAACAGCCCAACGAAGACGATGCTGCCGCCATGACGAATCAGATTCACCGTGTTGTTCATCGCATGCTGATTCCCCGTGGCATCAATAACCTTTTGCGCCAACGAACCGCCAAACTGGTCACGCAACTGCGTATCAAAATCTTCAGCGGATGGGTCGATAACCGGGAGTCCCAACCGGGAAGACACGTGCTCCCGGCGTGCTGGACTGGTATCGGCGACCACCACCTGTGCGCCATCGGCTTTGGCAATCGCTGCCGCCCCCAGACCAATCGGACCCGCGCCGACCACCAGCACCTGCTCACCCGGAGCCACCGCCGCCCGGCGTACCGCATGAGCGCTGATAGCGTAAGGCTCAATCAGCGCCGCCGCCTGCGGGTCAATCCCCTGCGCATCCAGCAGGTTGGTCACCGGAACGGACAGATATTCACTGAAACCGCCATCCTGGTGCACGCCAATCACTGAAATCTTCTCGCAGCAGTTGGTGCGCCCGCTCAGGCATGCCGGACACTGCTGGCAGGCCACGTAAGGAATAACCGCCACCTGCTGACCATTTTTCAGATTCTGTATATTCTTACCCAGACCGACAATTTCCCCACATATTTCATGCCCTAATACACGCGGGTAGCTGAAAAAAGGTTGATTGCCACCCCAGGCATGAATATCGGTACCACAAATCCCTACCGACTTAATTTTAATTAATGCTTCACCCTCACCCGGAATAGGTATTTCGCGCTCTTTCCAGACTAATTTTTTAGGTTCCTGGCAAATCAACGTATTCATCGTAGACATGATTCTGCTCTCCTGTTTTTTTGTTGCCTCAGATATCAACGAAAATAAAAAAGACGGAGAAAGCAGAAACACAATCTGTGAATTCCAGCGCATAAAAATGTTTTAAATCGGGTTTTAATAGATAAAAAGGAGAAGCCATGAGCCGTTCGCAGAACTTACGTCACAATGTGATTAACCAGATAATCGATGATATGGCGCGTGGTCATATCCCTTCCCCACTCCCCTCACAAAGCGCACTGGCGGAGATGTACAACATCAGCCGCACCACCGTGCGCCATATGCTGAGCCACTTAAGCGAGTGCGGCGTTCTGACCCAGGTCGGCAGCCACTATGTCATCGTGCGAAAACCCGATCATGACGATGGTTTTGCCTGCACCACCGCCTCCATGACCGAGCAAAACCGGATTTTTGAACAGGCGTTTTTCACTATGATCAACCAGCGACAGCTGCGTGCAGGCGAGAGCTTCTCCGAACTGCAGCTTGCCAGAGCCGCAGGCGTCAGCCCGGTGGTAGTGCGGGAATATCTTTTAAAATTCGAACGTTACAACCTGATTAAAAACGAAAAACGCGGTCAGTGGAGCATGAAGCAGTTCGATCAGGCCTATGCGGAACAGCTGTTTGAACTCAGAGAGATGCTGGAAACGCATTCTCTGCAGCATTTCCTCAATCTGCCGGACGATGACCCGCGTTGGTTGCAGGCTAAAACGCTGCTGGAGCGCCATCGGATCCTGCGCGACAGCATTGGCAGCAGCTTTCGCATGTTCTCGCAGTTAGATCGTGAGTTCCATGCTTTGCTACTCTCCGCTGCCGATAATGTATTTTTTAATCAATCACTTGAAATCATCTCCGTGATTTTCCACTTCCACTATCAGTGGGATGAGAGCGACCTCAAGCAGCGTAACATCATTGCCATTGATGAGCACATGACCATCCTCAGCGCGCTGATATGTCGCAGCGACCTGGATGCCACCCTCGCGCTCTGTAACCATTTGAATTCAGCCAAACAATCGATGATTCGCTCCATCAACCAGGGTTGTAACGTCGCTCATTAAGTACCGATAAAAAACAGCAAATCATTACCGGGAGCACGATTTTATAAAAATAAAAACGCCTGAAAAATACCTCTTGCCTATGCTCACGCTAAGTCGACTGCATTAAAAATTTTTGTGAGCGGTGATGAGCAAATTGATTCATCACTGGTATTTTTTCAATACTGCACAGTCCTGCTGTGTGAAAAATAAATTATTGAGGTTCAGGAGTCCGGCGTGGAAAAAAATAATATTACCCTCGACCCAAGTTCTTCGTTTGGCACGTCGTCATCTGCGGATATTAATGTTCCGCCTGAGGGCATGGTGCAACGCAGTAGCCGAATTAAACGTATCCAGACCACAGCAATGATTTTATTATTTTTTGCTGCGGTGATTAATTACCTCGACCGCAGCTCACTGTCTGTCGCCAACTTAACGATTCGTGAAGAACTGGGGCTGAGCGCCACGCAAATCGGCGTGCTGCTGTCGGTATTCTCTCTCGCTTACGGTATTGCGCAACTGCCCTGCGGTCCGCTGCTGGATCGCAAAGGTCCGCGCATTATGCTGGGACTGGGGATGTTCTTCTGGTCGCTGTTTCAGGCGATGTCCGGCATGGTGCACAGCTTCACCCAGTTTGTGTTGGTGCGTATCGGGATGGGGATTGGCGAAGCGCCAATGAACCCGTGCGGCGTAAAGGTCATCAACGACTGGTTTAACATCAAAGAGCGCGGCCGCCCGATGGGATTATTCAACGCCGCCTCCACCATCGGGGTTGCCATTAGCCCGCCGATTCTGGCTGCCATGATGCTGGTAATGGGCTGGCGCTGGATGTTCATCACCATTGGCGTGCTGGGTATTTTCCTCGCCATCGGCTGGTACATGCTGTATCGCAACCGCGAGCAAATTGAGCTGAGCGCCACGGAACAAGCGTACCTGAACGCCGGTAGCGTCAATGCCCGCCGCGATCCGCTGAGCTTTGCCGAATGGCGCAGCCTGTTCCGCAACCGTACCATGTGGGGCATGATGCTGGGCTTTAGTGGCATCAACTATACCGCATGGCTATACCTGGCCTGGCTGCCGGGCTACCTGCAAACCTCCTACAACCTGGATTTAAAAAGCACCGGATTAATGGCGGCGATCCCGTTCCTGTTTGGCGCAGCCGGCATGCTGATTAACGGTTTTGTCACCGACTGGCTGGTGAAAGGCGGTATGGCACCGATTAAGAGCCGTAAGATTTGTATTATCGCCGGGATGTTCTGCTCCGCAGCCTTCACCTTCGTCGTGCCGCAGGCCACAACGTCAATGGCCGCCGTGTTACTGATCGGTATGGCGCTGTTCTGTATCCACTTCGCAGGTACCTCGTGCTGGGGTCTGATCCACGTCGCCGTCGCCTCACGTATGACCGCTTCCGTGGGCAGTATCCAGAACTTTGCCAGCTTTATCTGCGCGTCGTTCGCACCGATCGTCACCGGTTTTATTGTTGATACCACCAACTCTTTCCGCCTGGCGCTGATCATCTGCGGCTGCGTCACCATGGTGGGTGCCCTCGCCTACATCTTCCTGGTTCGCCAACCCATCAGCGATCCGCGTAAAGATTAATCCTCCAGATGCCCGATAACACCGCGTTTATCGGGCATGTTATGCTCCTCGTATGAACATCACCTTGCGCGCTACTACTCTGGCAGACACTGCCGCTCTTCCCGCCATCGAACGATCTGCGGGGCAACGTTTTTTACGCATCCCCGAACTGGCGTGGATTGCTGAAGACCAGATGTTATCCGCTGCTCAGCATCAGGCTTTTGCCGCCGCAGGCATGAGCTGGCTGGCGCAGGTCGATGCGCTTCCGGTCGGTTTTTTGGTTGCCGAAACGCTGGGGTCATCGCTGTTTATTGCTGAACTGTCGCTGCATCTGGAGTGGCAGGGAAAAGGAATTGGCCGCAGATTGATTGAGTATGTTGCCGAACAGGCGCGCGCGAAAGGTTACACGTCGCTCACGCTGACCACCTTCCGCAATGTGCCGTGGAATGCGCCATGGTACGCGCGACTGGGATTTGAAATGCTGGCTGACGAGACTCTGCCTGCAAAGTTGCGCCAGAAAAGAGAAGAGGAAGCGGCGCATGGACTGGCATTTGAATCGCGCTGCGCCATGCACCTGATGTTGCGCTAATTGCCCGATGGCGGCTACGCCTTATCGGGCCTACGTAACATTTCCGGCAACCACGTAACTTTCCCGTAGGCCGGATAAGCGATAGCGCCATCCGGCATCACAGGCTTAGAACGTTTCCCAGTTATCCCCGGCATCCGTTACCGCGGCTTTGCGCGGCTGGACCGTTGAAACCGGTTTAGCGGCCGCAACGTCACGCGCGCGCTGTTGGTCATGCTGAATACGGAACACGGCAACGGCCTGAGTAAGGCGGCTAGCCTGCTCTTCCAGCGCCGCAGCGGCGGCGGCGGATTCTTCCACCAGCGAGGCGTTCTGCTGCGTCACGCGATCCATCTCGGCAACGGCCAGACCCACCTGGTCAATACCGCGGCTCTGTTCATCAGAAGCAGAGGCGATTTCACCCATGATATCGGTCACGCGGGTTACCGCATTGACGATCTCATCCATGGTTTCACCGGCGCTTTCTACCAGGGTTGAACCGACATCCACGCGGCTGACCGAGTCTTCAATCAGGCTCTTGATCTCGCGCGCGGCCTGCGCACTACGCTGGGCCAGGTTACGCACTTCACCCGCAACCACCGCAAATCCACGGCCCTGCTCGCCTGCACGGGCTGCTTCTACCGCGGCGTTGAGTGCCAGAATGTTAGTCTGGAAGGCAATGCCGTCGATGACGCTGATAATGTCGGCGATTTTCTGCGAACTGGACGCGATGTCACGCATGGTTTGCACCACGTTATCCACCACTTTGCCGCCTTTCTGCGCGGTTTCAGAAGCACTCAGCGCCAAATGGCTGGCCTGACGCGCGTTTTCGGCGTTCTGCTTCACGGTCGCCGTCAGCTGTTCCATGCTGGCTGCGGTTTCTTCCAGAGATGCAGCCTGCTGCTCGGTACGGGAGGAGAGATCGTTATTGCCCATCGCAATCTCGCTGGCCCCACTGTAAATCGCGTTGGCACCGTTACGCACGTCACCCACGGTATTCATCAGCTCACCCTGCATGTGACGCAGGCTTTCCGCCAGTTGCCCAATCTCGTTGGACCCTTCCACTTCAATACGTTTCACCAGGTCACCGCTGGCGATATGACGAATGCTGTCGATCAGACGGTTCATAGGAGAGATAAGGGTCAGCTTGATACCAAACCAGACCGCAATAATCGCCGCCAGTACGGTAATCAGCACACAAACCAGCACCCACATCGCCTGGCTGTAAGAGCTGTTGTTATCTGCCACCGCGATGTCATACAGGCGATCGTTCTGCTGCATGTAGTTGATATATTGCTTCTCAAAACCATCCTGATAGCTCTGTGTCGGTTGATCAAAGAATGCGTTGATCTTCCCGTCACCCAGTAACTGGATCAGCTCCGCCAGCGCACCATGATAGATGTCATAGGTGCGGTTAATCTCCTGGAACGCGGCTTCGCTTTGGCGCGGATCGCGCGGGAGCGACTCGTAAATCGCCCAGTTTTTTTCCGTCAGTTTCAGCGCCGTACTCGCCACCTGCATCAGCTCGGCAACGGTCGCGCCGCTGCCGATATTGCTCTGATCCATCATGTAGCGAATGCCTGCCCGGTTTAGGGTGTTACGCGTTTGCAGCAGCTCAACCCAGGTGGCGTTCAGTGCAGACTGTTGCTGGCGAATGGTTTGCAGAACGGTAAAGTTCTCTTTGTCATTCTTAAGTGAGTTAAAAAACAAGCCGCCCGAGGCGAGCTGTAAAAGGCCAAATAACGCCAATACCAGCAGTAAGCTGGTAACAATCTTCATTCGTTTTAACATGTTTTCTCTTTCCGCTAGACAGATGTCAGAATTTTCGGCCTGGAAAGGGAAAACTTTATGAAATTTGTGCTAGTTGAATCTATCTCAGCATCGACGATTCGTCGATCCACGCCATCTGCCAAAGCGCTAAGCAGGTTTATTAGTGATCTCAATCACATAAATTTCCCCGTTCCCCCCGCAGTTTACCGCTCACTGACACTTGGGACCGCTTAAGCTGACATACAACCGCTCACTTATTTACCTTACTTTACGCGCGTAATTCTCTGGCAAGATCCCCCCAACATAGCAGTCAAATAACCTCCTCAAACACAAGATCAAACCCACGCGGCTTCGGCCAATTATTAATTAGATACCAGGTTTTACTATGGATACGAAAAAGATATTCAAGCACATACCCTGGGTGATTCTCGGAATCATCGGTGCATTCTGCCTCTCGGTAGTGGCATTACGTCGGGGTGAACACATTAGTGCCCTGTGGATCGTGGTCGCCTCAGTTTCTGTTTATCTGGTGGCCTATCGTTACTACAGCCTTTACATCGCTCAAAAGGTGATGAAACTTGACCCAACGCGTGCCACGCCGGCGGTCATCAATAATGACGGTCTGAACTACGTTCCAACCAACCGTAACGTCTTGTTTGGTCACCACTTTGCCGCTATCGCAGGTGCTGGTCCGCTGGTTGGGCCGGTACTGGCTGCTCAGATGGGCTACTTGCCTGGTACACTGTGGCTGCTGGCAGGCGTCGTGCTGGCCGGTGCGGTGCAGGACTTCATGGTGCTGTTTATCTCTTCCCGCCGTAACGGTGCATCTCTGGGTGAGATGATCAAAGAAGAGATGGGCCCAATACCGGGAACCATTGCGCTGTTCGGCTGCTTCTTAATCATGATCATCATCCTCGCAGTACTGGCGTTGATCGTGGTGAAAGCACTGGCAGAAAGCCCGTGGGGTGTGTTCACCGTCTGCTCAACCGTACCTATCGCGTTGTTCATGGGGATCTACATGCGATTCCTGCGACCGGGACGCGTGGGCGAAGTGTCGGTGATTGGTATTGTGCTGCTGGTTGCCTCTATCTACTTCGGCGGCGTGATTGCGCACGACCCGTACTGGGGCCCGGCGCTGACCTTTAAAGACACCACCATTACCTTTACCCTGATCGGCTACGCATTTATCTCTGCGCTGCTGCCGGTATGGCTGATCCTCGCCCCGCGCGACTATCTGGCTACCTTCCTGAAAATCGGCGTTATCGTCGGTCTGGCGGTGGGGATTGTTATCCTCAACCCGGAACTGAAAATGCCGGCAATGACGCAGTACGTTGATGGTACTGGCCCGCTGTGGAAAGGCGCTCTGTTCCCGTTCCTGTTCATCACCATCGCGTGTGGTGCGGTATCTGGCTTCCACGCGCTGATTGCTTCCGGTACCACACCGAAGCTGCTGGCCTGTGAAACCGATGCGCGTTTTATCGGTTACGGCGCGATGCTGATGGAATCCTTTGTCGCAATTATGGCGCTGGTTGCCGCGTCTATCATCGAACCAGGTCTGTACTTCGCGATGAACACCCCGCCTGCGGGCCTTGGCATCACCATGCCGAACCTGCATGAAATGAGCGGCGAAAACGCACCGCTGATTATGGCGCAGTTGAAAGACGTCACCGCACATGCGGCAGCGACCGTCAGCTCCTGGGGCTTCGTCATTTCGCCTGAGCAGATCCTGCAAACCGCGAAAGACATCGGTGAACCGTCCGTTCTGAACCGCGCAGGTGGCGCACCGACGCTGGCTGTTGGTATCGCTCACGTGTTCCACAAAGTGCTGCCGATGGCTGACATGGGCTTCTGGTACCACTTCGGTATTCTGTTCGAAGCGCTGTTCATCCTGACCGCACTGGATGCCGGTACCCGTTCTGGCCGCTTTATGCTGCAGGATTTGCTGGGTAACTTCGTGCCGTTCCTGAAGAAAACCGACTCCCTGGTTGCGGGTATCATCGGTACTGCGGGCTGCGTAGGCCTGTGGGGTTACCTGCTGTATCAAGGCGTTGTTGACCCGCTGGGCGGCGTTAAGAGCCTGTGGCCGCTGTTCGGTATCTCTAACCAGATGCTGGCTGCCGTGGCACTGGTTCTCGGCACCGTGGTACTGGTTAAAATGCAGCGCACCAAATACATCTGGGTTACCGTTGTTCCGGCAGTATGGCTGCTTATCTGCACCACCTGGGCGCTGGGTCTGAAACTGTTCAGCACCAACCCGCAGATGGAAGGCTTCTTCTTCATGGCGAATCAGTACAAAGAGAAGATTGCTAACGGCGGCGAACTGACCGCTCAGCAGATTGCCAACATGAACCACATCGTCGTCAACAACTACACCAACGCAGGTCTGAGTATTCTGTTCCTGGTGGTGGTGTACAGCATCATTTTCTACGGGTTCCGTACCTGGCAGAAAGCCCGCGCCATCAACGGTCGCTCTGATAAAGAGACACCGTATGTACCGGTGCCGGAAGGCGGCGTGAAGACCTCTTCACACCACTAAGATGTATTCAGCCCCGCTCCGGCGGGGCTTTTCGCTTATCAGGATTGTTTATGTTTGGTACTTTAGGGCAAGCTAAAAAATATCTCGGTCAGGCGGCGAAGATGCTGATTGGCATTCCGGACTACGACAACTATGTCGAGCACATGAAGACCAACCATCCCGATAAGCCGTACATGACCTACGAAGAATTCTTCCGCGAGCGCCAGGAAGCCCGCTACGGTAGCGGCGGAAGCAGTTGCTGTTAGAAGGAGAAGTGAATGACCCCGATTGCAGTTACCCTACTCACCGGTTTTCTTGGCGCGGGTAAAACCACCCTGCTGCGCCATATTCTCAACGAGCAGCACGGTTACAAGATTGCCGTTATCGAAAACGAATTCGGTGAAGTCTCGGTGGATGATCAGCTGATTGGCGATCGCGCCACGCAGATCAAAACCCTGACCAACGGCTGTATTTGCTGTACCCGCTCCAGTGAACTGGAAGACGCATTGTTAGACCTGCTCGACAACCTCGACAAAGGCGCCATCAATTTCGACCGTCTGGTGATCGAGTGTACCGGCATGGCCGACCCCGGCCCGATTATTCAGACATTTTTCTCCCATGAAGTGATTTGCGAACGCTACCTGCTGGACGGCGTAATTGCGCTGGTTGACGCGGTACATGCCGACGATCAGATGAACCAGTTCACCATCGCCCAGTCGCAGGTAGGCTACGCAGACCGGATCCTGCTGACCAAAACCGACGTCGCAGGTGAAAGCGAAAAACTGCGTGAGCGCCTGGCGCGCATCAACGCCCGTGCGCCGATTTACACCGTGACGCATGGTGATATCGACCTCTCCCTACTGTTCGATACCAACGGTTTTATGCTGGAAGAGAACGTAGTCAGCGCCAAACCGCGCTTCCACTTTATCGCCGACAAGCAAAACGATATCTCCTCGATCGTCGTCGAGCTGGATTACCCGGTCAACATTAGCGACGTGTCGCGAGTGATGGAAAACCTGCTGCTGGAATCCGCCGAGAAGCTGCTGCGCTACAAAGGTATGCTGTGGATTGAAGGCGAGCCAAACCGCCTGCTGTTCCAGGGCGTCCAGCGCCTGTACAGCGCCGACTGGGACCGCCCGTGGGGCGACGAGCAACCGCACAGCCAACTGGTGTTTATCGGCATTAATTTGCCGGAAGACGAGATCAGAGCCGCGTTTGCGGGATTGAAGAAGTAAACAGCCGCTCCCTTTTATTTGTGAAAGGGAGCAAATATCTCCGAAGAAAATATCTCGTATCACGCTTTCTGTTTGTAATATTGTCTGTTAATGTCATTAACCATGATGAATTCATGTTTTTATTAATATCCATCAGAATATTAATTTAGCATATTTATATAATTTTCATGAATTGGTAGGCGTAACATGGCAATCATTATTCCCACAATAAGCAGTTGTAGCGAGAAAATTACTGCCGGCGAGAAAAGACTGGCAAGACTTCTGGAAGGGGGACTCAGCGAACAGTGTACCTGCTGGTATGACACCCGAATGGGGGACAAACAAGAGCATCCGGATTTTGTCATTCTAACCCCCGAAAAAGGTTTGTTATTTATAGAAGTGAAAGACTGGTTTATTACAAAAATTAAATCCGCCAACAAATCACATATTCATTATGAAACTAAAGACGGCATTCAACCGTTCAAAAACCCGCTCGAACAGGTTCGTCAATATACCTTTCACACTATCGATAGCCTAAAAAAAGATCCGCTGCTTCGCCAGCAACAAGGAGATTATGAAGGGCACTTTATTATGCCGTATGGGTTCGGTGTTTATTTGAGCAATATCACCCGAGCACAGCTAGAAAAGAGTTTCACTCCCGAAGTGCTAAATGAACTATTCCCAGCCAATCAGGTTATTTGCAAAGATGAGCTCAGCGAGTTTATGACCAGGGAGCAAATCTCAGCCCGGCTCGAATCCCTTCTCAGACATAACTTCGCTCATCGCACAACACCACAGCAACTCGACCGTATCCGATGGCATCTATATCCCGATGTACGCATTAACGCATCGGTTACGCAGGTTGATCTGGACAATTTTACGTTCCACACCCCTGATGTGGTTTGCATGATGGACAGGAACCAGGAACAACTCGCCAGAAGCATGGGTGCAGGACACCGCGTTATTCATGGCGTGGCAGGATCCGGTAAAACGCTCATTTTGCACCACCGTTGTATTGAACTTGCCAACAATATTGAAAACACCAAGCCGATCCTGGTAATTTGCTACAACATCACGCTGGCCAAAAAACTCAAATCACAGCTTGAGCAGCACACTTTAAGACTTCCCGTCGAAGTCATCCATTTTCATGCCTGGTGTTATCAACAGTTAAATGCACATCATTGTCTTCCGCCGAAAAGCAAAAACTTTATTGAGTTGATGGAAAAAGCGCTGACGGTGGCATTTGAAGAGGGGATTATAAAACCGGAGCAATACAGCGCAGTCCTGATAGACGAGGGACACGATTTCAAACCGGAGTGGCTGAGAATACTCGCACGTATGCCGGACAACAAAGATAACTCACTTCTTTTCCTCTACGATGACGCCCAGTCTATCTACCAGAAAAAGAAAGCCCTCGACTTCACACTCTCTAGTGTCAATATTAAAGCCCTCGGCCGCACTACGATCCTGAATACCAACTATCGTAATACCCGGCAAATACTCCATTTCGCCAGCAGCATGGCGTTTAACTACCTCAATAATCACATTGAAGCCGCGCTCAAATACCAGCAACCCGATGCGGGAGGCTTGTCCGGCACTTACCCGGCACTGGCCAGCTTTGATAATCAGGACGAGGAGATTACTCGCGTGCTCGACTGGGTTACAGAGCAGCGGCAGCAAGGGGTTGCATGGTCAGATATTGCCATCTTATGCCCTTCAACCTACAGCATTTCGGATATGCTGGGGCCAAGACTCGCGGCTCGCAAAATTCCCTATCAAATGATTGTCACCAGCGATGATAAAAAGCACTGGTCGCCGCAAAATGATTTCCTTTGTGTAATGCCTTTACCAAGCAGTAAGGGACTTGAATTTCACTCAGTGGCTATTATGGATGCCGCAAAGGAAAGGGATGAGGAAGATCTGAGTGACGACATCAAGCGTCTGTATGTCGGATTTACCCGCGCACGCCAGAATCTTTTGGTGACAATGCACGGGACAGGGAGCTTGCGCGACCATCTTATCAACACCTACGAAAATAGCGCAAAAGTGATCTAACGGAGCCACGCCAGGAATCCGTAAATATTCCCCTCTCCCTACAGAGGAGAGGGATGAATTTTATTTTTACCCTTCCAACTGCGTTACAACCCACTGTTCACAGCCTGACTCTGGCTTCTTTAAAGCCTTCACGCTGATGAAGGTGGTAACCGGTTTGTCATCTCAGCATGATGGCGCAGGTGTTCCACTAATTTGATAGCCACGGTTATTTTAGCGCAGAGCCGCAGCAGAAATAACCGCCCTAATACCCGGTGGCGCTACGCTTACCGGGCCTACAAATGGCACTTTCCTGTAGGCCGGATAAGGCGCAGCCGCCATCCGGCATATCTCCCCAACCGTTTATCGCATTCTTGCAGAGCGAGAATGCTGTTTTTCCTCTCTCCTAAAAACATTCATTAAAATGATCTTTGGTGATAAATGATCACTGAAAATTATAAAAACTCGTTATAAATGATCAACTTACAAATTTCTGGTAAAAAGGAGACTATCTACCCGAAGAAAAAATAAGCCTCATCACAGAGGCCAGGACAGTATTTATGACATCAGGAAATTTCACCCAGACGGCCGCTTTTCTTTGGTCGGTCGCCGACCTGCTGCGCGGCGATTTTAAACAATCACAGTATGGCCGCATTATTCTCCCCTTCACCCTGCTGCGCCGACTGGAGTGTGTGCTCGAAGACAGCAAAGAGGCCGTACTTGCTCAGGCAGAAAAAATTAAAGCACTCAATTTGCCGGAAGAAGCGCAAGAGAAGATGCTCCTGCGCGCCGCAGATGGCCTGACTTTCTTTAACACCTCGCCTATGGATCTCAGCAAGATGGGGCAAAACGGCATCAAAGCCAACCTGGAAAAGTACGTTCAATCCTTTTCAACCGATGCCCGTGAGATTTTCGACCACTTCAAGTTCAACGAGTTTGTGGGTCAACTGGAAGAGGCCAACCTGCTGTATAAAGTGGTACAAAAGTTCTCGAATGCAGATTTAAGCCCGGGCGCCATTTCCAACCATGATATGGGACTGGTGTTTGAAGAGTTAATCCGCCGTTTTGCGGAAGGTTCGAATGAGACAGCCGGTGAGCACTTTACCCCACGTGATATCGTACGCCTGACCACTTCGCTGGTATTCATCGGCGACGACGACGCGCTCACCAAAGACGGTATTATTCGCACCATCTACGACCCAACGGCGGGCACTGGCGGCTTTCTCTCCTCCGGGATGGAATATCTGCACGAGCTGAACCCTAATGCGGTGATGCGCGCTTTTGGCCAGGAGCTAAACCCGGAGTCATACGCCATCTGTAAAGCAGATATGCTGATTAAAGGCCAGGATGTCAGCCGTATCAAACTCGGCAATACGCTTTCAAACGATCAGTTGCCCGCCGAGAAATTCGATTACATGCTCTCCAACCCACCGTTCGGCGTGGACTGGAAAAAGATCGAAGGCGAGATCGGCGACGAGCACGCACAGAAAGGTTTTGACGGACGCTTTGGCCCCGGCCTGCCGCGCGTCTCCGATGGATCGTTGCTGTTCCTGCTGCATTTGATCAGCAAAATGCGCGACGCCCATAGCGGCGGCGGTCGCATTGGTATCATCCTTAACGGCTCCCCGCTGTTTACCGGCGGCGCGGGCAGCGGTGAAAGCGAGATCCGCCGCCACATTCTGGAAGCCGATCTGCTGGAAGGCATCATCGCCCTGCCGACGGACATGTTCTACAACACCGGTATCGCCACCTACGTGTGGATCCTCTCCAACAAGAAAGCGCCGGAGCGCAAAGGCAAAGTCCAACTGATCGACGGCAGCAACCTGTGCGGCAAAATGCGCAAGTCGCTGGGTTCAAAGCGTAACCTGATGGGGGAAGACGATATCCGGCTCATCACCCAAACCTTTGGCGATTTTGAAGCAATAGTGACCACCACGCTGGAAGCTCTGGGGCTGGAGAAAGCGCCGGAGCAAAAATCCAGCCGCGGTCGTCAGTCTGCAACCGCGAAAAGCGAAGCGCCGAAAACCTTCGCCAGTAAGATCTTCAACAGCACCGATTTTGGCTATCGCCGCCTGACCATTGAGCGCCCGCTGCGCCTGTCGGCACAAATTACCGATGAGGCCATTGCCGCATTACGCTTTGCGCCGAAGCCGTTTAACGCGCCGATGGAATGCCTGTTTGACGCATTTGCCGCCCACTGGCAGACAGATAGTTACGGTGATTTCTTTGCGTTAGAAGCCGAAGCCCGCGCCATAATCAAAGCCGAGTTTGCCGAGCTGAAAGAGAAACAAATCAAAGACCTGCTCGACAGCAAACTGTGGCTGGCCCAGCGCGGATTAATGGAAAAAGCCCGGCATATTCAGGCCGCGTTTGGCGATAAGCCTGGCGGCATTTCCGGCGTCAGCGATGACTTTAATCAGTTCCAGACAGACTTAAAAAGCGCGCTGAAAACCGCCGGTGTGAAGCTGGATGCCAAAGAGAACAAGCAGTTTATCGACGCGGTAACCCGCAAAAACCCGGACGCCGCGCCGGTGGTGAAGAAGGTATTAAAAGAAGACGCCCAGCCGCTGTACGGCGCGTTTGCCTATCGTGGGCAGGTGGTGGAGTTTGAGCAGGACGGCGACCTGCGGGATAACGAGAACGTGCCGCTCAACCCTGTCGTTTCCACCAGCGATCTGATCGAGGGCTACGTCAAAGCGGAAGTGTTGCCGCACGTTCCCGACGCGTGGATCAACGCCGACAAGCGTGATGCGATTGACGGCGAGATCGGTATTGTCGGCTATGAGATCCCATTTAATCGTCATTTCTATGTGTACACGCCGCCGCGATCGCTGGAGGAAATTGATGCTGATTTAGATGCGGTAAGTGCCGAGATTATGCAGCTGCTGCGGGAGGTACACTCCTGATGGCTAAGTATAAGGCGTATTCGGAGTATAGGGATTCTGGGGTGGAGTGGTTAGGGGAAATACCAGCTCATTGGAATATTAAACGTTTGGGTCAGTTCTTTGAAGAACGAAGAGTAAAGGTTAGTGATAAAGATTACCCTGCTTTATCGGTTACTATGCAAGGTATAGTTCCTCAACTAGATACAGCTGCGAAAACTGAAGCTGGAGATAACCGTAAATTAGTTTTAAAAGATGACTTTGTGATAAATAGCCGTTCTGACAGAAAGGGGTCAGCTGGTATATCCCGATTTAACGGCTCGGTATCCTTAATTAGTATTGTCATGCGCCCAAAGAGTATTAACCCAAGATTCGCACATTACCTACTCAGGAGTCGTCAGTTTCAAGAGGAATTTTATCGTTACGGGAAAGGGATCGTTGCAGATTTGTGGAGTACTAACTCTTCAGAAATGAAAAATATACTACTCCCAGAAATTCAATTTCTTGAAAGCGAACAAATTGCGAGTTTTCTCAATCATGAAACTGCAAAAATCGATAACCTTATAGAGAAACAACAACAGCTTATTGAACTATTAAAAGAAAAACGTCAGGCAGTGATTAGCCATGCTGTAACCAAAGGGCTAAATCCTGATGTGCCGATGAAAGATTCAGGTATTGAGTGGTTGGATTCTATCCCCTCGTCATGGGAAGTTAAACCAACGTATGCCATATGTTCAGCTTCTACCGAAAAAAACACTGATGGTTTAGAAAATAATGTACTTTCATTAAGTTATGGCAATATTATAAAAAGAAAAACTGATACAAATTTCGGATTATTACCTGACTCATTTAACACTTATCAGATAGTAAAAGATGGAGATATAATACTAAGGCTAACTGACTTACAAAATGATAAAAATAGTTTACGGGTTGGACTAGTGACCCAGAGTGGAATTATTACACCGGCTTATTTAAAGCTTAGCGTAAAACACGCTATAACACCATCATTTTCATATTACCTACTTCATACCTATGATATTTTTAAAGTGTTTTATGGCATGGGCGGAGGCCTGAGACAATCAATGAAATTTGAAGATTTTCGTAGATTACCACTGCTAATACCATCGAAAATAGAACAAGAGAGTATCGTCACTTTCATTGATAAAAGAATCATCAAAATCGACATCCTAATCGAAAAACAACTCCAGCAAATCGCCCTCCTCAAAGAACGCCGCACCGCCCTTATCTCCGCCGCCGTCACCGGTAAAATCGACGTCCGCAACTGGCGCGTCCCCAACGAGCAAACCGCAGGCGAAGCGGAGGTCGCCGTATGACTCCCGACATCACTCGCGAGATCAACCTGCAAAACGACATCATCCGCCAGATGTCCGCCAACGGCTGGATTGTCGGCAAAGGCGACGGCTACGATCGCGAACGCGCGCTCTACGTGCAGGACACGCTGCAATTCGTGCAAACCACCCAGCCGCAGGAGTGGGAAAAGTTTGCGAAGGTTTACCCCAACGACACCGAACGTCATTTTCTCGATAACCTGGTTACTCAACTGCAAAAAGCCGACATCAACGCCACCGATATGCTGTCGCGCAGTTGGGGCACGCTCGGCGTACTGCGTCATGGTCTGAAGATCCGTAACGCCCGCTTTTTTCTCTGCCAGTTTAAACCGGAGCACACTCTCAACCCGGACACCCTCGCGCGCTATCTGCAGAATCTCTGCCGTATTGTGCCGGAGCTGGTCTACAGCCCTTACGCCAACGCAGCCGATGACAATGAACTGAAAGCGAAACGCTGGCGTATCGATCTGGTGCTGTTTATCAACGGTCTGCCGGTTGCCACGCTGGAATTGAAATCCGAGTTTAAGCAGGCGGTGCAGAACGCCATCACGCAGTATAAGAAAACCCGGCTGCCGAAAGATCCGGTCACCAATAAGCCAGAGCCGCTGCTGACCTTTAAGCGCGGGGCGCTGGTGCACTTCGCCGTCAGCCAGTTCGACGTCTATATGGCGACCAAACTCGCGGGCGACGACACCTTCTTCCTGCCGTTCAACAAAGGCACCAAAGTAGGCGGCGCGGGCAATGACATCCCGGAAGACGCGGGCCGCTATGCGACCGACTATCTGTGGAACGAAGTGCTGCAGCCGGATAACCTGCTGAAAATCCTTGCCAACTTCGTACATCTGCAAATCGAAGAGAAAGAGGACTGGAACGGGCAGAAGTACAAAAAAGAGAGTCTGATCTTCCCGCGCTATCACCAGTGGGATGTGGTCAACAAACTGCTACAGGCCGCGTCGTTCGAGGGGACCGGCAACAAATATCTGATCCAGCACAGCGCCGGTTCCGGCAAATCGAACTCCATTGCCTGGACTGCGCACCAGCTTTCTCGCCTGTATGATGACAGCGGCGAGAAGCTGTTTCACTCGGTCATTGTGGTTACCGATCGCACGGTGCTCGACGATCAGCTGCAGGACACCATTTACCAGTTTGAACATGCCGACGGCGTGGTCGGGCGCATCAATAATAAAGAGGGTGATGGCTCCAAGTCGGAAAAGCTGGCCAGCGCGCTGGAACACTCGCAGCCGATTATTATCGTCACCATCCAGACCTTCCCGTTCGTGCTGAAAGCGATTGAAAACAGCGTCAGCCTGAAGCAGCGTAAATACGCGGTGATTGCCGATGAAGCCCACTCGTCGCAAAGTGGATCCACGGCGCGGCAGCTAAAAGAAGTGCTGATGAGCGAAGAGCGGGATGACGACACGGTACTGTCGTCAGAAGACAGCCTCAACGCCACCATTGCTGCACGTCGCAACAGCGGCAACCTGAACTATTATGCGTTCACCGCCACGCCGAAAGCCAAAACTCTGGAGCTTTTTGGTCGCCTCCCGCACCCAGGCGAACCGGCATCGGCCACCAACAAACCAGCGGCATTCCACGTATACACCATGCGTCAGGCCATCGAGGAAGGCTTTATTCTCGATGTACTGAAAAACTACACCAGCTATAAAGTGGCGTATCAGCTGCTGCAAAAGCTGGAAGATAAAGACCGCGAAGTGGACAGCAATCGAGCCAAGGTCAGGCTGAACCAGTGGGTGACGCTGCACGATTACAACGTCTCGCAGAAGGTGAAAGTGATCGTCGAGCACTTTCGTAAGCATGTGATGAACCTGCTCGGCGGGCAGGCAAAAGCGATGGTGGTCACCAGTTCACGCAAGGCGGCGGTACGTTACAAACAGGCATTTGATAAGTACATCACCGAAAACCGCTATGCAAAAATCAGCGCCATGGTGGCGTTTTCCGGCGAAGTCGAGTTTCAGGAGAGCGACCCTAACAGCGACGCATTACTGAACCAGAAATTCACCGAAGCAAACATGAATCCGGGGCTGAAAGGCCGGGATATGCGTAAAGCATTCGACAGCGATGATTACCAGGTGATGCTGGTCGCCAATAAGTTCCAGACCGGTTTTGACCAGCCTAAACTGTGCGCTATGTATGTCGATAAAGCCCTCGGCGGCGTTGAATGCGTCCAGACGCTTTCGCGGCTGAATCGCACCTACCCGGGCAAAGCGGAATCAGGTACTTTTGTGCTCGATTTTTATAACGAGCCGCAGGATATTCTGGATGCCTTCCAGCCCTATTATCAGACCGCCGAGCTAACCGACGTCAGCGATCCCCAACAGGTATTTGATCTGTTTGAGAAACTACGTGCCAGCCAGATTTTTCAGTGGAACGAAGTGGATCAGTTCTGTGACGCATTTTTCACGAAAAACAAATCCAACGCCGCCATCAGTAATATCTGCCGCCCGGCCGTCGAGCGCTGGCAGAAGCGTTATGCCCTCGCCGTCGACACATATCTGACCGCCAAAGAGATGTTTGAAAGAACCAAAAAAACCGGTGATGTGGTGCTGATCACCAATGCCGAAAACAGCTTCAAAGCCTGCAAGCAGGAAAAAGATCGGCTGGAGATTTTCAAGAAGGATCTCGGCAGCTTTGTGCGTTTTTACGAGTTTATGTCGCAGATCGTCGAGTACGATGACAAAGATCTGGAAAAACTCAGCCTGTTCGCCCGCCATCTACGACCTTTGTTGCACGAACAGCGGCTGGAGGAAGACGAGATCGATCTCAGCAACGTGGAGATGAGCCACTACCGCTTATCGAAGATCCACGAACAGCATTTGAAGCTACAGGAAGATGCTGCGGAATATACGCTCGATCCCAGTAACGACGTGGGTACGGCGAAACCGAAAGACAAGAAAGAGGAGTTTCTGTCGCAGATTTTGTCGCGAATGAATGAGCTGTTTATCACCGACCATCTGACGGATAAAGATATGCTCAGCAGCGCAATGACCGTGTTTAATAAAATCAGTGAGAATGAAACTGTGATGAAACAAATCAGGAATAACAGTCCCGAGCAGGCGATATTAGGCGATTTTTTCAAGGCGGTGGACGACGCGGTGATGGACAGCGACGAAGCGCGACAAGAATTTATGCTGCAGTATTTATCGAACCCGCAGTGCGCTAAGGGCTTTGCCCGCCTGATGTTTGATATGGCGACGGGTCATTTAACGTTGCCTGCATAAGGTGTTTATAATGTGCAAGCCGTTCGGGAGTAAGCAATAGCATATGCAGGAAAATAACAGGAGGGATCCATGAGCGATATACAACTGTTCCGCCACTGCGCAGGAAGAGTACAAGAACTACCGGGCAAGGCCGCAGCTGTCGAAAAAGATCTGCAAAGGCTGATTGAATCCCATATGGAAACCTTTCTTGGCGTTCGGTTTCTCGACACTGAATACAGTACGGGTAAAACACACCGTGGCCGGATTGATACATTAGGTCTCGATGAAAATAGCTGTCCGGTTATTATCGAATATAAACGACATAGCAATGAAAACGTGATCAATCAGGGCTTATTTTATCTCGACTGGCTACTCGACCACAAGGCGGAGTTTCGCTGGCGGGTGATGGAGAAAATGGGTAAAACTACGGCCGAAGCCATCGATTGGTCAGGCACGCGATTAATCTGTATTGCTGCTGATTTCAATAAATACGATGAACATGCTGTTCAGCAAATTAACCGTAATATCAGTCTGATTCGCTACAAGCTATTTTCCAGCGATCTGTTGATGCTGGAACTGGTGAATGCCGTAGTAGAAAATAGCCCTCAGCACGACGTGCAGGACATCCCAGCCAGCAGCAATGGGAAGCGTCATACCCGCACACAGCGCGAACAGCTATCTTCTGCTTCTCCAGCACTACTTTCACTCCACGAGCACCTAAAAAGCTATGTGCTGTCGCTTGGCGATGAAGTCCAATATAAAGAGTTAAAACTCTACGATGCCTTCCGTCGTATCCGTAACTTCCTGTGCGTTGCGGTTTACCCAATAACCGATCCCCACCTTCGCCTATGGCTGAAGATAAGCCCGCAACATGTCCAGTTTGAAGAGGGATTTAGTCGGGATGTGACCAATATTGGTCATTGGGGAACTGGTGATGTGGAACTCATCATTCGTAATGAATACGATCTTGATAAAGCTAAGCTTTTGGTTGAGAAAGCATATCAGGAAAATTAAACGACTTTACCCAATACATCGCCACATTGAACGCCCGTTTTCACCAGATAGGCCAAGCCTCGGACACAGGCAATATTGTTCTGATGCCCGGTGGCGCTACGCTTACCGGGCCTACAAATGGCACTTTCCCGTAGGCCGGATCAGGCGCAGCCGCCATCCGGCACTCACTGCCCACTCACTCGGTAATCACAAACCGCGTTACGGCAAAGCAGTTCAACACCCGGTGTACCAGAAATACCATGGTGAGCGTTGCCACCAGCGCGACGGTGACGGAAGTGATACGGTACAGATCGCTGAATACCAGGTCCTGATCCGGGTGCAGGTTCTGGCCAAACATAATGCCGATAGTAGTGATACTGGCAAAACCCACGCCCGCGCCGACTTTTTCCATTACGTGCAGGCGGGCACTGAACGCCAGCCCGAGGCCAATCAGCGGCATCATCAGCAGCATATGGTTGCTGAAATCATAGATAAGCAGTTGCACCAGCAGAATATACAGGCAGGCCAGCACCACGCCGACCACGCGCCAAATCGAGCTGATCACCGCGCCACGGTAGTGCATCGGAAACAGGATCAAAATGCCGGCCATCAGCGCCGACAGCGAATCACTCAAATCGCAGATCTGGAAGACCACAAAAATCATCGTCGCCACCGTGCCGGAAAGCAGCGATTCATGGCGCACCCGGGCGGCATCTTTCTCAATGCGCGGCGATGGCTGGCGGGGTTCCACGTCCGGGATCAGATAATGCAGCAGCGCGCTCAGCGCCACCGCCATGACGCAGGCTTCCATATTGGAGAACATCAGCGTATGCCAGTTGGTGGTGGGATAGCTCATAAAGTTGAGCATCGTACTCTGGCACACCACGCCCATCGAACCGAGCAGAAACAGCGGTCCTTTGCTCATAAAACGAAAACGCATCACATACAGGCCGAACACCACCAGTGTCATAACCAGCGGCCACTGCGACAGATAGCCGACGATCAGCACCATTTCGACACAGTTCACCGCCGCGCTGAACACAAACTGTGTTGCCACATGGCGGTTGAATACCGGTACCAGCGACAGCAGCATCAGCGGATAAACCACAAAGAACACGCCGTACTGCACGTTGTAGAAGGTCGAGATACTCAGCGCGATTGTCCCGGCAACGGAGATACGCAGGGTCTGGCGAAAATCATTGGCGGTGTAGACAATATTCCCGTGCGGCGTAAAGACGTGGGCCAGCGTGTTAATAGACATAGTGTAGCCAGCTAATGAGGTGGATCTGCGCCCCGGCAAAGGTGCGGGCGAACACGCCCTCGCTGTTATACAGCTGTACAGTGGCGCGCGCCCCGGTCGGTAACGGCGTGTCAAGCGGTTCGTTCAGCGCGACGTGAATGCGCATACGCTGGGCATCGCGCACCCAGCGGGTGGACTGTTCCGGTTGCGACAACTGGCCATTAACCTGTTCCTGGCCCGCCAGAATACCGGCATCGCTGCTGGTGACGCGGGCAGAGAAAACCTTGCCCGGCATGGCGTCGAACACCACGGCGGCATCGGTATCCACTTTAGTGTGGCGCAGACTTTTCTCGCGAAAGTCGGCCACGATATCGGTCTGATGGCTGACCAGCGCCAGTAGCGGCGTGGCGGCAGTGGCGTAAAGTCCGGGGCTAAGCTGGAGGTTACTCACCGTGCCGTCGGTCTGGGCATATACTTTGCTCCAGCCGAGGTTCAGCTGCGCCTCTTCCAGCGTGTTACGGTATTTTTGCAGCGTTACGTTACGTTTGTCATCGCGCTCTCCGCGCTGGATCAGCAGGTTCTGAATACTGGCATTCAGCGCCGCCACCGACTGCTCGCTGGTTTGCCAGGCGGTACGCACCTTGTCGAGATCGGATTGCGACACGTTCTGCATGGCGCTCAGGCGCTGATAGCGGTCTAAGGTGGTCTTATCGTTGCGGGCGTTGAATTGCGCGGTGCGCAGGTTGGCACGGGCAGAGGCGATCTGCGCATCCAGCTGTTGGTTACTCAGCTTCGCCTGCTCAAGGGCAATTTGCGCAGCCTCGACCTTATTGATAAATGGCGTCGGATCCAGTTCGTACAGCAAATCGCCCTTCTTCACCTGGCTATTGTTATGCACATGCACCTGCGAGACGTAGCCGGAAACGCGTGAGGAAACGGGCGTTACCACACGCATCACCGTGGAGTCCGGCGTCAGCGGGATCCAGATATCGGCAACGATAAACCAGGCGAATATTACCAGGAAAGCGGCAATACTCACCCTTACCCAACGGGCAAATTTTTGTTCTGGGGTCATCATAGTTTTTTAGTGTTGATTGTCTTCTTCGCGGATTGTCCGCAAATTGCAGGCGAGTTGATTTAACGTCGTGCTAAAGGCGGCAAGCTCTGCTTCAGGAATGGTACAGGTGACGCGATGTTGGTATGTCTCTATCACCCGGTTGAGTTCGTCCAGCCTTGCGCGGCCTTGCGCGGTCAGCGCCAGCAGGCGGATGCGTTTGTCATAGGGCGATGTGGAACGCAGCAGATAGCCCTGCTTTTCCAGTAGTGTGAGGGTGCGCATCAGCGGCGGCAGTTCAATGCCCTGCACCTCCGCCAGTTCACTGACCGAGACGTTGTCTCCCAGTTGATACAGCTGCATCAGTACCGTCCAGCTTGACTGTGTCAAACCAGTATCGGTGATGGCAGCATCAATAATGGCCCGCCACTGGCGCACCACCATCGCCATGCGCATCCCCATCGGACGGCGGGCAAACAGTTCATCTTCAGTCATCTTACTTCCCCTCATCGCTGAAAAGAAAATAATACTTATCAGGATAAGTATCAAGAAACAGACTATCAACAAGCATGAATTGATAAACACCGTGAATATAAAAGAGGCCGGATGCGCTAACACCCGGCCTCGGTCGATAGAAAATAATTACTCCACCTGATCGCGTCGCAGCCCGACGTCCCGCAACCGCTCATCGCTCATCTGTTGCAATAGGCGCCGCGTTTGCGCCCGCAGCCGCCACGCCTTGTATGCCCGCCAGATCAGTACAAACCCAATAAACGGCTGTTTTGCTTTATTCTCGTGAAATTCCATACCTTGCCTCCCCGCCTTGCCAGAGGCTTTATCTTCACGGATTTGGCCCAAAACAATACAGACTCAAAAAGTACTTTTATTTAACATACAGATTGGTTAAAAAGAGTTCTGCATCGCTTTTTTCACGCCATTCTGTACTGGTTTTTTAATCTGTATGGTACCCATGAGGGATACAGCATGACGCGTTACCAACATCTGGCCAATCTGCTGGCCGAACGCATTGAGCAGGGGCTGTATCGCCATGGCGAAAAATTGCCTTCGGTGCGTAGCTTGAGTCAGGAACATGGGGTCAGTATCAGCACCGTCCAGCAGGCATATCAGACGCTGGAACAACTACAGCTGATCACACCGCAGCCGCGTTCCGGTTATTTTGTCGCACCGCAAAAAGCGCAGCCGCCGGTGCCGCCAATGTCGCGCCCGGTACAGCGTCCGGTCGAGATAACCCAGTGGGATCAGGTGCTGGACATGCTGGCAGGTCATGCGGATAAATCGATAATCCCTTTTAGCAGTGGCGTGCCAGATATCAATCAACCCAGCCTGAAGCCGCTGTGGCGCGAGCTAAGCCGCGTGGCGCAGCATAATCTCAAGGCGGTGCTGGGTTACGATGAATTACCTGGCTGCCGGGAATTGCGTCAACAGATTGCACGGCTGATGCTGGACAGCGGTTCGGTGGTCAATGCAGACGATATTGTGATCACCAGCGGCAGTCAGAGCGGAATGTCGCTGGCGCTGCTAACGGTTTGCCAGCCTGGCGATATTGTCGCCGTTGAATCACCGGCCTACTACGGCACGATGCAGCTACTGCGCGGCTTAGGGATCAAAGTTATTGAGATCCCAACCGATCCGGATACCGGGATCAGTGTTGAAGCGCTGGAGCTGGCGCTGGATCAGTGGCCGATCAAAGGTGTGCTGCTGGTTCCCAACTGCAACAACCCTCTCGGATTCATTATGCCGGATGCGCGTAAGCGGGCAGTGCTCGCCCTCGCCCAGCGCCACGACATCGTTATTTTTGAAGACGATGTGTATGGCGAACTGGCAACGGAGTACCCACGCCCGCGCACGATCCACTCCTGGGACAGCGACGGTCGGGTAATACTCTGCAGTTCGTTTACCAAATCCGTCGCCCCCGGACTGCGAGTGGGCTGGGTGGTGCCCGGTCGCTATTACAACAAGCTGCTGCACATGAAGTACGCCGTCATCGGCACTAACGTTCCCGCTACGCAACTGGCGGCGGCGACCTTTGTGCGCGAAGGTCATTATCATCGGCATATCCGGCGTATGCGCCAGATTTATCAGCGCAATATGGAGATCTACACCTGCTGGGTACGGGAATACTTCCCCTGCGGGATCTGCGTCACCCGACCGAAAGGCGGCTTTATGCTGTGGGTCGAGCTGCCGCTCCAGGTCGATATGGTCTGTGTCGCTAAGCAGCTCTGTCGCCTCAAAATCCAGGTTGCACCGGGTTCTCTGTTCTCCGCATCGGGGAAGTATCGCAACTGTGTGCGCATCAACTGCGCATTGCCGCCAAACGACAAGCATCGGGAAGTAATGCAGAAGCTCGGAGAGGCGGTAAAAACGGCAATAGAGTAGATCGAGCTGCCCGGCGCTTCCGGGCAGGCAATTAGGCAGTTTAAGCTATATCTAATGGCTTAAACCCTGAATCTCTTCAGCGGAAAGTCGGGTGATTTTTTGTACCGTGCTGATATCGATGCCATCTGCCAGCATGGTGCGGGCAATACGCAGTGCCTCATCACGTCGCCCCTCTCGAAGCCCTTCCAGCCTGCCTTTTTGTAGTCCTGCCTCATGTAATCTGTCCGCGATCGTCATCAATTGCTCCTTGTGCTGCGGTGAACGTTCGGCAACCCCGCGAATAAACTCACTGAATCGAGGTGCATCGCCAGTTCGTAAAATATAATTAAACAGCGTCTTTATCTGAGTGTCATTAGTCAGTCCGGTAAGTAGCAGGGAAACAATTTGCTCGACCAATCCCATAAGATCGCGTTGACGGATATGTTTTTGGATTAACTCCAGCAGCGCCATACGTCGATGCTGCACAATTTCGTCATCCGGAATAACCGTAATATCCACCAGCGGAAACGCCGCAGCATACAGCTGACGAGCCAGCTTCGGGTTGGCAAACTCATCCAGCCAGCACAGCGAATAAGGGTACGGGCTTTTAGCGCCGTGATAAAACAGCATCGGCACCACCAGCGGCAACTGCTGATGCCCGGCATCTAAATGTTTCTGCATGGCCGCTACCGCATAGCGCATCAGTCTGAATGCCATATGCGCATCCGGTGTGCTTTGGTGTTCAATCACCACATAAATATATCCATCCCCATCCGTCGTTTTCACCGACCACAGCACATCGGAATAGTACGCACGTAAATTCTCTTCGATAAAACTGTCTGACTCGAGTTTAAGCGTCTGAAGATCGCAAAGCTCGCGCAGCGAAGCGGGAAGATGTATTTGCAGAAAATCCCGTGCAGTCTCAGGGTGACGTAAAAATGTTTTAAAAACCGCGTCATGCGGTGTTGAAGCGGAAGCTTTGTTCATGGCGATCCTTCACCTGAAAATAAGATGCCATGACTGTAGCGCCGGAAAACCACATCCTCACCTGCAACTTTCTCTCTTTGCGAGACGATTTCCGGGATAACAACGCCCTTATGTAACGTCTGCATTTGTCTGGAACACGTCACGCAGAATCGCCAACTCAATGCGCATTCCCACTTTTTCACCACTCGGCCTGTGCTATAACAAATCATCACTTTCAGGGAGGACACGATGTGACGCATACCCGAGATATTCCACAATCGTTCTGGCGTGATGAGCAGTTGCCGTGGCTGGAACTGCGCAGCACCTGGCAAAGCCAGCAGGCCTATAAGCGGCATCACCACTCTCAGCTCTCGATTGGGGCAATTCTCGAGGGGGAAACGTGCTGTCTGTGCGATGGCGAGGAATACCATCTGCAGGTGGGCGATCTGATTGTGATACCGCCGCTGGCACCTCACAGCTGTAATCCTGTTAACGGACAGTTTCGCAGCTATCATATGCTTTATCTTGATACCCAGTGGTGTCTTGCTAATCTGCCTGCGCAGAACACCAATCAGCGGCTTTGCACGCCTGCTCCCGTTATCCGCGATGCGCAATTATTCCAGCGTTATATGCACCTTGTGACGCTCATGCCGCAACGCCAAACCGCGCAATTAACGGATGCCGCGCAAACATTGCTTCACTCGCTGCCGTTGCAGTCGGTCACACCAGAAAACCTAAGCGCCACCAGCCAGTATCTGCGCGAACGGTTGCAGTCCAGCCTGCTCGCGCCGCCCTCGCTCGATGAGCTGGCACATGAATGTCACATGCGTAAAGAGACGCTGATCCGTACCTTTAAGCAGGACACCGGGCTGACGCCAGGAAGTTATCTGAACATCATACGGATTGACTATGCTCGCCAGCGGCTGCGGGCCGGAGACGAAATTGCCGATGTCGGCTACCAGAGCGGGTTTGCCGACCAGAGCCATTTCCATCGCACCTTTGTGCGCTACACCGCCGCCACACCGCGCCAGTACGCGTTGGGACGATCAATATCAGACAATAATTAGCGCTGCGTCAGGCGTACGGTGATCTCAGATTCATTCTCTGAGGTCGCTATGTCGCTGCTTTCTTTACTTTTTCCTTCTGCTTTTCCCGCGCTGGCACTGGCGCATTTCGTCGCATTGCTTAGCCCCGGGCCGGACTTCTTTTTACTGGTCGGTTACGCCGCACGATACCGGATGCGCGGCAGCGCCGGGTTGTGCGTGGGGATCGCTTTCGGCAACGGGCTGTATGTTCTGCTGGCAATTATCGGTTGGGGGATCCTGCGCCAGCTTCCCCTGTTGTTTACGGTTATTGAGCTGCTGGGCGCGCTCTATTTATTGTGGATTGGCAGCCTGCTGGTACGCAGCCGCCCGCAAACGCTGACCGGAACAGACGCCCAGTCTACCTGTCCAGGATTTGGCAAACAGCTACTACTGGGATTGGGTTCGTCACTGCTCAACCCAAAAAATGCGCTGTTCTATCTGGCGCTAATGACCGCCCTGCTCGGCCCGTCGGTGACGCTGCTGCAACAAACCATGAGCGGGATCTGGATGACCAGCATAGTGCTGTGCTGGGATCTGCTGATCGTGATGTTCATTGGTTTACCGCAGATCCAGCGACGGTTATCCAGAGGGATATTATGGGTAGAACGTATCGCTGGCGGTGTATTAATTATCTTCGGTTGTGCCATCGCTCTGCGGTTTTTGCAGAGCATCGTAGTCTGATTTGCAGGGCGATTTTCTGCACATAAACCGGATAAACTCGTTTAATTAATATCCAATCCGCATTACACTGCGGATGGTTATTACCCGTTCAACTTACTCTTCCTGAGGTGCGATGTGCTGATTGTTACCTGTAATCGTTACGTTTTCTGACCCCGCGTCAGTGAGCGTATCTTCTGTTTGCGCTTCGCGCAGACAGCGTTTTTGATTACATGAAATTCAGTACATTTGCAGTCTGCTTTTTTTCTGTCATCGGTCTGACGTCTCAAAGACGGTATTGAATTTCGCTATTCCCGTTGAGGGTTTTCTCCCGACAAGGAGCTGTTTTATGCAACGGATTCTCGCGTTTTTCTCCCAACGCGCCACAACGCTTTTTTTTCCTGTCGCATTGATTTTATATGACTTCGCCGCCTATCTGTCGACGGACCTAATCCAGCCCGGCATCATTAATGTCGTACGCGATTTCAACGCCGACGTCAGCCTGGCGCCCGCGGCGGTCAGCCTCTATCTGGCTGGTGGTATGGCGCTGCAATGGCTGCTGGGGCCGCTTTCCGATCGGATTGGCCGCCGTCCGGTACTGATTGCGGGAGCGCTAATTTTTACGCTCGCCTGCGCTGCCACATTGTTCACCACCTCGATGACGCAATTTCTGGCCGCCCGTTTTGTGCAAGGCACCAGCATCTGTTTTATCGCCACCGTCGGCTATGTCACGGTGCAGGAGGCATTTGGGCAAACAAAGGCCATCAAGCTAATGGCGGTAATCACCTCTATTGTGCTGGTGGCACCGGTTATCGGCCCGCTCTCCGGAGCGGCGCTAATGCACTTTGTACACTGGAAGATCTTGTTTGCCATTATCGCCGTCATGGGGCTTATCGCACTCATTGGACTCACATTAGCAATGCCAGAAACCGTCCAGCGTGGCGCGGTGCCGTTCAGTGCGCGCAGCGTAGTGCGTGATTTTCGCGACGTTTTCCGCAACCGGGTGTTCCTGTTTGGCGCAGCCACGCTGTCGTTAAGCTATATCCCGATGATGAGCTGGGTGGCGGTCTCACCGGTTATTCTGATCGATGCTGGCGGCATGACCACATCGGAGTTTGCCTGGGCACAGGCCCCGGTATTTGGCGCGGTGATCGTCGCCAATATGGTGGTCGTCCGCTTCGTGAAGGATCCGACCCGGCCACGCTTTATCTGGCGAGCGGTTCCCATTCAGTTGAGCGGGCTGGCGGTATTGATTGCTGGCAATTTACTGTGGCCGCACGTGTGGTTGTGGTCAGTGCTGGGGACCAGCCTGTATGCGTTTGGCATTGGAATGATCTTCCCAACGTTATTCCGCTTTACACTATTTTCCAACAACTTACCGAAGGGTACGGTTTCGGCGTCGTTGAATATGGTGATCCTGACGGTGATGGCGGTTTCTGTCGAAATTGGGCGTTGGTTATGGTTCAACGGCGGCAGGATTTCGTTTCATCTGCTGGCGGTGATGGCTGGTATTGCCGTCGTGTTCACGCTGGCAGGCTTACTAAAGCGCGTACGTCAGCATGAGGCCACCGCATTAGTCACAGAGAGTTAACCTCCTATGAACCGCCCCCATTCGCGAACACTGGTTTTGTGTTTAGCGGTCGGGGGCAATCCATCATAGTGCATCAACTTTTAATCATCTGACGAGAGATAACGGAACTTCCGCATCGGGTTCATGCGTGATCCGATTACGCAGGTCACGACGAATCATTTCAATGACCCAAAACCAGAAAATATGTCCAATAATTTCCGACACATATTCATCAAATGGTAGCTGAGACAAGGGCGGCGAAAGATGAAGGGCGGGAATGAAGATGCCATGAACTGCCACCGTCACGATTAAACCTGCCAGTACCCCCTGCCAAAGTTTAACTTTTGGAAAAATTTCAGCGGCAACGCAATATCCGACTGCAAACACTAATGAAAATATGATGTGCGTGACCATAACCGGATTAATCACATGTTCAGAAAAGGTATAGACCGTTTGCGTGGGGTCAATCCCTAAATAGTCTCGGAGAAAAAGGTACGGAGGATTAAACTCATTTCTTCCCAAAGAAAATGTCCTGGGTGGAAGCGGAACTTCGGCTCCCCACTTAACAAATGCAGAAAGTACGCCAGAAACGATACCGACTAACACGGCAACGCCATAATGGCGGCGTTCCGTCGGTGTCCTTGAGAATAAATCTTTCAGCTTCATAACTCATCATCCCTTATATGCCATAACACTTAAAACCAGTGGCTATGCTACCCAGGAGGGATGCTGAAAATTGTGACAAAGATTACTTTTGATAAAAAATGATCTTAAATGACTACTTGTGAGTTAATTTGATTGTGAATATAGCGTCATCGCGAATGTCATACAGGCGTTTTATCCGGCCTACTGGGTTACGTAGGCCGGATAAGCATCAGCGCCATCCGGCTACGCTCACCTCACCTTACGCAATGCGTGCAAATCCCGCTTCCAGATCGGCAATCAGGTCGTCGATATCCTCAAGGCCAATATGCACCCTGACCAGCGTGCCGCTGAAATCTACCTCTCCAGCCGGGCGAATGCTGTTCAGCTCTTCCGGCTGGTTCGCCAGAATGAGCGACTCAAATCCGCCCCACGAATAGGCCATATGGAACAGCGAGAAGTTATCGAGGAAATTCGCCATCTGTTCGTCGGTCAGTCTCTTTTTCAGCACAAACGAGAACAGGCCTGAGCTTCCGATAAAATCACGCTGAAAATACTCATGGCCCGGACATTCCGGTAATGCCGGATGATTCACCCGTGCCACTTCCGGCCTTGCCGACAGCCAGCGGGCAATATGGATACTGCTCTCCTGATGCTGCTTAAGGCGTACCGCCAGGGTGCGCAATCCGCGGCTGCCGTTGTAGGCCGTATCGGCGTCCAGCGTTTGCCCCATCAGATAGGAGTTCTCGCGCAGGCGATCCCAACAACGGGCGTTCGACACCGCCGTGCCCAGCATGGCGTCCGAATGGCCGATGGTGTACTTCGTTCCCGCCTGAATGGAAATATCCACGCCATAATCCAGCGCTTTGAACAGCACGCCCGCCGCCCAGGTGTTGTCGATCATAATGACAATCTCCGGATTCACCGCGCGGATAGCCTTCACCATCCCCGGCACGTCCTGGACTTCCATGGTGATAGAACTTGGTGACTCAAGGAATACTACCTTTGTTTCCGGACGCAGAAGATCGACAATGCCAGCGCCAATCAGCGGATCGTAATATGTTGTTTCCACGTTGAATTTGCTCAGGATCTTATTGCAGAAATCCTGGGTTGGTTCATAGGCCGCCCCCGTCATCAGAATATGATCGCCACCCTGAACAAACGCCAGAATCGCATTGGTCACCGCCGCAGCACCACATGGGTACAGCGCACAGCCAACGCCGCTTTCCAGTTCGCTCATTGCCTTCTGGAAGGCAAAGTGGGTATAGGTTCCGCGACGACCATAAAACAGCTCGCCGTTCGCGCGATTGGCGGTGGCAAATTTCTTGTCCTTCACGGTATCAAATACCAGTGAAGAGGCGCGTTGGATAACCGGATTCACCGCTCCCTGGGTATAGCGTTTGTCGCGACCAGCAACAACCAGGTGCGTTTCAAGCTTCATTGCGTCTTTCATAACATCTCCTGTTCTTAATCCGTGTGAAACCTATACCACCGCAGCAGTAGAGTTTATTTCAGCGTTGGTCTGCTTTTTTCCAGCGAACCGTTCAACAATCTGCGCCGCATTCAAATCATGGATAACGTTAATCAGTGTGGCCGGCGCATCGGTAATGGTGCCCAGCACCACCAGCATCGGGATTGCTTCCATCGGCAGGCCCAGCGTGGTGACGATAAAGATTTCACCGAGGAACGCCCCGCCCGGCACGCCACCAACGATAATGGCGGAGAGCACCGCAATCAGCATCGTCAGGAAGAAGGTTTCGGTGGTGAATTCCATGCCCAGCACGGAATAGATAAAGACAATTTTTAGCGCGGCAATCATCGCCACGCCGCCCTTGTTGAGGTTAACCAGCAGCGGAATGGAGACATCAACGATTTCCGGGTTAATCCCCATCGCCTTACCGGCACGCAGCGTCACCGGGAGCGTCCCCAGTGAAGAGCAGGTACCCAGCGCGGTCGCAGACGGTTCAATCGCGTTACGCCAGAAGGCTTTGACCGCCGGAATACCGCCGCCAATATACGAATAGAGAATCGAGCCAAAGACAAAGTAGACCAGCGTGGCAACCATAAACAGGCCGATGGCGCGGGCAAAGGTTAACAGTAGTGCAGAGTCCTGACTGGCCATGGTGGCGGCGAAGTAGCAGCCCAGACCAATCGGCGCGACCTTCATAATGATCGAGACGATCTTCATGATCACGGTATTGGCGTCTTCCAGCAGCGACGCAATACGTTTACCGGCCTGATCCGACTGGCCAATTGCGACACCGGCGATGATTGCCATTACGATCAGCGCCAGAATATTGGACTTAGAAAACAGTCCGATAAAGTCGCTGGTGGTGATCATACTGACAAAATCCATCTTACCGCTGCCCGCCTGCACCGACTGCGAGAGATCGATAGTGACGCCCTGCGCCGGGTTATACCAGAGCGCCAGCGCGACGATCCCGGCGGCTGGAATAAAGGCCATGGCGATCGAAACAATAAAGATAATCGCCATAATGCGCCCCAGCCTTTTTAGGTCGGTCATACTGGCGATCGAAGACATAACGCTGATCCCCACCAGCGGCACAATAATCATAAATAGCAGGTTTAAGAATATCTGACCTATTGGCTGGAGTTTACTTGCAAACGATGGGGCATAAATACCTAATAAGCCGCCAATCACCAGAGCAACTAATAAAATAATCGACGATCTGTAGGGTTCGAGTCGTGACCACATAATCGGTACCTTTAGAATAATAATTAATGAGATTAAATTCACAATGTGATGAGTTTCCGTTTCGCCTCCTTTTATTTTGTGACGTAACTCACCTAAGTTGTTATTTTTTCATTTTGCCAGCAAGTTGTTTCCTGTGATTCAATAGTTGCATGTTTAAAACGCGAATGTAACGGCCTATTCGTACCGTTTTTGCAAATCACTTGTGAATTAAAGGAAACTATGAGTACGCCGATTTCACTCAAGCATCTGGAGTTTTTTACTAAAATCGTCGACTGCGGAGGATTGTCAGAAGCCGCGGCGCAGCTCAACGTATCGCCGTCTGCGGTCAGCAAAAGTCTGGCTGCGATGGAAGACACGCTGGGCACGACATTAATTAAACGCACCACCCGCAGTATTACCCTGACCGACGCCGGGCAATATCTCTTCAACCGCGCTAATAAGCTTTTGAAAGAATTCGATGAAACGCTGAATACCACTTCCGGTTATTACCACAGCCCGCAGGGTGAATTACGCATAACCTGCTCAATTGCGTTTGGTTATTCCCGGCTGGTGAACCTGGTGGATAAATATCGCTCCCAGTTCCCGGATGTGAATCTGTATATCGATCTCAACGATAACTTTGTGAATCTGAACGAAACAGATTTCGACATCGCCCTGCGCATCTCCACCGCACCGCCGCAAAACTATGCGATGCGCAAGCTGGTGCCTGTTCGCTGGGCGTACTGTGCTTCACCCGGCTACCTCGCCAAAAAAGGCATGCCCCAGCGTCGAAGCGATCTGGTGGATCATGATTGTCTGGTTTATCCCGGCCTCACACCGGTGCTCAAGGTGGCGGATGAACAGGATCGTCTGCATCAGTTGAAACTGCATATGCCGATCCAGGCCAACAGCAGTCTGGTATTGCTGAAGTCAGTGTTAGAAGATCAGGGAGTGGCGTATTTGCCCACCTATCTGATTGGCGATCATATTCAAAAAGAAGAGATAACGCCGCTGATGCTCGACGGCACTATCACCTGTGAAACTCACGCCCTGTATGCGCTGTACTTTCCCAGCAAGTACAGCAATCCGAAGGTGCGATCGTTTATCGATTTTCTGGTGGCGGAACTCGGCCCCTTGCCCGCCTGGGACAACTGGATCCCGGAGTAAGCCCAGCCCACCTGAAAATGGGAGGCGCTCCACATTTTTTGCACGATCCCCCCGTCTGGCTCTATCCTTAAGCCTATGAATAAAATTGCTGAACTCAAACGCGCCAAGCGACTGGCGCTCTCATTGCTGCTGATTGCCGCTGCCACCTTCGTCATCACGCTTTTTCTGCCGCCTAATTTCTGGGTACTGGGGATCAAAGCGATCGCCGAAGCGGCGATGGTGGGCGCGCTGGCGGACTGGTTTGCCGTGGTGGCGCTTTTTCGCCGGGTGCCGATCCCGTTTATCTCGCAGCACACGGCGATTATCCCGCGCAATAAGGATCGGATCGGCGAAAATCTCGGGCAATTTGTGCAGGAAAAATTTCTCGATACCCAGTCGCTGGTCGCGCTGATCCGCCGCCATGAACCGGCGCTGTTGATCGGCAACTGGTTCAGCCAGCCGGAAAACGCCCAGCGTATTGGCCAGCATCTGCTGCAGATCATGAGTGGTTTTCTCGAACTGACCGACGACTCGCGCATTCAAAGGCTGATCAAGCGGGCGGTGCACAAGGCCATCGACAAAGTCGATCTCTCCGGTACCAGCGCGCTGATGCTGGAAAGCATGACCAAAAACAATCGCCATCAGGTGCTGCTCGACACGCTGATTGCCCAACTGATCGCCCTGCTCCAGCGCGACAGCTCGCGAGCGTTTATCGCCAGACAGGTCGTGCACTGGCTGGAAACCGAACATCCACTGAAAGCGAAGATCCTGCCAACCGAATGGCTGGGCGAGCACAGCGCCGAGCTGGTGTCTGATGCCGTTAACTCCTTGCTGGATGACATCAGCCACGATCGCGCACATCAGATCCGCCATGCCTTCGATCGCGCCACGTTTAAGCTCATCGATAAGCTCAAACACGATCCGGAGATGGCCGTGCGGGCCGAAAGCCTGAAAAGCTATCTGAAGGAAGATGAAGCCTTCAACCGTTATCTTGGCGAGCTGTGGGCAGACCTACGTCAGTGGGTGAAAACCGACATTAACGCCGATGATTCCCGCGTGAAGCAGCGCATCGCCAGCGCCGGGCAGTGGTTCGGCGAAACGCTGGTAGCCGACAGCGCCCTGCGCGCCTCACTGAATGGGCATCTTGAGCAGGCCGCACATAAAGTAGCGCCAGAGTTCGCCACTTTCCTGACACGCCATATTAGCGACACGGTGAAAAGCTGGGATGCACGCGATATGTCGCAGCAAATCGAGCTGAACATCGGTAAAGATTTGCAGTTTATCCGCGTCAACGGCACGTTGGTTGGCGGTTCTATTGGGCTGGTGTTATTTCTGTTGTCGCAAATTCCTTCCCTGCTGACGCTGGCGAATTTTTAAGGAGAAAAATTCAATGACGATGAACATCCGCATTTTTTCCCTGCGCGAAACACCGGAAAAACTGCACGAGGTCACCGCTTACTTTCAGCAACAATGGGCCTCAGAAGACTCCATGAGAGTTTACGAGGATGCACTGCATCGTTGTATTGGCGCAAAGAACCCGCTACCGCAGTGGTACTGGCTGCAGGACGGCGACAGCATTGTTGGCTGCGCCGGATTGATCACCAATGATTTTATCAGTCGCGGCGAACTGTGGCCGTGGCTATGCGCACTCTATATCGATCCTCGCTATCGTGGTCACGGTCTGGCGTTTCGCCTGATTGAACAT
Organism: Citrobacter sp. Cpo032; assembly: GCF_030332975.1. Taxonomy (NCBI): domain Bacteria; kingdom Pseudomonadati; phylum Pseudomonadota; class Gammaproteobacteria; order Enterobacterales; family Enterobacteriaceae; genus Citrobacter; species Citrobacter sp. Cpo032. Next base: position 332,009 of record NZ_JAOWGU010000052.1, read on the forward strand.
ATTGCGCAGCAGGCCAGACAGTTAGGCTTTATGCGGCTTCATTTGTGTACTGACCTGGAAGGCTTATACGAGAAAGCGGGATTTTACTTTGACGGGGCGGGCTATCATCCGTGGGGGGAAGTCTCACGGGTCTACAGTCGTAATCTTTGACAGCATTAGGCCTTGCGTTATTTTACTTTTCATTATCATTTACACATGTAATATAACAATTATCAGCTAACAGCGCGAAATGAGAGTCCGTATGTCCCAGGGAAGCCCAGATTCAAATCGTCATGCCATCAGCGTCGCGCTTTTTGGCATGCTGGTCTTAACACTGGGTATGGGAATTGGGCGCTTTCTGTATACACCAATGCTGCCGGTACTGCTGTCGGAAGGTCAATTTACATTTGACCAACTCTCCTGGATTGCCAGCGCCAACTACGCCGGGTATCTGGCGGGAAGCCTGCTCTTCTCCTTCGGGCTCTTCCATCTTCCCTCACGCTTACGCCCGATGCTGCTAACGTCCGCGCTCGCTACCGCAGGGCTGATTCTGGCGATGGCAAGCTTAACGCAGCCCGCGCTGGTGATGCTGATCCGCTTTCTGGCGGGCGTCGCCAGTGCAGGTATGATGATCTTTGGCTCAATGATCGTTCTGCATCATACCCGGCATCCCTTCGTGATCGCGGCATTGTTCTCCGGCGTTGGCGCAGGCATTTTGCTGGGCAATGAATATGTTATTAGCGGTCTGCATTTTGCGCTTTCATCGCACACGCTCTGGCTGGGCGCAGCGGCAGCCTCGGCTCTGTTCTTTGTGCTACTGGTTATACTCCTGCCATCTCGCAACCACGTGCTCCCCGCTGCGGCCCCGGTAAAAACAGAGCATCAGCCTATGTCCTGGTGGCTGCTGGCTCTACTGTACGGGCTGGCCGGATTTGGCTACATCATTGTCGCCACCTACCTGCCGCTGATGGCGAAAAGTGCCGGTTCGCCGCTGTTGACTGCCCATCTCTGGTCGCTGGTCGGCATATCGATAATTCCGGGGTGTTTCGCCTGGCTGTGGGCCGCCCGACGCTGGGGAGTATTGCAATGCCTGACGGCGAATTTGCTGATTCAAAGCGCCTGCGTGGTCATGACGCTCGCCAGCGGCTCCTTGCCGCTGCTGGTGATAAGCAGCATGGGGTTTGGCGCAACGTTTATGGGAACTACTTCACTGGTGATGCCGCTTGCCCGTCAACTAAGCGTGCCGCGCAATATTAATCTGCTGGGCCTGGTCACTCTAACTTACGGCATTGGACAAATACTTGGTCCGCTATTAACCAGCCTGCTGGGAAGCGGCGCACAGGCGATCGTTAACGCCACGGTGTGCGGCGCGGTCGCGTTGTTTATTGCGGCGCTTATCAGCCTCACGCAATTATACAAACAGCGTTTCGCCTCGCCCAAAAGAGTATAAACGGCAAACATCTAAAGAAGTTATATTCGGATTAGTCCGCAATTAAATGTCAGCATTTAATAAACCGCAAATAATCGGCAATTACCCGTCAGACAATTTATAATTCCCGGCTGTTCATTTATATACTCAATTTAAAATGCGTAAAAATGGACATATTAATTCAACATCAACACCATCTTCGGGAAAGGCACATGTCGTGGTTTAAAAAAATACTACTGGGGTTAATTATTTTGGCAGGTTTAATTGGTACGCTAAAGGATTATAAAGACTTTGGCCTGTTTGGCGCACTGGGATTGTTTATTATCTTCCTGTTATCAACAACATTCTTATGGCAATGGGCCTCTGGCAAGTTACCGGAGATAACAAAGTTACATGCCATACTTATTTTACTGGCCAGCGCGGTAGCCTCTATTTTTGTTATCAATATGGCAATTGCCGGAAATTTGCGTGTGGATTTAATGGAAGTCATGCGCGTTACCATTACCCATAATCCGCTTTTTTATCTGATCCTCTGCGTGGTCGCATGGGTAAAAGTGGGCATCTGGCAATGGCTGTTTAGCGGTGTACAGATGAAAGAAAGCCAGCCGGTTTAAACTCCAACAGATGTAAAAAAGGCGTCTTAACCAAGACGCCTTTTTCGTACTAGTATAACTACTTAGAACTGATAGGTCAGACCCGCAACAACCTGATTGTCGCCGTCTTTGCCATCGAGCAGGTTAATTTTGTAACCCACATCAGCAACCATGTTTTTGTTGAAGTAGTAGTCTGTGCCCAGCGCAACGTATTCGGTCAGATCATTATTGTTGTTGTCACGCGTATGGACGTAGCCCACGTTCGGACGCAGACCAAAATCAAACACATAGGCCGCCATCGCTTCAAAGTGTTGCGCTTTGTCCGCATCCTGAGGGACACCCTGAGAATTTTTTTCGTGCGTATTCAGGAGCAGGTTGTGAGACTCACCGTACATGGTCGCAACGTAGATAGCGTTTGCATCATATTTCAGGCCAGCACCCCAGAATTCTGCGTTTTCGCCATCCCAACCATTTTGTTTCTGCTGAGCAGTCACAGAACTGTTGGTGTAGGCTGCAATGGCAGATACGCCGGAATCAGCGATATTGTCGTAGCCCAGGGAGAAGCCGTAGCCATTGCCGTGCTGTTTCGTCGGATCCTTATCGGAATCATCCTGACCCTGATATTGCGCGCCCAGGCTCAAGCCATCAACGGCACCAAACAGATTTTTGGTGCGGAGTGTTGCAACGCCAGAAGTGCGTGTAGTAAGGAAGCGGTCAGTATTTTCATAGGAGTCACCGCCGAACTCTGAAAGAGTGTCAGTGTAAGCTCCCACGTCGTAAGCGATACCGTAGTTACGACCGTAGTCAAAGCTAACGTCATGGCCATAATCCAGACCAGCAAACGCCAGACGTGTATTAACACCATTCTGAGAACCTTCTGCTTTAGCGGCATCAAACTGACTTTCAAACTGACCATAGCCAGTCAGTTGATCGTTGATTTGAGTCTCACCGCGAAAACCCAGACGTGCGTAGGTGCCGTCAGCATCGGTGCCGTCAGTCCAGGAGTGGACCGCTTTGACTTTGCCGTACAGATCCAGTTTGTTGCCATCTTTATTATAAATTTCCGCTGCATGAACGGAGGTTACCCCTAATGCCATTACAGCTAATGCCACTACTGACTTTTTCATGTTATTACTCACTTTTAATTGTGAATTTTGCTATCAACTTTGTTATGAAGGCGGAATGCCCACATAAAAAAGTCCCCTCCAGATAAGGGGAAACACCAATAACACACCGAAAAAATATACCAATAAAGGCAATAATGAAGTGGCAAGACCTATTTCAATTTTGGGTTTTAAAGAAAACCCGAACAGAGAGTAATTACTTAGATTCTTCGCTTGTGCTCTCATTAATAGAGCGATGCAACATTAATGCCTCGGCAATAATGTCTTGTTTACTTTTACGGGTTTCAAATGCCAGCGTCCGAACATATTCCCATAGAGAAGTATCGACACGGGCACTTAATAGAACCATATCTTTTGATCGGGTTCCCCTGGCTTTTCGGATATCAGGGTAATCTCGAGAGGGCATCGTCATCATCTCCTGAACGCAATAAGACGCTTATGGCGATGAAATATGCAGTCAGTGTAAAAACATGTCAACGGTAAAAAACATTCACAATCGTAATAAAACTGTTAATAAATAGCAGAAAAATGGAACGATATTTCAAGTGAAAGATAACTTGTTTATAGAATAATGTGTAATTTTAACTTTACATACATTCGTTTTTATTCATTTGATTAAAAAAGCATGAATCATTCACATGGATAATGATATACAGTCAAAACATCATTGCAGCCAATAGGTTACATGTCGTTATTAATGTCTACTTTTACGCAAACCACGTGTTTTTATGCGCTGTTATGCCAGGCGGCCCTGCCCTAACCACAGCGGAAATTACTTTGATTCTCACTTAATACAGACCAGTTTTGTCTAAAAATACGCACGAAAAGGTAAAAATAAGGTAAATAGCGCATTTTTTCGCAAGCAAAAATAAGTTGTTTTTAATTGATGAAAATCAATTTACATCACACAGGGGCAGCGAAAAAAATGATCATTGAAGACTATGGAAACCATTTTTTACATGAGGTTTAAGACGTGAAAAGAAAGGTTGCTATGCAATGCCGAGCGGGCCGGAACAGCCCGCGTGGGAGAGGTGGTAAAATCAGGCGTTAACTTTATCGAGCGGCCAGGAGTCAAACAGATAGCCATCGAAGTCGATGTCATCAACATTTGAAAACTCCAGCAGGCGCTGTTTGACGTTTTCCAGATGCTGCCACATCGCCAGCTTGGCCGCGCGGGCATCCTTTTTGATTAACGCCGCCAGGATCTGTTTGTGGTCACCCATCCACTCTTTACGATAGTGGGTATCATCGAGATGGCTATGAAGCTGGATCCACATAGGGTTGTTCTCGCGCCACTGCCATGACTGGCGGAACAGCTCCACCAGCATGCTGTTATGCGTGGCCTCGGCGATAGCGAGATGGAACTGCATATCACCGCTTTCAGAACCATTCGGTTCGCTGGAGGCCAGCTCCCGCTCTTCCAGTTGCAACGCCTGGCGCATTTTGACGATATCTTCGCGGGTGGCCTGCAGCGCGGCAAATTCGGCGATGTTGCTTTCCAGCAGCTGTCGCGCCTGGAGCAGCTCAAACGGGCCTGCATCATTGCAATGATTCACATCCGAACTGTCGATAGTCTGAGCTTCTGCATTGTCGAGCACGTAGATCCCGGCGCCACGACGCACGTCCACCAGACCTTTAATTTCCAGCATGATTAACGCTTCGCGCACCACCGTGCGAGTGACATTGAGTCTCTCGGCGATTTCACGCTCCGGCGGCAAGCGCTCACCAGGCTGGTACGGCGTCTGGACAATCAGATCGCGGATCATTGCACCCACTTCCTGGTAGGGTCTTTGCTGAGAAGTGTTCGATTTCATCGTGTTATGTCCGTCAGATGCGTCAATTCAGAATCCGGAGGCTGGATGACTGCGCACACCTTATCCGGCCTACCAATAACGTTTTTTCGCCTGAACTATAGCATTTGCGGGAAGCCAAAAACAGAAAACGGGTCAACCAAATTAGTATTTTGATTGACCCGTCATACCTGGGAGGTTATTCGTCAGCGCTTAACGCTGCAACGCACTCGCGTGCGCCGTGTTCACACAACTGTTGATACGCCGCGGTAACCGTCGCAACAAAGTCGGTGTTTTCCGCCAGATCATGACCAAAAATGCCGCTCAACCCCAGCAGCGCCGTCACGCGTTCGGCTCCCTGGAACTGTTGGTTAATGCGCTGGATTTCGGCCTGCATTGGGTCGACAACATCAATGACCTGCCCCTGTTCATCCACACCGTGGGTGTAGCGCATCCAGCCCGCGATGCCCAGTGCCAGATGACGCCAGCCGCTACCGTTTTGCAGATGCAGACGCACCGGATCCAGCAGGCGCTGTGGCAGTTTCTGGCTGCCGTCCATCGCAATCTGCCAGGTACGGTGGCGCAGAGATGGGTTGCTGAAACGCTCGATCAGCAGCGTCGCGTAGGCGTTGAGATCGGTACCTTCCGGCATCGACAGCGTTGGCGCTTGCTCCTGCATCATCAGCGCAAACGCCGCTTTGCGGTATGCTGGATTGGTCATAGTGTCAGCGATGGTTTCATAACCGCCGAGATAGCCCAGATAAGCGAGGAAAGAGTGGCTGCCGTTGAGCATGCGCAGTTTCATCATTTCAAACGGTACTACGTCGGCAACAAACTGTGCGCCGACTTTGTCCCAGTCAGGGCGACCGTTAACAAAGTTGTCTTCAATCACCCACTGGCGGAACGGTTCGCAGGCGATAGCGCACGGATCGTAAACGCCCAACTGGTCGGCAATCTCCTGCAACGTTTCTGGCGTTGCCGCCGGAACAATGCGGTCTACCATGGTACACGGGAAGGTGGCGTTCGCTTCAATCCACTGCGCCAGCTGCGGGTCACGCGCCTGCGCCAGGCCCAGCACCGCGACTTTCGCCACATGCCCATTTTCACGCACGTTATCGCAGGACATCACGGTAAAGGCCGCCAGCCCCTGCTCACGACGCAGATGCAGCGCCTGTACGATGTAACCAATCGCCGATTTCGGCGCGGCCGGATTTGCCAGATCGTGTTTAATCAGTGGGTTATTGAGATCTAACTGGCCGCTGGCAGCATCGGTGCAGTAGCCTTTTTCCGTGACCGTCAGCGAGACAATTGCCGTCTGCGGGCGCGCCATGGCCTGTAAAATACCATCACAGCCGTCAAGCTCCGGGTGCAGGGCTTCTTTCATTGAGCCAATCACTTTCAGCACGGTGTTGTCCGCGCCTTTTTCCGCCACGGTATACAGCAATTGTTGCTTGCGCAGGTTTTCAATCAGTATGCAGTCATTACCCGGCATCAGGTTAACTTCACAGATACCCCAGTCGCTGTCGGTGGTTTCCAGCAGATGGTGGGTGTACAGCGCCTGATGCGCGCGGTGAAAAGCGCCGCATCCCAGGTGAACAATGCGGGATTGCAGACGAGAGCTGTCCCATGCGGGGCGCGCAACCGGCAGGTTGCTATTGGCAATTGTCGTTGTCATCGTGAACTCCAGATCCCGTCGGAAAGACCAACGGTGAGAAAAGAAAAAAGCCGGCCAGACAGGCGACCGGCAACACTGCTTTAGCGGCTAAAGAAAGCGCGCTGGATAGCCATCTCAACGCCACGCACTTCCGCCAGGCCTTTCAGGCGACCAATCGCGGAGTAACCTGGGTTGGTTTTCTTTTTCAGGTCGTCAAGCATCTGGTGACCGTGGTCCGGGCGCATAGGGATCAGATCCTCTTTGCCCTCGGCTTTACGGCGCTGTTCTTCCTCAACGATCGCTTTCACCACTTCGTACATGTCAACGTCGCCATTTAGATGCGCCGCTTCATGGAAGGTTTTCGGGTTATCTTCACGCAGCGTGGAGCGCAAATGGGTGAAGTAAATGCGCGGGCCAAACTGTTTGATCATGTCGACCAGGTCGTTATCCGCACGAACGCCGTAGGAGCCGGTACACATGGTGAAACCGTTCGCCATGCTGTTGACCGTATCGACCATCCACTGCATATCTTCCACGGTGGAAACAATGCGTGGCAGGCCAAGGATTGGGCGCGGCGGATCGTCCGGGTGTACCGCCATGCGCACACCGACCTCTTCTGCTACCGGAATAATCGCCTTCAGGAAGACGGCAAAATTCTCACGCAGCGCAGCTTTATCGATATCCTTATAGCGTTCAAGATGCTGGCGGAACTGGTCGAGCGTGTAGCCCTCTTCCGCGCCCGGTAAACCGGCGATGATATTGCGGGTCAGACGTGCTTTGTCTTCTTCGCTCATGGTGGTGAAGCGTTCATTCGCCTGCGCAATCTCTTCGGCGGTGTAGTCCGCTTCCGCGCCCGGTCGTTTGAGGATATGCAGCTCAAAGGCGGCAAATTCAATTTGATCGAAACGCAGCGCTTTGGAGCCGTCCGGCAGGACGTATTCCAGGTCGGTACGGGTCCAGTCGAGAACCGGCATAAAGTTGTAGCACACGGTACGAATGCCGCACTCGGCCAGGTTACGCAGGCTTTGCTGGTAGTTGGCAATCCACTGCTGATAGTTGCCGGAACGGGTTTTAATGTCTTCGTGGATCGGTACGCTTTCGACGACCGACCATACCAGGCCCGCCTGCTCAATAATGGCTTTGCGTTTCAGGATCTCATCAACCGTCCACACTTCCCCGTTCGGGATATGGTGCAAGGCAGTGACAACGCCCGTTGCACCCGCCTGACGCACATCCGCTAAGGTGACCGGATCGTTAGGACCATACCAGCGCCATGTCTGTTCCATGTTTTATTCCTCGTTTACGTTATGGACTCGACGATATGGCACATAAATTCCTCCTTTTGGTATTACATGTCAACCTGAAGCGATAAATTGGTTAACCAAATCACGATATCTGCTGACCATACCGCTAATTAACGGCCATACAACCCAGTATTAATGTAAACATGTAACGCAATGTGACATCCATCGCATCATAGGTTGACCAATATATGTAACATATCAACCAAAATCATAATAGTTCAACCAAAGTAAGGTAGACGTTATATGCACGTTCTCAATATTCTGTGGGTTGTATTCGGCATCGGCCTGATGCTGGTGCTCAATTTAAGATTCAAGATAAACTCGATGGTCGCTCTGCTGTTGGCGGCACTCTCGGTCGGTATGCTGGCGGGAATGGATTTAATGGAACTGCTGCATACCATGAAATCCGGTTTTGGCAGCACGCTGGGTGAGCTGGCGATTATCGTGGTATTCGGGGCCGTCATCGGTAAGCTGATGGTTGATTCCGGGGCGGCGCATCAGATTGCCCATACGCTGCTGGCGCGACTCGGTCTACGTTACGTGCAGCTGTCGGTGATCATTATTGGTCTGATCTTCGGCCTGGCGATGTTCTATGAAGTGGCGTTTATTATGCTGGCACCGCTGGTGATCGTCATTGCCGCGGAAGCGAAGATCCCGTTCCTCAAGCTGGCGATTCCTGCGGTTGCCGCCGCCACCACCGCCCACTCACTGTTCCCACCGCAGCCGGGTCCGGTCGCGCTGGTTAACGCCTACGGCGCTGACATGGGCATGGTTTACATCTATGGTATCCTGGTGACCATTCCGAGCGTGATCTGCGCCGGACTTATCCTGCCGAAATTCCTCGGCAACCTCGATCGTCCAACGCCGTCATTCATGAAGGCCGACGTACCGGTTGACCAGAACAACCTGCCGTCCTTCGGCGTGTCTATTCTGGTGCCGCTGATCCCGGCGATCATCATGATCTCCACCACCATCGCCAACATCTGGCTGGTGAAAGGGACGCAGGCGTGGGAAGTGGTCAACTTCTTAGGCTCCTCGCCGATTGCGATGTTTATCGCCATGGTTGTCGCCTTCGTGCTGTTTGGTACCGCGCGCGGTCACGATATGCAGTGGGTGATGAACGCCTTTGAAAACGCGGTGAAAAGCATCGCCATGGTGATCCTGATCATCGGCGCGGGCGGCGTACTGAAGCAAACCATTATCGATACCGGCATCGGCGATACCATCGGCATGCTGATGTCGCACGGCAATATTTCTCCCTACATCATGGCGTGGTTGATAACCGTGCTGATTCGTCTGGCAACGGGTCAGGGCGTGGTCTCAGCCATGACGGCGGCGGGGATTATTAGCGCAGCAATCCTCGACCCGGCAACCGGTCAACTGGTGGGCGTCGACCCGGCGTTGCTGGTGCTGGCAACAGCGGCGGGTTCCAACACCCTGACCCATATCAACGATGCTTCGTTCTGGCTGTTCAAAGGCTACTTTGATCTGTCGGTGAAGGATACGCTGAAAACCTGGGGTCTGCTGGAGCTGGTAAACTCCGTGGTTGGCCTGATAATCGTGTTGATCATCAGCATGATTGCATAACGTTGATACCGCTCTGGCCCACAGCGCCAGAGCGGTTTTCCATCCTGCCTCAACAATCCTCAATAATCAGATATACCGCCTTCACCGGACCATGCACCCCAACCACCTTGATAAGCTCAATATCCGCCGTCGAGCTGGGTCCACTGATGATATTAATGCACGATGGCATACGCTCACCGGCCTGTGCTTTCTGATGCAGTTTTTCTGCCAGCTGCGCCACGCGCGGCAGGATGGTGCTTTTACGCAGCACGAAAATAGAGGACTCCGGCAACAGGCTCAGGGAGCGCCCGCGCTCCGGTGCGGAAAACAGCACCACGCCGCCGGACTCGGTCAGGCCATATTCGGCATACACCACGCCGACTTTCGCCTGCTCGGCCTGGGTAATATTTTCGCTACCACGCGCCGGATCCCAGACCACGGCGTTGCATTCCTGCTGCAAGCGTTCGGTGATGCCCAGCTCCACCAGCCGGCTGTCGCCGCTCAGCACCACCGGCTGCTGACCCAATTCTTCGCACAGGCGCAGTGCCGCGTCTGCGGCCTGGTCCTCGCTGGTCAGTTCGCAGCGGGCCAGCATCACTTCGCTGGCAAACTGGATAAACGCAGAGCAGCGCTGCTCGGGGCTAAGCTCGGTCAGGCGCTCGTTGGCATAGTTGTTAACCGGTGCGGCATCCGCTTGCGGTTCGAAGCGCAGCGGGCGACCCAGCGCCTGGGCGATGGTGTTTAAAAACGCGGTACGGTTATCCATTCTTTTTCTCCTGCGCCTGATGTTTCTTAAACCAGCTACGGAAGCTCTCGCCGTCAGCATCAGGCAGATCGCGCGCCTCCATCCAGTCACCAATCGCGCCAACCTTGAGCGGGGTTTTGCCGCCATTGATAAACCAGCTCGCCGCATGCGCGCCCGCCATCATCCCGACTTTCCACAGCCCCGGATGGCTATTGGCATAGGCGAACATCTTGATCGCCCGTCGCTCGGCTTTCGGCGTAATGCCCTCCTCGGCCATCACCCGGCGATGACGCAGGATCAGTTTTGACAACGGAATACGCACCGGGCAGACGCTGTCACAGGCCGTGCATAAAGAACAGGCGTACGGCAGGTCTTTAAAATCTTTATAGCCGCCGAGCAGCGGAGAAATCACCGCGCCGATAGGTCCAGGATAGATAGAGCCATAGCCGTGTCCGCCGATGTGGCGGTACGCCGGACAGGTGTTCATACAGGCTCCGCAGCGGATGCAGCGCAGCACCTCGCGAAACTCTGAGCCCAGCACCTGCGAGCGACCGTTATCGACAATCACCAGATGGAACTCTTCCGGTCCGTCAACGTTGTCCGCCTCACGCGGGCCGGTCAGCCAGGTGTTGTAGCCCGTCAGACGTGCGCCCACGGCGCTGCGCGCCAGCATGGTAATCAGCACATCCACCTCGGCAAAGGTCGGCGCGATACGCTCCATGCCCATCACCGCAATGTGCGTTTTCGGTAGCGTGGTGCACATGCGCGCGTTGCCTTCGTTGGTCACCAGACACACCGAGCCGGTTTCCGCCACGGCAAAGTTACAGCCAGTAATACCGATTTCGGCACTGAGGAAATCCTCGCGGATCTTCTGACGAATGAACAAGGTCATGGCTTCCGGGGTTTCCGGGCCGTCATACCCCAGACGTTCGTTCAGCACGCGGCGGATCTGGTAGCGATCTTTATGAATCGCCGGAACCACGACGTGCGAAGGCGGATCCTGATCCAACTGCAGGATATATTCCCCGAGATCGGTTTCGATCACCTGGATTCCGGCATCCTGCAGCACATGGTTGACGCCGATTTCTTCGGTCACCATCGACTTGGACTTCACCACCTTCTGCGCATTTTTACTCTGCGCGACCTGCAAAATGTAGCGAGTGGCATCTTCTTTGGTTTTGGCGAAATAGACGTGTCCGCCGTTTTCCGTCACTTTCTCGGAGAGTTGGTACAGGTAAGCGTCGAGGTTGCTCAGAACGTGATCGCGGATCTGGCTGGCACGATCGCGCCAGTCTTCCCAGTGGCCTAACTCATCAACCATTTTTTGCCGATTCGCGCCGATACGCTCCTGCGCATTAGCCACGGCTTTGCGCATGATCGGATCTTCTATCTGCTGACGAATACGCAGTTTAAATTCTACATCGCTGGTTTTTATCGACATCTCTTTCCCCTCAGCGGCTCATCAGCACTTCAGCAATATGCATCACTTTGACCGGCTGGCCTTCCCGTTGCAGTCGACCGCCAATGTTCAGCAGGCAGCTAACGTCTGCGCCAATCAAAAATTCCGGCTTTGCGTCCATCAGATGTAATACTTTCTCTTTCACCATCTCACCGGATATCTCGGCCATCTTGACCGAGAACGTCCCGCCAAAGCCGCAACAGGTATCCTGATCGGCAAACGTCAACAGCTCCAGTCCGCGCACGTTTTTCAGCAGCGTAAGCGGCTCTTCCTTCACTCCCAGTTTGCGGGTCAAGCTACAGGAAGGATGATACACAGCGCGGCCCTGCAGGCTGGCACCAACGTCCACCACACCCAGTTTGTTGACGATAAAGGAGGTGAGATCCTGCATACGCGCGGAAACTTTCTCAGCACGCAGCGCCCATTCCGGTTCATCGGCCAGATACGTCGGGTAGCTTTTTACCGCGTAGGTGCAGGAGCCTGCCGGAGAGATAATCGGGTAGTCGTTGTCTTCCAGCGCGGCGATCAGGTTTTTCATCCCGGGGATCGCCTCTTTGATGTATCCGCTGTTGATGGCTGGCTGACCGCAACACCCTTGCTTCTCGGGGAAATTCACGCGACAACCCAGTTTTTCCAGCAGCAATACGGAGTCTCGTGCCATCCGTGATTTCAGTGCGTCACCAATGCAGGTAACAAAGAAATTTACATTCACAATAACTACTCCATTGCTTCATTTCTGTTTATTGCGCTTGATATCGCGATATCAAGCAAAGATTCAGCTGTATTTCACGCCCAGTTTTTGTATTTGCTTGTTTTACTAATGTCTGGGTTCATTATGATGCACGGATCGTTTTCCTTTGATAGCGACTCACCTCTTCTTATATCAGGACAATCGCAAATGTCTGTATTTTCATTTGTATGACAAAACCAAATAATCTCCTAATCAACATGCATATGCAATACCCATGTTTATTTATTTCGGACTTGCTCACATTTTTATATTGAAAACAACTGTGTTATTAACACCTTATAAAATAGTTTCGAATGATTACTACCTTCGTCACTACCATTATTAAAAATATTATTAAATAACCACTTATGGGTATTCACCTTGCTCTTAAGTATATTTACATGGCATTGAATTTTAATTAAAAGATTACAATAGTTACAAAACCACAAATCATAATTACTTTATTCACTGAAGCGATTCAGTTTACATATTTTATTTATACAGCAATGTAGCCTTCCCGCCATAAATATAAATCAGGTTTAATGAACCAATCAGGAATAGCAATGAACGAATATTTTATGTTTGCCCTGGCACTCTCTCCTTTACTACTTATGGTATTTTTAATACTGAAATTAAAAATGCCCATCCATTATTCCGTACTGATTTCTTTGGTATTCACCGCTGCACTATCGGCAATATTCTGGGAAATGCCCGTACAAAATCTGAAAGCCGCGATAGGCTATGGCGCACTGAAGGGACTATGGCCGATCGTGATTGTGATCCTAGGCGCTATTTTCAGTTATAACGTCATGCAAGCGACCAAAGCACTGGATATTTTGCGCGATATTCTCGCCAGCATTAGCGAAGATAAGCGTATTCAGGTGCTGCTGATTTCATGGTGTTTTGGTGGATTTCTTGAAGCCGCAGCGGGCTATGGCACGGCGGTCGCCATCCCGATCGGCATTCTTATTGCGCTGGGATTCAACCCGCTGAAAGCAGCGATTGCTTCTCTCGTGGCGAATACCGTTCCCACCGCATTCGGCGCGGTCGGAATCCCGGTTTCTATTCTGGCAGAGCAGGTTAATCTGCCGGTTTATACCTTAGGCGGAACCATTATTTTGCAGCTCGCGCTGTTTAATATCCTGCTGCCGTTTGTGATTGTCTGCATTATTGGCGGCGGCCTGAAAGCCATTCGTGGCGTATTTCTGATCACGTTGATTTGCGGCATCACCACGCTGGTTCCGCAATATTTTGTCGCCATCCATCTTGGCGCGGAATTACCCGCTTTTGCCGGTAGCCTGGTCAGCCTGTTTGCCGTGGCGATGGTCAGTCGCCTGCGCAAAGGGAAAACCGATCCCGAGTGGCGCATTGAGGTCAGCCATACACGCGAAACCACGCCGCGCTCGGCAAAAGTGCTGTTCCGCGTGGGCTCTATCTATCTGTTTATTTTTGTGTTTATCCTGCTGTGTTCGCCGCTGTTCCCGACAATAAAAGGCGCGGCGTCCCAACTGGCTTCGGTGCTGCATTTCACGTTGGCTGACGGCAAAACGATGGCGTTAAAAGTTGAATGGGTGACCACGCCAGGGATGCTAATCATCTTTGCGACCATTATCGGCGGTTTTATTCAGGGAGCGTCCGCACGCGGGATGCTGGAAGTATTTATCAAAACGATTTTCCAGCTTAAAAACTCTATCGTCGCAATTATGGCGATCGTCGCGCTGGCCACAGTGATGGATCTCAGCGGGATTATCTCCACGCTGGCGCAGTCGATTGTCGATCTGACCGGCAGCTCGTACGTCTTCCTCGCCCCGGTGATTGGCGCGCTGGGCACGTTCGTTACCGGCAGCGATACCAACTCGAACATTCTGTTCGGCAAGCTGCAAACCATTGCTGCCAGCAAGTTACATATCGATCCCAACTGGCTGGCGGCGGCCAATACCTCTGGCGCTACGGGGGGGAAAATGATTTCGCCGCAAAGCATCGCCATCGCGGTTTCTGCCACAAAAATGGACGGTCAGGCCAACCAGATTATGTCTGGCACCATGAAATACTGCTGCGCCTACATTGTGATCCTCGGCTTAAAGGTTGGTCTCTTTTATTACTGGTTTATGGCGTAAGCCATTGTCAACCCCGTCAAATTCGCGGCAATCGTATTTGACGACACAGTGACCAAAAAGGTTTACACCGCCCCAGGAACGGAACAAGGCGACAGGCTTTACGATTTGTCGGCGCTGACTAAAATAGCGCCGATGTTTCAAATCGAGGATTGTTGTTATGCTGTTCTGGAAAAAGATGGTGAAGAAGTTCGACGCCTTTTCCGCGTTGATTCCACCACGCTACTTCCGCGTGTAATACCTGGCACTTATGCCTGATGGCGCTTCGCTTATCAGGCCTACATTTCACACTCATTTGTAGGCCTGCGTTTCACGCTCATTTGTAGGCCGGATAAGGCGCGAGCCGCATCCGGCAGCGACAGCAGCGTAAAATGTTCACCCCTTCCTCTTACGCAGACCGCATGCTCTTAACACCGCCACCCACAGACGAAGCCACGCGAAACGGTAGACCAGAGGATGCTGAAGCCGCAGCAATGTCAGAAACATAGAGCCCCCTCGTGGCGCTACAGTACCACTGCCCGATAGCGAATTTGCGGATCCATTATCTGGTGACGCGCATCTATCAGTCGCAGTTCATACGAATCATGCTCTTTCGTCAGTCGCATCACCGCATCGACGATACTGGTGGTCCGCTCCAGCGCCTGCTTGTCCTCATAACCATTGAGCAGTGAGGCCAGCATCACGCTGCAAATCAGATCCCCAACGCCCACCGGCATTTTGGCAAAGGTATACAGCGGCCGGGCAATGTGTAACGTCTGTTCCGGCGTCACCAGCAGCATTTCAAACGCCTGTTTGTCCCGTGAGCAGTCGCCGAGATGCTTCACCAGCACCTTCTTCACACCCCACGACACCAGCTGCTGCGCAGCTTCCACCACCTCGTCAAAACTACGCAGTTGTCTGCCCGTCAGCACGCCCAGCTCATAGAGATTCGGTCCCATGATGTCGGCCAGTTGAATGGAATCATCGACAAAAAAGGACTCTACGCCCTGCGCGACAATGCAGCCTTTTTGCGGATCGCCCATCACCGGATCGCAAAAATAGAGCGCCTGCGGATTACGCTGACGAATGGTGGTGACAGCGTGCTTCACCTCTTCACAATGGCGTTTATCTCCAAGATACCCGGACAGCACGGCATCGCATTGCGCCAGCTTTTGCAGGTCTTCCAGCCCGCTGATGATGGCACTCAGCTCGCCGTGCGGCATCGCCATGCCCTGCCACATCCCGTACTGGGTGTGGTTGGAAAACTGTACGGTGTAAAACGGCCAGACATCGATCCCCGAAAGCTGCATCGGCAGCACAGCGGCTTTATTTCCGGCATAGCCATAAACGACTGACGACTGAACAGACAACACGTTTTTCATTTTGACTCCGTCTAACGAAACGTTGGCAGCAGACCAAATACGTCCAGAACAACCGTCAGATAGACAACCGCTCCACAGACAATCACCAGGTTAAGCACGGTGTTATTACAGGGCGCGGTATAGCTGGCGGTCGGAAAACGTTTCCGCGCGGCTTTCACCAGGAACGGCGGCAGGATCACGCTCCAGATGGTAAAGGCCAGACCGGCGTAGCCAATCGCGTGCACAAAACCGTTCGGGAAGAAGAAGCACACGGCGGCTGGCGGGAAGTAGGTCACCAGCGCGGTTTTCAGTCGGCCCATGCCGTCATCCGGGAAGTGAAACAGGTCGGCGATGTAATCGAACAAGCCAAGCGTCGCCGCCAGCAGAGAACTGGCTACTGCGAAGTTGCCGAAGAAGGTCAGGATCAGATCCATATACCGGCTGGTGAACAGCTCGCTGATGGCTTCAACAAACACGTCGATATTGCCGCCTTTGGCGATAATTGGCGGGAACGCGGAACGGCTGATGTTACCCATCGTGACGCCCAGCCAGAAGATGTACAGCAGCAGGGCAAACAGCGTACCGATGATAATCGAACGCGTGATATTCGAGACCCCACTCTTGCCATACAGCTTGACCAGGCTCGGCACGTTACCGTGAAAACCAAACGAGATAATACAGAACGGCAGCGTCATCAGAATGTAAGGCAGGTACTGTGAGTTGGGCAGTGCCACCGCCACGCTGTCGACAAGTTTCGCCACTTCAATATGACCAACCAGCCCAGAGAAAGTAGCAAAGAACGCGATAAACTTACCGATAATCAACACGGTAGTGATGCGTCCGACCAGCAAGGAGCTGTACCAGGCAATCGCGCCGACCAGCATACTGACGATCACCACCGAGATATTCGCCGGAAAGCGCACGCCGCTGTATTTGAACACGGTTTGCGCCATCACCGCTGACGATCCGGAAATATAGGCATAGGTCAGAATATATAGCACAAAGCCGAAAGCGATACCGACAACGATATTCCACTTACGGCCTAATAAATCCTGAGTAAAGGTATTAAAACTGGCACCGGCACCATAATGCAGGTTGACTTCAACCAGCATCAGACCGGTTAATAACATCATGATGGCGATAAACAGAAGAATAACAGACGCACCGGGGAACCATACGCCGGCCATCGCAATCGGCAGGGAGAACATCCCGCCACCCACTACGGTCGCGATAACCAACATGGTTCCGCTAATCAGTCCGGGGGTACTACTCTGTCGCTCAATGGCATTAATATCCATGATAAATGTTCCTGTAGACTATTCGTTATAATTACAGCTGTCATTTGTACATCATGCGGATAATAAAAATGTCGGAGTCAGGGTTTACTTTTTTTAGTTATGTCACGGTAACGGGCACCGCAAAGGCTTCCTGTTCATGGAAAAGGAATACAAAAAAGCCCCATCACGTGATGGGGCCATAACTATTTTTTAGATGTAATCAAAGCGTGCAGTAAAGAAACGCAACTGCTTCGGCTCATAAATAAACTTCAGCCCGCGAATATCTTCTTTGTGCTGGTAAAGTTTAATAATACCGTCAGCCACGACATCCATATGTGCATAGGTATAAACACGGCGTGGAATAGTCAGACGCACGGTTTCCAGTTTCGGTCTGTGGTGTTCACCGGTCACGTTATTACGGCCCGCAGAGATAATTCCGCGCTCCATACTGCGCACGCCGGTTTCCACATAGATGCTGGCGGCCAGACTTTGTGCCGGGAACTCATCCTGCGTCAGATGCTCGCAGAAGCGACGCGCATCGAGGAATACCGCGTGACCACCTACCGGTTCAACAATCGGTACGCCAGCGGCTTTCAGCTTATCGCCCAGGTAGCGAACCTGCTTCACGCGGTGCTCGATGTACTCGTACTGCATGGCTTCGCGCAGGCCAATCGCCATCGCTTCCATGTCGCGTCCGGCCAGGCCGCCGTAAGATGGCATACCTTCGTAGACCACGACTAACTCTTTGGCAGAAGAGAACATTTCGTCATCGTTCATGCACAGGAAGCCGCCGATGTTCACCAGACAGTCTTTTTTACCACTCATGGTACAACCGTCGGCGTAGCTGAACATCTCATGCACGATCTCGGCGATGCTCTTGTTCTCAAAGCCCTGCTCTTGCTCTTTGATAAAGTAGGCGTTTTCTACGCAGCGGGTAGCGTCGTAGAACACTTTAATGCCGTGCGCTTGTGTCAGTTCACGCACCGCACGCATGTTCGCCATCGAGACCGGCTGCCCGCCCGCGAGGTTAACCGTCACCGCCAGGCAGATATACGCAATATTCTCGGCGCCTTTTTCATCAATCAGTTTTTGTAATTTTTTAAGATCGATATCACCTTTAAAAGCAATATTCAGACCGGCATCGTGCGCTTCGTCACGAACAATATCGACAAACACCGCACCATTTTTTTCCTGGTGATAACGGGTGGTAGTGAAATACATATTCCCGGCAACATATTGCCCTGGTTTAATAGCCAGCTGCGATAACAGGTTTTCTGCACCACGCCCTTGGTGAGTCGGAACAATATGTTTAAAGCCGAACAGTTCCTGCACAGTTCTTTCCAGATGATAGAAGTTTTCGCTGCCCGCGTAAGCTTCATCACCCATCATCATTCCGGCCCACTGCTTGTCGCTCATTGCGTTGGTGCCACTGTCGGTCAGCAGGTCAATATAAATATCTTTCGAATTTAACAGGAAAGTATTGTAACCCGCTTCCTGCATTTTCTTAAGGCGCTCATCACGCGGGATCATAGATACAGTTTCAACGCTTTTAATACGGAAGGGTTCTGCCGGATAATTCATTTTGTTTCTCCAGTAACAGTGGTCATGTACGTATTAATGTGAAGTAAATCATACCTGGTTCATCAATAAAGTCTGATGAAATATAACTATTCGCCTCCTGAGCCAGGGGGAGAAATAATGTGGAGGCACTATGCAAGATTTGATTGATTATGGAAATAGCCCGGTCAACATTAATCACTGGCAATAATTTAAAAAGCTGTAAATGTGAGTGATGCAAATCACACGTCATTTTTTTACCCGTTCATATTCAACGAGTTTTTTTTGCGTGTTGAATTGCCCTTCACCGTTGCATGTCACTGGAGAGGGAAAATACTGAAAACTTAACTTTCCAGGCTGTTCTCATAATGTATTTCTCAATGAGTACACCCCAATTTGTGAGAGTCGGATCACTTCGCGGGTTTATATTTGTGATTCACATCACTAAAAGTGTAAAGCAAAGTGTACAATTAAGCGTTGTTTCAGAGTTTGCTATTTGCTTCAGTGAGTTAGATCGCATTTTTGGTCTGATGCCGACAGGCGTTGTTTTCTGGAGCGTGGGGATATTCAGGCGTGTGAAAGATAATGAATAAATGCGATGAATAATACCGGGTTTATTGGGATGAAGGCGTTTTCTATTTATTCCGAAAGCATGCTATTCGCGCTTATTTCATCTTATTTACATCTGGACTTACCGAAGATCACTGGGGGAATTTACAGGGGTTTTATTAGCTAGATACGAAGGTGCGCTAACACCTGCGCATCGCTAATCACAGTAACTATTTCACGAGAATAGCCATCATGACTGATACGCATTGTATTGCAGTTTCATTTGATCCAGAAGTGCACGCCGCAGATAACCATCGCCTGAAAGTGGGTTATGCGAGCCGTTATCCTGATTACAGCCGTCTGCCGGTGAAGTACGTCCAGTTTCCATTCATTGTGATGAAAGGACAGTGGCTTAAAGCCGCCGGATTCGACACCGGCACCCGCGTTGATGTACGCGTAATGCAAGGCTGCATCGTGCTCACCGCCCGCGCCGCCGAACCCGAAGAGTCAGAACTGATGCAATCCCTGCGCGCCGTGGAAAAGCTCTCCGCGCGCAAGCAAAAGCAGGTGCTGGAGTTTATCGGGGTGATTGCGGGGAAAGGGTCGAAGGGGTGAGAGTGTGATTGTCATTGAGGCGCCTGCGGGCGCCTTTATTGAGCTTTCAGCACAGCATATTTTTCAGTTCTTCTGGGGTATACGGCGGCATGCGCCGGTGCAACATAGCATGACAATTTGGACACACGGGGATCAGGTCATTGATGGGATCAAGGCGGTAGTCTTCTTTAATTACCGATAGAGGGACCAGGTGATGAACATGGATAAACCCTTCGGCAATCTTACCGTAGACCTTTGACATATCGATGCCACACACTTTGCACTGATAGCCGTGGTGGCGAAGCGCTGCCTGTCGGGCATTGCGGTCGCGCTCATAGCGATTCACAGTCACCAGAGTCGTTGCCCCTTCTATATATTCAGTTTGCGCCTCAAGTTCTTCAGGGAAGATCGTGTCGCTCACCACCGCAGCACGATTTTTATCCTGAACAATGTGAAAACCTTGCTCAGTCAATAATCTAACGCATTTCGAACTGATACCGCCGGAGAAATCCTGAGGGGTAAACGCTTTGCCCGTCAAAAGCGTCGCCGCAATTCCGGCAATAGCTTTTGATGGATAGCGTCGCCCCTGAAATTCCAGCTCATAAAGTCGTGCCTCTTTGAAACGATGCGAGAAGCCCGAGTCATAGGCGTGAATGGCCTTGATGATGTACTCGCGCGGCAGCGTGTCAGGTAGTTCATTCATGGGTCAGGTTCCTTTAACCAGAGGCTTTCTGAAATAACGGCAAGCGATAAAGTGACATCGATAGTGTATCGCCTCACTCCTCTTGATCAGGTGATATTTTGCGAGCATCATCGACCTGATGACAAGTTTGTCTGGGGTTTGGATAGTCAATCTAAAGCTCTTTCATAAATACGCGTCCCCACTGAAAAAGATATCAATTCAGATCACAGATACAAAATTATAAATATTCTAATTCATTAATCCCTCTCTTCCATGTATAACGCAAAAGCTGCTGTTTATTAAAATCAATATAATAGCACGATCTTTCACCACTTATTATTTTTGAGGCTACAGACTCATTTATTCTTCCATTTTTACCTCTCCAGGTTGAAATCAAAGTTGGTTTACCGGCCCTCTGTTCAACACGTAACCAAATATAATCTAACACATCTCCACCTGTTATCATTGAATTATCCTCAAATGTAATCATAGTATCTGATGATGGTTTCATCATCAGCGTTGTTATCAATTGACCTCTATCCAGACTCTGAAAAAAAAGCGTCATTTTAGATAATCGTTCAATAGTCAAAGGTTTTGTCTTGATTATAGCATTGATAAATTTATTATTTCCCATTATTGCTTCAGGGTTACTTATAACTACCGAAAACCCATTCAATGAAAAGTAATATTTAGACATTCCGTCAAAAACATTTCCAAGCGATATTTCAAGGCCTTCATCAATAATATTTGATACGTAATCCGCAGATGATTCAACATCGTCATCATTTTCAGAAAAACTCTTTTCTACGCGTGCTATAATTATTTCTTTATATCTATCTCTATAATAATCATCTTGTTTTTTATTTTTTAAAAAATTGATTAAATCATCAATATAAGACCCATCATCACCAATTTTTATCAAATATTGTGCTAATTCAATGCGATTTTGATCACCACGGATAGAATTTATATTTTCCAGGGCAAATTGGCGGGCACGCTCTTTATCAAACAAAGCTATATTTCTAAAGGAATACATTATAATACCTTCATCATATCGATTACTACTATCGTTAAGTATACTTAATGACCAAGGTAAAAGAGAGCGATCTTTACTCATATACTCTAAAACATCTAATTTTTTACTATTGCTAAACTCAGAATTACCGAGTATACCCGTTATTTCTTTCCCGATATCATCTTCAAGCATCAGGCCAAAAACCCCACGACTCCATACTATCAACCTTAATGCATCTCTGTATTGGCGCTCATCAGTTTTTGGATCCAGGACTAGAGACATTAAACGTTTTTTTTCAGAGTTATTTAATGTAATACTTGCAATACCTGACTGTGCTTTATCTCTCTCATATTTAAGTGTTAGGGAATCTAATAATGCATTGGTTCTTAATTCATCCAGAACACGCCCTCCCCCACTATCATTATCCTCAAAGCGAAGCCAATGGCGTACAGTATCTTTATAATAAGCTGTTAACTCTTTATTAATACTGTTATAACCGACAAACCCTGCGGCAGTGATAAACACAGCAAAAAGGGCAGATCCATACTGCAGCCATGAACGTGTTTTATCCAAAATGTTCATTGTCTTAGTTATAGCATTATCAGTAATTTCAGCCTTTGCATTATCGATTTTATCTTCTATTCTTTGCATCAACCGAACATTTTCTTCACGTAACTGTTCCAGTTCATGCTTATGTTTTAGAATATCACGTTCAACTATAAGTGTAGCCAAATCCTTTTCCATCATTCATTCCTATATTGTATGAACCAAAATATTAAACTGGAGAATTGAACTTACATACCTCAAGTCATGGATAGCTTTGATATTAACATTCTTTTGGTGATAGTAGAATATTCTATATCATTCTGTTTTCTGCTGTTATAGCGTATTTCAATTTATTCCAAAAAATCACTAAATCATCCACCTATATTTAGTAAAGCTGTTTCTTTAATCATTCATAATCAGATACTGGAAAAACTATATCCTACAGTATTATCGCGATAGCTGCAGTGATTCCCCTTGCAATCTCCAAACTATGTGGTTTTAGAGAGAAGGTCATTTTGTAAATAGACCTATTTTAGTTCCATGATTTTTGGAGGTTCCGGCCAAATAAAGGCGCTGTTGGTATCTCTCCGTACTGCCCACACTTTATTCAGCACTATGAACAGATAAAAATCGAGTATTTCTGTACGGTATGTCCTGTTAAAATACTCAATGAAAACATTTTGGGTAAGCTTACCTAGCTGGATAAACTCCAGTTTTACTGCATGTCTCTCTGTCCATTCAGCTAAATAGCTGCGCCTAATACCTGCTTTTGAGTCTTCAAGGCTTCAGACAATTGCCAATGGGGCCGCTTGGCACTGCAATGCCTTGGGTAACATCAAGAGTAGTGATAGCACGACTTACAGTGAAGTTGCGCTGGGCAATGTGTACAGTAGCAACCCAAAAACCGAAAAGCGGGTTACTTGGCGTGGGGTTAGCCAAGGTAATCTGCGAACGTCTGACGACACAGTTTGCAGAATCGATACGTTGACCCGTCTGAAGCGTACCGATGATAGTAGGCCTCCCTCGTAGTTGATGGGGAAATGATCACTTGATTTGCGCGAGGTTTAGGGAAGGTACGAATGTTTACTGAGTAATGAATAATCAGCAGTACAAAAAACTGTCAGGTGAATGACGTCAAAGGTTGATGATGCTTGCACTGACTGTATTCAGTAGCTAATTTAGCTAAATTAGCTGTGTTAGTTTACTTGGAGTCATTAGTGTCTGAACAAGAGATCTATCAGCAGATCAAGCAAGCCTTGTCAGTTGCACCTCGCAACCAATATACAGTCGAGCTACATCTGCAAATGCTCAAATATGCTGATGAGCTTAAACACGTGACTTCGCGGGAGTTTTGTGAAGGGGTTGGGCTCAAAGAGAGCCTTGGTACTGAATTCAGCAAGATGCGTAATCTGACTACTCGACTAAAGCTTGCAGGGCTCGATACCTACAAGCTCTAATATCGTTCAACTTCGCGAAAACCGGTTTATAAACCAGCAAGTTACTAAGGAACAACATGCTCAAGCTCGAAGAGATCAAGAAAGATGCTCAGGTCCGCGGCATTGTCGAAGGACAAGTGGTTCGCGTTGTGACTGTGGAGCAGATCGGTGAGCACGCTCTGACGGTTTACTACAAAGACAGTAAGGGCGTATTAGCAGAACGCATGTTGTTTCGAAATGATGAGATGGCACTTGAGCTCGCGACAATGGGTCGAGCATGGGCGTTTGATGCCGACGGGGGCGATTTCAAACTAGGACTGGAAGCATACCGGATATCACAGGCCGCGCTGTTTGATCCGATGATGGCTGTCAACATGGCCAATGTTGACCCCTTGCCGCACCAAATTTCAGCCGTCTACGAATATATGTTACCAAAGCAGCCGCTGCGCTATGTCTTGGCCGATGATCCTGGCGCGGGCAAAACGATTATGGCTGGCTTGTTCATTTCTGAGCTGCTGCTGCGAGCTGATGCCAGACGGATTATGGTGGTATCGCCTGGCTCACTGACCGAACAATGGCAAGACGAACTATTTGAAAAGTTTGGCCTGCAATTTGAAATCTTCAGCAAAGAAAAGCAGGAGCAGTGTGCAACGGGCAATTTTTTTACCGAAACCGATCGCTTGATTTGCCGTCTGGATCAGCTTTCCCGTAGCGAAGAGCTACAAGAAAAGCTACGCAATACCGACTGGGATTTGATCATTGTCGACGAAGCGCACAAACTCTCAGCGAACTATTTTGGTAACAAAATCAATAAGACCAAGCGCTTCGCACTAGGCGAACTGCTTGGGTCTATTTGCCGCCATTTCTTGTTGATGACAGCCACGCCACACAATGGCAAGGAAGAAGACTTTCAGGTCTGGATGTCACTGCTCGACAGTGATCGGTTCTACGGCAAGTTTCGCGAAGGCGCCCATAAAGTCGATATTACTGACATGATGCGCAGAATGGTGAAAGAAGAGCTATTGACCTTTGATGGCACACCGTTATTTCCTGAGCGTCGAGCCTATACAGCCAACTATGATCTCTCTCCTCTCGAAGCAAGTCTTTATGAGCAGGTCACCACTTATGTGAGAGAAGAGATGAATCGAGCCGACAAACTCGACAACAAGAAAAAAAACACAGTTGGCTTTGCACTAACGCAATTGCAACGACGATTGGCATCCAGCCCGGAGGCGATCTATCAATCGTTAAAACGGCGTCGTAATCGTCTTAAAGACAAGCTTGCAGAGATGAAGCTATTGGCCCGTGGCCAGAAGGCGAAACAAACCGGTGTAGCTGAAACGCTGGGTAGCTATACAGTGACTAAACAGCTCGATTTACCGGATAATTGGGACGATCTGGATGAAGATTTAAGCGCTGAAGAGTACGAGCTCTATGCTGAGCAAGTAGCAGATCAGGCTACTGCAGCCGAGACCATATTAGAGCTCGACGCCGAAATCCAGTCACTCAAGGCTCTGGAGCAACAAGCTCTGGTGCTGGTGCAATCAGGCAATGATAAAAAGTGGGAACAGCTATCTGCTTTACTGCAAGACTCGCCGGAAATGAAAAACCGCGATGGTAGCCATCGTAAACTGATCATCTTTACCGAGCATAAAGACACGCTCAATTATTTGCGTCAGCGAGTCAGTGATCTGCTTGGCCAGCCAAACGCTGTCAGGGTGATTTACGGCGGAACCAACCGTGATGAGCGGCGTAAAATCCAGAGTGAGTTTCGCAGTGACCCCACAGTGTTGGTGCTCATTGCCACCGACGCTGCGGGTGAAGGTGTCAACCTGCAAAACGCAAACTTGATGGTCAACTATGACCTGCCATGGAACCCCAATCGACTGGAACAGCGCTTTGGCAGGATTCACCGAATTGGCCAAAAAGAGGTGTGCCACCTGTGGAACATTGTCGCCAATGAAACCCGTGAAGGTGAAGTATTCCAAAAACTGTTCGCCAAGTTAGATATTGAGAAACAAGCACTTGGTGGCAAGGTGTTCGACATATTAGGGGAGGCGTTCGACAACGTTTCACTCAAACAGTTGCTGATGGATGCTATTCGCTATGGTGAAGATCCTGCTGTGCGCGCCAGAATGGACCAAGCAATTGAGGGGGCACTGGATAGCGACCACCTCAAGGAGATCATGCGCCGCAACGCCCTGGTGGAATCCCACATGGGAATGGAAGGGCTGTACGCCATCAAAGAGCAGATGGAAAAAGCCGAAGCGCGCCGTTTGCAGCCCTTTTTTATCCGAGCCTTCTTTCAGGAGGCCTTCCAAAGGTTGGGGGGCGATTTGCGCGAGCGCGAACAAGGCCGATACGAGATCAGGCATGTCCCAGCGGTTATCCGCGAGCGAGATCGCACCATAGGGGAAAGCCGTACGCCGGTACTACCGCGTTACGAGCGGGTCTGCTTCGAAAAGCAGTTAACTCGTCCTACTGGCAAGGTGTTAGCTGAGCTGTTGCACCCGGTGCATCCTCTGATGCATTCCGTGCTGGATCTCACCTTGCAAGCCCATCGCGGCAAACTGAAACAGGGCGCCGTGTTGGTTGATCCGGCTGATGATGGTGATGAACCCCGCCTGATCATTATGTTGGAACACTCGGTCAGAGAAACGGCGGAACAAGCAAAAAGTATCGCCTCCCGCCGCTTGCAATTTGTTGCGATAGATAGAGCCTGTCAGGCCAGTTATGCAGGCTGGGCGCCACACTTGGACTTGGTGCCCATCAGCGAGGGAGACTTGGCACTAGTACAAGATATTTTCTGCTCCCCTTGGTTATCCCAACCACTGGAACCACTGGCACTGCAGCTGGCCTCTGAAAAACTGGTGCCAGAGCATTTTGCTGAAGTAAAAACCCGGCGTGAGCAGCAGGCAGACAAAACCTTGGCAGCAGTACATGAGCGTTTGATCAAAGAAATCAACTATTGGCAAGACCGCTATCTCAAACTCAGTGATGATGTGAAGTCTGGCAAGCAGCCCAGAATGCAGCCAGAAAACGCGCGGCGCCGCGTCGATGAACTCACCGCCCGTTTACAGCAGCGCACAGCTGAACTTATTTCGCTCAAGCAGGTGGTCTCCAGCACACCGGTAGTGGTAGGTAGTGCTCTGGTTATCCCGCAAGGGCTATTGGCCAAACGTAAAGGGGAGGTCGTCTTTAGCCCCGATGCGGCCAGCCGCGCCCAAATCGAAAGCGTTGCGATGCAGGCGGTAACCGATGCGGAACAAGCGTTAGGCCACATGGTTATTGATGTAGCAGCGGATAAATGTGGATGGGATCTCACCTCGCGCCCGCCACTCAAAAGTGATGGTTCCTTGCCACAAGATCGTCACATTGAAGTGAAAGGCCGCAGCAAAGGACAGATCACCATCACCGTCAGCCGTAACGAGATCCTCTATGCCCTTAACCAGGCAGACAAATTTTTGCTGGCTATCGTGCTGGTAGAGGGGGACAAGGCTGAAGGCCCGTATTACATTCGCCAGCCTTTCACCAAAGAGCCCGATCTGGGAGTGGCGAGCATCAATTACGACTTAGCGGATTTGCTGGCACGATCCACCGATGCTGAAGGAAGCTTATGAAAACTGAACAAGTTAGCTTAAAAAACTTCCGATGTTTTGAGCAGCTCAATGTGACATTCCACCCGCAGTTGACTGTGTTAATCGCCCCCAATGGCGCGGGTAAAACTACGATCCTTGATGCAGTACGCATTGCGTTATGGCCCTTTGTCAAAGGCTTTTATCTGGGTAGCCAAACAGGCAAGTCGGCCACCATTCAGATTGAAGATGTGCGTATTGAACGCCGCGAGCAAGAAATGAAACCGATAATACCCACACTGACCAGAGGGCAGCGTCACCCAGTCGTACAAACACGTGACATGCTGGGGTTGAATAAGGCTCCCAATCTGGTCAGTGAACGGAAAAAATGGTTCACCCAAACTGTTGCTGTGCTAAAAACGGCGCCAGACGATATCGACCAATTTTTGCAATTAGCACCATTTCGCGCACTGATTGCTGCATCCATTTAATGTTGGAAAAATCATGACCCCCATCAAATCCCCCAAAAAACTTATTGAAGTGGCGCTGCCGCTGGACGATATCAACGCCGCAGCGGCGCGGGAAAAATCCATCCGCCACGGTCACCCCTCCACCTTGCACCTATGGTGGGCGCGCCGCCCCTTGGCCACTGCGCGGGCGGTGATTTTTGCCCAGATGGTGAACGACCCTGGTTACCAGCAGGGAGAGGGCTTTAAGTACGGGGTGAACAAGCAAGAGGCGGCCAAAAAGCGCGAGAAGCTGTTTAATATCCTGCGCGAGCTGGTGAAGTGGGAAAACACCAATAATGAGACCGTGCTCAATCAGGCGCGCGCGGCCATCATGGAGAGCTGGCGCGAAATCTGCGCCCTTAACAAAGACCATCCAGATGCGGCCGAACTGTTTAACCCCAACAAATTGCCCGGCTTTCACGACCCCTTCGCTGGCGGCGGCGCGCTGCCGCTCGAAGCTCAGCGCTTAGGATTGGAATCCCATGCCTCTGACTTAAATCCAGTGGCTGTCACTATCAACAAGGCGATGATTGAGATCCCGCCCAAATTTGCCGGCCGAGCACCTGTGGGGCCAGAGCCTGTCGCCGATAAAATCAGCAAGAAAAAGGCAACTAAAGATGCCTTTGAAGACTGGTCGGGGGCCAAGGGGCTGGCCGAAGATGTGCGCCGTTATGGCGCCTGGATGCGCGATGAGGCCGAGAAACGTATCGGTCATCTCTATCCCAAGGTATTGGTGACCGAGGCGATGGTCGCCGAGCGGCCAGACTTAGCGCCCTATTTGGGTGATGAACTGACGGTAATTGCCTGGCTGTGGGCGCGTACGGTGAAAAGCCCGAGCCCGGCTTTTGCCCATGTCGAGGTGCCGCTGGCCTCAAGCTTTATTCTCTCCTCGAAGACCGGCAAAGAGGCCTATGTCGAGCCAGTGGTGCAAGGGGATAGCTACCACTTTACCGTTAAAGTTGGCACGCCACCCTTATCGGCAAAAAATGGCACCAAATTGGCAAGGGGGGCAAATTTTGAGTGCCTACTGTCAAAGGCGCCTATCGAGGGTAAACATGTTAAGGCCGAAGGTCTTGCCGGTCGATTAGGTCAGCGTTTGATGGCAATTGTCGCAGAAGGTAAGAAAGGGCGAGTTTACTTGTCACCTTTAAGCGAACATCAAGTTGTTGCGAACAGTGCCATACCACAATGGAGGCCCGGAAATGCGTTGCCAGATGACCCTCGTAACTTTTGGACATTAAGCTACGGCTTGGCAAAATACGGCGATCTATTCACCTCCCGCCAATTAGTGGGGCTGACCACTTTCTCCGAGCTAGTGGATGATGCCATTGCCCGCTGCCGAGACGATGCGCTTGCAGCGGGCATGGCGGACGATGGCCAAGGACTAGATGCCGGTGGAACCGGCGCCACCGCCTATGGGCAAGCGGTTGGGGTGTATCTTACTTTTGGCATCAATAAAATGAGTGACAGAGGCTCATCGATTTGTGGGTGGGACTCAAGCCGAGATAGTTTGAGAAATACTTTTGGTAGACAAGCAATCCCCATGACTTGGGATTTTGCAGAAGCAAACTTCATCGGTGGGTCGGCTGGTAGCTATGAAAATGCTCTTGATCAAGGCATCCGAGTATTAAGTGAATATTTGCCAGCATACGGCCGAGGTATAGTAAGTCAGTCTGATGCTCAAACACAGAATATTAGCCGAGATAAAGTTATTTCCTCCGACCCACCTTATTACGACAATATCGGTTATGCCGATCTGTCGGATTTTTTCTATGTCTGGCTACGCAAATCCTTGCGACCGATTTTTCCCGGTCTTTATGCCACCATTGCGGTGCCGAAGGCCGAGGAGCTGGTGGCTACGCCGTATCGCCACGGTGGCAAGAACGGCGCCGAGGCATTCTTTTTAGATGGCATGGGCAAGGCGATTCGACAACTGGCCGAGCAGGCCCACCCGGCGTTTCCGGTCACTATCTACTATGCCTTTAAGCAGTCGGAAACCAAAGCCGACGGCACCTCCAGCGCCGGCTGGGAGACCTTTTTGCAGGCGGTAATCGACGCTGGTTTTGCCATTAATGGCACTTGGCCAATGCGCACCGAGATGGGCAATCGCATGATCGGTTCTGGCACCAATGCGCTGGCCTCAAGCGTAGTGCTGGTGTGCAATAAACGCGCGGCGAATGCCGATAGCATCAGCCGCCGTCAGTTTATCCGCGAACTTAACCGGGTATTGCCGGAGGCGCTGGATGAAATGACCCAGGGCAGCATCGATGCCCAGGGGATAAGCCAATCAGCGGTGGCGCCGGTGGACTTGTCGCAAGCCATTATTGGCCCCGGCATGGGCATCTTCAGTAAATATGCTGCGGTGCTCGAAGCTGATGGCAGCAAGATGAGCGTGAAAACAGCACTGCAACTGATTAACCGCTTCTTGGCCGAAGATGACTTTGACCACGATACCCAATTCTGTCTGCACTGGTTTGAACAGCAGGGTTGGCGCGTGGGTAAGTTCGGTGAAGCCGACGTATTAGCTCGCGCCAAGGGCACCAGCGTGGCAGGCTTGCAAGAGGCCGGGGTGATAAGTAGCGGCCAGGGTGAGGTGCAACTACTCAAATGGACCGAACTGCCCACCGACTGGGCACCAGAGCGAGACAACCGTACCCCCGTATGGGAAGGACTGCATCAGCTGATCCGGATCCTGAACAGCGAAGGCGCCAGCGGCGCCGGTGCCATGCTGGGGCGCCTCTCAGACAAGAGCGATGCGATCCGCTCGCTGGCTTATCGACTCTATACCCTCTGCGAGCGTAAAGGCTGGGCACAAGAAGCCCGCGCCTATAACGAATTGGTCACCGCGTGGGATGCGATTCAAAGCGCCATGGCCGACAATGGTCAAGTGGGGGAAAGCTATAGCCTGGATCTATAAAGATGAGAAGTCGAAGATTCCTGAGCCGATAGGCGACGACACCTCTTTGCTCAATAAATTTGGAGCCCCAAACCAACATTGAATTGGATTGAAACGGGATAATGAAACTATGAGTTTGAAACCTTGGCGTGAGATTGCGCGCCCGCATCGCGATGTACTGGAAGGCACCTTTAAACAGTCGGAATTTGCAGCAGATATTACTCAGGTCGCCAATGGCTCTGCGCCAGCAGAGTATCAGGATGCTGAGCAATTTTTTGCCCGCACCTTTATCACGGAAGGGATGCGCTTGTTATTAGGGTCAGTCGCCGAGCGGCTGGCAGGCAAGGCCGGTGATCCGGTGATCCAGCTGCAAACGGCTTTTGGTGGCGGTAAAACTCACACTATGCTTGCGGTCTATCACTTGGCCTCACGCACAGTGACCACGGATCGCTTGCAGGGTATTCCGCCGATTTTGGATGCGGCAGGGATTCATGATTTACCCAGTGCCCGAGTGGCGGTGATCGATGGGATTAACTTGTCGGTGAGCCAAGCGCGTACGCACGGTGTGATCCATGCCAATACCCTGTGGGGGGAGCTAGCCTGGCAACTTTTGGGCGATGAAGGCTATGAGCTAGTGGCGGAAAGTGACCGCGATGGCACATCACCGGGCAAAGAGCAGTTAGTTAAATTGCTGACCAAGGCGGCACCCTGTGTGGTGTTGATGGATGAGCTGGTGGCTTTTTTGCGTCAGTTGGAAGTCGGCAAGCAGTTTAATGCCGGAACCTTCGACTCCAATATCACCTTTATTCAGGCATTGACTGAAGCGATGAAGTCGGTACCCAATGCCATGTTGTTGGCTTCTTTGCCTGAGTCGGCCTTGGAAGTGGGTGGCACTATGGGGCAGAAGGCACTGGATTCGCTGGAGAAATATTTTGCTCGGGTAGAGTCGGTATGGAAGCCGGTAGCCACTGAAGAGGCCTTTGAGATTGTACGCCGTCGTTTGTTTGAGTCGGCTGGTGATGCCGCTCAGGTGCAGGGTATTGCGCAGCAGTATGCGGACTTCTATCGCCAGCATGCGCAAGAGTTTCCGAACGAAACACAATCCAGCCACTATTACGACCGACTATGCAAGTCATACCCGATCCACCCGGAGGTATTTGACCGACTTTATGAGGATTGGTCGACGCTGGACAAGTTTCAGCGCACCCGTGGGGTGTTGCAATATATGGCGATAGTGATCCATCGCTTGTGGGTCGCGGATAACCGCGATGCGCTGATCATGCCGGGGTCGTTGCCCCTTGATGACAGCAATGTGCGTGGCAAGAGCATTCATTATCTGCCACAAGGGTGGGAACCGGTCATCGAAAAAGAGGTGGATGGCTCGCGCTCTGAAGCGGCAGATATCGATAATCAAGATACCCGTTTTGGCCAATTCCACGCCGCTCGCAGGGTGATGCGTACCCTGTTTTTGGGTAGTGCACCCAGTACAGGCGATCAGATGCATCGCGGCCTGCTGGCTGAGCGGATTATGCTGGGCGCCTGCTCGCCCGGGCAAACAGTGGCCACCTTTAAGGATGTGTTGGTTCGGCTGCGAGATCGTCTGACCTACCTTTATGGCGATAAAGATCGTTTTTGGCTGGATACTAAGCCTAATCTGCGTCGGGAAATGGAAACCCGTAAGAGTAAAATCAGTGAGCGTGAAGAGTTGACGCCGCTGCTTAAGAAGTCAGTGACTGCGTGTTTTGGCTCCCAGCACTGTTTTGCTGGGATACACGTTTTCACACCTTCCAGCGATGTGCTTGATGAATACGGCAATGGACCGCGTTTGGTGGTACTGGAGCCGTCGGCATTTTCTGCTTATAGCCGTAGTAGCAGTACTAACCAGGCATTCAAAGCAGCTGAGGTGATCTTGTTTAAACGTGGTGAGCAACCACGTGTGAAACAAAATCGGCTGTTCTTTCTCGCTGCCGATTATGACAGTCTGAATCGTTTGAAAGATCAGGGGAGAACGTATCTGGCCTGGCACTCTATCGTTACCGATATTGAAAACGGAGTGTTGAATCAGGATCTTGCGCATTTGACCCAAGCTAAGGGGAATCGCGATACGGCGAAGAAGCAGTTTGATAGCCTGGTCCGCGACACTTATAAGTGGCTACTGGCGCCGCTGCAGGATCCCGGTAAACAGCTGGAGTGGGAGGTGTCGCAAATCTCTTCCAGCGCACCTAAATTAGTCCAGGAAATAGAAAGTAAACTAGCTGAAGAGGAGTGGTTGATCAAAGAGTGGTCACCGGTTCATCTGCGCAATTTGTTGGAAAAATACTATTTTGCCAACGGGGTAGAGTCAGTCAGTGCATTGAAGGTGTGGCAGGATGCCTGTCAGTACCTGTATATGCCTCGTTTGGTAAATGACCAAGTATTGCGTCGAACTGTTGAAGAGGCTGTCAAGAGTACCGATTTCTTCGCTTTTGCGTCCGGTCTGCGTGACGATCGCTTTGAAGGGTTTGCTTTTGGCAAATCATCCACTTTGTTTTTGGATGAGAACAGCGTTCTGATTAGCTGGGATGTTGCGCTGCGCTATCAAGCCAAGCTGGAGCAGGAAGCCCTTGAAAAGAGTAAAGAAGAGCGTAAGAGGGTTGATCCGGATAAAGACGGCCGCGATGGGACCGATAAGGACGAATCGGATGACAGCAAGGACATGGGTTCTGGAACTGGTTCAGTGAGACCCCAACCGACTGTAACAGAGAGCCAGAAAACACGGTTTTATGGTTCAGTGCGACTTGATGCCCTCAGAGCCAAAATGGATTTTGCTAATATCATGGACGAGGTGGTGCAAAATTTTGCCAGCCAATATGGTGTAGAGGTGGAGATCTCCATTGAGATCAATGCACGCTCTGAGAAAGGGTTTGATGCAAATTTACAGCGAGCTATAAAAGAAAACTGCAGCATGCTGAAGTTTGGTAATGCTGAATTTGAAGAGTAAAACGCAAAAAATGAAGGCCGGATTTTCCGGCCTTTTTTACATCCAATGCCGGGGAATGGTGAGTTCGAAGGATTGTGCGGCATAGCGCAGCATACTCAAAATTTCGCTGTACCGGGCTTTGTCAATGACATGCCCGGCCTGGCGCTGCTCTAGCATCTTCTGCAGCTCCGGCAAGTTGAACATGCCAAGACGATGGAAGTTACCCCAGGTGGGTTGGCCAAACAGGTTGTAGATCACCACAGTGCTATCTCGTTCACTGGCCAGTCGTTTTTCACCGAGGAGTTTGGTCAATGCTTCTTCGGCTTCATCTTTGTCATCATAGGTGTTTAGCAGTTTCATAGTCGGATGTTCTGGGAGAATTTAAGCTGCAGATTCTAGCAAAAATGTTGACTTAACCACAGCGAGAGTGATTAACCCAAGCCCCCTCTCCGCAAGCGACATCATTCCTTCTGCGGCAACAACCAGATGATCGAGGAGCCGGATATCGACCAGCCCCAGCGCACTTTGCAATCGCAGGGTGATCTCAATATTCGCCCCACCTTTAAATAAAAGGTGGGGGGTTAAGTAATTATTCCCATACAACTGCATCATCTCTTACAGATACTGTACATGGTTATATGTCCCGCGAATTGCGTTCTTGTCCATATGCGCGTTCAATCTACGCTGAGTTAAAGCCCAGCTCGCGCAAGATGCTGCTAATCGTTATAGCGGGAATGATGGATAAATACTGGATTTCAGGCACAAAAAAAGACGTCCGTTGACGTCTATTGATGTTCCGATGGTGCCGAAGGCCGGACTCGAACCGGCACGTATTTCTACGGTTGATTTTGAATCAACTGCGTCTACCGATTTCGCCACTCCGGCACGGAAGGGATGCGGAAAACGTTGTGGATTATACCTGTCATGCGCCACCATGCAAGCACCAGCATGCGATAGTCTCGCTAAGTGTCGAAAAAAACAGCGTCATTCCTGTTCGGCCTCTCTACTCCCCTGTTTGCCCCTTCGCTTCTCACCCTTAACCTGATTATTTTAGGAATCCGCTTCGCAAAAAAATGCAACGTGACCCGCTCGGTTTACATTTGCTGCCGTTTACTATGAGATGTCGTTACTGAATCCCGTAATAGCGGTTACTCACCGCGCTCAGGACACCGTTATGCGTTTCTATCAGGTTGAACCCACGCTGGAGAACTACTGGCGCGGGATTATCCTTTTCGGCAAAAATGTGGCTTCCTACAAGTTTGCCCTCGCCCACGCGTTGTACGATCTCAAACCTGACGGCAGCGATCTGATCGCGCTTGAGGATCTGGCCGTACCATTCAGCGCCCATTTATGCCGTCATCTAAAACACGCACCAAAGCAGATTACCTCACGAAGCAGCCAGTTTATTGCCGCCTGTACGCAATTTAATAACGGCGAGATCACGCGTGATGAACTCACCGCCATCACTGTTCGCCAGGGGTTTAACAACGTGATTGATGCCTTTCACAATGTGAATCAGGGTGAGATTGAGAAACGCTTTTTTATCGATGAGCGCAAAACGCATAAAGGCATCCGGATGACGGATAACTTTTACAATCTGGGTGAACGCCTGCAATACCGAAACTTCAGTTTTGAAACTGACGCACGCTGGAACCTGGTCGAGCAGGGCTGGGCAATGAATATATCCAGCCACCTGATTAACATTGAATATGACGACGATGACCAAATGTTGTTTAGCAGGAAAAGTGACCGGCGGGTGGCAATCTCCAGCTGTCGGGACAGCCTTAACGGCTATCAGAAGGGGCGCTGCTTCTACTGTTTTGCCCCCATCAGCCTGCAAGCTGGCGATGACACTTTCGCTGATGTTGATCATTTTATTCCGTGGAAAGCACGGGGACAGGTGGCGAATATCGATGGCGTCTGGAATCTGGTCCTCGCCTGCAAGGAGTGTAACCGTGGTGGGAAAGGTAAATTTGCCCAACTTCCTTCGACCAGGCTACTCCAGCGCCTACGGGACCGAAATGAATACTTCATTAACAGCCATCTTCCGCTGCGCGAAACGTTGATTCGCCAGACCGGTGCAACCCAGGCGCAGAGAAACACATTTTTGAACGACAGCTGGAACGAGGCGATTAAAATACTCTTTCACCAGTGGGAACCCATTGCACAAGGAACGGATACATTCTGATGACCCTTGAATATTACCAGCGCCATGCGCAAGATTTTTTCAGCTCGACGGTTAATGTCGATATGGAGTCGCTTTATCAACCTTTTCTGCAACGCATCGCAGAAGGCGGGCGTATTCTGGATGCGGGTTGCGGCTCGGGGCGCGACAGCAAAGCATTTCTTGAGAAGGGGTATAGGGTCGAGGCTTTCGACGCCTCATCGGAAATGGTTAACCTTGCCAGCCAGCATGCCGGGCTGCGCGTCAGACAGATGACATTCAACGATATCGCCGATATTGAACACTATGATGGTATCTGGTGCTGCGCGTCGTTGCTGCATGTAAGTGCCGAAGAGTTACCGAGCGTAATGAGCAAACTCTCCCATGCGCTTAAAAAGGGCGGTACCTGGTATGTGTCGTTCAAATACGGTGAAACTGAACGAGTGAAAGACGGCCGCCACTTTACCGATCTCACCGAGCAAAGGCTGGAAAAGCTGATTGCACCGCTGACGGATATCACGCTACTCAGCAGTTGGACAACGTGCGATAAGCGTCCCGACCGTGACGAAATGTGGCTCAATGCGCTGCTGCAGAAAAGGCCTTAATCCCCCCTTCTGCGAAGCGTCCCGTTTCCCCATGCTCTACACTTCCAGTTCAACACCATACTGAGGGAAACACGATGTCGATGATAAAAAGCTACGCTGCAAAAGCGGCGGGCAGCGAACTCGAACTCTATGAATATGATGCGGGCGAGCTTAAGCCGGAAGATGTCGAAGTCCAGGTCGATTACTGCGGTATCTGCCATTCCGATTTGTCGATGATCGACAACGAATGGGGATTCTCTCAGTATCCGCTGGTTGCCGGGCATGAGGTGATTGGTCGCGTGGCGGCGCTCGGCAGCGCGGCGCAGGATAAAGGTCTGAAGGTTGGTCAGCGCGTCGGCGTTGGCTGGACGGCGCGCAGCTGCGGGCACTGCGATGCCTGTATCAGCGGAAATCAGATCAACTGCCTTGAAGGGTCTGTTCCCACAATTCTTAATCGCGGTGGCTTTGCTGAGAAGCTGCGGGCCGACTGGCAGTGGGTGATCCCGTTGCCGGAGAGTATCGATCTTGCGGCCGCTGGCCCATTACTGTGCGGCGGCATCACGGTGTTCAAACCGCTGCTGATGCACCATATCACCGCCACCAGCCGCGTCGGGGTGATCGGCATCGGCGGCCTGGGGCATATCGCCATCAAGCTGTTACACGCGATGGGTTGTGAAGTGACCGCGTTCAGCTCCAATCCGGCGAAAGAGCAGGAAGTGCTGGCGATGGGGGCGGATAAAGTGGTCAACAGCCGCGATCCGGATGCGCTAAAAGCGCTGGCGGGCCAGTTCGATCTCATTATTAACACGGTTAACGTCGATCTCGACTGGCAGCCCTATTTTGAAGCGCTGGCCTACGGCGGCAACTTCCATACCGTCGGTGCGGTGCTGAAGCCGCTGTCGGTTCCGGCGTTCACCTTAATTGCCGGCGATCGCAGCATCTCCGGTTCGGCGACCGGTACGCCGTTCGAACTGCGCAAGCTGATGAAATTTGCCGGACGCAGCAAGGTGTCGCCCACCACCGAACTGTACCCGATGTCGCAAATTAACGAAGCAATCCAGCACGTGCGTGATGGCAAAGCCCGCTACCGCGTGGTGCTTAAAGCCGACTTCTGATCGTCTTTGCCGGGTAGCGTAAGCTTCCCGGCTATTCTCCCCGCTATTCCAGACAGGTTAAATTCTCCTCACAATCTCCGTAATTTAGCGGTGAAGAGTGCGTCACGGTTGCCTATACTCCAGGCAGGATAAATGGAGGAAATCTCAATGAGCGCACCCCTGCTAATTGCCCGCACGCCGGACACCGAACTGTTTTTACTGCCAGGCATGGCCAACCGTCACGGGCTGATTACCGGCGCGACCGGGACCGGTAAAACCGTCACGCTACAGAAGTTGGCCGAATCGCTGTCCGAGATTGGCGTGCCGGTATTTATGGCCGATGTGAAAGGTGACTTAACCGGCGTGGCCGAGGAAGGACAAACCTCTGAAAAGCTGCTCGCCCGCCTGAAAAACATCGGCATTACCGACTGGCAACCGCATGCTAATCCGGTCACGGTGTGGGATATCTTCGGCGAAAAAGGTCACCCCGTGCGGGCCACGGTATCAGACCTCGGTCCGCTGCTGCTGGCCCGTTTGCTGAACCTCAACGACGTGCAGTCCGGCGTGCTGGATATTATCTTCCGTATTGCCGATGACCAGGGTCTGTTGCTGCTCGATTTCAAAGACCTGCGGGCTATCACCCAGTACATTGGCGATAACGCTAAATCCTTCCAGAATCAGTACGGCAATATCAGTAGCGCCTCGGTCGGGGCGATCCAGCGCGGGCTGCTATCGCTGGAGCAACAGGGCGCGGCACACTTCTTTGGCGAACCGATGCTGGACATCAAAGACTGGATGCGTACCGACGCCAGCGGCAAAGGGATGATTAATATCCTCAGCGCCGAGAAGCTCTACCAGATGCCCAAACTGTACGCCGCCAGCCTGCTGTGGATGCTCTCCGAACTGTACGAACAGTTGCCGGAAGCGGGCGATCTGGAGAAGCCAAAACTGGTGTTCTTCTTCGATGAAGCGCACCTGCTGTTCAACGATGCCCCGCAGGTGCTACTGGATAAAATCGAACAGGTGATCCGTCTGATCCGCTCGAAAGGGGTCGGAGTGTGGTTCGTCTCGCAAAACCCGTCGGATATTCCGGACAACGTGCTTGGTCAGTTGGGTAACCGCGTGCAGCACGCCCTGCGCGCGTTCACGCCGAAAGATCAGAAAGCGGTGAAAAGCGCGGCGCAAACCATGCGCGCCAACCCGGCATTTGATACCGAAAAAGCCATTCAGGAGCTGGGAACCGGTGAGGCGCTGGTGTCGTTTCTGGACGCCAAAGGCAGCCCGTCGGTGGTTGAACGGGCGATGGTGATTGCGCCATGCTCACGGATGGGACCGGTGACGGACGACGAACGCAACGGGCTGATTAATCACTCTTCTCTGTACGGTAAATATGAAGAAGAGATCGACCGCGAGTCCGCCTATGAACGTTTGCAGCAAGGCGTGCAGGCCAGTACCGAGCAGCAAAATACACCTCCCGCCAACGGTAAAGCTGTCGATGTGGATGGCGGTATTCTCGGTGGGTTGAAGGATATTCTGTTTGGCAGCACCGGACCGCGCGGCGGTAAGCGCGATGGCGTAGTGCAGAGCGTGGCGAAAAGCGCGGCGCGACAGGTTACCAATCAGATAATTCGCGGCATGTTGGGGAGTTTGATGGGCGGGAGAAAACGCTAGCCCCGTGTTACGTTGCCGGATGGCGGCGGAAACGCCTTATCCGGCCTACGGGTCCGGAGTAGGCCTGAAAAGCACAATGCCATCAGGCCTACGATTACTGTGATTACGACTTACGTAGCATCAGCCACAGGCTTATCAGGAAGAAGCTGGCGCTTGGCAGCAGCGCACCGATAATCGGCGGAATGCCGTACACCAGCGTCAGCGGGCCAAAGATTTGGTCCAGCACATAGAACACAAAGCCAAAGCTAATCCCTGTCACCACGCGCACGCCCATCGGGACGCTACGCAGCGGACCAAAGATAAACGACAGCGCCATCAGCATCATGACCGCTACAGACAGCGGCTGGAAGACTTTGCTCCACATATTGAGCTGATAGCGTCCGGCATCCTGGCCGCTCGACTTCAGGTACTTCACGTAGTTATGCAGACCGCTAATCGACAGCGCGTCAGGATCCAACGCCACAACGCCGAGCTTGTCGGGTGTCAGGTTGGTTTTCCAGGTGCCGCTCACCGTTTGCGAGCCGGTGATTTGCTTCGGATCGGTCAGGTTGGATTCATCCACCTGCGACAAACGCCAGACCTTCTGCTCCGGGTCAAACGTCGCGCTCGCAGCGTAGCGTACAGACTGCAGACGGCGCTTGTCGTTAAACGAGTAGATGCTAATCCCGCCTAACTCTGCGTCGCCTTTCACCCGCTCGATGTAGACAAAGCTGTCACCGTCTTTCGCCCACAACCCCTGCTGGGTAGAGAGCAACGAGCCGCCGTACATCTGCTGCGCACGGTAGTTACGCGCCATCTGTTCGCCTTGTGGCGCGACCCATTCGCCGATAGCCATCGTCAGCAGCACCAGCGGAATCGCGGTTTTCATCACCGACAACGCCACCTGCATACGGGTAAAGCCAGAAGCCTGCATCACCACCAGTTCACTGCGCTGGGCCAGCATGCCCAGCCCCAGCAATGCCCCCAGCAGTGCCGCCATCGGGAAGAAGATCTGGATATCTTTAGGCGCACTGAGCAGGGTATACAGCCCGGCGCCCATCGCATCGTAGCTCCCCTGCCCGGCTTTTTTCAGCTGGTCAACGAACTTGATGATCCCGGAGAGCGACACCAGCATGAACAGCGTCATCATGATGGTGGTGAAAATGGTTTTACCGATATAGCGGTCAAGTACACCAAAAGGCTGCATTATACCGCTCCTTTACGCATAAAACGGGCACGCAAGCGGCGCATCGGCACCGTATCCCAGAGGTTAAGCACAATCGCGAGCGCCAGATACGCCAGGTTAACCGTCCACATCCAGAACACTGGATCCAGCTTACCTTTACCGCCGTTCGACTTCAGCGACGTCTGAACCAGGAAGAACAGCAAATAGAGCAGCATTGCTGGCAGCATCGACAGCACGCGCCCCTGACGCGGGTTCACCACGCTCAGCGGTACGACCATCAGCGCCATCATAAATACGGTGAATACTAACGTGATACGCCAGGTCAGCTCCGCGCGGGCACGATCGGTGTCGGTCGTCCACAGCGTACGCATGTTCATCTGGTCGGTATCGTTTGGATCCAGCGCCACGGCCTGATGACCGATAATCGCCTGATAATCCTGGAAGTCGGTAATGCGGAAATCGCGCAGCAGCGCAGTACCTTCGAAGCGCGTCCCCTGGTTCAGCGTCACGACCTGAGAGCCATCACGCATCTGGGTAAGATGTCCGGAATCGGCTACGACGACCGAAGGACGAGCGTTGCCTTTCGGGCGGATTTGCGCGAGGAACACGTCTTTGAAATTGCTGCCGTCAACGCTTTCGATAAACAGCACCGAACTGCCGTTGGTCGCCTGCTGGAATTGCCCCTGAGCAAGCGCCGCCATACCGGGGTTCGCTTTCGCCTCCGCCAGAACTTCGTCCTGATGTCTGGAGGACCACGGCCCGGCCCACATCACGTTGACCGCCGCAATAATACTGGTAAACAGCGCCAGCACCATCGCCGCTTTCACGAGCACTGCCTTGCTCAGCCCGCAGGCGTGCATGACCGTAATTTCGCTTTCGGTATACAGTTTGCCCAGCGTCATCAACAGCCCGAGGAACAGGCTTAAGGGCAAGATAAGTTGCGCCATTTCTGGCACGCCCAGCCCCAGCAGCGAGAGCACCAGATTTGCCGGGATATCACCGTCAACCGCCGCACCAAGGATCCTGACCAACTTTTGACAAAAGAAGATCAAAAGCAGGATGAATAGGATCGCAAGTTGGCTTTTGAGCGTTTCCCGAACCAGATATCTTATGATTATCACTTT
Source organism: Citrobacter sp. Cpo032 (assembly GCF_030332975.1). NCBI lineage: Bacteria > Pseudomonadati > Pseudomonadota > Gammaproteobacteria > Enterobacterales > Enterobacteriaceae > Citrobacter > Citrobacter sp. Cpo032. The sequence goes on from NZ_JAOWGU010000052.1 coordinate 373,233, forward strand.
AAATACGCCCGTAAAAACCCGTCTTTTGCCGGAATTTAGCTTGTTTCATGGCTTAAACGTCATTTATTCTCTTGAGTCGTCGAAATCGTCGCTAAGATCATTATACTCAACGGATCCACCTCTCAGAAATTGTTCTGACGTGCCAATGCCGTAATAACGTTAAGATTAACACGAAGTCACCGCAACAGCGGGTATGAGTTACGAAAGCTTGCAATTCTATCCGTAGCCACCGCCGTTGTCTTTAAGATTCAGGAGCGTAGTGCATGGAGTTCAGTGTAAAAAGCGGTAGCCCGGAGAAACAGCGGAGTGCGTGCATCGTCGTGGGTGTCTTTGAACCACGCCGCCTCTCTCCGATTGCAGAGCAGCTCGACAAGATCAGCGACGGGTACATCAGCGCACTGCTGCGTCGCGGCGAACTGGAAGGCAAACCGGGTCAAACCCTGTTGCTGCACCATGTTCCTAACGTTCTGTCTGAGCGAATTCTCCTTATTGGGTGTGGCAAAGAGCGCGAACTTGATGAGCGCCAGTACAAGCAGGTCATTCAGAAAACCATCAATACCCTGAATGACACAGGCTCAATGGAAGCCGTCTGCTTTCTGACTGAGCTGCACGTCAAAGGGCGCAATAACTACTGGAAAGTGCGTCAGGCCGTTGAGACGGCACAGGAAACGCTATACAGCTTTGATCAACTGAAGACCAACAAAAGCGAGCCACGTCGCCCGCTGCGTAAAATGGTCTTTAACGTGCCGACCCGCCGCGAACTGACCAGCGGTGAGCGTGCGATCCAACACGGTCTGGCGATCGCCGCCGGCATTAAAGCGGCAAAAGATCTTGGCAACATGCCGCCGAACATCTGTAACGCCGCCTACCTGGCCTCTCAGGCGCGCCAGCTGGCAGACAGCTACAGCAAAAATGTTGTGACCCGAGTGATCGGCGAGCAGCAAATGAAAGAGCTGGGCATGCACTCTTATCTGGCCGTCGGTCACGGCTCGCAGAACGAGTCGCTGATGTCGGTCATCGAGTACAAAGGCAATCCGTCCGAAGACGCGCGTCCGATCGTGCTGGTCGGTAAAGGGTTAACCTTTGACTCCGGCGGTATCTCCATCAAACCAGCCGAAGGCATGGATGAGATGAAGTACGACATGTGCGGCGCAGCAGCGGTATACGGCGTGATGCGCATGGTGGCTGAGCTTCAGCTCCCCATCAACGTTGTCGGCGTGCTGGCGGGCTGTGAAAACATGCCGGGTGGCCGCGCGTATCGCCCAGGCGACGTGCTGACCACGATGTCTGGACAGACCGTTGAAGTGCTCAATACGGATGCCGAAGGCCGTCTGGTGCTGTGCGACGTGTTAACCTACGTCGAGCGCTTTGAGCCAGAAGCAGTGATTGACGTCGCGACCCTGACCGGCGCGTGCGTGATTGCGCTGGGCCATCACATCACCGGCCTGATGTCGAACCACAACCCGCTGGCGCATGAGCTGATCGGTGCGTCCGAGCAGGCTGGTGACCGCGCGTGGCGTTTGCCGCTGGGTGATGAATACCAGGAGCAGTTAGAGTCCAACTTTGCGGATATGGCGAACATCGGCGGACGCCCTGGCGGTGCCATTACCGCGGGCTGCTTCCTGTCACGCTTTACCCGTAAGTACAACTGGGCGCACCTGGATATCGCTGGTACCGCATGGCGTTCAGGGAAAGCCAAAGGCGCAACCGGTCGTCCGGTCGCGTTGCTGTCGCAGTTCCTGCTCAATCGTGCCGGTTTTAACGGCGAAGAGTGATGTAAAACGCCGGGTGGCGGCTTCGCCTTACCCGGCCTACAACGTCACTCAACCGTAGGCCGGGTAAGCGTAGCGCCACCCGGCTTTGCATTTAAATCCACAACAAGAAGCCCCATATCATGAGAAACGCAACGTTCTATATTCTGGACAATGACAACACCGTCGATGGCTTAAGCGCCGTTGAACAACTGGTGTGTGAAATTGCCGCAGAACGTTGGCGTGCTGGCAAGCGCGTGCTGATCGCCTGTGAAAACGAAAAGCAGGCTCTTCGACTGGATGAAGCTCTGTGGGCGAGACCGGCAGAAAGTTTTGTTCCGCATAATCTGGCGGGAGAAGGCCCCAGAGGCGGCGCGCCGGTAGAGATTGCCTGGCCGGAGAAACGCAATAGCAGCCCGCGCGACCTGCTCATCAGTTTGCGCGTTGGCTTTGCAGATTTTGCCACCGCTTTCACAGAAGTGATAGACTTCGTTCCTTACGAAGATTCTTTGAAACAATCGGCACGCGATCGCTACAAAGCTTACCGCGTGGCTGGTTTTAACCTGAATACGGCAACCTGGAAATAATGGAAAAGACATACAACCCACAAGATATCGAACAGCCGCTTTACGAGCACTGGGAAAAGCAGGGCTATTTCAAACCTAACGGCGATGAAAGCAAAGAGTCCTTCTGCATCATGATCCCGCCGCCGAACGTCACCGGCAGTTTGCATATGGGTCATGCTTTCCAGCAAACCATCATGGATACCATGATTCGCTACCAGCGCATGCAGGGTAAAAACACCCTGTGGCAGGCCGGTACCGACCACGCGGGTATCGCTACCCAGATGGTGGTTGAGCGTAAGATTGCCGCTGAAGAAGGTAAAACCCGTCACGACTACGGTCGCGAAGCGTTTATCGACAAAATTTGGCAGTGGAAAGCGGAATCCGGCGGCACCATTACCCGTCAGATGCGCCGTCTCGGCAACTCCGTTGACTGGGAGCGCGAGCGCTTCACTATGGACGAAGGTCTTTCCAATGCCGTGAAAGAAGTCTTTGTCCGCCTGTACAAAGAAGATCTGATCTACCGTGGCAAGCGTCTGGTCAACTGGGACCCGAAACTGCGCACCGCTATTTCTGATCTGGAAGTGGAAAACCGCGAGTCTAAAGGCTCCATGTGGCACATCCGCTATCCGCTGGCTGACGGCGCGAAAACCGCAGACGGTAAAGATTACCTGGTCGTCGCCACCACCCGTCCGGAAACCGTACTGGGTGATACCGGCGTAGCCGTTAACCCGGAAGATCCGCGCTACAAAGATCTGATCGGCAAATTCGTTGTCCTGCCGCTGGTTAACCGTCGCATTCCGATCGTCGGCGATGAACACGCCGACATGGAAAAAGGCACCGGCTGCGTGAAGATCACCCCGGCGCACGACTTTAACGACTACGAAGTCGGGAAACGTCATGGCCTGCCAATGATCAACATTCTGACCTTTGACGGCGACATCCGCGAAACCGCGGAAGTGTACGACACCAAAGGCGAAGAGTCCGACGTTTACTCCAATGAAATCCCGGCTGAGTTCCAGAAGCTGGAACGTTTTGCTGCGCGTAAAGCGGTGGTTGCCGCCGTTGATGCCCTAGGCCTGCTGGAAGAAATTAAACCGCACGACCTGACCGTACCTTACGGCGACCGTGGCGGCGTGGTTATCGAACCGATGCTGACCGACCAGTGGTACGTCCGTGCCGACGTGCTGGCAAAACCGGCGGTTGAAGCGGTTGAGAATGGCGACATCCAGTTCGTACCGAAGCAGTACGAAAACATGTACTTCTCCTGGATGCGCGATATTCAGGACTGGTGTATTTCCCGTCAGCTGTGGTGGGGTCACCGTATCCCGGCATGGTATGACAACGACGGCAATGTCTACGTTGGCCGCACCGAAGACGAAGTGCGTCAGGAAAACAACCTCGGCGCCGACGTTGCACTGCGTCAGGACGAAGACGTTCTTGATACCTGGTTCTCCTCCGCGCTGTGGACGTTCTCCACTCTCGGCTGGCCGGAAAACACCGATGCGCTGCGTCAGTTCCACCCAACCAGCGTGATGGTTTCCGGCTTCGACATTATCTTCTTCTGGATTGCCCGCATGATCATGATGACCATGCACTTCATCAAAGATGAAAACGGCAAGCCGCAGGTTCCGTTCAAGACCGTCTACATGACCGGTCTTATCCGTGACGACGAAGGCCAGAAGATGTCCAAATCCAAGGGCAACGTGATTGACCCGCTGGATATGGTCGACGGTATCTCTCTGGCAGAACTGCTGGAGAAACGTACCGGCAACATGATGCAGCCGCAGCTGGCTGAGAAAATTGCCAAGCGTACCGAGAAGCAGTTCCCGGACGGCATCGAGCCGCACGGCACCGACGCCCTGCGTTTCACCCTGGCGGCGCTGGCCTCTACCGGTCGCGATATCAACTGGGACATGAAGCGTCTGGAAGGTTACCGTAACTTCTGTAACAAACTGTGGAACGCCAGCCGCTTCGTGCTGATGAACACCGAAGATCAGGATTGCGGCTTCAACGGCGGCGAAATGACCCTGTCTCTGGCGGACCGCTGGATCCTCGCTGAATTCAACCAGACCATCAAAGCGTACCGCGAAGCGCTGGATAACTTCCGCTTCGATATCGCCGCGGGCATTCTGTACGAGTTCACCTGGAACCAGTTCTGCGACTGGTATCTGGAGCTGACCAAGCCGGTCATGAACGGTGGTTCCGAGTCTGAACTGCGCGGCACCCGCAATACGCTGGTTACCGTGCTGGAAGGTCTGCTGCGCCTGGCGCACCCAATCATTCCGTTCATCACCGAGACCATCTGGCAGCGCGTGAAAGTGATTTGTGGCAACACTGCAGATACCATCATGCTGCAGCCGTTCCCGGAATATAACGCAGCGCAGGTCGATGAAGCGGCGCTGGCCGATACCGAATGGCTGAAGCAGGCGATCGTCGCCGTACGTAACATCCGTGCGGAAATGAACATCGCCCCGGGCAAACCGCTGGAGCTGCTGCTGCGTGGTTGCAGCGCTGATGCGATGCGTCGTGTGAACGACAACCGCAGCTTCCTGCTGAACCTGGCACGTCTGGAAAGCATTACCGTGCTGCCAGCCGATGACAAAGGTCCGGTCTCCGTGACCAAAATCATCGACGGCGCCGAACTGCTGATCCCGATGGCTGGCCTCATCAACAAAGAAGATGAGCTGGCACGTCTGGCGAAAGAAGTGGCGAAAATCGAAGGCGAGATTGCCCGTATCGAAGGCAAACTTTCCAACGAAGGTTTCGTTGCCCGCGCACCGGAAGCAGTCATCGCCAAAGAGCGTGAGAAGCTGGACGGTTACGCAGAAGCTAAAGCGAAGCTGATTGAACAGCAGGCGGTCATCGCCGCGCTGTAATTGCCTATGCCGGATAGCGCTGAGCTTATCCGGCAAACGGGCACCGTCATCGTAGGTCGGATAAGCGTAGCGCATCCGACACCACAGACGATAAAGCCTCTGACGCATATGCTCAGAGGCTTTTTATTGAATTATCCTCGCTTGCGCTTCCCCTCACCGCAGTGGTATTAACTGCATATGTCTCACTTTTATGTCATGAGTTCGCTATGAGTGCCATTACCTCCGTCGCGGCAACGCTGCGCCGAATTTCTGCCGATGATAACGCCGCCATTGCCCGTGTTATCCGCAAAGTTTCCGCTGAATACGGGCTTACCGCCGATAAGGGCTATACCGTTGCCGACCCTAATCTGGACGAACTGTTCCAGGTTTACAGCCAGCCGGGCGCGGCCTACTGGGTGGTTGAGCAAAATGGTGAAGTCGTGGGCGGCGGCGGCGTTGCGCCGTTAGGATGTAGTGAACCAGGCATTTGCGAGCTGCAAAAGATGTACTTCCTGTCGAGCGCGCGCGGTCAGGGGCTGGCGAAAAAGCTGGCATTGATGGCGCTCGAACATGCCCGCGAGCAGGGTTTTAAACAGTGCTATCTGGAGACCACAGCGTTTCTGACTGAGGCAATCCGCCTGTATGAGCATTTAGGCTTTGAGCATATCAGCGAAGCGCTGGGCTGTACCGGGCACGTGGATTGTGAAGTGCGGATGTTAAAGCCCCTCTGACCTTACGCCGAGAGGCTTTAGCCGCGTTACTGCATCTCGGCTGAGAGCATCAGTCGAATAACGCCAGCCGCGCGGGCGGTTGGCAGCTTCAGCACCTGTGACCAGAGATCCTGCACTATCTCACAGGCAATCTTCTCTTTGCCGATCGCTTTAGTCGGATCGGCCATGATCTGAATATCCGGCCCATAGCGCTGTACTAACCCAGGGCTTATTGCTTGCAGATCCTGCAACGCCAGCTGTTTCTCTTCTGCCGTGACCGTATGTTTGTTCGGACCATAGGCAGCACGCATCATACTCATATCACTCGCCATACGACGGTTCATGATCTCATGCGGAACCAGACGTGCCGGGTTAATCCCCCCTTTCACTGCCGGAAACAGAAAGCGGAAGCATTCGTCATCACCTATTTTGGCCACAGCAGCGATCTGCTCAAGGTTAATCTTCATATATTCAATGACATTGGCATCTGGCGCCTGCTGCAATCTTGCCATTTGCAACTGAAGAATTTGTGGTTGTATCGCGTCGATAACCTGCTGTTCGCTACTCCCTGCTTTCTTCATCTGCGCTGCCTGGCTGATAATTTTTTGTGTCAGCTCAGGTTCCTGCTCCTTAATCACCTGAAACGCCGGATTGGAGAGCATCGCCTTTTCAAATTGCTGCTCTTCGGTCAGACCATAATCCGGGCTTTCGCGTGGGATCAGGTAGTGCACATCAAACAGATTCCACGCGATGATCGCCACCACAAAAACCACCGCGCCGGAGATCTTGCCCAGCCAGCCTTTTTTGCGAAACATGCCGACGACGATAGCAATCACCGCCCCGATATAACCTGCCAACAAAACGTGTGCCCAGTTCATTAACCATCCTTATGCCAAATCATCTCTGTTACGGGGATATATTTCCCCTTCGTGTGTTTTGATTATTACGGCAGCAGCGAGCGATTTCCAGCCACCAGATTTTGCTAACAGAAACAGGAAGGATTAATCCGCGCGGCGATGGACACCGCGCGTCAAAGAAAGGAATTAAGCCGGAACGCCGCTGTGAAAACGGAATTCATCGTCAGGAGAGGTGATCAACGCGGCTTCTACTTCGCCAAAAAACCGAACCCGGCTGCTGATATCATCGGCTGAAACCTGCTGCGCCAGCGCCAGGTAATCCTGATAATGTCGGGCCTCGGATCGCAGCAGCGACAGATAAAACGCCTGCAAATCGTCATCCAGATACGGTGCCAGTGCGGCGAACCGTTCACAGGAACGCGCCTCAATGTAAGCCCCGCATATCAGTTTATCGATTAGCGTTAAAGGCTCATGGGTGCGTACCTCTTTGAGCATGCCTTTGGCATAACGGCTGGCGGTAATCTTGATATAGGGAATGTTACGGCTCATCATCGCCTCACGCACCTGCCAGAAGTGATGAAGCTCTTCTTTGATAAGCAAAACCATGCTGTCGATAAGCTTGCGTCCCCACGGGTCGTCGGTTTGCGGCATCACGCTTTTGCTTATCTGTTTATTCAGCGCGATAAAATCCGGCTCATCCCCTTCTCTGAAAGCAAACGCTTCATAGGGTTTCAGCCAGTCCAGCAGCGCCTGCGATCCCTGTTTATCCGCGACATACTTACGCACCAGCAGCATCGCCGTTTGCGCCGCTTTCAGCTCACAGACGAGGTGATCGGTCAATAACAGAGGCAGATTCGCCGGGTCTCGCGCTTTATCAAGCCAAGCCTGGGGCGTTTTACAGTGCAGGAAATTGTGGATCGGGGAGAGTATTTGCAGGTAATCCATACGTTGTCCTTGGCCTGCGGCAGCCTGGGCTACCGCAGGTCAGTAGATGACTTAGTGACGCACGCCGTCATCATCTTCGTCGACGAGGTCTTCATCGTCGCCGTCTTCGCCTTCTTCGCCGTTCGGGTCTTCAAAATAGGTGCCCCAACCGTCGTATTCCACATCATATTTTTCGGCCAGGTTCATCAGCTGCTCAACCTGAGCATCGATCAACTCCGCATTCAGTGCACATTCGCTCAGAATGTCACAGCAAATAACCGTGTCGCCTTCTTCCACTTCCAGCTCTTCCGGCTCGGTCACTTCATAACCCAGCTTGAAGGCTTCTACTGCCGCTTTTTCCAGGGTTTCGAAGTCATCCGCGGAAAGGTGATGCTCGATGGTGTACAGCGCGTCTGGATCGCTGCCATCTTCGAGTAACTCTTCAATAATCAAGCGTGTTTCTTCACGCTGTTCTTCCAGTAGTTCCGGGTTTGCCATGGCTCGTTCCTCATAATGTCCTGCCGATACTCTTATTGTCACATACCGCTGTCATTGCCTCCACCTTTCCAGGAAAGATTTGTTAAACAAGGTTGCAAATGAATAAACATCCATATAAATTGAATTTTAATTCAATAAATGGCCTAAGCCATGTGAGGGAACCATGTCTGCGTTTTATCAGAAACATTTTTTGAAACTGCTTGATTTCACCTCTGCTGAACTCACGTCACTGCTTCAGCTCGCCGCACAGCTGAAGGCGGAAAAGAAAAACGGCACTGAAGCCGCAAAGCTCACCGGTAAAAACATCGCGCTCATCTTCGAAAAAGACTCAACCCGTACCCGTTGCTCTTTCGAAGTTGCCGCATACGATCAGGGCGCGCGCGTGACATACCTCGGGCCAAGCGGCAGCCAGATTGGCCATAAAGAGTCGATCAAAGACACGGCCCGCGTGCTCGGCCGCATGTACGACGGTATTCAGTATCGGGGCCACGGTCAGGAGATTGTCGAGACGCTGGCGGAATATGCCGGAGTTCCGGTGTGGAACGGATTAACCAACGAGTTTCATCCCACCCAGCTGCTGGCGGATCTGTTAACTATGCAGGAACACCTGCCGGGTAAAGCGTTTAATGAGATGACGCTGGTCTACACCGGTGATGCCCGCAACAATATGGGCAATTCCATGCTGGAAGCCGCCGCGTTAACCGGGCTGGATCTGCGTCTGGTCGCACCGCAAGCCTGCTGGCCAGAGGAAAGTCTGGTTGCGGAGTGCAAAGCGCTGGCACAGAAAAACGGCGGCAATATTACGCTGACCGAAGATGTCGCCACGGGCGTGAAAGACGCGGACTTCATCTATACCGACGTCTGGGTATCAATGGGCGAAGCAAAAGAGAAGTGGGCCGAACGTATTGCGCTGCTGCGTAAGTACCAGGTTAATAGCGCGATGATGGCGTTGACCGGCAATCCGCAGGTGAAATTCCTGCACTGCCTGCCCGCGTTTCATGACGATCAAACCACGCTTGGCAAACAAATGGCGCAGGAATATGGTCTGCACGGCGGTATGGAAGTGACGGATGAGGTCTTTGAATCATCCGCCAGCATCGTATTTGATCAGGCGGAAAACCGGATGCACACCATCAAAGCGGTGATGGTGGCGACGCTGGCGAAGTAAGAGCATGGATGAAAAGAATGCCGGATGGCGATGCTAAGCATCTTATCCGGCCTACAACCGCGCTCCCGTAGGCCGGGTAAGGCGAAGCCGCCCCCGGCAAATACGCTTATGCCACCCGCATTTTCACCACGGCTTTGCGTACCAGCGCTGGTGCACCGACCGCGCACAGCGGTTTATGCACTTCGCCCGGATAGAACACCACGAAATCACCTTCGTTCAGCACCACCGTTTTTTCCTGTACCCCTTCCGGTAGGAAGGCGATATCTTTATCCGCCAGCCAGTCAGTTTCCGGCGCGCCCGCAGGCTGCGTGCTGAAGGTCATGCCTTCCTGACCTTTGAGCAGGATCTGAATATCCAGATAGCGCGCGTGATACTCGGCGCGGCGCTGTGCAAACGGCTCCGTCATATCTTCAGCAATCAGATAAAACAGACGATCGCCGTCGATGTCGTGCTTACCTTTTTCCGTCTCATCCGTCACATGCGCTTTAATGTGTTCAATCGCCTGACGCAGCTCTTCCGGCAGCCAGGCATCCAGGTTGTGAATATTGCCGACAATCATCTCAAACCCCTTAATTAAAACATCGTTTCATTTTAGTTGTTATACGAAAAAACGGTCTGCCATACTACTGCTATTTGCCGATATTTTGCGTCAACGCATGTTTATCTCATTGTTGCTGTTTGGCATTCAGGGTGAATGAATATTCATGAGAATCGTTTGCGATGAATAATTTGTGCATTTTTCGCTTGATCCCATAACGGAGCTGAGTATAATCGCGGACAATTTGCCGGGAGGATGTATGGTTCAGTGTGTACGACATTTTGTCTTACCGCGTCTGAAAAAGGACGCTGGCCTGCCGTTTTTCTTTCCGTTGATCACCCATTCCGAGCCCCTCAATTGAGGGGCTTTTTTTTTGCCCAGGCGTCAGGAGATAAACATGGCTAACCCGCTCTATCAAAAACACATCATTTCCATAAACGACCTCAGCCGCGATGACCTCAATCTGGTCCTCGCGACGGCGGCGAAATTAAAAGCTAACCCACAGCCGGAGCTGTTAAAGCATAAGGTTATCGCCAGCTGCTTCTTTGAAGCCTCAACCCGCACCCGTTTATCCTTTGAAACCTCCATGCACCGCCTGGGCGCCAGCGTGGTGGGTTTCTCTGACAGCAGCAACACCTCTCTGGGCAAAAAAGGTGAAACGCTGGCCGATACCATTTCCGTCATCAGCACCTATGTCGACGCCATCGTAATGCGCCATCCGCAGGAAGGCGCCGCGCGTCTGGCTACGGAGTTCTCCGGTAACGTTCCGGTACTGAACGCAGGCGACGGCTCCAACCAACATCCTACCCAAACGCTGCTGGATCTGTTCACCATTCAGGAAACTCAGGGTCGCCTGGACAATCTGCACATCGCCATGGTGGGTGACCTGAAATATGGCCGCACCGTCCATTCCCTGACCCAGGCGCTGGCGAAGTTCGAAGGTAACCGTTTCTACTTCATCGCCCCGGACGCGTTGGCCATGCCGCAATACATTCTGGATATGTTGAATGAAAAAGGTATCGCCTGGAGCCTGCACGGTACTATTGAAGAGGTGATGGCGGAGGTCGATATCCTCTACATGACCCGCGTACAAAAAGAGCGTCTGGACCCGTCCGAATACGCCAACGTGAAAGCGCAGTTTGTTCTGCGCGCCAGCGATCTGAACGGCGCCAGAGCAAACATGAAGGTACTGCATCCGCTGCCGCGTATCGATGAGATCACCACCGACGTCGACAAGACGCCGCATGCCTGGTATTTCCAGCAGGCTGGCAACGGCATCTTCGCCCGCCAGGCGTTACTGGCACTGGTACTGAATAGCGAACTGGCACTGTAAGGGAGAAAAAGAGATGACACACGATAACAAACTGCAGGTTGAAGCCATCAAACGTGGCACCGTGATTGACCATATTCCCGCACAGGTTGGTTTTAAGCTGCTGACGCTGTTCAAACTGACGGAAACCGACCAGCGTATCACCATCGGTCTGAACCTGCCGTCAGGCGAGATGGGCCGTAAGGACCTGATTAAAATTGAAAACACGTTCCTGACCGATGAGCAGGTAAACCAGCTCTCCCTGTACGCGCCGCAGGCAACGGTAAACCGCATTGACGATTACGACGTGGTGGGTAAATCACGTCCGAGCCTGCCAGAGCGTATCGACAACGTACTGGTTTGCCCGAACAGCAACTGTATCAGCCATGCTGAGCCGGTTTCCTCCAGTTTTGCAGTGAAAAAGCGTGCCGATGACATCGCACTCAAATGCAAATACTGTGAAAAAGAGTTTTCGCATTATGTGGTGCTGGCCAACTAATTGGGGTTGGTTATGAGATCCCGGCTCCCTATAATGAGCGGGAACATTCTACTACCGCTGTAATTCAGGAGAAATCATGAGCAAGACTATCGCGACGGAAAATGCACCAGCAGCAATCGGCCCATACGTTCAGGGCTTTGACCTGGGTAGCATGGTAATCACTTCCGGTCAGATCCCGGTCGATCCGAAAACCGGTGCCGTAGCGGAAGACGTGTCCGCTCAGGCACGTCAGTCGCTGGAAAACGTAAAAGCTATCGTTGAAGCAGCAGGCCTGAAAGTGGGCGACATCGTAAAAACGACCGTCTTCGTAAAAGACCTGAACGATTTCGCAACTGTAAACGCGACCTACGAAGCGTTCTTCACCGAACACAACGCGACCTTCCCTGCGCGTTCTTGCGTAGAAGTTGCCCGTCTGCCGAAAGACGTGAAAATCGAGATTGAAGCGATCGCCGTTCGTCGCTAAGTCTCCTTGTGCCGGATGGCGGCTTCGCCTCGTCCGGCCAATGCACGGGTCGTTTACAGGCCCGGTAAGCGCGAGCGCCACCGGGCATTTATCACATCACACCAAACAGTTTCGGCAGGAACAGCGAAATCGCCGGAATGTACGTCACGAGCATCAGCACCAGGAATAGCACAAGGTAGAATGGCAACATCGCCTTCACCACCTGCTCTATTTTCTGTTTACTCACCGCACTGGCCACAAACAGCACCGACCCTACCGGCGGCGTAATCAGGCCGATCCCTAAGTTCACCAGCATGATCATGCCAAAATGAACCGGATCAATGCCGAGCGCGTTGGTCACCGGCAGCAGAACCGGCGTCAGAATGAGGATCAGCGGTGCCATATCCATCAGCGTACCGATCAGCAGCAGCATGATGTTAATACACATCAGGATGACGTATTTGTTGTCCGAGATGCTGGTGAAGGCTTCAGTGATACGCATCGGCAACTGCATATAAGTCATGACAGCACCGAACGCGGCGGCAAAGCCTATCAGGATCATGACGATAGTGACCGTTTTCACCGTGCGGAACATCAGCTTCGGCAGCTCAGACCATTTATAGTCACGATAGATAAACATGGTGACAAAGAAGGCCCACAGGCAGGCAATTGCCGCAGACTCCGTTGCGGTAAAGATACCTGACAGGATACCGCCCATGATGATCACAACGGTCATCAGGCCCCACAGCGTATCAACGAAAATCTTCAGTGCCTGGCGAAACGGTACACGTTCTCCTTTTGGATAACCGCGCTTGTGCGCAAAAGCCACGCACATCACCATCAGGCTGAGGCTTAACAGCAGCCCCGGCAGGATCCCGGCGATGAACAGCGCGGCAATCGACACCGTGCCACCGGTTGCCAGCGAGTAGATAACCGAGTTATGGCTGGGCGGCGTAAGAATCGCCTGCACCGAACCGCTGGCCGTTACCGCTGCGGCAAAGTCACGCGGATAACCTTTTTTATCCATCTCCGGGATCATTACCGAACCAATGGACGCGGTATCAGCCACCGACGATCCGGAAATAGCACCAAAAAAGGTTGATGCCACAATATTTACCAGCGACAGTCCGCCGCGGATAAAACCAACAAAAATATAGGCAAAGTTCACCAGTCGCCGCGCAATTCCCCCTTCGGCCATAATAGCCCCGGCCAGAATAAAGAATGGGATCGCCAGCAGCGAAAACTTATTCACCCCACTGGTCAGTTGGATCATTACCGCTTCCAGTGGAATATCTATGTACCAGGCCCCAATGATGGCGCTAATGCCAACTGCGTACGCTACCGGTACCCCAATCGCCAGCATAATGCCGAGCGTAAAGACGAGAATAAATGCATCCATCTGCTTTCCTTTCTGAAATGGGGGCGGTAACTAGCTGGTCGATCCCAGCATGACAACGGGACGTTGGTACTGCGGACCACGGAAAATCTTTTCAGCGATAAACAGCAGCGTTATGGCAGAGCCTATCGGCAACGGAAGATAGTTTTGCCCGGCGCTTAAAAGCGGGAATTCCGCCACAGGCTGGTCCCACAGTTCAAGACAGAGATTGGTTCCGTACCACAGAATGAACAGACTTATCGCCACCAACATAACGTCAGCGATTACCGAGCAATAACGGCGGGAAGCATCCCCCAGACGGTCAATCACCATGCTCACCGCGATATGCGAGCCTGCACGATAGCTCACCGCCGCGCCAATAAAGGTGAATGTCACCATACAGAGAATAGCGACGGGTTCAGGCCATGACAGGGCGTTATTCAGAACATAACGCGCGAATATGCCAATGGGGATAATGGCGACCATGACCAATAATGCGATACCGGCAATCCACATTGACACCCGATAAAGAAAATCCATTACCGATGAATAGCATTCACCCATAATTATCACCTCGAATTAATCAAAAGATTCAGGCGGAGGGTTGATATCCTCCACCTGATGAATTACTTCACATCCTGAATACGTTTGATCAAATCCTGGTGGTCTTTACCATAATTATCCCGCACTGACTGCGTGGCTTTATAGAAATAATCCGTATCAATATCGTGGAACTGAACGCCGTTGGCTTTCATGGTCTCCAGTGATTTCGCATTATAATCCTGCCAAAGTTTTCGTTGCTCTATCTGTGCTTCCTTGGCGAGTTTAATAATGAGATCCTGATCTTCTTTTTTCAACTTATCCCATTTAGCTTTCGAAAACAGAAAAAGCTCAGGAATAATAAAGTGTTTGCTCCAGGTATAGTTTTTCACGACCGGCAAATAGTTATGCGCAACAAACGTTGGCGGGTTATTTTCCGTGCCATCAATAACGCCGGTCTGCATGCCGCTAAATACTTCACTGACGCCCATGACAACGGAGTTAGCGCCCATCGCTTTCAGGGTATCCAGCGCTATCGGACTTCCTTGAACACGGATTTTCATACCGTGTAAATCTTCCGGTTTCACCACCGGATTTTTGGTGATCAGGTTACGCGTGCCGGCATCCATCCAGCCGAGAAACACCAGCCGCGATTTGGTATTGGCCGTCAGACGATCGCCAATCTCCTGACCAATCATGCCGTCGAGAACCTTATGCAGATGGTCCTCATCGCGGAAAATATATGGCAGGGTAAACACGTTAATTTCAGGGAGAATGGCGGCAACAGGCGTCATTGAGACACGAATAATATCGATAGCGCCTAATTGCGCCTGTTCAATCATCTGTTTTTCATCGCCTAACACGCCACCAGGAAATGTTTTAATCTCCAGACGGCCGTCGGTCGCAGCGCTAAGTTTTTCCCCCATATGTTTCACTGCGACAACGTTCGGGTAATCAGCCGGATGCACATCTGCGGCGCGAAAAGTTTGTGCCAGCGTTGCATGACTCGCCAGGAATACAGACGCGCCAATACACAGACTTAACAGGTTTTTTGTCAGTTTCATTTGTCCTTCTCCAGAAGTTCATAATATCCATTAACAGGAATAGCTTGCAGAGCAAATGACTGCCGGAATTAAAAACGGGCAGCGAGAAACTTTCTTAACGACGTTACCTGCGCAGACTAACTGGTGTAACAATTTATTTCGATGACTGCGTTCACAAAAAATCGCAGACGCTTAAAATTTTTAGCACACTGTTTCATTTTTGCAATGCAGATCGTTTTATTGATAAAGAAACAACGCAAGGAAGGCGATTTGATACTAATAACACCCGTTAGCATTTCAATAAAAATAAAACACTAATGTTGCGAGGTAATATCTTCGAATGAAAATGAGGAATGCAGGATGGTATTAACACCATCCTGCTGAGGCGTTTGATGTTTACTGCCAGCCGTAGCGACGGCTATAAAAACCTTTCACTAATTGAGTCAATGTCATGTAACCCGCCAGAATCGCAATCAGCCACGGGAAGTAGCTCAGCGGCAATGCCTGCAATTGCAGATAGCTGGCCAGCGGCGAGAAGGGTAATGCAATGCCGACGACCATCACCACCAGCGTCATCAGCATCAGCGGCCACGCGGCGCGGCTCTGGATGAACGGCACGCGACGGGTACGAATCATATGCACAATCAACGTTTGCGACAGCAGGCCCACCACGAACCAGCCAGACTGGAACAACGTCTGATGTTCAGGCGTATTGGCATGGAAGACGAACCACATCAGGCAAAAGGTCAGAATGTCGAAGATCGAGCTGATCGGTCCAAAGAAGATCATAAAGCGGCCCAATTCGCTGGGATTCCAGCGCTGCGGCTTTTTGATCTGCTCTTCGTCGACGTTATCAAACGGAATCGCCACCTGGGATACATCGTACAGCAGGTTCTGAATCAGTAAGTGCAGCGGTAACATCGGCAGGAACGGTAAGAAGGCGCTCGCCACCAGCACGCTAAACACGTTACCGAAGTTTGAACTGGCCGTCATTTTGATGTACTTCAGCATGTTAGAGAAGGTACGGCGTCCTTCAATCACCCCTTCTTCCAGCACCATCAGGCTCTTTTCCAGCAGGATGATATCCGCCGCTTCACGCGCAATATCAACCGCGCCGTCAACGGAGATACCAATGTCCGCCGCACGCAGCGCCGGGGCATCGTTTATACCATCGCCCATAAAGCCGACCACATGGCCTTCGCGCTTGAGCAGCGTGACAATGCGCTCTTTGTGCATTGGCGTCAGACGGGCAAACAGCGTGGTGCGCTGAGCAAGCCGAGCCAGCTCATCATCGCTTAACCCTTCAATGCTGCTACCGATAACCACATCGCCCGCATCCAGGCCCACTTCGTGACACACTTTTGCCGCCACCAGTTCACTATCGCCAGTGAGGATTTTCACCGTAATGCCGCTGGCTTTCAGCGCTTTAAGCGCAGGTGCGGTGGTCTCTTTCGGCGGATCGAGGAACGCAATATAGCCTTCGAGGATCAGATCTGATTCATCAATACGCTGGTAATCACCTTCACGCGCTGGCAGGTATTTCGTCGCCACCGCCACCACACGCAGCCCCTGGCGGTTCAGCGTGTCCGTAACGCGTTTCACCCGACGCAGCATGTTGTCATCTAACGGGACTATCTCACCGTTGTGACGCACCTGGGTACATACGCTGAGGATCTCCTGTAGCGCCCCTTTACAGACCAGCTGATGCACATCGGTTTCTTCTGCCACCACTACCGACATGCGGCGACGTTCAAAATCAAACGGGATCTCATCGATTTTCTGCCAGCGAGTCGAGAGCTGGCGGGCTGATTCTTCGTCCACACCTTCCAGCACCGCCGTATCCAGCAGATTCTTCAGCCCGGTCTGATAATGGCTGTTCAGCCACGCAGAATGCAGGACATGTTCGCTGGGCTTTCCAGAGATATCCGTATGATTCTCAAGTACAATTTTATCCTGAGTCAGGGTGCCGGTTTTATCGGTGCACAGAATATCCATTGCGCCAAAGTTCTGGATAGCGTCGAGGTGTTTAACGATAACCTTTTGTTTGGACAGCTTCACCGCCCCACGCGCCAGCGTCGAGGTGACGATCATCGGCAGCATTTCCGGTGTCAGTCCCACCGCCACAGACAGGGCAAACAGCGCCGCTTCCCACCAGTCTCCTTTGGTGTAGCCGTTTATGATAAGCACGATGGGCGCCATCACCAGCATAAAGCGGATCAGCAGCATGCTGACGCGGCTGATCCCTTTCTGGAAGGCATTCTGCTCGCTTTCCTGCTCGCTGACGCGACCGGCCAGTTGCCCGAACCAGGTATTAGCTCCGGTTGAAATCACGATGGCCTGCGCCGTGCCGCTCACCACGTTGGTGCCCATAAAGCACAGGGTATCGCATTCCAGCGGGTTGCTTTGCTGCGGATCGCGACTGGTTGCCACTTTCTCCACCGGCAGCGATTCACCGGTCAGCGAAGCCTGGGCGACGAACAGGTCACGAGCCTGCACCACGCGCAGATCGGCCGGGATCATATCCCCTGCCGCCAGCTTGATGACATCGCCGGGAACCAACTGGTCGATCGGCAGTTCAACCCAGCCGTTCTCCCCTTTCTCGTTGATGACGCGCAGCACCGTGGCGGTGTTGCTGACCATCGCTTTCAGCGCATCAGCCGCTTTGGTGGAACGCGCCTCTTGCACAAAATTCAGCAGCGTAGAGATGACGACCATCAGGGCGATGACGCCAGCGGCAAACAGATCTTCGGTGGCATAGGAAATCGCCCCGAGAATGGTCAGCAGTATATTAAACGGATTGCGGTAGCAGACCCACAGATGCACCCACCAGGGCGACGGCTTCTGCGCCGGCAACTGGTTTTCGCCATGTATTTCGCGGGCGTTCTCGACTTCTGCGGCGTTTAAGCCTTCCGGATGAGCGCCGAACGTTTTCCACAGCGCGTCTTCGTCCATCAGCGCCATTTTCAGGCAATGTTCGCTTAGCGATGGCGGGATCGGCGTGCTGGCAACGGTCTGAGCATTCGGCAATGGATCACGATGCACCAGACGATGCGGTAAATGGCGGTTTAGCCGGGCAAACAGCTGGCGGGTCATATTTTTGAACATAGGCAGTCCCTCTGCACCTGTATAAACAGGCGCAGTAAATCCTTCAGGCGTGGCAAAGCCTTGCCTGGTGGCAATATTAAAATCACAACAGGGACGTCAGAACGTCACTGTCTTACTGCTCCGGTAAGACAGTGAAAGACAGGCTTACCGGAAAGGGTTGTTTCTCCATCTCGGGAGAGGGGTGGGATCGGGATCCATATAGCCTCCGGTAAGTGAATGATTTGCGTCGCGGATTATACGCAGAAAACCATAAGGTTTGTGGCAATTATGGCGGTATGATAAACCATGGAAACTAAACCAAACGTATACCAGACTTTGCCCATTGCGCCCCGCTTGAGTAAAGTTATTCTCTATTTGGCATAACTTCACACGCAACACGGGAAAACAGGATGCAAAATCGGCTGACCATTAAAGACATCGCCCGCTTAAGCGGTGTGGGAAAATCAACCGTTTCCCGTGTGCTCAACAATGAAAGCGGCGTGAGTGAACGCACCCGCGAACGCGTTGAGGCGGTGATGAATCAGCACGGTTTTTCCCCTTCCCGCTCCGCACGCGCTATGCGCGGACAAAGCGACAAGGTGGTGGCGATTATCGTCACGCGTCTGGACTCGCTTTCGGAAAATCTCGCCGTGCAGACCATGCTGCCCGCCTTTTATGAACAGGGCTACGATCCAATCATGATGGAAAGCCAGTTCTCGCCCGAGCTGGTTGAAGAACATCTCGGCATGCTCAGACGCCGCAACATTGATGGCGTGGTGCTGTTTGGTTTTACCGGCATTACTGAAGCCATGCTCGCCTCCTGGCAAGATTCTCTGGTGCTGCTGGCAAGAGATGCAAAAGGCTTTGCCTCCGTCTGCTATGACGATGAGGGTGCCATTCGTACCCTGATGCAGCGTTTATACGAACGCGAGCATCGCCATATTAGCTTTCTTGGTGTTCCGCATAGCGATGTGACCACTGGTAAACGCCGCCATGAGGCCTACCTGGCATTCTGTAAAAAACATAAACTGCATCCTGTGGCCGCGCTGCCGGGTCTGGCCATGAAGCAGGGCTATGAGCAGGCCGCCAACGTCATCACCCCGGAAACCACCGCTTTAGTCTGTGCGACGGATACCCTTGCCCTTGGCGTCAGCAAATACCTGCAGGAGCAGCGGATTGAGAACCTGCAGCTGGCGAGCGTGGGCAGCACGCCGCTGATGAAATTCCTCCATCCGGAAATTATCACCGTCGATCCAGGATACGCCGAAGCCGGGCGACAAGCGGCCTCGCAGCTGATCGAACAGATCAACGGCCGTAGCGAACCACGACAAATCGTTATTCCTTCCACCCTCTCCTGATCGCTTTCTGAGCATTAATTTGTGATCTTCGCTGCGTTTCGGGAACGTTCCCATTTTTAAATATTCATCGAAGATATACTCTGGCGCCAACAACGAGAGAGTTGCCGAATGACGACGCAACAGCGTCTTTTCCGGTCTACGGGGAACACACACCATCATGAGCAAAATAAAACAAGCAGACATCGACCGGCTAATTGAGCTGGTTGGCGGGCGCGACAATATCGCTACGGTGAGTCACTGCATTACTCGCCTGCGTTTTGTGCTGAATCAGCCTGCAAACGCCAGGCCGAAAGAGATCGAATTGTTGCCAATGGTCAAAGGCTGCTTCACCAACGCCGGGCAGTTTCAGGTGGTAATTGGCACCGAGGTGGGCGATTACTACAAAGCGCTGTTGGCGACAACCGGTCAGGCCAGCGCCGACAAAGAGCAGGCAAAGAAAGCGGCGCGGCAGAATATGAAATGGCACGAGCAGTTGATTTCTCACTTCGCGGAGATCTTCTTCCCTCTGCTGCCAGCACTGATTAGCGGCGGCCTGATCTTAGGTTTCCGTAACGTGATCGGCGATCTGCCCATGAGTAACGGGCAGACGCTGGCGCAGATGCATCCTTCGCTGAAAACCCTCTATGACTTCCTGTGGCTGATTGGCGAAGCGATCTTCTTCTATTTGCCGGTCGGGATTTGTTGGTCGGCGGTCAAGAAAATGGGCGGTACGCCGATCCTCGGTATTGTGCTGGGCGTGACCCTGGTTTCTCCGCAACTGATGAACGCCTATTTGCTCGGTCAGCAGGTGCCGGACGTGTGGAACTTCGGCCTGTTCAGCATTGAGAAAGTGGGCTACCAGGCGCAGGTCATTCCGGCACTGTTGGCCGGGCTGGCGCTCGGGTTTATTGAAACACGCATGAAGCGCATCGTCCCGGATTACCTGTATCTGGTGATCGTCCCGGTGTGCTCGCTGATCCTTGCGGTATTCCTTGCGCACGCCTTTATCGGTCCATTTGGCCGCATGATTGGCGACGGTGTCGCGTTTGCGGTCCGTCATCTGCTGACCGGCAGTTTTGCTCCGATTGGCGCGGCGCTGTTCGGCTTCCTGTACGCCCCGCTGGTGATCACCGGTGTGCATCAGACCACGCTGGCTATCGACATGCAGATGATTCAGAGCATGGGCGGCACGCCGGTATGGCCACTGATCGCCCTGTCGAATATCGCTCAGGCCTCTGCGGTGGTCGGGATCATTATCTCCAGTCGCAAACACAACGAACGTGAAATTTCCGTTCCTGCCGCGATCTCCGCCTATCTCGGGGTAACTGAACCAGCGATGTACGGGATCAACCTGAAATACCGCTTCCCAATGCTGTGCGCGATGATCGGCTCCGGTCTCGCCGGACTGCTGTGCGGCCTGAACGGTGTGCTGGCGAACGGGATTGGCGTCGGCGGTTTGCCGGGCATCCTCTCCATCCAGCCGACTTACTGGCAGGTCTTTGGCATGGCGATGGTCATTGCGATTGTCATCCCAATGGTACTGACCTCATTCGTTTACCAGCGTAAACACCGTCTGGGCACATTACAGATTGTCTAACTTTTCTTCGGGGCGCAGTTGCGCCCCAGCGTATTTCCAGGAAACAACCATGAATATTCCCCACTGGTGGCAAAACGGCGTTATCTATCAGGTTTACCCCAAGAGTTTTCAGGACACCACCGGCAGCGGCACCGGAGATTTACGCGGCGTGACGCAGCGCCTCGACTATCTGCAAAAGCTGGGCGTTGATGCCATCTGGCTGACGCCGTTCTATATTTCACCGCAGGTTGATAACGGTTACGACGTCGCAGACTACACGTCTGTCGATCCGGCCTACGGCACGCTGGAAGACTTTGACGAACTGGTGGCGCAGGCGAAAGCGCGCGGCATCCGTATTATTCTCGACATGGTGTTTAACCACACCTCAACCCAGCACGCCTGGTTTCGTGAAGCGCTGGATAAAGACAGCCCGTATCGTCAGTTTTATTTCTGGCGCGACGGCACGCCAGACTGCCCGCCAAATAACTGGCGCTCCAAGTTTGGCGGCAACGCCTGGGGCTGGCACGCCGAAAGCGAGCAGTACTATCTACACCTCTTTGCTCCGGAACAAGCCGACCTGAACTGGGAAAACCCGGCGGTCCGCGCCGAGTTAAAGAAAGTGTGCGAGTTCTGGGCCGATCGCGGCGTGGACGGACTGCGCCTCGACGTGGTGAATCTTATCTCTAAAGATCAGGACTTCCCGAACGACCCCGACGGCGATGGACGCCGTTTTTATACCGACGGCCCACGCGCGCATGAATTTTTGCGTGAGATGAACCGCGATGTTTTTACCCCACGCAACCTGATGACGGTCGGCGAAATGTCTTCCACTACGCTTGAACATTGCCAGCAGTACGCCGCACAAGATGGTAGTGAACTGTCGATGACCTTTAACTTCCACCACCTGAAAGTAGATTACCCCAACGGTGAGAAGTGGACGTTAGCAAAACCCGATTATGTGGCGCTAAAAGCCCTGTTCCACCACTGGCAGCAGGGCATGCACAATCAGGCATGGAACGCGCTGTTCTGGTGTAACCACGATCAGCCACGCATCGTGTCGCGTTTTGGCGATCAAGGTAAATACCGCGTTCCGTCGGCCAAAATGCTGGCGATGGTGCTGCATGGCATGCAGGGCACACCCTACATCTACCAGGGTGAAGAGATTGGCATGACCAACCCGCACTTCCGCCAGATTACCGATTATCGCGATGTGGAAAGCCATAACATGTTTGCCGAGTTGAACGGCCAGGGACGCGATGCGCAAGAACTGCTGGCGATCCTCGCCAGTAAATCACGCGATAACAGCCGCACACCGATGCAATGGGATAGCAGCAAACACGCGGGCTTCACCCGCGGCGAGCCATGGATCAATCTGTGTGACAACGCAGCAGACATCAACGTGGCGGCAGCACTGAACGATACCGACTCGGTGTTCTACACCTATCAGAAGCTGATCGCCTTGCGCAAAGCGGAGCCGGTTATCACCTGGGGCGACTACCAGGATCTGCTACCGGACAGCCCGCATCTGTGGTGCTATCAACGAGAGTGGCAAGGGCAGCGGCTGCTGGTCATTGCCAATCTAAGCGATACCTTCCAGAACTGGCAGCCATCCCAGACCGACGGAAACTGGCAGGTGCTGATGCACAACTATGCCGAGGTTGCCAGCCAACCTGGGGACATGACACTGCGTCCTTTTGAGGCCGTCTGGTGGTTGCAAAAATAGCTTGCAATTATGTTCAGGCCCGGTACGCATAGCGCTACCGGGCGTTGCTACATACGCTTAGCTTAGCTTCCTGTTTTTGTTGAATAATTAATCAGAATTTTCTGCCCACAATTTACAATCGCTGTACTGCCCGTCATCTGTACGCTCCGATTTTTACTTTGCGCTACATCAAATAAATCGTAAACATCCTTGATGCAAATCACTACATATAGAACTTAAAATGCACGCCGACCCAATATGTTGTATTAATCGACTACAATTGCTACAACTACAGTGCACCGTTTAACGGTGGAATTGTGGATAAAGTGGGTCAGGATTGCGGGAAGTCATTGGCCAGATAGATGAATAAAGCCATGGCCGCTTCTCCAACCTCTGTGGATAACCTGTTCTTATAAATATGGAGTGATCATGACACCGCATGTGATGAAACGAGATGGCTGTAAAGTGCCGTTTAAATCAGAGCGCATCAAAGAAGCCATTCTGCGTGCAGCTAAAGCAGCGGGAGTCGATGACGCAGATTACTGTGCCACCGTCGCAGAAGTCGTTAGTAGCCAGATGAATGAGCGCAGCCAGGTCGATATCAACGAGATCCAGACAGCGGTAGAAAACCAACTGATGTCTGGTCCGTACAAGCAACTCGCCCGTGCGTACATCGAATATCGCCACGACCGTGATATACAGCGTGAAAAACGTGGCCGTCTGAACCAGGAAATTCGTGGTCTGGTTGAGCAAACCAACTCTGCTCTGCTGAACGAAAACGCCAACAAAGACAGCAAAGTGATCCCGACCCAGCGCGACCTGCTGGCCGGTATCGTCGCCAAACACTATGCGCGTCAACACCTGCTGCCGCGTGATGTCGTCCAGGCGCACGAGCGTGGTGATATTCACTATCACGATCTCGACTACTCTCCGTTCTTCCCAATGTTTAACTGCATGCTGATCGACCTGAAAGGTATGCTGACGCAGGGCTTTAAGATGGGTAACGCGGAGATTGAGCCGCCAAAATCCATCTCCACCGCGACGGCCGTCACCGCGCAAATTATCGCGCAGGTTGCCAGCCATATTTATGGCGGTACCACCATTAACCGTATTGACGAAGTTCTCGCACCGTTCGTGACCGAGAGCTTTAATAAGCATCGCAAAACCGCTGAAGAGTGGCAGATCCCAGATGCCGACGGTTATGCGCATTCCCGTACCGAGAAAGAGTGCTACGACGCATTCCAGTCCCTTGAGTATGAAGTGAATACCCTGCATACCGCCAACGGTCAGACGCCGTTCGTTACCTTCGGTTTCGGCCTGGGAACCAGCTGGGAATCGCGTTTGATCCAGCAGTCCATTCTGCGTAACCGCATTGCTGGCCTGGGTAAAAATCGTAAAACCGCCGTGTTCCCGAAACTGGTGTTTGCGATTCGTGACGGTCTGAACCACAAGTTTGGCGATCCGAACTATGACATCAAGCAGCTGGCGCTGGAGTGCGCGAGCAAGCGTATGTATCCGGATATCCTGAACTACGATCAGGTGGTTAAAGTGACCGGCTCCTTCAAAACGCCGATGGGCTGCCGCAGCTTCCTGGGCGTATGGGAAAACGAGAACGGCGAACAGGTCCACGATGGCCGTAACAACCTCGGCGTTATCAGCCTTAACCTGCCTCGTATCGCGCTGGAAGCTCATGGCGATGAAACCACCTTCTGGAAACTGCTCGACGACCGTCTGATCCTGGCGCGTAAAGCGCTGATGACCCGCATTGCGCGTCTGGAAGGCGTGAAGGCCCGCGTTGCACCAATCCTGTATATGGAAGGGGCCTGCGGCGTGCGTCTGAAAGCAGACGATGACGTGTCAGAAATCTTTAAAAACGGCCGCGCGTCGATTTCTCTGGGTTACATCGGCATTCACGAAACCATCAACGCGCTGTTTGGCGACAAACACTTGTACGACAGCGAGCAGCTTCGGGCTAAAGCTATCGCCATTGTGGAACGTCTGCGTCAGGCGGTCGATCAATGGAAAGACGAAACCGGCTACGGCTTTAGTCTGTACAGTACACCAAGCGAAAACCTGTGCGATCGTTTCTGCCGTCTGGATACCGCCGAGTTTGGCGTGGTGCCGGGTGTTACCGACAAAGGTTACTACACCAACAGCTTCCACCTCGACGTGGAGAAAAAGGTTAACCCGTACGACAAGATCGATTTTGAAGCGCCGTACCCGCCGCTGGCGAATGGAGGTTTCATTTGCTACGGCGAGTACCCGAACATTCAGCACAACCTGAAAGCACTGGAAGACGTCTGGGATTACAGCTATCAGCACGTGCCGTATTACGGGACCAACACGCCAATCGATGAATGCTACGAGTGCGGCTTTACCGGTGAGTTCGAGTGCACCAGCAAAGGCTTTACCTGCCCGAAATGTGGTAACCACGACGCCGCGCGCGTATCGGTCACTCGCCGCGTATGCGGTTATTTAGGCAGCCCGGACGCTCGTCCGTTTAACGCCGGTAAGCAGGAAGAAGTGAAGCGCCGCGTTAAGCATTTAGGTAATGGGCAGATCGGTTAATTTCGACAGTATTATTGCCTGGCGATGTGACGCTTTTCGCAAAGCAATTGGCGCCAGGACAAGGCGGCAAGCAAGCGAATCCCGGGGAGCTTACATAAGTAAGTGACCCGGGTGAGCGAGCGCAGACAACGCAGTAATGGCGTCAATTGAGAAGCGAAAATGCGATACCATCAATACTATCCTGTCGATATCGTCAACGGCCCAGGAACCCGCTGCACCCTGTTTGTGTCGGGATGCGTGCATGAATGCCCTGGCTGCTATAACAAAAGCACCTGGCGACTCAATTCCGGCCAGCCGTTTACCAAAGAGATGGAAGACAAGATCATTGCCGATCTGAACGACACGCGAATCCCTCGCCAGGGTATTTCGCTGTCCGGCGGCGATCCGCTGCATCCGCAAAACGTGCCGGATATCCTGCAACTGGTACAGCGTATTCACGCTGAGTGTCCGGGGAAAGATATCTGGGTGTGGACCGGCTACAAGCTTGATGAACTCAACGCCGCACAAATGCAGGTGGTGGATCTCATCAACGTGCTGGTCGATGGTAAATTTGTGCAGGATCTTAAAGACCCGGCGCTGATCTGGCGCGGTAGCAGCAACCAGGTTGTACATCATTTGCGTTAATCGCTAAAGCCGTTTGTTTGCATCGTGATAAACGGCTGAATGTTCTCGCTTACCTACCGCGACAACAAACACGACCACAACCTCATCCCGAACCTGGTACACCAGACGGTACCCGGACGATTTAAGCTTAATTTTATAGCAGTCAGGAAGACCATTTAAACGGGCAGAGTCAATTCTGGGGTTCAACAACACGTCGGCCAACTTCTTCTTAAACTGAGTCTTCACCGTATCACCCAGTTTATGCCACTCTTTTAAGGCTCTCGGGTCGAATTCCAGTTCATAAGTCATCCAGACTAACCTTGATTCCCTTTTGCGGGCTGGCAAGCCTTTCCCGGACTGTCTGAATGAGTGCATCTTCACTGTCGCTAAGGGTGACGGTTTTCACCGGCATGCGCCCCGTTTCCGCGACGTACTGAAACAGTAATCGCACAGCTTCCGTTGGAGTAATATTCAGTTTTTCCAGCACGGCATAAGCCTCATTTTTGAGTTTGTCATCCAGACGGACGTTCAGCGTGGCCATTATGCCTCCAGTAAAATCGAATGTGTAATGCAGTTTAGCATTACATTCGCATTACATCGAATTCTGGATAACGCCTCTCAAAAACGGCTCACACACTCCATCGCAACCGCTTTGAACTCGGTGAAATTCCGGCACGCGCAGAGTCGCGTCATCGCGCGTTCGCGCAGGAAGGTGACGAAGATATCGTAGATAGCCATCGCCTCTTCGTATTCACTCTTGCTGATAGCGAGCAAGAAGATCACGTGGGCCGTTTCATCGCCCCAGGCGATACCCTGCGGGGCGAGGATGGTGTAGACCACCGTTTTCTTTGCCAGCAGACCAAGGGCGTGCGGCAAGGCAATGCTGTCACCCAGCATGGTGCTGACGATGGCCTCACGCTCAACCACCGAATCAAGAAACTCCGCATCGACAAAACCTTCATCCTGCAACTGACGGCATAAGGTTTTGAACAACGTTTGTTGATCCATTGACTCGTCAATCACACGAAAATGGGCGGCATCGAAGAATTTGTTCAACATCCACGGACGGGTTCTGTCGACCAGCACCAGTTTGCCAATCTGCTCCAGCTGATAATCGGTAGGGAATGGCGCAATCATCACCATCGGCTTATCTTTTTCACCAATCCGCGCGGTTGAGATGACAAAATCTTCGCTGATGCTTTCCCGCTGTTCGTAGTCACGAAGCGTTACGGTATCGACGATCTCTATCTGCGGATACTTACGCGCCAGTACCGCTTCAATCATCCGCGCCATCGCATTTCCGGCATCGCATACCAGCAGAACCTTCGGCTGCCTCTGGTAACCGATGTTGTAACTACGCTCCAGCCCGACGCCAATATGCAGCACGAGGAAGCCAATCTCATTTTCACTGATGGTGTACGGCGTATATTTTCCCCATCCCGAGACGGCGGCCAGCGTCATGTCCCACGCCATGGGGTAGTGCTGTTTAATATTTTCCAACAACGGATTGGGGATCATTATCTGGTAACGCACCCGGGTGATCATCGTCTTAATATGCGTCAGCAGGTCAGCATGCAACTGTTTATCATTCAACAGGTTGTAGTTGTACTGGGTGTTGATAAAACGCAGGATGTAATTGACTAACGCTTCGTCATCATCCGCATTGATAGCACTGGGCGCGATCTCCTGAACCTGGCGGGCAGCAATATGCACCTGTAGCCAGTTTTCTTCGGAAACGGAAAGCGGTTTGTCTGCCAGGCGGTGCAGTACCGCCGCGATTTCCCGCGTGGCCAGGCACACCGATTGATCGGCTTCTTCTGCGGCAAAATCCGGGAGTGGATATCCTTCGCTAATCCGCCGTACCGCCACCGCGCAGTACAAGCGTAAAAACAGCTCGCCCTCATCGGTCAGACGAATATGGAAACGGGCAAAAATGTCCTGCAAAACAGGTTGCAACTGTTCAGGGAGCCCCGCATTCAGCGCTTCTTGCGTCACTAACGGGTGCTGCGGATCCTGCTGCGCCAGCGTCCACAGCAGATCGGTCAAACAGGCGCGGATCGCCATTTCGCTGCCGAACAGCTTCATGCCGTGACGGGGACGCGTTTCCAGCGTCAGATGATACCGTTGCAGATGCTCGCGCACCTCAGCCATATCGTTTTGCAGCGTCGCTCGGCTGATAAACCATTCATCAGCTAAATCTTCCAGCTTCAGTGAGAAAGCCGATGTCAGAAAACGTACCACCAGCCAGTGTATCCGTTCCTGGCTGGTGCGTGGGATGCGCAGCAACGTATTGGGCTGCTGCGTTTGCAGGGTGTGAAAGCTTGCCGGGTCGTCAATTTTGAGCTGATATCCATTACCCCGGCTGAGGACAAACTGTGCGCCATACTGGGTGAGCAGCGCGTTTAGCGCGGTGATATCCGCCCGTACGGTGCGTGTGGAAACCGACAACCGCTGCGCCAGCTCGTCCTGTGGAAGCGCTTCGTTTTGCAACATGGCAAACAGCTGTGCTAAACGTTGGTTGGGGAATCGCACGTCAGTTTCCTCATCAGTCAGTTAGCCTACGCAGGCCCGGGTCATCGCCATCAGTTGGCGTACGTCGTCCGGACGAGTGTTACCACTCACCTTATCAATAATCGAACTATAGATGTGAGGAATGATTTTACTCACTCCGGCATCGAGGGCAATTTGCAGGATTTCAGTGAAATTATCCAGATCGATACCGCCGGTTGGCTCAAGCCAGAAGTCATGACGGGCGCAGGCCTGCGCGACCGCAATGTACTCGTCACGGCATTTCAGGCCGCCCATCGGGAAGTATTTAATTGAGCTACCGCCCATGTCTTTGAGCAGCGCAATCGCGGTTTCTACCGACACAATACCGTCCGGCGACTGGCTGCTTAGCGGACCAGTGGAGATTTTCACCCTGCCCGGCGTGCCGGTTGGCGAGACCAGACCGTTGACCACTGTCTCCTGCTGGCCCAGCAGCGCGCGACTGGTAGCCACGCCGGTAAAGACCTGATTGACATGCTGTGGCTGCACCTGACGGGAGATTTCACTGACCATCGCCGACTGGTTAGGATCGCCCGCCCCCAGCCCCACGGAGAGCGCATTGTCGATAAGGGCCGCGTATTCACGCATATCCGCTACCGCGCTTGCGACATCCGGGTAATTTTTTGACAACACGCCAACCAGCACGTGTCCTTCCGCCGCCGCATAAATGTCCCGGGCATTTTCTTTGGAGCCTGCCAGCACGTTCAGGCAGACGCGGTCACGATAAAAGTTAGGGGTCAGTTTCATGCGTTTTTCTCCTGCGAAATCACTTCACCAATTCGACGGGCCACAATCTCCAGCTGCGCGCGATCGACGCTGCGCACATCGGCTTCGATAATGCCTTCATTGGCTTTGTAACCACGGAAGTAAATCGCGTACTCCCCCTGTTTCAGCGCATCGACCAGTTCCCCCGTGGCGATCCCGGTGACCGCTTCATCAAACTTAATTTCCGTGCGCGCGATGTCGCGCCCTGCACTATCCCACACCACGCGGGCGCTCACGCCGTTAAGCTGGTTCAAGGCATTAATGAACGGCGTCATTTTCTCGACCATCTCCGCGCCGCTCTCTTTCTGCGCGTTCAGATACAGTTCGATGGCGCAGGTCAGGCCAAGAATCCCCTCTTTGCCCACCTTCATCGCCCGGCCAATTCCCGCCGTCTGGCGCTTCACCCACTCAACGTATTGGGTTTTACCAATCACCAGACCACTGGTTGGTCCTTCTATCGCCTTGGCGCCGCTATAAATCACCAGATCTGCACCAACCCGGTAGTAGCACTGCAAATCCTCTTCCGCCGCCGCGTCCACGATCAGCGGCAGATTATGCGTACGCGCCACCACCGCAGCCTGCTCCACGCTGAGCATACTTTTCTGGACGCAGTGGTGAGATTTGATATACAGAATGGCCGCCGTACGCGGTGTAATGGCCGCCGCCAACTGCGCCGCGGAACATTCGTTGGCATAACCGGCTTCCACTAACTTGCCGCCGCCAAGCGCTACCATGGTGCCTACCGGAGCGCCAAAGTTGACGTTGTGACCTCTGGGCAACACGATTTCGTTGTTCTCGATGGGCGTGACGTGCAGGTTCTCCAGCAGCCAGTCGCTGTCTTTAACCAATACGCCAGCCACCGACAGGGCAATCCCGGCCGAGGCGCAAGAGACAACCGTTGCCCCTTCCACTTCCAGTAATTTCGCGATGTAGTCGCCGGTTTTATTGACCAGGTCTTTCATCTCGAAATATTGGTTCATTCCCGCCATCGCGGCTTCAACCACTTCTGGTCGCGGCGTGGAAACGCCGAGCGCCGTCATGCGGCCGGAGGTATTAATCACCTGTTTTAAATCGTATTTCTCAAAAATCGAAGGCATGTTCCGCGCTCCCTTGTTCGGTCATATAGCCCTTGCCCGCACGTATTGCGGCAAGCGGCACCAGCAGTTGTTCAGCCTGCAGGCTGTCGTTTTCTGCATCTACCAGCACGGTTGGCTGGCGCTTAAGCGTAAAGAGGGTTAAATCGGCATCCAGACCGACCTGCAGCCGCCCCTTCTGTTTCAGGCGCAGACCATCGGCGGCATTGGCGGTAACGCATTCAATGACCTGCGGAAGCGACATCCCAATGGCGAGGAATTTCGACATTACATTCGCCAGGGAATGCACCGGGCCGCTGATACGGTTACGACAGTAAATATCGGAGCTGATGGTGTGCGGCAAAATACCCAGTTCGATAGCGCGTTTTGCCACCGCAAAGCTCAGGCTGGCGGTGCCATGCCCAACGTCCAGACGCACGCCGCGTGAAATCGCCCGCGTCACTGACGCCCGTAGCTCACCTTGCGGTGTCAGAATGCGATTCGGCTTACCGTTGTAACAGTGGGTAATGATGTCACCCGCGCTCAGGCGCTCGGCGATCTCATCCAGGTCCGGCGGGTTGTTGCCGATGTGCACCATCAGCGGCAGGTCACCGTTCTGCGCTTGCATCGCTTTGGCGCGATCCAGCGGTGTGATGCCATTTTCACCGACTACGCTGCTGCTCATACGTGCCTTCAGACCGACGATAAAATCAGGGTGGCGTTTCACCGCCTCTCGTACCGCATCAGCGTCAATATTGGCCATGTTGGCCAGCTCGTTCTGGGCAATAAGCCCAACGCGGGAGATATTCAGCAACGCGTACACTTCGGTGGCAGCTTCCCGGGTCAGGGTGTAAAAATCGTCGATGTCATCCGCCCCGGTACTGCCCGCATCCACTACGGTAGTGACGCCGGTCGCAATACCAACGCTATCCGGCTGGTCGTGGTAAATCGGGGATTTCGGGTAGCAATGAACGTGGGAGTCAATCCAGCCTGCGCTGACGTAGCACTCACCGCCCAGCTCGATGGTTTTCAGCGCCGGGCCATCAACGTCACCCAACGCCGCGATCTTGCCGTCTTTGAGCGCAATATCGCTCACCGTATCGTCAACGAGGCGCGCACGGCGCAGGAGTAAATCAAACATGTCTCTCTCTCCTGTTGAAATGGGGGCGGTCGTGTAGGCCTGATAAGGCGCAGCCGCCATCAGGCCTACAACGACACACCATCAACTAATGGCAATCGGGAAGATGGACCCGAGGATCATCGCGCCGAGGATCGCCCCGCCGGTAATCGGTTTTTGCCACAGGTAAAACAGCAGCGCGCCTGCCAGAGAACCGATTCCGATAGGAATCGAAGCCGTCATCGCGCTGAGGATAATCAACGGCCCGAGGAAGCGTCCGGAGGCGTTACCGGCCCCCATCATGACGTCCGCACCGTAGGTCGAGTCGCTCTGGTTGATGGTGAACTTACGCGCCAGAATGATGATGTAGCCAATCGCCAGACCAATCACCAGACCGGTGACCAGCGAGGCGGCGAAGTTGGCGACCGGGAAGATAATGCCCGCGCCCAGCAGCAGCGCCGGAACACCTAACCCAACCCCGGTCTGAATCGCCCCGCCGATATCCAAAATCCCCACCAGCGAACCTTCAATGATGCGGGCAAACAGGAAGCTTGCGCCAAATGCCGCCACTGCTCCGTAGGATCCGGTATCCATTCCCGCCTTCAGCATCGCCACAAAAGCCACTTCGTTAAATGCGCCAATACCGTACAGGTAGTACATGTGTGTTCCGGCAAACACGCCAGAGGAGAGCAGGCCCACAAAGATCGGGAACGACCAGTCAGCGAACCAAAAACCTTTATTCTGTTCCATGATGACCTCCGTTATTTGCCGCTGAGCGAGTTGTGGATAAGTTCGAGCCAGTTAGGCACGGTCAGATGGAAGGATTCGATCATCTTCATATCGAAGCCACGGAAGAAGCCACTCAGGACAAACAGCGCGACGATAGCCACCATCATCACTTTAGTGACGTGGTTCCAGCCGCTCTCTTCAACACCTTTGCCGATCAGAATGCCGAGAACCAGACCCGGAACGGCGTTACCCATGATCAGCTGCGCCGCGCCGCCAAAAACGGTGGCCCAGAAGCCAGATTTCTTACCGGCGTCGATCGCCGCCAGCCAGAAGATTACTGGCATCACGGTGTTAACCAGCAGGTTAGCCGCGGGCACCAGCACCTTGACGGCGGTAACCTGCAACGCTTCCGGTACGGATGATGCGGTGAGGTTCAGGAAGGTCACCACGATCATCCCGATAACGCCGCAGGCAATTGCCATGCGTTTGGGGTCGTGCAGCGTTTCACCGACGTTGCGATTTTTAATCATCAGCGCGGCGGCGCCCCAGTTGGGGATGATGCGATGGTCGACGTCCTGCGTGAACGCCCCCGCCGCAACAGAGGAAGCCCAGGCGTTAAAGAAGAAACCCAGGCCGAACGAGAAGTGAGAAGCCGGATCCCCTTCGCAGGAATTCAGTTCTCCCAGAGTACGAAACGCGCCCATCCCTTGAGTGGTAGGCGCATGAAACATGCGTGCAGCCCCAGCGCCGACACCAACGCCAACCAACGCGCCGATGATGAGCGATTTTATTAATATTATCAGGAACATAATTATGCCTTTTAATAGAAAAATCAGCGTTGCGTAACGAAATCCACCTTGTCGAGATTGATGGCAGTCACGTTGACGGTCACGTCCAGCTCCACGCTGAAAGTGCGTCTTTCCCGGCGCAAAAAGAGGAATAAAAACGCCTCTTTACGCACCGATTCACGCGCTTGAACAACCTGCACATCCTGTGGCTCAATACGCAGTAAGATATGCGGCGACGCTTTCATCACCGCAGCCTGAACGTGGTTCAGGGCATCGGCAAAGGCGCGAGCTTTGGTCTCGCCCTTACCCGTGACTCTCACCGTGGTGGTGAATTGCTCTTTCATGCTTAAGCGCCGTGTTTCTTTTGCCACGCCTGCACCAGGCGCTCGCCGAGCTCTTCTTTGTCCATAAAGCCGAATCCCAGTACGTTGCACCCTTCGTTGATGGCGGTTACCCCTTCATCGACCGAGCGCATGCCGTATTTCGCCTTGTAGCCGTATTTGGTCTGCGCGGTAATCGCACCCGCACCACCGCTGCCGCAAAACGAGATACCAAAGGTGGCGTTTTCCGCTTTCATCACGTCACCCAGCTTCATATCTGCTGCAACGCCCGGCACCACAACGGCACGGCCACCCGCTTTCTCTACGCCTGCCGCCACTTTCTGGCCTTTACCCAGACGATCGCCAATCACTACGGTAATCTGTTCCATCTTTTGCTCCTTAAAGGTTGTCTTTCGCGACTTCGAAGTGCACCGACAGCAGCCAGGCCTCTTCCTCAGGAAGATTGCCAAACTCGGCGACCACGTCGCGGGCAAGCGCCATTGATTCGGCAGATATTTCATCAAACAAGCTGGCATCGACCTCTGGTAAGGGTTCACCCGTTACCGAGCGGTGCGCCATGGCGCGAACATGCGACGTCAGCATCTGTTCCTGTACGGCGTTGGGAATAATGTTGCGTTCACGCAGCAAGGCATACACCTGCGCCAGCATGCGGTCGGCCAGTTCCACCGATTCCCCCATGTCATTCATTACAGCTCCGTTATTCACTCGTCTTACCCCGTTAATGTCTCTGAGGATAAATTAGCGACGGAGGTTATGAGTTTGTAGCGAGTTGTTTTCCACTTCGAAGTGGAAAGGTGTGCAGCGATAGTGATCTGTGCCGCAAAAAGAGCTGGAACCACGATTTATCACTGGAAGAATGTGATTGAGATCGCAAGAGCGAGCAGAAAAATGGAAGGAAGTGCGAACAATGAATGGGCGATAAAAATGAAAAAATGTGATGGGGATAGCGTTTACTTATGGGACGTGCAGTAGCGGGGTGTTGTATCCGACCTACGGGTATGCAGGCCGGATAGCGCAGATTAGCGGAACTTCTTGTGGTTTTCGTTGCGCGTGGTTTTCAGCTCTTCCGCAACGGCTTTCGCCTCTTTAACTTTACCTTCGTTCGCCAGCTTCAACGCACCGTCGATCTGACCGATCAGCGTGTCAAAGCCGTGGCGGAAATCCTTCATCTCCGGGCTGTCCGGGGATTTGTTTTCCAGCTTCGGCGGCGTTCCCTTTTGCGCGTCCAGCGCAGCTGCACGCATTTTGGTTAACGCATCTTTCAGTTCAGTCGCATTATCCGTTTTTTCGACGATTTTCAGGTTGTCGTTGAGGATCCCCATATCGTCTTCAAGATCGGCTGCAAACGCAGAAGAACCAAGAACCAGCGTTGAAGCTGCGACGATCGCTAACAGGTGTTTACGCATTGCTCACTTCCTTTTTTATTATTCAAAAATAAACAAACGCCAGATACCCTCAATAATTCACGCCACAGCTTGAAGTATGACGGGTATTATTGCCCGGCGATCTTCATCTCCGGCAACAGGACCGAACCACACTGAATATTACTGCGCGTTTCAATATCGTTGCCGACGGTGACGATATTACGCCACATCTCTTTTAAGTTACCGGCGATGGTAATTTCACTCACCGGGTACTGAATTTCACCGTTTTCGACCCAGAAGCCCGCCGCGCCGCGCGAGTAATCGCCGGTAATGCCGCTTACGCCCTGTCCCATCAGCTCGGTAACCACAAGACCTGTGCCCATCTCTTTGAGCAACTGCTCGAAGCTTAGACCCTGTCCCGGAATTCGCCAGTTGTGGATCCCGCCTGCATGACCGGTGCTCTTAAGCCCCAGCTTACGTGCAGAATAATTGGTCAGCAGCCACTGAGTCAGCACACCGTCTTTAATAATGTCGCGGCGTTCGGTCCGTACGCCTTCGCTGTCGAACGGTGAAGACGCCAGCCCTTTCAGCAGGTGCGGATGTTCTTCAATGGTCAGCCATTCCGGCAGAATTTGCTTGCCCAGCGAGTCGAGCAGGAAGGTGGATTTGCGGTACACCGAGCCGCCTGCAATGGCGCCAACCAGGTGTCCGAACAGTCCGGTCGCCACTTCATTGGCGAAAATCACCGGCGCTTTCATGGTGGAAAGCTTACGCGGAGACAGGCGTGATAAGGTACGGCGAGCGCAGTCTGCCCCCACCCACTCCGGCGTTTGCAGATCGCCCATCGCCCGACCAATGGTGTAGGCGTAATCACGCTCCATATCACCATTTTCTTCTGCGATTACGCAGCTGGAAAGAGAATGGCGCGTGGAGCAGTAGCCCTGCAGCATACCGTAGCTGTTGCCAAACACTTTGATGCCATAGTGGCTGTTAAAGCTGCCACCTTCGGTATTGGTGATGCGTTTGTCGGCCTGTAGTGCCGCCTGTTCAGCGCGGGCAGCCAGTTCGATAGCTTCGTCAGGGGAAACTTCCGCCGGGTGGAACAGGTCCAGATCGGGCGCATCAAAGGCCAGTAGTTCTTTATCTGCCACGCCCGCGCACGGGTCCGGCGAAGTGTAACGTGCAATGTCCAGCGCGGCCTGCACGGTGCGTGCAATCGCCTGCGGGCTTAAATCGGTGGACGATGCGCTGCCCTTACGGTTTTGGTGATAAACCGTAATCCCCAGTGCACCATCGCTATTGAATTCGACGTTCTCCACTTCACCATAACGGGTGCTGACGCTAATACCCGTGGTCTTGCTCACAGCGACTTCCGCGCCATCCGACTTACCTGACGCTAATTCCAGTGCCATCGAGACTGCTTCTTCCAGAATCTTACGCTGCGCTTCAACTTGTGAGATTACTTTCATCGCAAATGCCATAATGTAGAGAGAGTTTCTCTGAAGTCTAACAGAGAACCGTTTTTCAGTGCGCATCTTAACTGGTAACATTAGCCTCTTTTTTTAAGGAGCCTGACATGACTAAGCAGCCCGAAGACTGGCTCGACGACGTTCCCGGTGATGACATCGAAGACGAAGACGATGAAATTATCTGGGTCAGTAAAAGTGAAATAAAACGTGACGCCGAGGAGTTAAAACACCTGGGTGTGGAACTGGTAAAACTGGGGAAAAACGCGCTGGATAAAATCCCGCTCGATGCGGATTTACGTGCCGCGATTGAGCTGGCCCAGCGTATTAAGATGGAAGGTCGCCGTCGTCAGCTGCAGCTGATTGGCAAAATGTTGCGCCAGCGCGATGTTGATCCTATCCGTCAGGCGTTGGACAAGCTGAAAAACCGTCACAACCAACAGGTCGTTGTCTTCCATAAGCTGGAGCAACTGCGTGACCGTATGGTTGACGGTAGCGATGAAGCTATCGAAGAAGTGATGAACCTGTGGCCTGACGCCGACCGTCAGCAACTGCGTTCGCTGGTGCGTAACGCCAGGAAAGAAAAAGCGGGCAACAAGCCGCCAAAATCTTCCCGCCAGATCTTCCAATATCTGCGTGAACTGGCGGAAAACGAGGCCTAACCTCTTCGTCCGCCGAAAGTGCCGGATGGCGGTGCAAATACCTTATCCGGCCTACGATCCGTTGTAGGCCCGGTAAGCGTAGCGCCACCGGGCATTTTTTTACTCTTCTTCTGCCTGAGCTTTCTTCGCCAGACCATCCAGCAGTTTTTGATGAATACCGCCAAACCCGCCGTTGCTCATCACCAGAATGTGATCGCCAGGCTGTGCGGTTTTCACCACCATATCTGCCAGTGCATCCACATCGCCGCTCCAGTGTGCCGGCTGAACGCAGGCTTCAGCGACTTCTGCTACCTGCCACGGAATGTGCGGGGGTTGCAGCAGGAACACTTCGTCTGCACGCCCTAACGACGGCGCCAGGTCATCTTTGCACAGGCCCATTTTCATGGTGTTCGAGCGAGGTTCCAGCACCGCGATGATGCGCGCCGTGCCGCCCACTTTACCGCGCAGTGCCGCAAGCGTTGCCAGAATGGCCGTCGGGTGATGGGCAAAATCGTCATACACCGTCACGCCATTGGCTTCACCGCGCAGCTCAAGACGGCGACGAGCGTTGATGAACGAGCCCAATGCATTGGCCGCATCCGCAGGCACGACGCCAACATGACGCGCGGCTGCAATCGCCATCAGGCCGTTGTGCATGTTGTGCTCGCCCACCAGGCCCCACTTAACTTCGCCGACTTTTTCACCGTCCAGCCACACTTCCCACTCGGAGGCATCGGTGGTCAGCTTTTTCGCCTGCCAGTGACCTTGTTCGCCCACCAGCTCTTGTTCGCTCCAGCAGCCCATCGCCATCGTCTGTTTCAGATTGATGTCGTTTTCCGGGTAGATGATGCGTCCCTGGCCCGGCACGATACGCACCAGGTGATGGAACTGTTTCTGAATAGCTTTCAGATCGTCAAAGATGTCCGCGTGATCGAACTCAAGGTTATTGAGGATCAGCGTGCGCGGGCAGTAATGCACGAATTTAGAACGCTTGTCGAAGAACGCACAGTCGTACTCATCCGCTTCAATCACGAAGAAGTCGCTCTCGCCGAGGCGCGCGGAAACCTCAAAGTTGCCCGGAACGCCGCCGATCACAAAGCCAGGTTTATAGCCGCAGGCTTCGAGGATCCAGGTCGCCATTCCGGCGGTAGTGGTTTTGCCGTGCGTACCCGCAACCGCCAGTACCCAGCGATCGCGCAAGACAAAGTCATGCAGCCACTGCGGGCCAGACATGTACGGAATGTTCTTTTCCAGCACCGCTTCCACGCACGGATTACCACGGGTCATGGCATTGCCGATGATCACCAGGTCCGGCTGTGGGTCGAGCTGGCTGGCATCGTAACCCTGAATCAGATCAATGCCTTGCTTCTCAAGTAAGGTACTCATCGGCGGATACACATTGGCGTCCGAACCGGTTACTTCATGACCGAGCGAGCGCGCCAGCATCGCCAGACCGCCCATGAAAGTGCCACAAATTCCCAAAATATGAATGCGCATACGTCACTATCCTTTTTTAATCTGGGGGCCATTTTACGCACATGTCCGGCAAGTGAGAAACGCATTTCAGGATATTCCGCAGTTTGCTGGCGCGATTCACCTAAGCGCAGCAATGGAAATATTTGTTAATATTGTTGCGGTCGCTTTACTCCACATAAATTGCAGGGAAAGTGTTATGAAAACGTTAGGTGAATTTATTGTCGAAAAGCAGCACGAGTTTTCTCATGCTACCGGTGAGCTCACTGCTTTGTTGTCGGCAATAAAGCTGGGCGCCAAGATCATCCACCGCGATATCAATAAGG
Organism: Citrobacter sp. Cpo032; assembly: GCF_030332975.1. Classification (NCBI taxonomy): domain Bacteria; kingdom Pseudomonadati; phylum Pseudomonadota; class Gammaproteobacteria; order Enterobacterales; family Enterobacteriaceae; genus Citrobacter; species Citrobacter sp. Cpo032. Next base: position 411,808 of record NZ_JAOWGU010000052.1, read on the forward strand.
CCGGTCTGGTCGATATCCTGGGTGCCAGCGGTGCTGAGAACGTGCAGGGAGAGGTTCAACAAAAACTCGATCTGTTCGCGAACGAAAAACTGAAAGCTGCACTGAAGGCGCGCGACATTGTGGCGGGCATTGCCTCAGAAGAAGAAGATGAAATCGTCGTCTTTGAAGGCTGTGAACACGCTAAATACGTTGTGCTAATGGATCCGCTGGATGGCTCATCCAACATCGATGTTAACGTCTCTGTCGGTACGATTTTCTCTATTTATCGCCGCGTAACCCCAGTCGGCACACCGGTTACGGAAGAGGATTTCCTGCAGCCGGGCAACAAGCAGGTTGCTGCAGGTTACGTTGTTTATGGTTCTTCCACCATGCTGGTGTATACCACCGGCTGTGGCGTACATGCCTTCACCTACGATCCTTCTCTGGGCGTATTCTGCCTCAGCCAGGAACGTATGCGCTTCCCGGCGAAAGGCAGCACGTACTCCATTAACGAAGGTAACTACATCAAATTCCCGAACGGCGTGAAGAAGTACATTAAATTCTGCCAGGAAGAAGATAAGCCAACCCAGCGCCCGTATACCTCGCGCTACATTGGCTCTCTGGTTGCGGATTTCCATCGCAATCTGCTGAAAGGCGGGATCTACCTGTACCCAAGCACCGCCAGCCACCCGCAAGGGAAACTGCGTCTGCTGTATGAATGCAACCCGATGGCCTTCCTGGCCGAGCAGGCGGGCGGCAAAGCCAGCGATGGCAAAGAACGCATTCTGGATATCACCCCAGAAAGTCTGCACCAGCGCCGTTCCTTCTTCGTGGGTAACGACCATATGGTTGAAGATGTAGAACGCTTTATCCGCGAGTTCCCGGACGCGTAATTATTTTTCATCGCACGGACGTAGGCCGGATAAAACGCGTAGCGTTGCCATCCGGCCTACAAAATCCATCGTCTGCTTACGCTTTCTGTAGCTTAAATACGGCCATTGCTTCGATTAGCGCTGAAGACTGCTCTTCCAGCGAGCGGGTAGCCGCTGAAGACTGCTGTACCAGCGCCGCGTTTTGCTGCGCCGTTTCATCCATCTGAATCACCGCGATATTCACCTGCTCTATGCCGCGACTCTGTTCCTGGGACGCACTGGCAATTTCACGCATCAGTTTGGTCATACGCATAACCTCGGTCGCGATTTCATCCATGGTTTCGCCCGCCTGCTGCGCCAGCTCGCTGCCTTCCCCCACATGGGTGTGCGAATCGCTGATTAGCGTACGGATCTCTTTGGCCGCCTCGGCGCTGCGGCTGGCCAGATTACGCACTTCACCAGCCACAACCGCAAAGCCCCGCCCCTGCTCACCAGCCCGCGCCGCTTCAACGGAAGCATTGAGCGCCAGAATATTGGTCTGGAAAGCAATGCCATCAATCACGCTGAGGATGTCGGCGATTCGGCTGGAACTTCCGGAAATATCGCGCATTTTCTCGATCACATAGCATACCATTTCGCTACCGCGATCGGCGGTATCCGACACCGATTTTGCCAGTTGGTGCGCCTGTTCCGCGTTCTGCGCATTCTGTTTCACCGTCGCCGTGAGTTCTTCCATGCTGGCGGCGGTCTGCTCCAGCGAAGTGGCTGTCGATTCAGTGCGTTGCGCCAGGTGCTGGTTACCGGCCGTCAGTTCACGACTGCCAATATCAATTTGCGAGCTGGCATCGCGTACGCGCTGTACCGAGTCGCCCAGCGCATGGCGCATGTCATCCATTGCCGCGTTCAGGCGGTTGAATTCGGCGCTGGCCGACAACGCGGTAACCGGCGACAAATCCCCCGTTGCCAGACGTTCCAGTTGCTCAACCATGTTATCCAACGGTTTGAGAAACTTATTTCGCAGCATAAACCAAATGACCGCCAGCAATGCGATAGCAGCCAACATTGCAGCGCTCATAATACCGTGATAAATCAAAGAGGTAATGACACGGGTAGACGCATATAGCCCCATGCCACCGGTCAGTAACAGAAGGAACGTCAGCAGAGACAATAACACCAACAAACTTGATCGAATTGAAAGGGATTTTGGCATCGTTATATTTCCGGTTGTAGGGTTAAAACAGACCTGTACAGAACCTATCGACTACAACCGGAAAAAGTTTAGGTATTTAAATGTTTTGTGCAAAATCAGGATGTTACTTTGGTGTTGCCGCCGTACCCACTCGGGTAACCGGCGAGCTTTGACGATTTTCCCAAAGCACCGTCAGACCGCGTTGTAACGCTATAAAAATAAACAATAAAATGCCAATCGCGATCTTCGTCCACCAGGAACTTAATGTGCCGTCAAAATTAATGTAGGTCTGGATCAGCCCCTGAATAGCGACGCCAAACAACGTCCCTAACACTGTACCGACCCCACCGCTGAGCAGCGTTCCACCAATCACAACTGAGGCTATCGCATCCAGTTCGACGCCAACGCCCGCCAGCGCATAGCCCGCCTGGGTGTAAATGGAAAAGACAATGCCGGCAAGCGTCGCAAGCCCGGTAGACAGCATATAAATGCGGATGGTGGTGCTGCGGGTTGAGATGCCCATCAGGTTGGCAGAAGTGGCGTTGCCGCCAATCGCGTAAACCTGATTACCAAAGCGCGTACGGTGCGCCAGGAATATGCCGATGACGACAACCGCCAGCATCAGCAATCCCATCGCGCTCAGGCGACCACCGCCGGGAATTTTCCATGCCAGGCTTGAGAGCATGTCATAAACCGGATGGTTAATTGGGATGGATTCTTCTGAGACCAGATAGCTGACGCCGCGCAGGAAGAACATTCCCGCCAGAGTGATAATAAATGCTGGGATCTTCAGCGCATCAATCAGTAACCCCATAAACGCACCAAACGCGCAGCCCATCAGCAAAACCAAAGGGAACGCCAGCAGCGGGGAAATACCCCAATAGCCAATGGCCTTCGCCAGAAATACGCCGGTAAAGGCGATCACCGAGCCAACGGAAAGGTCGATCCCGCCAGAGAGGATCACGAAGGTCATGCCCACGGCAATAATGCCCAGAAAGGCGTTATCGGTCAGGATATTGCAAATGACCCGGGTGGAAGCAAAAGCGGGAAACTGCGTCAGGCAGTAGAGATAACCCAGCACAAACACGCCGAGGGTGATCATCAGCGGTAAATTACGTTTTATCATGACCACGCACTCCTTTTATCAGGCTGATAAAGCGTTGTGACTGCACGACCAGCACACACAACACCACCACGGCTTTGACCACCTGATTCAGTTCCGGCTGGAAGCCCGACAGCAGAATCCCGGTGTTCATGCCCTGAATAATCAATGCGCCTACCACCGACAGCAGCAGGTTAAAGCGCCCGCCCATCAGCGACCCGCCGCCGATAACCACCGCCAGGATGGCATCCAGCTCCAGCCATAATCCGGCGTTATTGGCATCCGCCCCGCGAATGTCCGCCGTGACGATAATGCCAGCGATAGCCGCGCACAGGCCGCTCAGCACATAGGTGAGCATCACGATAATGCGGGTGTTCACCCCGGCGTTTTTTGCCGCACGAATGTTGATACCCACCGCTTCGATAAACATACCCAGCGCCGTTTTCCGCGTCAGCAGCCAGAACACCACCAGCGTGAGCAGTGCAATAATTACCGGCGTAGGGAACAGTAAGAGCGAGCCGCTGCCAAACCATGACAGTTCGGGCGAGTTAAAGGTGACGATCTGCCCGGAGGTGATAAGCTGCGCCACCCCGCGCCCGGCCACCATCAGGATTAGCGTGGCGACAAACGGTTGGATCTTGAGGATGGCCACCAGAATCCCATTCCACAGCCCAGCCAGAATGCCGGAGCCTAAGGCGGCAAGCAGCACTACCGGCAGACTGTGCCCGGCCACCGTCATCGCCGCGGTAGTGGCGCCAGCAATAGCCATGACGGCCCCCACGGAAAGGTCGATGCCACCGGTTGCAATCACCAGCGTCATACCAATCGCCAACAGCGCCACGGGCGCGGCACGGTTGAGAATATCAATCGGGCTACCGAACAGCCGACCATCCTGCAAAATCACCTGGTAGAAATGCGGGGCGACCAGGCTATCCACCAGCAGCACCAGCAGTAACGCCACCAGCTGTGGCATCCCCTTTGGCCAACGGAACCGCCGTTTAGACGGATTGGATTGAGGGAGAGATTGAGGCATCACCATAGTCTCCTTAGGCCGCAATGGCGTTCATGATCGCCGGTACGGACAGTTCAGCCAGGGGGATCTCGGCCACCTGTTTGCGATCGCGCATAATAATGACCCGATCGGCATAGCCCACTAACTCTTCCAGTTCGGATGAAATGACCAGCAGCGCCAGACCATCCGCGCACAGCGTTTCGATCAGGCGAATGATCTCCGCATGCGCGCCAACGTCGATCCCACGCGTGGGTTCATCGAGGATCAGGAACTGCGGTTTGGTCAGTAACCAACGCGAGAGCAGTACTTTTTGCTGATTGCCGCCGGAGAGAAATTCGATCGGCTGCTCAGCGTTCGGAGTACGAATACCAAGCTGGCGGATAAAACGCTCGGCAATCTCGTTTTGCTCTTTCCGGGGAATAGGCCGCAGCCAGCCGCGCTGTGCCTGCAATGCCAGAATGATGTTTTCCCGCACCGAAGCGGCGGCAATAATGCCATCCGTTTTGCGATCCTCCGGACAGAAACCGATCCCCAGACACGAAGCCTGATGTGGCGATCGCAAGGTCTGCGGTTTGCCTTTGATCAGCGCAGTACCGCTGTCGGCGGGTTTAATACCGAAGATCACCTCCGCCGTTTCCGTTCGCCCGGATCCCAGTAGTCCGGCGAGACCGACGATCTCACCGGGACGCACCTGTAGATCAAATGGCGCGATGGTGCCTTTTTTGCCAAAGCCGCTGAATGCCGCCACCGGTTTATCACTCAGCAACGTGCGGCCCGCACGCTGTAGCGCATGGGTATCCAGTTCACGGCCCAGCATCATTTTGACCAGTTCGATCTGAGGCAGTTCTCGGGTTTCACGGCAGCCAACGAAGCCGCCGTTACGCAGAACGGTAATGCGATCGCTGACCTGATAAACCTGATCGAGAAAGTGGGTGACGAAGATCAGACTGACGCCCCGATCGCGCAGATGTCGCATCAGGCCAAACAGCATTTCAACTTCCTGGGTATCGAGGCTGGCGGTGGGTTCATCGAGGATCAGCACTTTCGCGGAGAGATCGATCGCCCGACAGATGGCGACGATTTGTTGCATCGCCACGGAAAAGCGGTTCAGCGGCTCGCGCACGTCAAGGGAAAAACCGTATGACGCCATCAGTTCCGTCGCGCGTTTTTCCATCTGCTTGCGCTGAAGCAGGCCAAAACGCCGCGGTTCACGACCAATAAATAAGTTATCGGCAACCGACATATTGGGCAGCAGGTTCACTTCCTGGTACACGGTGCCAATCCCCAGTTGTTGGGCATGGGCGGTGTTTTTGGGGGTGATCGGTTGGCCTTCGAGCCAGATAGTGCCGCGATCGGCATGGTAAACGCCGGTCAGCGCTTTGATGAGCGTCGATTTGCCAGCTCCGTTTTCTCCCAGCAGCGCCATAATCTCGCCACGACGCAAACTGAAATCCACGTTATCCAACGCTTTGACGCCGGGAAAGAATTTGCTTAATCCTTCGGTGCGGAGGATTTCCTGATGTTGGTCGGTGGTCATGGTTCCCCCTGCATCACGCCGGATGGCGCTACGCTTATCCGGCCTACAAAAGAGCGTAATGTAGACCGGGCAAGCGCAGCGCCCCCGGCATTTTCATGAAGGCTTAGTAGCCCATGTTTTTCTTCTTCTCTAACTCTTCTTTTGCCGTATCCGGCAGATAGAGGATCGACTTGGTAATGGTCAGCTTCTCAGGCATCGTGCCGTCTTTTTTAAATTTCTCCAGCGCGTCGAATGCCGGGCCAGCCATATTTGGCGTCAGTTCGACGCTGGCGTTGGCTTCGCCGTCAATCATCGCTTTGTAGATATCCGGTACGCCATCGATAGAACCGGTGAGAATATCTTTGCCAGGTTTCAGGCCCGCTTCTTTGATCGCCTGAATCGCACCGATCACCATGTCATCGTTGTGGGCGTAAACCATACAGATGTTCTTGCCGTTGTTTTCCGCTTTGATAAAGCTCTCCATCACTTCTTTCCCTTTACTGCGGGTGAAGTCACCGGACTGAGAGCGAATAATTTTGATGTTTGGCGCATTAGCGATAGCTTCAGCAAAGCCTTTCTTACGATCGATCGCCACGCTGGCCCCAACGGTCCCTTGCAGCTCAACGACGTTACACGGCTTGCCATCCACTTGTTTAATCAGCCAGTCGCCGATCAATTTACCTTCCAGCACGTTGTCGGCGGTGACGGTGGTCATATAGAGAGATTTGTCTTTTACATCGATGGAACGATCGAGCAAAAAGACCGGAATGTCGGCATCTTTAGCTTCTTTTAACACCGGCTCCCAACCCGTTGCCACGACCGGCGCAATAAAGATGGCGTCGACGCCCTGCGCAACAAATGAGCGGACTGCTTTAATCTGGTTTTCCTGCTTTTGCTGGCCGTCAGCGATTTTCAGCGTAATTCCCCGCTTTTCGGCCTCGCTTTTCGCGACGTTGGTTTCTGCGGCGCGCCAGCCGGATTCAGAGCCAACCTGCGAAAATCCTACGGTTAAAGGGGCTGCTATTGCCATAGACGACATGGCTGCCGAAACTGCTGTGACTATAAGTAAGCGCTTCCACATAAGTGCGTCCTCGTAGGGTGATTATTGTTGGTTAATAAACCGTCGCGAAAAAACTATAGACAATTGAGCATGTAACGGATTGCGTTACATCACACTTCAAAAAAGTAAATAAAACGTTAATCACAACTTTGTAATCGCTTTCATCTCACTATGAAAAATGCGGCTGAAGATATGGATTTTTCTGTCACGAGAGAGAGGTAAAAAGAAGAAAATGCACGCAGAGAAAGCGAAAACAAGCGGAGACATTCCGCGCGAGTTGGCTATAATACCCGCCACTTGTTTGCCATAGCTTATTTAAAGGAAACAGACATGAGCTTACTCAACGTCCCTGCCGGTAAAGACCTGCCGGAAGATATCTACGTTGTTATCGAGATCCCTGCGAACGCAGATCCGATCAAATACGAAGTTGACAAAGAGAGCGGCGCCCTGTTCGTTGACCGCTTCATGTCCACCGCGATGTTCTATCCGTGCAACTACGGTTACATCAACCACACCCTGTCTCTGGATGGTGACCCGGTAGACGTTCTGGTCCCGACTCCGTACCCGCTGGAGCCAGGTTCAGTGATCCGTTGCCGTCCGGTTGGCGTACTGAAAATGACCGACGAATCCGGTGAAGATGCGAAACTGGTTGCGGTACCGCACACCAAGCTGAGCAAAGAATACGATCACATCAAAGATGTGACCGACCTGCCGGAACTGCTGAAAGCGCAGATCACCCACTTCTTCGAACACTACAAAGATCTCGAAGCGGGCAAATGGGTGAAAGTTGACGGTTGGGACAACGCTGAAGCTGCTAAAGCTGAAATCGTTGCTTCCTTCGAGCGCGCGAAGAAGTAAGTTCGCGTTAGCGTAAAGCCCTGAACGCCAGCCCCTGGTTAGTAAGGGTTTTTTAATTTCTACTTTCTTTTCCCCCTCCCCTTCGCTGTTTTCTTTTTGACCTACCAGATTGGGTAGTCACATTTCATTTATCTTAATTGCGAATGAGATTAGATCTCATTATCATTCTCAGCATGTAAATAAATGTGAATAAAAGTCAATGAACCTCCACAATGTGAAGTCCCTGAAACGCTATTCCTGCGTGGCTCTCGCCACAGCACTGTTATTTACCAGCCTGTCCAGCGTGGCGCAGACGCTACCTGAGCAAGATTTTCTGACCCGCGACGTTGGCAACGGCGTGTATGAACTGGCGGTTGATAGCCAGCAGAATGCGCTTTTTGCTGCCTCGTCGCCGTCGTTTGATAAAGATAAAACCAGCGGGCTTATCTATAAACTCGATCTGGAGAAACTCACCACGACTGAAGTTATCGAAACCAGCCGTCGTGCCTTTGCCACTGCCCTGGATGCAGAAAACCAGGTGCTGTATGTCGGCAACACGCTGGAGGGTTCGGTCACGCTCATTGATACCCGCAGCGGTAAAGAGCTGGCGATACTGCAACTGAGCGAAGCCAAAAACCCGAAAGAAATTGTCCATACCCGCGAAATGGTGCTCGATAAACAGCATCACCGCCTGTACGTTTCCGGCGTGGCTGAAAAGGGTATTGTCTGGGTGGTGGATACGCAAAAGCGCGAGAAAATCGCCACCCTTGAAAACATGGGCCAGTATCCGACCGGCATGGCCGTAGATGCCAATAAGAACCGCCTGTATATCGTAAATGGCCGCAACGAACTTATTACGCTGGATACCACTAACCATCAAATTATTAACCGCTTTAGTATTGAGCCAGGCAAAAAACATTTTTTCCTGAATATTGCTTTGGATGCAAAAAATAATCGCGCATTCCTGACCGATCCTGATTTAGCGGATGTACTGGTTGTTGATATTAATACCGGTAAGGTTATTGCGCCCATTAAGGTTATCAACTCGCTGGCAGTGATATATAACGAAAATCGCAAGGAAGTGTATATCACCCACCGTAATGCAAAGCGCATCAGCATTGTGGACAGCAAAACTTATCAGGTAAAACAAAGCATTGAAACCAATGCGTTACCTAACAGCCTGGCGCTCTCGTCTGATGCCAACACTCTGTATGTCAGCGTCAAACAGCCGGAAAAAACGGCAGGTGTGAAGCCCGATTACGTGCTGAAAATCGACCTCTCCAAATATTAATAATTAAAAACGCTTCTGACACCTTGCAGCTTTTCTGGGCTGCAAGGTGATGCTTTTATTTTTTACTTTTCAGGTGTCTATATTATGAAAACGCGTCAACTTATTACGCTGACAGGGATCGTTGCATTCTCAGGCGGTGTTATTTTCCCCACTCAGGCAGAAGAACTCACCGAAACCTCACGCAATAGCGAAGATGAAATGGTGATCACCGCATCCGGGTTCTCGCAGCAAAAGCGCGAAGCGCCGGCCACCATTTCCGTTATCGATCGTAAAACGCTGGATATTCAGCCGGACCGTAGCATTGGTGAAGCGATTAAAAACCTTCCTGGCGTCTCGGTCACCAACAGCAGCGGTATGAACGCTGGCAGCATTATGATTCGCGGCATGGACCCGTCCTATACCGCGTTTATGGTCAACAGCGTCAAACAAAATACCGGTGAATCTCGCCCTTACGGACATGACATCGGTACTGAAGCCAACTTCTTACCGCCGATGGAGGCCATTGAGCGTATCGAAGTTATCCGCGGGCCCATGTCCTCGCTGTACGGCTCAGATGCCATCGGCGGTGTGGTCAACGTGATTACCAAAAAACCGTATGGCGCAAAAGAGTGGACGACGGCAATTGCCGCCAATACCTGGCTTCAGGAACACCAGTATTTGGGTAATACCAGCCAGATGAATCTGTTTACCATGGGGCCGATTGTGCCCGATGTTCTCGGCCTTAGCGTAGCGGCCGACTGGCTCGACCGTCGCGATGACGATCGCAATAACTATTTCGGCAAACACAACCGTAAATCCGTTGATATGACGCTGGGCCTGGCCGCTAGCGAAAATAACCTGTTCGACCTCAATGTGGTCACCGGTGAGCAGGAGAAAAACCGTACCCAGAAGCGCGGCGCGCCGTGGTCATGGCTGTTCGATCGTAACGCCGCCACCTTAACGCATACCGGCTGGTATGCCGACGACACCATTGCAACGACCAACTACATAAACTATGAAAAAGGCCGTTCGAAGTACGTTTATGACGGCCAGTCGCCGCAGTATGTACAGATGGAGAACTACGTCGCTAATTCGCAAACCACCTTCACGCTCGACAACCATAAACTGACCGTTGGGGCGAATTTCACCCGCGAAGAGCTGAATGACCGCTTTGATGTGGCCAACAAAACGCTGCCCGGATCTGAGCCAGTGACAAAAATCAGCCGTAACGGTTGGGCATTGTTTGCTGAAGACGGCTGGAGCATTGACGACTTTATCCTGACTACATCAGCGCGTATGGACCAGGATGATAACTTTGGCACACATATTACGCCGAAAATGTACGGTAACTGGGCCTTCAGCAATGACTGGGCGCTGAAGGGCGGCGTTTCCGCTGGTTATAAAAAACCTGAGCTGCGTGCGACATCCAGCGACTTTGTCACCCCATACGGCTCGACCGTACCTTATCCCTTCCTGACCGTCGGTAACGACGATCTGAAACCAGAACAAAGCGTTAACTCTGAGCTGGGCCTCTACTGGACGGGGAATGCGCTGTCACTGGATAGCACCGTCTTCTATACGCAGTTCAAAGACAAAATTGCTGAACAAACCATTTGCGAAACTACATCGACGAATCAGTGCTCCGTGAATGGCTACAAGGCGGACTCCGTCAGTAAATACTTCAACGTCAGCAAGGCGGACGTGTACGGCATAGAACTGAATGCCGACTGGCAGATTAGCGCCGATGTAAAAGCCAACGCTAACTACACCTGGAACCATAGCGAACAGAAAAGCGGCGTAAACAAAGGCTACGCGCTCAACGATTACCCGCGCCATATGGCGAACCTGTCGCTGAGCTGGGCGGCAACGCAGAGTCTGGACGTATGGAGTACGGTGAATTACCGCAGCAGTAACCGCAACAGCGGCAATAACTATAAGTACGATGACTACACGATGGTCGACGTAGGCGTACGTTATAAGCTCAATAAGCACACGCAGCTGATGGCAGGGATCTACAACGTGCTGGATGAAGATCCGAAACTGACGACTGCATGGAATGAATCCGCGCAGGTGGAAGGACGCCGCTATAACCTCGGCGCGCGTGTGGAGTTTTAAGCCTTTAATAAACAACGCCACCCGAAGGCGGCGTTGTTTATTCTGGTAGACGATATATCAGTACTGGTCTCTGTCTAACCAGTTACCGCTTTCAATCAGCGTTAAGCCATCAACCGGACGTTGGTACACGTACATCCATGCACTTCCGTACGGCGTTTGAATTAACTGGCGTGCGTATTCACCGCCGCGGGTACGCAGAGCGTCAAGCTCTGCCAGCGTGGCGTTATCAATACGATAAACTTCCCCGTGTACTGTTCCATTTCCCGGAACCGCGCCTGGATAGTGGCCCAGGCTGTACAACTGGTAGTTATCGATACTGAAATTTCCCAGCAACAGGGCATTGGTCATCCAGTGGCTGTTGCCTTGTTTGGTTCGTAAACTGCCGTAGACAAATATTCGCATTGCTAAAACTCGAACTGATAGAGCAAATCAAGTGCCTGATCTACGCCAGACACTGCTTCCAGATATAGCTTAGGCATCAGACGATAACGTAGCGTGAGTGTCGCTAAGGAGTCAAATATACCCACACCATATTTCACCTGCAGACCTGGCAGTACGTATCCGCTGACAACCACCTGAGATGAGTCGCCCACCCCTTGCGTGTCCAGTGCCAGATTGCTTACGCCAAATGTCTCCCCGATTTTACCCACAACCTGACCACTTTGTGCAACCCCCAGACCAATAAGCATTGAAGTCATCGCTGCGCTATCGCTCTGTTCGCTATCCAGCCCTTGTCCACGTAGCAGGTAGGAAAGCGCCATTTGCTGCGACATTGCCGGGTCGGAGAAGATCTCCGCCTTCGGTTCATCGGCGGTACCGGTGACGCGAACGCCAGCGATCACGTCGTCTTCGGTGGCATCTGGGTTACGAATCGCTTCGATGTTGAGCAACGGCTGATCCGGCGGACCGGAGAACAACAGCTCGCCCTTACGCACAATCAGATCCTGACCATAGGCGTGGAAGCGACCGCTCGGGATATTAATTTGCCCGTTAAGCCCCAGACCTTGCTTATCCTGCACCACTTTCAGATCGCCCGTCAGACGCGCTTTCAGACCAAAGGCGTCAAGACGCACGTTGTTACCGACGTGGATGTTCAGGTTGCTGTTGATCGGAATACCGGCGGTCTGCGGTTTCTCCGGCTGCAGATTGTTGTTAAGCATAACCATATCGCTGGAAACCCCAACCGCGCTTTCCGGCAGGTCATGTACCACGATACGCGCCCACGGCACATCCACGTTGCCATCGAGAGTAAACAGGCTCGGCGTGGCTTCAAAGACCACGTCCGGCGATACGTCGAGGCGGACCATCGGCGGTACGGTAATACGTACCCTGCTGCCTTTAGCCGCGACACGCGCCCGCCAGTTGTCTATCTGACTCCAGTCGGCATCGCCGCTCAGGTTAATTTCGCCCTGCTGCGTACGCACCACGCCCGCCAGCGTTGAGCGTGTTCCGGTGAAGTTAACGGCTAACTGGCTTGGCTGCATGTCAAACGGCATGAAGTTACCGTCGATATCCAGACCACTCAGTTGCAGCTGTCCGAGCAACTGCGGGCTTTGCACATCGCCGCCCAGCCGCAGGTTGGCGTTGATCATCCCTGCCGCTTTTTCACCGCGCGAGAAGATGGGGTTCACCATCGCCAGATTGAAGTTGCGAATATTGACGTTACCGCCCAGATTACGACGCCCTTGCGGGTCCGTTACCTGCACCTGTCCGTCAAACTGCCCGTTGTTGGTCAGACGAATCAGCCAGCCCAACTCGGCACGGTTATTGTGCAGGTCGGCGGTCAGATTCAGCGTTTCAAACGCCACGGGGAGCGGGGCATCATTCACGCTTTGCGTGACCTTGACGTTACGTCCGCTCAGGGTGACCTGCCCCTGTGGCAGCCCCTCTTTGGTAGTGTCCCAGCTCACATCAGCTTTGCCGGTGAACACTCCGCTGGCCTGGGTTGTCTCCGGCATAAACGGTTTTAGCATAGCCAGGTCGAAGCGGTTAAGATTCACCACCGCGCGACCTTCTGCACCGGCATCAATGGTTTGTGGTACGCACAGCTCCGCATTCGGGTTGTTCCAGCAGTGTGGCCCGATACTAATTTTCTGTTCCTGATTACGATAATCCAGCGCGATAGCCCGGTTGAGCGACCACGGACCGACCGGCGTCTGGAAGCGGGTATTGCTTAACTCCCCTTTCCAGCGCTGTTCTTTGCGATCAAAGCTCCCGGCAAGATCCAGTTGCCCGGAAACCGGCTCACCCTGAATACGTAACTGCAGTTCATGCTGCTTTTCACTGCCTTTGGCGTTGAGCGTTACCAGACCAATATTCACGTCAGGTTGTACAATTCGCTCTACGCGAACGTTGAGATTACCGGCGATTTGCTCGGCCGATTTCACATCGCCTTCGACGCGCACCTGAGCAACGGAAAGTTCCTGCCAGCGCAGACCACGGGCGGTAATATCCGCCAGCAGCTGTGGTGCTTCAACCGTACCGCGAACTTTTACCAGCCCTTTCGCCGTACCGCCCAGCCCCGGCAGCGCGTTATCCAGGCTTGGGGCATCAATCGTCGCGTCGAGGTTGAGGTCTTTAACCCCCAGCTCGCCTTTTACGTCCGCACTGTTGCGTCCCAGCTCCAGATGCAGGCCCGGAATCGTCCACTGCAGGTAGCTGTTCCCCTTCAGCGAACCGTTCACATTGACCTTGTTCTGCTTCACGTTGCCGGTCAGCTTCAGCTCCGGAACCTCCATCTGCCAGCTTCCGCCGTACAGACTGCCGCGCGTTTTCACCAGGCCATTCAGTTTTGACGGCCAGTCCGGGATCGCTTTCGCGGTATTGATACCATCCAGCGTTAGCTCCCCGCGCCAGCTGATCGCCTGCTGCCAGTCCACCAGCGCTTTCAGCTCAGTTTTCCCTTCCAGCGCCGCAACGCTGAGTTTGTCGAGATTGATCTGCTGCTCGTTGCCTTTGGCGTCCAGCGTGATAGTAGCTGGAGGAATATCCTGACCTTTCACGGCGGTACGCATCGACAGCGTATAGTCGGTCATCTTGCCGGTCAGTTTGAGCTTGATGTCATCGGCCTGGAACTGTTTGTCACCGGTAAACGGCCAGTAAACCTGCTTACTCACCACCTCAATGTTGAGCGGCAATCCGGCTTCCGCCAGACGCGTCTGCGCACGCAGGTCCATATCCACCGGACCAGACAGATTGACGCCGACTTCCAGCTGTTCGCGCAGCGCGCCGCCAACCTTCAGCTTCACCTTTTCGCCTTTTAATGGATCGACGTTCAGCGTGCTGTTGAGGGTAATATCCACCGGCCATGTGTTGGTGAGCTGCGCCGTACCGCTGGCTTTTACCGTTCCCTGATTCGAGTCGATATCCAGCGCGTCGAGCTTCATGTTGCCGTCAATGCTGCTCACTTTCAGCAGCATGCTATGTACTGTTAAATCCGTATCCCCGGTCACACGCAGCTGCTCGCCGCGAAACTCTTCAATATTGAGATTGAGCGGCAGATGGACATCGGTCATTTCCGGCAGTACCGGCTTTGAGAACAGATCTTTTAGCGTTTCCCCGAGCGGCTTTTCATCCGGCTGCGGGTTTTGAATCTTCGGTTCGACAACCTCTTCCTGTGCCACTTCCGCCACTTTAGGCAGAGCAATCAGCAGCCCCTGTAATGACGTTGGCTTCAACGTCAGCGTTTTTTCCTGCCAGTTCAGGCCAGAGGTAAAATCCAGCACTGAAACCGTGGTGTCATCGATTTTGATATTGATGTTGTTCAGCGCCACGCGCGAAAGCGTGATGGGGTAAGGCGTGGAAAGATTAAGCGGACCGCTCTCTTCTTCCTCAACCGGCGCTGAGGGCGGCATTTTTTTGCTGTCGATCGCCACGTTGATGTTTTTCAGCGCCAGATCGTTGACGCACAAGCTGCTGTCCCACAGACAGTTAAGCCCCACGGCCAAATGCACTTCACCAGCATTCACCGCCACGCCAGGCTGGTCGTAGCGAATATTTTTCAGTGATAGATCCCGCCAGCCGCCGGTGACCTGACCAATTTCCAGACCTGGAACCCACCGATTAGCTGCTTTGAAGATCAGATGCAGGCCCGAGGTGGTACCGACGAGGAACGCCACCGTGCCTAACAACAGCAGGATAAATACCAGCACGCCGAGGCTTATCTTCTTCCATAAACTCATAATTCAGGCCCCAGACCGATGTAAAACTGTAAACCATGTTCATCTTTGTCGCCGACCGGGACGGCAAAGTCGAGCTTGATAGGTCCAACCGGCGATTGCCAGCGTACGCCGACCCCGGCACCGGTTTTGAAATCGCTTCGGCGAATGTCGCTGACCGCTTCACCGCTATCGACAAACATCGCCCCCCACCATTTACCGGTCACGTTGTACTGGTATTCCAGCGAGCCGGTTGCCAGCTTGGAGGCCCCTTTCAGCTTGCCGTCGCTGCCTTCCGGCGAAATAGATTTGTATTTATAGCCGCGAATACTGCGATCGCCCCCGGCAAAGAAACGCAGGTCCGGCGGCACTTTGTCGAAGTCGCCGGTTTCAATCCAACCGAGATTACCGCGCATCACAAAACGATGCCTGTCGTACAGCGTGCGGATCCAGACGTTTTGCGCCTGGAAGACGGAGAAATCAACATCTGAACCCCAGGCGGTGTTCGAGTAATCAATAGAGTAGCGCTGGGAATCGCCCCAGACAGGCATCAGGCCGCCGCGTGAACGCGTCCGGCTGATCATCACGCCCGGATAGAGCAGCATAGTGGTGTTGGTGACGTTACCCTGCGTAAAGTGGTCGAGGCTCCAGCGCAGGTTAATCGCGCGCTGCCAGCCGCTGGAGAGGTCCCAGTAACGGGAAACCGCAAGCGTTGTGGAATCCTGCTCGGTGTCGTTTAAATCGGTACGCTTAAAGCCGCCCTGTACCAGGTAATACTGCTCCAGCGGGTTCTTTAACAGCGGCATTTTATAGCTGAAATCAAGCACCTGCTCTGGCGCCGAGATACTGGCGCTGGTCGTCAGGCTGTGCCCGTAGGAGTTCATCCACGGCTTTTTCCACGAGGTCTTCACCCGTGGCCCGACGTCAGTTGAATAACCGACCCCGGTTTCGATAGTGTTTTCGGTTCGCGGTGAGACCACGCCTTTCAGCGGCAGCACCTTGGTTTTGCGGGCTTTATCAAATTCTGGCGCGACAACCACAGAATTAAACCATCCGGTCGCCGACAGACGACGGTTCAGTTCGCCCAGATCTTTCGACTCGTACTCTTCACCTTCTTTAAAGGGCACCAGATTTTGCAGATACTCATCGCGAATTTGCGAGCCTTCAAAGGTGACATGCCCAAAGCGATAGCGTTCGCCGCTGTTGTAATCGATATCCCAGAACGCCTGGCGGCGCTCAAGCGCTATCCCGAGCTGGCTTTTATTAAATTCACTGTCGAAATAACCTTTACGCAGCGCCACGCTGGTGAGTGACTTTTTGAAGTTGTCATAGTCCCCCTGATTCAGCACGGTGCCGATTGCCGGGCGCGTTTTCAGCAGATCCAGATAATCTTTATCCGTACGCGCGCCACCGCGCAAAATCACCTCAGTGCCACCAATCAGCACCGGCTCGCCGGGGGTCACTTTGGCAATCAGCACCTGGCGGCCTTTTGCCGGTGGCGGGCGCAGCTCAAAATCGATGGTCGGCTCAAAGTAGCCCAGCGCTTTTAGCCCTTCGCGGATGGCATCATCAACGCGCGCACGAAAGCGTCGGTCTGGAGTGACTTCATCACTTTGAATCGTGGACAGCTGCGCACGGACGTTTTTCTCCAGCGGTCCTGATAATCCTTCGACCTGTAAGCGAACATTCGCGGCGGCGGCGGAGCCACTTAAGCACAGTAATCCCACCCAACATAACTGACGGATATGTGGCACATTTTCTCCTGAATATCCTTTTTTCCCACCCCTGGAAAAAAATACTATGCCGTTCCTCGGCTTAACAAAAAATCAACAATAAGAGTTGAAAAACAGACGACAACCCAAATATTTCTTATGTTTAACTCTAGACGTATTCACGCCGTTTATTGTGGGCAAAGACGCGTCTCGTTACAACCTTAACCCAAATGACTGATTTCGGGAGAACGGCCATGAGTTTATTTGATAGAAAGCATCTTGTTACTCAAGCAGATGCGCTACCTGGACGCAACACCCCGATGCCAGTGGCAACGCTGCATGCGGTTAACCAACATTCGATGACCAACGTGCCCGACGGTATGGAGATAGCTTATTTCGCCATGGGATGTTTCTGGGGCGTTGAGCGTTTATTTTGGTCATTGCCAGGGGTCTACAGCACAGCGGCCGGGTACACCGGCGGCTACACCCCAAACCCAACCTATCGTGAAGTGTGTTCTGGCGATACCGGGCATGCCGAAGCGGTACGCATCGTCTATGACCCGCATGTTATCAGCTACGAACAACTGCTGCAGGTGTTCTGGGAAAATCACGACCCGGCTCAAGGCATGCGTCAGGGGAACGACCAGGGCACGCAGTATCGCTCCGCCATTTACCCGTTAACGCCGGAACAAACCGCCGCCGCACAGGCCAGCCTTGAACGTTTTCAGGCAGCAATGACCGCCGCAGGCGACGAGCGCACCATTACCACGGAAATCACTACGGCAACCCCGTTCTATTATGCCGAGGACGATCACCAGCAGTATCTGCACAAAAATCCTTACGGATATTGTGGCATTGGTGGTATTGGTGTTTGCCTGCCCCCACAAGGATAATTTCCCCCTCTGGCGACTTTACAGTACCTTACGCTATACTAGCTTCTGAATTTACCGGCTCACTTCCACGAGCCGGTTTTCAATGAATATTCCATTGGATTTATACTCTAAGGATTTCGAGTTGCAGGCAGGCGGCAAACTCGTGAATTCCCAGGAGCATAGAGAACTATGTGACTGGGGTGAATGAGTGCAGCTAACGCACCTGCAGCTTGAAAGACGACGAGTATCAACTTCTCCCTTCCGAGGATCTGACCCGAACGGTCGGATAAGATATGTTAAACAGTATTTTAGTCATTCTCTGCCTGATCGCCGTGAGTGCGTTTTTCTCGATATCTGAGATCTCGCTTGCTGCATCACGCAAAATAAAACTTAAACTGCTTGCCGATGAAGGCAACGTAAACGCACAACGTGTTTTGAAGATGCAGGAAAACCCCGGCATGTTTTTTACCGTCGTGCAAATTGGCCTTAACGCGGTCGCCATTCTCGGCGGTATCGTCGGTGATGCAGCATTCTCTCCGGCGTTTTACAGCCTTTTCTCGAAGTACTTCGCTCCAGAGCTGTCCGAACAGTTAAGCTTTATTCTGTCGTTCTCGCTGGTTACTGGCCTGTTCATCCTGTTCGCGGATTTAACCCCGAAACGCATCGGTATGATTGCGCCAGAAGCTGTGGCTTTGCGTATCATCAACCCGATGCGCTTCTGCCTGCTGGTCTTCCGCCCGCTGGTGTGGTTCTTTAACGGTCTGGCAAACAACATTTTCCGTCTGTTTAAGATCCCAATGGTGCGTAAAGACGACATCACCTCGGACGACATTTACGCCGTGGTCGAAGCGGGTGCGCTGGCGGGTGTTCTGCGCAAGCAGGAGCATGAGCTGATTGAAAATGTATTCGAACTGGAATCCCGTACCGTCCCGTCTTCAATGACCTCGCGCGAGAATATTATCTGGTTCGATCTCCATGAAGATGAGCAAAGCCTGAAGAACAAGGTGGCGGAACATCCGCACTCCAAATTCCTGGTGTGTAACGAAGATATCGACCACATCATTGGTTATGTTGATTCAAAGGATCTCCTCAACCGCGTACTGGCGAACCAAAGCATGGCGCTGAACAGCGGCGTACAGATCCGCAATACGCTGATCGTCCCGGACACGCTGACGCTCTCTGAAGCGCTGGAAAGCTTCAAAACCGCAGGCGAAGACTTTGCCGTCATCATGAACGAGTACGCGCTGGTGGTGGGGATTATCACCCTCAACGACGTTATGACGACGCTGATGGGCGATCTGGTAGGTCAGGGTCTGGAAGAGCAGATTGTGGCACGTGATGAAAACTCATGGTTAGTCGACGGCGGTACACCGATTGATGACGTAATGCGCGTGCTGGATATCGATGAGTTCCCGCAGTCCGGCAACTATGAAACCATCGGCGGTTTTATGATGTTCATGCTGCGTAAAATCCCGAAACGCACCGACTCGGTGAAGTATTCAGGTTACAAATTTGAAGTGGTGGATATCGATAACTACAAGATCGATCAGCTGCTGGTGACGCGTCTGGACAGTAAACCTACCGTTCTGGTACCAAAACTGCCAGATGCAAAAGAAGAGGCAAAGGCGTCTTAACGCCTTACAGAAACATCAACGGCTCCCATCAGGAGCCGTTTTTTTAACTACTGCATAGCACTTTGATCAAGCCATCTCAGTTTGCAGACGCAAGACCTGACGGTTAACTTCGGACATCACGGAAAAATGCAGTTTGTCCTTCACTTTTGGGATAAGAATCTTACCCTTATCAAATTCAAAAGCGCCTACATCCTTGATATATAACCGTCCACGAAACAGGATCTTCACGTACTTCGCCACCTGCAGCGGGTTGTATCGTTGGAAAATTTTCATTGTTGTCTCCTGCTGAGCATTACGCCTTTGCGGTACCACAATCGGTCCGACAATCCTCAGGCGCAAATTTTAATGCCCTATGACTATAGACTATCTCGTTGATGTTTCCAGCGTGTATAAGTTTATTTACCTTCAAGTTACAATTATTCAGAATTATCTTTTCAACGCTTCGCTGTCTTCAGTATAAGCCTTCATTTTTCGCAGGATTTGTGCGCCCGTCCGCAAACTGGCATCGCGCTTGCGGGAAAAAGCATCATTCGCACATATGATTAAATTCCAGACCCAAGTGGTCGGATCACCTGCAAAATAAAAGAAAGAAGGAAAACCTATGACCTTACGAAAACTGCTGGCGCTGTCGTGCCTGCTACTGCCGATGATTGCCTCCGCACATAAGTTTGAGACTGACCAGCGCGTACCGCCGGTGGGGATCGCCGATCGTGGCGAACTGATTCTCGATAACGATAAGTTTAGCTACAAAAGCTGGAATAGCGCGCAGTTGCCAGGCAAAGTGCGAATTGTGCAACACATTGCCGGACGCACCTCCGCCAAAGAGAAAAATGCGACGCTGATCGAGGCAATCAAAGCCGCCAACCTGCCGCACGACAAATACCAGACCACCACTATTGTCAACACGGATGACGCCATTCCCGGCTCCGGTATGTTTGTGCGCAGCAGTCTGGAGAGCAATAAGAAGCTCTACCCGTGGTCGCAATTCATTGTCGACAGCAATGGCATTGCGCGTAAAGCCTGGCAACTGGATGAAGAGAGCTCCGCTATCGCCGTACTCGACAAGGACGGACGCGTGCAGTGGGCAAAAGATGGCGCATTAACGCAGGAAGAGGTGCAGCAGGTAATTGCCCTGCTGCACAAATTACTCAGTAAATAGAGACGCGGAAGCCGGGGTTGAGGAACGATTCACGTGGGGTGTAATCCAGAGGTTTCCCCTGCCAGTCGTGAACGTGCGCTCCGGCTGCGGCTGCAACGGCATGGCCAGCGGCGGTGTCCCACACGTTGGTTGGCCCAAAACGCGGATACAGCTGTGCGTGCCCTTCCGCCACCAGGCAGAACTTCAGCGATGAGCCAATCGACGTGGTCTGGTGCTCACCCAACTGTTGCAGATATTCTTTTAACTCATTGTCGGCATGCGAGCGGCTAATGACCACCAGCGGCGGACGCGCGTCACGAACCTGAATTTGTTTGCGTACGCCGCACTCTTCTTTCCACGCTTTACCTTCTGCTGCGCTGTACATCACTTTCATTACCGGCGCGTAAACCACGCCCAGAACCGGCTTTCCTTTCTCGATCAGCGCAATATTGACGGTAAATTCACCGTTACGCTTAATGAACTCTTTGGTCCCGTCCAGCGGGTCCACCAGCCAGTAGCGCTGCCAATGCTGGCGAACATCCCAGCCAGGAGGCGCCTCTTCAGACAGAACCGGAATATCCGGCGTCAGCGCCAGTAATCCTTCGAGGATCACCGTATGTGCGGCGATATCTGCCGCCGTGACCGGAGAATCATCCTGCTTGCTGGTAATCTCCATCGGTTTGATTCCATCGTAGACCTGCATAATGGCATCGCCCGCGTTCCGTGCAAGCTGGCATACATGTTCTAGCATTCTCCACCTCGTTTCTGTCAGTGGTGTTAACTCGTTGTTTTACTTATACCCGATCGTCAGGGGATCCGCCAACTGTGATAGCGTCTGCGGTTTTAAACGCTATATTCATGTCATGATTCACAGTTCTGTAAGCAAGAAGATTTATATACATTTTCTTTTGTGGCTTAGATCTTAAAAGGATGCCCCTGATGATTAAGTTTAGTGCAACGCTTCTGGCAACGCTGATTGCAGCCAGCGTCAATGCCGCGACCGTCGATCTGCGTATAATGGAAACCACTGATTTGCATAGCAATATGATGGATTTCGATTATTACAAAGATACACCGAGTGAAAAATTCGGTCTGGTACGTACGGCAAGTCTGATCAACGCTGCGCGTGGTGAAGTCAAAAACAGCGTGCTGGTTGATAATGGCGATCTGATTCAGGGCAGCCCGCTCGGGGATTACATGGCGGCCAAGGGGCTGAAAGCGGGCGAAGCTCACCCGGTATATAAGGCGCTGAATACCCTGGATTACGCGGTGGGTAACCTCGGCAACCATGAATTCAACTACGGTCTGGAGTATCTGCACAACGCGCTAGCCGGAGCGAAGTTCCCTTACGTTAACGCCAATATCATCGACGTGAAGACCAAAAAGCCGCTGTTTACGCCTTACTTGATCAAAGAAACTGAAGTGGTCGACAAGGAAGGGAACAAGCAGACGCTGAAGATTGGCTATATCGGCTTTGTTCCACCGCAGATTATGACCTGGGATAAAGCCAACCTCAGCGGCAAAGTCACGGTGAACGACATTACGGAAACTGCACGCAAATACGTTCCGGAAATGAGAGAAAAAGGCGCCGATGTTGTGGTGGTGGTTGCTCACTCCGGGCTTTCTGCCGACCCATATCAAACGATGGCGGAAAACTCCGTTTATTACCTCAGCGAAGTACCGGGCGTGGATGCCATTATGTTTGGTCACGCTCACGCCGTCTTCCCGGGTAAAGACTTTGCCAATATTAAAGGCGCAGATATCACAAAAGGTACGCTGAATGGGGTTCCTGCGGTGATGCCGGGTATGTGGGGCGATCACCTGGGCGTGGTGGATTTAGTGTTGAATAACGACAGCGGTAAATGGCAGGTCACTCAGGCGAAAGCCGAGGCGCGCCCGATCTATGACGCCGCAGCCAAAAAATCACTGGCAGCAGAAGACAAAAAAATCGTTGAGATCCTGAAAGCCGATCACGACGCCACGCGTGAGTTTGTCAGCAAACCGATCGGTAAATCCGCCGACAACATGTACAGCTATCTGGCGCTGGTACAGGATGACCCGACCGTACAGGTGGTGAACAACGCGCAGAAAGCCTATGTGGAACACTTTATTCAGGGCGATCCGGATCTGGCAAAACTGCCGGTACTTTCCGCCGCCGCGCCGTTTAAGGTCGGTGGACGCAAGAACGATCCGGCAAGCTTCGTAGAAGTCGAAAAAGGTCAGTTAACCTTCCGTAACGCCGCTGATTTGTATCTCTATCCCAACACTCTGGTGGTGGTGAAAGCCAGCGGTAAAGAGGTGAAAGAGTGGCTGGAATGTTCCGCCGGGCAGTTCAATCAGATTGATATCCACAGCAGCAAACCACAGTCGTTGATTAACTGGGATGGCTTCCGTACCTATAATTTCGACGTGATTGACGGCGTGAATTATCAGATTGATGTTTCACAACCCGCCCGCTACGACGGTGAATGTCAGACCATTAACCCGAAAGCGGAACGTATTAAAAATCTGACCTTTAACGGCAAACCAATCGATCCGAATGCCACCTTCCTCGTCGCGACCAACAACTACCGCGCCTACGGCGGTAAGTTTGCCGGAACCGGCGACAGCCACATCGCGTTTGCGTCACCAGATGAAAACCGCTCGGTGCTGGCCGCATGGATTGGTGCTGAGACGAAGCGTGGCGGTGAAATTCACCCGGCGGCAGATAACAACTGGCGTCTGGCGCCAATTCATAGCGACACACCACTGGATATTCGCTTTGAAACATCACCGTCTGATAAAGCCGCGGCATTTATTAAAGAGAAAGGCCAGTATCCGCTGAAGAAAGTCGCGACCGATGACATCGGTTTCGCTATTTATCAGCTGGATTTAAGTAAGTAATTTTCGTGCCGGATGCGGCGCAATAGCGTCTTATCCGGCCTACAAAACTACGCAGCCCGTTCGTCCCGCTGCGCTAAAACCTGCGGCAAATTCAGTTCTATCCAGTCCGCCAGCGCGGCGACTTTATCGCTCACCTGCTCACCCAACGGCGTCAGGCTATACTCCACGTGCGGCGGTACCACCGGATACGACACCCGATTGATAAACCCGTCATGTTCTAACGCTTGCAGGGATTGCGCCAGCATCTTTTCACTGACCCCGCCCATCTTACGGCGCAAATCACTGAAACGGTGCGTACCGTCGCGCAGCGCCACCAGAATCAACACGCCCCAGCGGCTGGTGACGTGTTTTAACACCTCACGGGAGGGACACTGTTCGGCAAACAAGTTGCCATCGCGTAACTGCTGGGAGAGCGTCGAAGCTGTCATTTTCATACTAACCTTTTTGTGCGTACTTACTAAAAGTAAGTTTAGGTGTTAGCGTGATTAAACACAAGACCAATACCAAGGAGTCACCCCATGATCGCAATTACCGGCGCCACCGGCCAACTGGGCCAACACGTTATTGAATCTCTGCTGAAAACCGTTCCTGCCAGCCAGATTGTGGCAATTGTGCGTAATCCCGCTAAAGCGACGGCGCTTAGCCAGCAGGGCATTACCGTTCGTCAGGCGGATTACAGCGATGAAGCCGCCTTGACGGCTGCCTTACAGGGTATCGACAAGCTACTGCTGATCTCCTCCAGCGAAGTGGGACAACGCGCCCCGCAGCATCGCAACGTGGTTAACGCAGCGAAAGCCGCGCACGTGAAATTCATCGCCTACACCAGTCTACTGCACGCCGACACCTCCCCGCTGGGGCTGGCTGATGAGCATGTGGCAACCGAGAAGATGCTGGCTGAATCCGGTATCGCCTACGCGCTGCTGCGTAACGGCTGGTACACCGAAAACTATCTCGCCAGCGCACCGGCTGCACTGGAACATGGCGTGTTTATCGGGGCTGCAGGTGAAGGCAAAATTGCCTCAGCGACCCGCGCCGACTATGCCGCTGCCGCCGCGCGCGTCATCAGTGAAGACGGTCATTCCGGTAAAACCTATGAGCTGGCGGGCGACGCAGGCTGGACCCTGAGCCAGTTGGCTGCCGAGCTGGCAAAACAGAGTGGTAAAAAAGTGGTGTATCAGAACCTGAGCGAAGCAGATTTTGCCGCCGCGCTAAAAGGTGTAGGCCTGCCTGCCGGGCTGGCGGACATGCTGGCTGACTCAGACACTGGCGCCTCCAAAGGTGGTCTGTTCGACGACAGCCATACGCTGAGCAAACTGATTGGTCGCCCGACAACCTCGTTGGCTGACAGCGTCAAAGGCATCGTGTAAGTGTTAAAAATTAGTTAATTGTGGTGGCATCCCCGCGCATCCTCTCTGATAATGACAGGATGATGCGTGGGGAGAGAAAACGTGCAAGGTGTACCTGAGCAGTTTATTGATGAGAAAGACAGCGCCCGCTTTCGCCATCTGGCGCAGGTGCCGGGCGTTGAGCTGTATCATGCACACATCTCGCGTTACGCTTTCGAGCCGCACACCCATGAAGCGTTTGGCATTGGCGCGATAGAAGCCGGAGCCGAACGTTTTCGTTATCGCGGCACGCAGTATGTTGCCCCCGCCCATTCCGTCGTCACCATGAATCCCGATGAGCTGCATACCGGCGAAGCCGAAACCGCCGACGGCTGGCGCTATCGGATGATTTACCTTGAACCCGACCTTCTGGAAGAGGTCACCGGGATCCGCCACTGGTGGTTTCATGACGTAACGCGTCACGATCCGCTGCGCTCGCGCCAGATCTGCTCGCTGATCCACGGCCTGTGGAACACGGAGGATCCGCTGGCGCAAAAAGGACTCCTACTCGATCTGATCGACACGTTCCAGCCGCTGGCCCGCCATGCGCCGGTATTGCCGGAGGGGGCGCATCGCTTTGAACGGGTACGCGAGTATCTGCATGATAATTATATGCATCCGGTCACGCTCGACGAGCTGGCGCGGGTTGCATCGCTGAGTCCCTGGCATTTTCAGCGCCAATTTAAGTCTCATTTCCACGTCACGCCGCACCAGATGCTGATGGCGATCCGGCTGTGGCGAGCCAAAGGTTTTCTCACTTACGGTATGCCCGCCGCAGAGGTCGCCGCCGCAACCGGCCTCACCGACCAGTCGCATCTCACCCGCGCGTTTACCCATCGCTACGGCATTACGCCGGTACGTTATCAGAAACAAGTCGTCCGGCGTTGATCAGCAATCTCATACAATACGGCGGCATTTTTCCTGCCTACACTCGACTTATTGTTAAACGATGTGGATGTCCAAAATGATTAGCGGTGTGTTGTATGCCCTGTTGGCCGGGCTGATGTGGGGATTAATTTTTGTTGGACCGCTGATCGTACCGGAATACCCGGCGGTATTGCAGTCGATGGGGCGTTATCTGGCGCTGGGGCTGATCGCATTGCCGATTGCCTGGCTGGGACGTGCGCGCCTGCGTCAACTCGTGCGGAAAGACTGGGTAACTGCGCTGACGCTAACAATGATGGGGAATCTGATTTATTACGTTTGCCTGGCAAGCGCCATCCAGCGCACCGGCGCACCGGTCTCCACAATGATTATTGGTACATTACCGGTGGTGATCCCAGTCTTCGCTAACCTACTCTACAGCCAGCGTGACGGCAAATTATCATGGTGGCGTCTGTCGCCTGCGCTGGTATTGATTGGTATAGGACTGCTGTGCGTGAATATCTCGGAGCTGAATCAGGGGTTACCAGACTTTAGTGGCTGGCGTTATGGTTCCGGCATCGCGCTGGCGCTTGTCTCGGTGGTGTGTTGGGCATGGTATGCGCTGCGTAATGCCCGCTGGCTGCGCGAGAATCCGGATAAGCACCCGATGATGTGGGCGACGGCCCAGGCTTTGGTAACGTTGCCCGTTTCTCTGCTCGGTTATATTGCCGCCTGCCTGTGGCTGAACGGGCAAACGCCGGACTTCGCTCTGCCCTTCGGTCCGCGTCCGGGTGTGTTTATCGGCCTGATGATAGCCATTGCGGTATTGTGTTCGTGGGTTGGCGCACTGTGCTGGAACGTCGCCAGCCAAAAATTACCGACGGTGATCCTCGGCCCGCTGATTGTCTTCGAAACGCTGGCTGGCCTGTTGTACACCTTTATTCTGCGCGAGGAATTTCCACCTCTGCTGACGGTAAGCGGAATAGCACTGCTGATGGTTGGGGTGGTGATAGCCGTCAGAGCCAAGCCGCAGAAACCGAGCGTCGTGGTGGTTTCACAATCATAATATGCCGGATGGCGCTGCTTATCCGGCCTACAAGGACTGTACGATCTCATGTAGGCCGGATCAGGTGTTTACGCCGCCATCCGGCGCGACACTTTAAACACCGCTACCGTCTGGTTCAACCGCGCGGCCTGCTCTTCAAGCGCGGCAGCGGCGGAAGCGGACTCTTCTACCAGCGAGGCGTTTTGCTGCGTGACGCGATCCATTTCGGCAACCGCCAGGCCTACCTGATCGATACCCCGACTTTGTTCATCAGAAGCTGAGGCAATCTCCCCCATGATGTCGGTCACGCGGGTCACGGCGCTAACTATTTCCGCCATCGTTTCTCCCGCTTCATGCACCAGCGCCGTACCGGCATTGACCCGATTCCCTGAGTCATCAATCAGCGCTTTGATCTCCTTCGCCGCCTGAGCGCTACGCTGCGCCAGCGTACGAACCTCGCCGGCGACCACGGCAAACCCGCGCCCCTGCTCGCCCGCACGCGCCGCTTCCACCGCCGCGTTTAGCGCAAGGATATTGGTCTGGAAGGCAATACTGTCGATAACATTGGTAATTTGCGCGATTTTGCTGGAACTGGTGGCGATTTCATCCATCGTACGCACCACGCCATCGACAACGGTTCCGCCTTTTTGCGCCGTCTGTGAAGCATTTTTTGCCAGACTTGTCGCCTGACGCGCGTTATCTGCGTTCTGTCTCACGGTTGCGGTAAGTTGTTCCATGCTGGCTGCGGTCTCTTCCAGAGAGGCAGCCTGCTGCTCGGTACGTGAAGAGAGATCGTTACTGCCTGCGGCGATTTCACCCGCGCCGGTATAGATGGTATCAGCCCCGTCACGCACCACGCTGACCGTATTCGCCAGCGCCTGCTGCATGTCACGGACGTTGCTTGCCAGCAGCGCCATTTCATTACTGCCGTCGGCGCTGATGGGGTGCGTCAAATCGCCTGCGGCAATGTGGCGAATATGTCCCATCACCTCGTGGAGCGGCTTGAGCAGCACTCGCTGCATCGCCAGCCAACTGGCGATAATCACGGTGACGACAATCAGCATCACCGCGGACAGCAGCCAGATTATCTTCTGATAATCACTCTCATTGTCCTGCACTCCGGCAGTGGCCAGCGCCGTTTGCGCGCTACGCCATTGCCGATAAACTTCCTGCATGGCCGTTTGCTTTTGCTCGGCATTCTGCTTAAACATCTCTTCCAGCTTTCCTTCAGCCAGCAGCGCGTTCATTTTTGCCAGCGTCGCAGAATAGATGCCGTACTGCTCTTCCAGTCGATCGGCCAGATGCTCATCCAGCCCCGGCGTTTCCGGCAGAGCGTAGTATTTATCGTAATGCTCTTTCGATTCGGCCAACAGGCGATTTGCCGTGTTCACCAGCTCCTGCAGCTGACCGCCGTTAATATCGCTGGCCATCGTTCCCTGTAAACGCAGCATGCCCCGGTTGAGCGTGACGCGAGCCTGGTTCAGGCTAATCCACGCATCGGTAAACTCGGCCACGTTCTGGCTGGAAAGTTGAGACACGTTAAAGTTCTGTTTATCGTTATTGAGTGCACCAATAAAGACGCCCGCGGAGATGAGCTGCATTGCGCCCAGCGCGAGTAGCACGGTGATAAGTAAGGTTATCACTTTGATTCGTTTGAACATCTGTAGCCTTTTATTATGCAGGTATTGTCTGAGGTCTAACTATCGGCAGCGGCGTGCGCTTATTTAATCCTGTCGTGCGGCTTTTTTCTCCGTACCTCTCCTTTCCAATAAGATTCAGCATCTTAACGAGATAAGAAATTTTCGTGACGTCCATCACAAAATACCCCACCCCGAAAGGGTTATATCCTTCGCAATAAGTTGCATTTAAAATGCACCTTATATTATTGAGAATGAGGTAACGGCAATGTCTTATCGCGATCAACCTTTAGGTGAACTGGCGCTCTCTATTCCTCGCGCTTCGGCCCTGTTTCGTAAATACGATATGGATTACTGCTGCGGTGGTAAGCAAACGCTGGCACGCGCTGCCGCGCGTAAAGAGCTGGATTTAGACGTTATTGAGGCGCAGCTCGCGCAGCTGGCTGAACAGCCACTGGAGAAAGACTGGCGTACCGTGGCTCTGGCTGAAATCATCGACCATATCATCGTGCGTTTTCACGACAGACACCGCGAACAGTTGCCGGAGCTGATCCTGCAGGCCACTAAAGTTGAACGCGTTCACGCAGACAAACCGAACGTACCGCGCGGTCTGGCGAAAAACCTGACCATGCTGCATGAAGAGCTGTCCAGCCACATGATGAAAGAAGAACAGATCCTGTTCCCGATGATCAAACAGGGCATGGGTAGCCAGGCGATGGGGCCAATCAGCGTGATGGAAAGCGAACATGACGATGCGGGTGAACTGGTGGAAGTGATCAAACACATCACCCATAACGTAACGCCGCCACCAGAGGCCTGCACCACCTGGAAAGCCATGTATAACGGCATTAACGAGATGATCGACGACCTGATGGAACACATCAGCCTGGAAAACAATGTGTTGTTCCCGCGTGCCCTCGCAGGTGAATAAAAAAGCCCGGTGGCGCTAGCGCTTACCGGGCCTACAACGACCTCGAACGTAGGCCTGATAAGGCGAAGCCGCATCAGGCAATCCCGCCAGCATATTGCCGGATGCGGCGTAAACGCCTTATCCGGCCTACATCTCACGTCTTAGCGATTAACGCACGCCTGCCATACGTTTCTTACCGATAAACAACCAGCCCAGACCCAGCGCGATGAACCACAACGGCGTGACGATCAGCGCCTGGCGGGTATCTTCTTCCAGCGTCAGCAGTACCAGTACGAAGACGAAAAACGCCATACATACCCAGCACATCAGCTTGCCTAACGGCATCTTGTAGATTGATTTTTCATGCAGGTGAGGACGTTGCTTGCGGTACACCAGGTACGAGCAAAGAATGATGGTCCAGACGAACATGAACAGAATCGCCGATACAGTGGTGATCATGGTGAAGGCGCCAATCACGCTCGGATTCACGTACAGCATCACCACGCCGCCCAGCAGACAGATACAGGAGAAGGTTAAACCCTTCGCCGGAACTGCGCGTTTTGAGAGTTTGGCAAACGCTTTAGGCGCAACGCCTTCCTGCGCCAGGCCGAACAGCATACGGCTGGTAGAGAACACGCCGCTGTTTGCAGAAGAGGCAGCTGAAGTCAGTACAACAAAGTTGATCAGGCTCGCCGCAGCAGGCAGACCAACCAGCACAAACAGTTCAACGAATGGGCTCTTGGTTGGCACTACCGAGCTCCACGGCGTAACGGACATAATCACGATCAGCGCGAACACGTAGAACATGATGATACGGATTGGAATCGAGTTAATGGCGCGCGGCAGAGATTTCTCCGGGTCCTTGGTTTCCGCTGCGGTCGTACCCACCAGCTCAATACCCACAAATGCGAACACCGCTATCTGGAAGCCGGCAAAGAAGCCGCTCAGACCTTTCGGGAACCAGCCACCGTCATTCCACAAGTGCGTGAACGATGCCTGAACGCCGGTTGGCGACTGGAAGTGCGTCAGCACCATCACCAGACCGACGACAATCAGGCCGATAATGGCAACGATTTTGATCATCGCGAACCAAAACTCCATCTCACCGAACATTTTTACGGTGGCGAGGTTAAGGCTCAGCAGTAGCACGATCACCGCCAGCGAGGCGACCCAGTCTGAGAGTTCGGGGAACCAGAATTGCGCATACGCGGTAATGGCGACAACGTCTGCCATCCCGGTAACGACCCAGCAAAACCAGTAGGTCCAACCGGTAAAATACCCGGCCCATGGCCCGAGCAGGTCAGAGGCAAAATCACTAAACGATTTGTACTCCAGATTCGAGAGCAGCAATTCACCCATTGCACGCATCACGAAAAACAGCATAAAACCGATGATCATATACACAAAGATGATCGACGGTCCGGCGAGACTGATGGTTTTACCGGAGCCCATAAACAGGCCAGTACCGATAGCGCCACCAATAGCAATAAGTTGAATATGACGGTTTGTGAGATTGCGCCGTAGCGACTGTTCAGACGACGCCTCTTCAGCGGTGTCGACTTTTACCTGATCTACCATGTTTTTTCTTCCTGTACCTGTCTGTGTTGTTCAGGCTCTACGGCCTTTAGTGTGTCTATGATACGACGATCCTGTTATCAGGACTCATCGATATTAGGTAAGAATTGGCGGGATGAATACTAAGATTTAGATATAATGTTAATTTAATGTTTAAAGTGAGTGTCATATCACTCTGATAGCGCGAATCAGCTCACAAAAATACACGCTGATGGGGCATTTGCAAGATAAAATATCGACAACGACGTAACTATAGCTTTTCACGCTATTTTTTTGCTCCCCCCGGCCTCGGGGGGAACAGAAGTCACTGCTTACAGGATCTCAAGCAGCTCAACTTCGAACACCAGCGTGCTGAACGGAGGAATGGACGCGCCAGCGCCGCGCTCGCCGTAAGCCAGTTCCTGAGGAATAGTCAGTTCCCATTTGGAACCTACCGGCATCAGGGTCAGCGCTTCAATCCAGCCTGGAATTACGCCGTTAACCGGGAATTCAGCCGGTTCGCCACGTGCGACAGAGCTGTCAAACACGGTACCGTCGATCAGCTTACCGGTGTAGTGCACGCGAACGCGGTCAGTACGTGCCGGAATAGCACCTTCACCCTGGGTCAGAACACGGAACTGCAAACCGGATTCAGTGCTGTTCACACCGTCTTTCTCACGGTTTTCTTCCAGATATTTGACGCCATCAGCCGCCATAGCCTGGAAACGCTCGCGACGAACTGCATCAGCACGTTCGTGGATTTCACGCAGTGCGCGATGCACAACATCAACCGGCACTGCCGGGTGCTTACCTTCCAGCGCGTCAGCGATACCCGCTACCAGCGCTTCAGGCAACAGTCCTTCCAGTCCGGATTCGCTCAGCTGTTGTCCTACCTGCAAACCAATGCCGTAGCTTGCTTGCGCTTCGATAGAGTCAAAAGTCGGGTTAGCCATCATATTTCCTTTCATCGGATGTAAAGTAGCGGGCAGCATATCAGCCATGCCGCATCCGGTAAAACTTTGTCTCGGGAACAGATGACAAATCGCGAGGAAACATAAACAATAGGAATATCCCGCGTTGACGTCACGAAAGCGGGTAATATGACGAACATCATAGCGTTAGCCATCTATACTCTATGATCGAGGAACGAGACGCGGAGCAGGAGGAAAGCCATGCCCGGGCGCTTTGAATTAAAACCAACCCTGGCGAAAATCTGGCATGCACCGGACAATTTTCGCATTATGGACCCGCTACCGCCTATGCACCGCCGCGGCATTATTATTGCTGCTATTGTGTTGGTGATAGGTTTCCTGCTCCCTTCCAGTGACACCAGCGATACCCCTGTGGTGACGCGTACTGCCCAGCTGGATTTACAGTCACAATCGCAGCCACCGACCGAGGCTCAGTTGCAGGCACAGCTTGTCCCGCCGCAAAATGATCCCGGCCAGGTCGCTCCGGTTGCGCCAGAGCCAATCCAGGAAGGCGAACCTGATGCGCAGCCTCAGGTCCAGCAATCTCAGCCGCAGACACAACCTTTCCAACAGGATAGCGGAATTGACCAGCAGTGGCGCTCCTACCGCGTAGACTCAGGTAAAACGCTGGCGCAGGTATTCCGTGACCATAACCTCCCGCCAACCGATGTGTATGCGATGGCACAGGTTGAAGGCGCCGGAAAACCGCTGAGCAATCTGAAAGACGGACAGATGGTGCAGATCAGGCAGAATGCCAATGGCGTAGTGACAGGATTAACCATTGATACCGGAAATGGCCAGCAGGTCCTGTTTACCCGCCAGCCTAACGGCAGTTTTATTCGCGCCCGTTAAGCGCTGTGACCCCGCGATTCCAGGCCTGATAAGCGATAGCGCCATCAGGCATCAAGGTGAAACGTCAGCGTTTCACCTTGTTCACCCACCAGATCCCTGAACACACCAGCACCAGCGCTACCGCATATTTCCATTCGAGAATATTTTCACCGAGGAATATTGCCGACAGCACTGCTCCCGAAACTGGGATCAGGAAGTTAAACGGCGCAATCATCCCCACGCGATTATGCTTGAGCAGAATACTCCACAAGGCGAAAGCGACCGAAGAGAGTAACGTCAGGTAGCCGAGAATCGCCACCGAAGACGCACCGTGTACGGTTAGCGTGCCGCCAAAAGCGTAGCCGCCGATAACCAACGCCAGGCCGCCACCGCCCAACTGGTACCCTGTCATTACCGTCGGGTCCACCGTCTGAGAAATACGTTTTCCATATAGCGTGGCAGCAGAGAGAATAAAGGCTGCCATCACTACTGAGCCGTCGCCTAACAGGCTGAAGCTAAAATCCATTCCGCTGCTAAAGTTCACCACCATTACGCCGGTAAAGCCCAGAATACAGCCCAGCGCTTTGTTGTAGCTCAGTTTGTCG
Organism: Citrobacter sp. Cpo032; assembly: GCF_030332975.1. Taxonomy (NCBI): domain Bacteria; kingdom Pseudomonadati; phylum Pseudomonadota; class Gammaproteobacteria; order Enterobacterales; family Enterobacteriaceae; genus Citrobacter; species Citrobacter sp. Cpo032. The sequence goes on from NZ_JAOWGU010000052.1 coordinate 444,958, forward strand.
TTATGGTAGATAAAATGGGCCAGCAGCACGCTGAAGAAGGTCCCGGTCGCATTCATGATGGACCCTTTCACTCCCGTCGTGAACGCCAGGCCAATGTAGAAGAAGATGTATTGCAGCGAGGTTTGCGTTAGCCCCAACAGCGTGAGTTGGCCGTACTGACGCGGGCTTAACCGGCCAATCGGTTTACGCTGCGCTACCGCCAGCAGTAGCAGCAATAATCCCGCAAACAGAAAGCGATATCCGGCAAAGACAATCTTTGAGGGAATGTCATCCGTGGCAATCTGGAAGATCTCATATCCGCTTTTGATCGCCGGATAGGCGCTCCCCCACAGCAGGCAGCAGAACGCCGCGCTCAGGTAGACAATATTTTTACGCGCAAACAGAGGTTGGTGCGTTGGTTCCATTCCATCACCACTTTGAAATAATGTTTTATTTTTGTGATTATCCCGAAAAGGATAAAGAATAGCCAGAGAGAAAAGCGGGGGAACAGAAAAGCAAAACGCCGGCACAGGGCCGGCGCTTTTACGCGGTCATCAGAATAAAAACTTATTCTGCAACTACGTTTACAGTCAGCTTAGCAAACACTTCGCTGTGAACCTGGAAGCTCACTTCGTGCTCGCCAGTGGTACGCAGAACGCCGTTCGGCAGACGAACTTCGCTCTTAGCTACTTCAACGCCAGCTGCAGTTACAGCGTCAGCGATGTCGCGAGTACCGATGGAACCGAACAGTTTACCTTCGTCGCCAGCTTTAGACGCGATGGTTACGGTTTCCAGTGCGTTGATTTTCTCAGCACGAGCTTCAGCAGCGGACAGAACGTCAGCCAGTTTAGCTTCCAGCTCAGCGCGACGCGCTTCGAAAAATTCAACGTTTTTCTTGGTAGCAGGAACAGCTTTACCCTGTGGTACCAGGAAGTTACGAGCATAGCCCGCTTTAACGTTAACCTGATCACCCAGGCTACCCAGGTTTGCTACTTTATCAAGCAGAATAACTTGCATTACCTTATCCTCTCAAAGTCGTATTAATGGACCGTGACCGATTACTGATGACGATCAGTGTACGGCAGCAGGGACAGGTAGCGAGCGCGTTTGATAGCGCGAGCCAGCTGACGCTGGTATTTTGCACGGGTACCGGTGATACGGCTTGGGACAATCTTACCGCTTTCGGTGATGTAGTTTTTCAGCGTAGCGATATCTTTATAGTCGATCTCTTGAACGCCTTCCGCGGTGAAACGGCAGAACTTGCGACGACGGAAATAACGTGCCATATGGCTAGTCTCCAGAATCTATCAATTCAATCTGCTCGGCATGCAGAACCATTTTGCTCAGGCCGTTCTTTGCCTTGTGGCAAGAGATGAACCCCTGAACGGTCACTGCGCTACCGACCGTTATACTGTGAGTAATGGCCTGGTTTTCGTGTCCGCTAATAATAACGGGCATTTGGCACCACGCCTGCCGGTGAAACCCGGCTTCCTCCTGCACAGAACGATGCTCAAGCACGAACTGGCAATGAGGAATTCCTGATGGACTGACCTTTCGAAGGGGGGCCCTGCACACAGTGCCGGACAACGCCAGACGGTTGGTCATCAGAAATTACTCTTCAGAATCCCCAGCTTCAGCATCATCTGCGGTTTCGTTAGCGAAATCATCGCGACGTTCACGACGCTCGTCTTTCGCTTTAACCATCGGAGATGCTTCGGTAACAGCGTGTTTAGTACGCATAACCATGCTGCGGATAACGGCATCGTTGAAGCGGAAGGTAGTTTCCAGCTCATCGATCACTTCCTGCGGCGCTTCAACGTTCATCAGAACGTAGTGAGCTTTGTGCAGTTTGTTGATCGGGTAAGCCAGCTGACGGCGGCCCCAGTCTTCCAGACGGTGGATCGTGCCTTCTGCACCAGTGATGGCAGCAGTGTAGCGTTCGATCATACCCGGAACCTGTTCGCTCTGGTCAGGATGGACCATAAAAACGATTTCGTAATGACGCATCGAATTGCTCCTTACGGATTATTCAGCCTCCTGTCTGGGTCAGCCGAGGCCCATGGAGGCAAGGAACGTGTTAAAGGTCGGCTGAAAAATGACGCGTCATAATACTGGGGTCAGCAGGTAAACTCAAGGTGCTTGTACGATTATTTATCATGTTGCCATTAATACATATCCAGCAGCATTTTGATGCTGATACAAATGGAGACAATGACAATCATGGGTCGGATGACTTTCTTACCGCGCGTCAGTACGACTGTCGCACCAAGACGTGCGCCAAGGGATTGCCCTGCAAACATCACCAAACCCAGCGACCAGATCATTTTACCGCCGAAAATGAAGAACAAAATTGAGGCGATGTTCGACGCCAGGTTAATAAAATTCGAGTGGATTTGCGCTTTATCAATACTGTATCCCCACAGCAGAATATAGCTGAGGGTATAAAAGGAACCTGCCCCAGCACCGAGAAAGCCATCATAAAAACCAATACATCCCCCACCGATCAACGAGAAGAGAAACAGGGATACCTGCTGCTTTCTTTTCGGTTCGCTAAGGTTTGGCGCAAAAATAAAGTAAATGGCGACTGCGATAATCAGGATTGGGAGCAGTTTCTTCAGCAGTTCCGGTTCAATGAACTGGATAAGCGTCGTTCCCAGCGCAGAACCGATAAAGGCAGATAAAAACACATACTTGTGCTCCTGCACGTTGATATGTCCTCGGCGTAAAAAGTAAATTCCGGAGGTCAGCGAACTACCCAGAGCCTGAATTTTATTGGTTGCCAGCGCATTAGCCGGGGGTAAACCAGAAATTAAGAGTGCGCCAATAGAGAGAAATCCACCACCACCCGACACCACGTTAATAAAGCCAGCCACCAGCGCGACCATAAACATAACCACGAAATAGCTGAAATCCATGAATGAAGCATCCATAAGTTTTTGCCTTATTATCATAAAGTTATATTAATTATCCGGCTCACTATAAACGGCGTACTCACCCGATTAAATTGACTATTTGGTAAGAGCTTATGCGCGAAAGGCAGGTATTTTTTCACCGCAGCGGTATACACCAGCAGACTGTTAATTAAAGAAAAGATGGTTATGCGGTAATTTTTTGAACAACTGCATCAGAAATGGTCGCTATCGACTGCGCTGGTAGCGGTTAAAATTACATCAGAAGTTAATCACTCACAGGAGAGAGGCAACCAGAGACCGCAGTCGAGGAGGTACATATGCGAGCCCGTGTTTTGACCCTTCTGGCTGTGCTTTTGCTCAGTGCAAATGCAACGGCAGCCATCAAAATTGATAACCATCAGGCCAGGAACATGGATGATGTGCAGAGCTTAGGCGTCATTTACATAAATCATAACTTCGCCACTGAAAGTGAAGCCACTCAGGCCCTGAATGAAGAGACCGATGCGCAAGGCGCAACCTACTACCACGTGATCCTCACCAGGGAACCTGGTAGTAACGGAAATATGCACGCCAGTGCAGATATTTATCGTTAACACCAGAAATAACCAATGAGAACATTGCCACAGTTTGACTTGCCCCCTTCACTGGGGGCTTTTTTTGCAAAACAATCCCGAAGCCAGACCGATCTCATCCCCATGAAGAGTTGGCTCCGGAACGTTTTTTCCTACTTCTGCCCGTAGTAGGCGTTTGGGCCGTGCTTACGCATGAAGTGTTTATTCATCAGATAACTGTCGATGGGGCTAAGAGCCGGATTAATGCCACGCGCAATCCATGCCATTTTTGCCACCTCTTCCATCACCACCGCGTTATGTACCGCGTCATGAGCGTCTTTGCCCCAGGCAAACGGGCCATGCTGGTACACCACTACGCCTGGCGTATGCAAAGGTTCCACCTCCCCCAGCGTTTCAACAATCACCCTGCCGGTATTCAGCTCATACTCATCCTGAACTTCCGCTTCAGTTAACGCCCGGGTGCAGGGGATATCACCAAAGAAGTAGTCCGCATGCGTCGTGCCTAGCGCAGGAATTGCCAGACCTGCCTGCGCCCATGCCGTCGCGTGGGTTGAGTGGGTATGCACCACGCCGCCAAGAGAGGAATAGCGACGATACAGCGCCAGATGGGTGGCGGTATCGGAAGAAGGACGATAGCGTCCTTCCACCACGTTGCCGTGCAGATCCACAACAACCATGTCGTCCACTGTCATTGTCTGGTAGTCGACGCCGCTGGGCTTAATCACCACCAGCCCGCGTTCGCGGTCGATGGCGCTGACATTACCCCAGGTAAACGTCACCAGCCCGTAGCGCGGCAGATCCATATTGGCCTCAAAAACCTGCTGTTTGAGTTTTTGCATTACACCGCCTCCACCAGACCGGCGCTGGCCATACGCGCTTTCACCCAGTCGCGCGCCTTCGCCACTTCACGAGCCGGGTCGTCCGACGTTTCACTCCACATCTCAATCAGATACGGTCCGCAATAGCCACTCTGTTTGAGCGTTTCGAAACAACGTTCAAAATCGACAACCCCTTCACCAAACGGCACATTTTTGAATACGCCGGGTTTAGTATCTTTCACGTGTACGGCAACGATATGACCCATTCCCGCCTGCAGCTCCATCTGCACATCGTTGTCCCACGCCGACAAATTGCCGATATCGGGATACAGCTGGAACCACGGATTGTTGAGATAGTGAGCGTATCCCAGCGCCTTACTGATCGAATTCATCAGTGGATAATCCATGATTTCCATCGCCAGCGTCACCTGTGCACGGCTCGCCATCTCTACGCTTTCTTTCAGCCCATCGCGAAACCGACGACGCGTTTCGTTATTTGCCTGCTGGTAATAGACGTCGTAACCCGCCAGTTGAATAACGCGAATACCGATATCCTGCGCAAACTGAATGGCTTTACGCATGATCTCCAGCCCCTGTTCGCGCACCGCATCATCTTCACTGCCAAGCGGGAAACGACGATGAGCGCTCAGGCACATGGACGGTACCCGTATCCCTGTCTCGGCGATAGCGGCCACCAGCGCCAGTCGCTGCTCGCGGTTCCAGTCAAGACGCGCCAGGCGAGCGTCGGTTTCATCAACCGACATTTCGACAAAGTCAAAGCCCAGTTCCTTCGCCAACTGCAAACGCTCCAGCCAGCACTCCCCGCCGGGGAGTGCTTTTTCATAAATACCGAGCGGGACCTGTTTCGACAACATAGTCGCTCCTTATCCCCACAGCTGGGCGATAGAACGTTTGAACTGACGGGCCGCTTCCACCGGAGAGGCGGCATCGCGAATGCTGCGACCGGCAATAAATACGTGAATCGGAATTCCCTGGAACAGCGGCAGATCTTCCAACGCCAGACCGCCGGTGACGGTGACTTTAAAGCCCATCTCGGACAGGCGTTTGATCGCGCTGATATCCGCCTCTCCCCATGCCACACCCGCTGCCTGCGCATCACGGCTGCGGTGATACACAACTTGCCCAATGCCCGCGTCACGCCACTCTTGCGCCTGCTCCCAGGTCCAGTAACCCGTCAGTTCAATCTGTACATCACCGTTAAATTCTTTCGCCACCTCCAGTGCCCCCTTGGTGGTGTTGATATCCGCACAGCAGATGACGGTGACCCAGTCAGCGTTGGCTTCGAAACACATGCGGGAGAGGATTTTTCCCGCATCGGCAATTTTGGCGTCCGCCAGCACAATTTTATGCGGGTAAAGCGCCTTCAGATCGCGTACGGCGCGCACGCCCTCTGCCACGCAAAGAATAGTGCCCACCTCAATGATATCGACCTCTTCGGCAATCAAACGCGTCGTTTCATACGCGGAAGACATTGATTGGTTATCCAGCGCAACCTGCAACATAGGTAATGACATTTTGGTATCCTTTTAAACAGCCGCCGCAGTGGCGTTATCAATTAAATCCAACACTTCCTGCGCGGTGCGGCAGGCGCGTAAACGGTCAAAATTGGCTTCGTCATCAAAGAGATTCACGATCTGCATGATGCCCACTTCCTGATGCGTGTTGGCGTCAACTGCCGCCATCGTTATCAGAATATCGACCGGGTCGTTATCTTCGTGGTTAAACACCAGCGGCGTTTTCAGCGTCACCAGCGCAAAACCGGTTTTCTTAACCCCTTCCTCCGGACGGCCGTGCGGCATTGCCAGGCCTGGCGCAATCACAAAGTACGGGCCAAACTGCTCAACGCCATCAAGGATGGCCTGGTAGTAGCGTGGTTCAACCACATCAGCCTTAACCAACAGATCCACACCAAGCTTTACCGCTTCCTGCCAGGTACTGGCCTCGGCTTGCAAAAGGATGGAATTATTGTCTGCCAGCGAGTCACGTAATTTCATATGCCGCCCCTTACTTCACGTCCTGCGGGAAATGCGCTTTGATCACTTCCAGCAGTTTTGGTCCAAAATCGGCAGGAGACAGCATGTTGCGTACGCCAACGACATATTTATTGCCAGAAACGGTAATCTCACCGGCGATATGCGTAGAAGCGATGATGATATCCGCACCGCTCAGTTCACTTTTGTATTCACCCACGGCGCAGCTGTTCACCGTATGGTCAATATTTGACTGGGTTAAAAACTGGTCCACTTTCATTTTCATGATCATGGAACTGCCCTGCCCATTGCCACACACAGCCAGAATACGTACGGTCATAATCGGAACTCCTTATTAAGCAGAGTGTTCTGCCAGTTGTTTTTCTGCGTCTTCCTCAGCGCGCAACGTGCGTCCTGCGAAAAACATATAAGCCAGTGCAATCAGAATAATGACGGCCATAAACACGATGCCGATGGAGGCAAAGCCTTGCATCATCGGCGGTGCCAGAATTGACCAGTCCGCCATGCCCATCCAGGCGCTCATACCGGTGAGCTTAACCGCCCAGACGCAGCCGAAGATTTCGATCATCCCCATCACCAAGCAAATCTTGAGCGCCGCGCGCCAGCCGCCAAAGTGGTTAGCAAATACGCCGATAGTGGCGTTCGAGAAGAACATCGGGATAAAGCCTGGGATAATCAGGATGGAAGAGCCGCAGGCAACCAGAATACCTACTGCAATAAGTTGGCCGATGGTGCCCCACATAAAGCCCCAGACCACCGCGTTGGGGGCAAAGCTGTAAATCGCTGCGCAGTCGATAGCCAACACCGCCCCGGGGATCAGACGTTGAGAGATACCGTTGAACGCTTCTGAAAGTTCAGCAACGAACATACGTACGCCCTGGGTGATGATGAAGATAGCGACAGCAAACGAAAAACCGGTTTGCAGGATATAGACCGTCCAGTGGGCTTTACCCGCCATCGCCTGAACCACATCTATGCCGAAAGAAAGCAGGATCGCCCCGAAAAAGATGGTCATCACAATCGCGGTGGAAACGATGTTGTCATGGAAGATATTCAGCCAGCCTGGCAGCTTGAGATCTTCTACGCTCTCCTCTTTCTTACCCAGATACGGCGCGACTTTGTAAGCAATCCATGAGGCGAACTGCTGCTGGTGACCGATGGAAAAACCGCAGCCGTCAGTTACTTCCTGCGTCGGTTTGTACATCATATTGGAGGTAATGCCCCAGTAGAGCGACACCAGCACCGCGGTACAGATGATGGTGGTCCACATCGGGTAACCAAAGATGTAGAAAGAGACAGCAATCAGCCCCGCCTGCTGGAACATGATGTGCCCAGTCAGCATGATGGTTCGAATACCGGTAATACGCCGTAGCAGTACGTAACAAATGTTCAGCGCCAGCGCTAACAGTACGGCGTACCCTACCCAACTGTAGGCATCACCCATTCGTTCGATGGTTGCCATCATGGAGGCATAGGTATCGGAGATCGCGCCATTGATACCGTAAACCTCAGACATCTTCGCCACCACCGGTTTAAACGTGCTGGTCAGAATGCCCGACCCTGCCTGCAATAACATAAAACCGATAATCGTTTTGATCGTGCCTTTGATAATGACGCTGACACTTTTACGCAACAGGATATAGCCGAGGCAGGTCACAATACCCAACAGCAACGGTGCATTGGTCATGACCTGATTAAAAAAGACGGTAAAGATGTTGTAGAGGATCTCCATAACGATCTCCAGTAGACGAAGTTGCTGAACATTCATTACAGATGCCCAGGATGTTGTGCCCTCACTCTAATTTTCAAAAGTAATCACAACAAGATTGAATTTGATTAAATGTGATGAAGTACGCAAATAATTCTCTTACTTGCAGAGTGGATTTACTTCAAATTCATACAAGTCAAAATAAATTCATTTAAAACAATAAAATACAAAAATACATTTCATATAAACCATCTTGTCACGTTGTAATTTGTTCACATTTTCCCATTCAACACCAAAAATCAGCGCATTGCCTTCTTGAGAAAATGATGTCAGTATCAATCAAAACAAATCATCATTTGATTCAACTTGAACAAACATGAAGGTAATTGCGATGAGTAAAGTAAAAAGCATCACGCGTGAATCATGGATTCTGAGCACATTCCCGGAGTGGGGAAGCTGGCTCAATGAAGAGATCGAGCAGGAACAGGTCGCACCTGGCACTTTCGCTATGTGGTGGCTTGGCTGTACCGGAATTTGGCTAAAGTCTGAAGGCGGAACTAACGTCTGCGTCGATTTCTGGTGCGGTACGGGTAAACAGAGTCACGGTAACCCGCTGATGAAAACCGGTCACCAGATGCAACGCATGGCGGGCGTGAAGAAACTGCAGCCAAACCTGCGCACCACACCGTTTGTTCTTGATCCGTTTGCCATTCGTCAGATCGATGCGGTGCTGGCCACGCACGATCATAACGATCACATCGACGTAAATGTTGCGGCAGCCGTCATGCAGAACTGTGCCGACGACGTGCCGTTTATTGGACCGCAGACTTGTGTGGATCTGTGGATCGGTTGGGGTGTACCAAAAGAGCGCTGCATCGTGGTAAAACCTGGCGATGTGGTGAAAGTGAAAGATATTGAAATTCACGCGCTTGATGCGTTTGATCGTACGGCATTGATCACGCTTCCTGCCGATCAAAAAGCGGCAGGTGTGCTGCCGGATGGTATGGATGCCCGTGCCGTAAACTATCTGTTCAAAACGCCGGGCGGTACGCTTTATCACAGCGGTGATTCACACTACTCCAACTACTATGCAAAGCATGGCAATGAGCACCAGATCGACGTCGCGCTCGGATCCTACGGCGAGAACCCACGGGGTATTACGGACAAAATGACCAGTTCCGACATGCTGCGTATGGCGGAGGCCCTGAATACAAAAGTGGTGATCCCTTTCCATCACGATATCTGGTCAAACTTCCAGGCCGATCCTCAGGAGATCCGCGTACTGTGGGAGATGAAAAAGGATCGGCTGAAGTATGGCTTTAAGCCTTTTATCTGGCAGGTGGGTGGCAAGTTTACCTGGCCGCTGGACAAAGATAACTTTGAATATCACTATCCGCGCGGCTTTGACGACTGCTTCACGATTGAACCGGATTTACCGTTTAAATCGTTCTTGTGATCCACACAAAATGCCGGGCCATCCCGGCATTTTTTCCCATTTACTTTAGTATTTCCAGGCTATTTCAAATATCATCTTTTCAAATCAATTTGTATCGGAATAGCTCATGACTGAAGCACAAAGACATCAAATATTGCTGGATATGCTGGCGCAGTTGGGCTTTGTTACCGTTGAGAACGTGATTGAGCGTCTGGGGATTTCACCCGCCACAGCACGCCGGGATATCAACAAACTCGATGAAAGCGGCAAACTCAAGAAAGTCCGCAACGGCGCAGAAGCTATTACCCAGCAGCGACCGCGCTGGACGCCAATGAATCTGCACCAGGCACAGAACCACGATGAAAAAGTTCGCATTGCCAAGGCGGCATCCCAGCTTGTGAATGCGGGTGAAAGCGTGGTGATCAACTGCGGATCGACCGCCTTTCTGCTGGGTCGCGAAATGTGCGGCAAGCCGGTGCAGATCATCACTAATTATCTGCCGCTGGCAAACTATCTGATCGACCAGGAGCATGACAGCGTGATCATCATGGGAGGGCAATATAACAAAAGCCAATCCATCACGCTTAGCCCGCAAGGCAGTGAAAATAGCCTGTATGCCGGGCACTGGATGTTCACCAGTGGCAAAGGGTTGACCGCAGATGGACTGTATAAAACCGATATGCTCACCGCGATGGCGGAGCAGAAGATGCTTAACGTGGTGGGCAAACTGGTGGTGTTGGTCGATAGCAGTAAGGTCGGTGAACGCGCGGGGATGCTGTTCAGCCGCGCCGATCAAATCGATATGCTGATTACCGGCAAAAATGCGAACCCTGAGATCCTGCAACAGCTCGAAGCTCAGGGCGTGAGCATTATGCGCGTTTAAAGGTGCTGGCGGAAAAACGTCACCGTCGCAGCCAGCGCTTCTGGCGTGATGCGATGTCGTACGCCCGCTTCCCACAGGCAGGTCAGATTGTTGTCCAAACCTGCCTGAATCAGCGCTTGCTGTAAGCGGAAAGTTTCAACAGCCGGTACAACATCATCATCCTGTCCATGCCACAGCAGCAACGGCCTGTCAGCGAGGCGTGGTAACTGATGCGTAACATCCCATTCGGCAAGCGGGGCGATAACGGCATCAAATTCCGCCTGTTGCTCTGGGGTCTGAACCAGTAAAGGGGGAAACAGCGTCTGCGCAAGCCGGGTAAAATAGCCTGAACCCATCAGGCTGGCTACACATTTAACCTCAGGATGGCGCGCCATTATGCCCAATGCTGTCATTCCCCCCATCGACGCCCCACCGACGGCAAGCCGCTCATCTGAAAGCCAATTTTCCGCCACCAGCGCCGCACGTAACGTCGTAAACTCCTGCATATTTTGCTGCAAAATATGCCAGAAGCGATGCATCCGCACCTGGGCATCGCTTTTGAAGCGAGCGCCATGGTCGGGCGCATCTGGCATGACGACGCGGAACCCGGCCTGAGCCAGCGCAACGGCAAAATAGCTGTAAACCAGGCTTGAAGAGGTAAACCCGTGATAGAAGATAATACAAGGGAGTGAACATTCGCGTTTGCCAGCCGGAACGGCGTGCAGGACAGGGATACCCGCCAACTGTCGTGTTTCAATTTCGATCATTTGTCGCCTCTTTCTTTCTGGTATGCCATGCAGCAATACTTAACGCAAGCGAATGTGTTCGGCAATGATTCATAATGTTGAGAACTGGGTTACGCTTTCGCAACATTTTCATTCGAAAATCGCGTGAGAGATAACAATTCGGGAACATTCCCCTAAAGGGAAATTAATAAGGCACTACACTATGGCTATCAGGAAACGAGATAGAGTTATGCGTCGGTTTGCCTCTTTGTTGTTGGTTATGTTTTTAAGCGCCTGTAGCGTGCTACAGGGAACGCCACAACCCGCACCGCCCGTTGCCGACCACCCGCAGGAGATCCGCCGTGACCAGAGTAATGGGTTACAGCGATTAGGGACGGTTAGCGCGCTGGTAAGAGGCTCTCCGGATGATGCGCTGGCAGAGATCCGTGCCAAAGCCGCCGCGGCTAAAGCTGATTACTACGTGGTTTTATTAGTGGATGAAACTATCGTGACAGGCCAATGGTATTCACAGGCTATTTTGTATCGTAAATAACATTGGGTTGAAATTTAGTCAGCTTTACATTGCTTTGCGCCCCTATGCGTTTACCTGTGCACAATAAACCAACAGCAGGAAGCTTGAGGTTTATTATCGCGATGGAATGCCCTGCCGTGTGTAGGGGTACGAATAATGGAGCTGACGATGAAACAATCACTTGCCTTATCCTCACTGCTGCTTTCTGCCGGACTGGTAGGTACTACGGCGCAGTCTGCCGAATTCGCCAGTGCTGACTGTGTTACTGGCCTGAACGAAATTGGCCAGATATCTGTCAGTAACATTGCAGGAAATCCGCAGGATGTAGAACGTGTTGTCGCGTTAAAAGCGGATGAACAAGGTGCCTCATGGTATCGGATCATTCAAATGTACGAAGATCAGCAGCCCGACAACTGGCGCGTACAGGCCATACTCTATGCTTAACACATTGCCGGATGGCGTAAACTTATCTGACCTACGGTGAACTGTAGACATGATAAGACGCGAAAGCGTCGCCATCAGGCATATTATTACCGTAATCCCCCCGTTGCCCGCAGAAGCAAATCGTTCAGCACCTGCTCAGACAATCTTAGTCCCCCCCGCGTATCAAGCATCATTTGGCACCAGGCCTGCGCCACTGGCGGAGAAGAATAACGCAACATCTGCGCCCCGCAACCGAGCAGGAAAAGCTGCTGTGTAATCTCCCTTCCCATCTCCTCGCTGGGTTTACGTAAACGCTGCTGGAGCTGACGTACCATTCGATCGTAATGTCGATCTTGCCCTTTGACTTCCGCAAAGGCTTCGCTGAGCATATCGTACATGCCGGGTTGTTTGGTCAGTACCCGCAATACATCAAGGCACATAATGTTGCCAGAGCCTTCCCAGATACTGTTTACCGGCATTTCACGATACAAACGCGGCAGCTCGCTCTCCTCGCAATAGCCAATCCCACCCAGCACTTCCATCGCTTCTGCCACAAATGGCATACCGCTTTTGCAAACGGAGAATTTCGCCGCTGGTGTGAACAATCTGGCCCACAGCGCTTCTTTAGCATCAGCACGGCGGTCCCAGGCCCGCGCCAGTCGAAACAGTAACGCCGTTTGACCTTCCAGTTGGAGCGCCATCCGACCTAACACTTGACGCATCATCGGCTGTTCAATCAATGGCTTGCCAAAGACCTGCCGCTGGTGCGCATGGTAAATCGCGACGGAAAAAGCACGCCGCATCATACCGTGACTACCGAGCGCACAGTCAAAACGCGTCATCCCCCCCATTTTCAGGATATGGCGTATACCTTCCCCTTCTTCACCCAATAGCCAGCCAATCGCATCGTGGAATTCAACCTCGCAGCTGGCGTTGGAGCGGTTGCCTAACTTATCTTTCAATCTCTCAAGACGGATAGCATTACGCTGCCCGTCAGGTAAAAATCGCGGCACAAAAAAGCAGGATAATCCCCCCTTAGCCTGGGCCAGCACTAAATGGGCATCGCTTTGCGGCACGGAGAAAAACCACTTATGTCCCACCAGCCGATACGAGCCGTCAGCAAGACGTTCTGCCTGAGTGGTATTGCTCAGCACATCTGAACCACCCTGTTTCTCAGTCATGCCCATGCCGATAAGCAGCCCACGCTTTTGCCCACCTGGCAGTAAATGCGAGTCATAACGGTCGCTTAGCAGCGGCGTAAGCCAGTCGTGAAAGGGGGCGGGTAACATTTGAAGTAACAGCGGCGTGGCGGCAAAAGTCATGGTCACCGGACACAACGTGCCAGCTTCCACCTGCGCATGCAGCATGAAACGGGCCGCCCGGGCAACAAATGTTCCCTGCCTCGCATCTTCTTCCCAGGCCAGATTATGTACGCGGTTGGCGCATAATCCCTGCATCAGCAAATGCCAGGCAGGATGAAAACGCACATCATCCAGCCGCTGCCCCTGCGGGTCGTAGCGCAACAGTTCAGGTGGAAAAGCATTGGCCAGACGCCCCAGTTCGAGCGACTCGGCAGTCCCTAGCTGCTGACCAATACTGGCGAGAAGATCGCTGTCCCAGCCAGCGCCTTCGCGGATAACCGCTTCGCACAGTGCGCCGTCGGACAAATATAAGTTACTGTTATTGAGCGGTACAGGTTGGTTAAAAACGGTATGCGTTTGCCAGTGCATTGTGTCTCCCTCCGTCAATTGCCGTCGCTTTAAGTATGGTCAGAACCACATTATTCGCGACGGAGGGAGATCACAAAAGTACGGTTAGCCCGCAATATAATGAGGAATAAAACGAGAAGTATCTTTAGTGATCAAAGTATTATCCTCGCGGATCCCCATACCACAGGCTTCATCATCCACGATCCAACTGCCAATCAACGTGTAGCTGTCGCCAAAGCGCGGTAATGGCTGAAATGCCTGATAGATCATCGGTTCTTCCGCATAATCCCCCTCAGCATGCTCCACTATCTGCTGCTGACCATTAAAAATGGTGACGTTACCCCCCTCTCGAGAAAATATCGGTTTGCGTACATAGCTTTCACCAGCCGCAATTTGTGGCGTTTCACCGTCAAACCAGGCTGGCAGCAGGTTGGGATGGTTGGGAAAAAAATGCCACAGCAAAGGCATTAACCCTTTATTGCTGAGCACACTCTTCCACAACGGCTCAACCCACTGTTCGCGGCGATGGCGCAGCAAGGGGCCATTCTCATCTCGCATCATCCACTCCAGGGGATAGAGCTTAAAGGCGCGACGAATGACGTTATCGTCAAGGTCAGTGAGAACGCCGCCAACGCCAAGACCCAGATCCTCCACGTAAATAAACCGTGATTCTTGCCCGGCCTGCTGCGCGCAATCCTGTAAATACAACACCGTGGTACGATCTTCGTCAGTATCTTCGCAGCAGCAAAAATAGAAGGGCTCTGGGCTATAAAGCTCAGCAAAACGGGAGATTAGCCGCTCCTGAATGGCGTTGTACTGGTCGGCGTCGCGTGTGATCACCCCGCTGCGACGCGCATCTTCCAGCCATAGCCACTGGAAATACGCTGACTCATAAAGCGACGTTGGCGTATCCGCGTTGTACTCCAGCAGCTTGACCGGGGCGTTATTTCCGCACCAGACAAAATCCATGCGGCCGTACAGGGAGGGATCGCGATTGCGCCAGCTTTCGGCAATAACGTCCCAGTACAGCGGCGGGATCGCCAGTTGCTGCATAATCTGTTCGTCGTTAACTGCTCGTTCGACGACATCCAGACACATCTGGTGCAGTTCCGCAGTGGGTTTTTCGATCTGCTCTTCCACTTGCCGGAGCGTAAAGCGGTATGCCCGGCTCTCATCCCAGTAAATCTCGTTATCGATAATATGAAAATCAAAGCCGTGATCGTAGGCGATCCGGTCCAAATCCTGGCGAACAGGGACATCATGTCGCAGCATCGTTAACCTCCCCAGTGCCCACGCGCGCTGGACGAACGCCCGTAGCCGCCGCGTGAAACCGTCGAGACTTTCTTCGTCGTATAACTATGGCTGGTTGCAGTATCATGTTTTCCACTACCGGAACGCCAACTGTAATCCCCGGAAGTCGTACGCCAGACCGGGCGCGAAGCATAGGAAGAACCGCCGCTGCTATAAACATATTGTTCGTCGCGATTTTTGCGAATGACGCGGCTGAGTAAAAAACCGGAGAATATCGGCACCCAGCTTTGATCGGTACTATCGAGATAGCAGTCGCCAAACTGCGTCTGACAGCTCTGCTTGTTCATTTGCTTTGGCAGACTGGAGTAGAACTCTGTTTTCGCATTGTTCCAGCCATCGGCACAAACGGTGGCGCTATTGCCATCGTCAATGCATTCACTCACTGCAGAGTAAAAAGTACCGTCACCATCATTATCGGTATTGCCGTCATCAGCACATCCTTTGAGGACAAAAAATGCCGCTCCGCCCATAATGGCCAGCGTCAGGTATTTTCCACTGTATCGGCTGCGTTTTTTTGCATAGGGGTTCGCCGTGCGCCCAATTCGCGTGATGGCAGAATGCCCTGGCACCCTGTTTTTGTTTCCAGATTTACGTTTTCTTGCCATGATCGTCCATTACCATGTCATGCAGGCGGCGTTAAAAATGCCCCCCGCCAGGGCAGCAGTTCCCATAAATAATCCCGCTGCAGTATTATGGTTAATAATTTTTTCACTCAGTGCCGGCATGTATAAACGCACACCGCCGTAAATGACGAGTTGTATCACCAGCGCGATGCCGCCCCAGGCGAAATAATCCGGAATGCTGACGGCGTTAATTGCCGCGCTGGATAATGGAATAACTTAGCCCAGCAACGTGCCGCTAAAGGCCAGTGACGCTGCCGTATTATTATTTTTAATCAGTTGCCACTCGTTGTGCGGCGTGATTTTTGAGTATATAAACAGAAAAACGATCACCATGGCCGCGCCAATAAAAAAATAGGCACAAAAAGCCAGTAATGAATCCAGTATGTGCATTGTGTAACCTTCCCTGAAATTAACCAATTACATTAAGTGATGTTAATGGAATATCTACACCCAGCGCCCGTGAGAATACCCACTCTGGCTCTCCCTGCTCATTAAACGACTCTTCACCGTTCAACAGCAGGTATTCCCATGTATCCTCTGTAACCTGTCGCTGATAGCCCATGGTAAAATTATGTACATTCCATATGGCATGCTGATGATTTTCTACTTTTTCCAGCATATAAACCGGCTCAATGTTCCCCGGTTCTTCCTCGTTAAAAAAGCGTTGCCAGCGCTCTTCCTGCCAGCTAAGCGCCGGAGTCCCTATTGCAGAAGGGCTAATGGCAGACTGCCAGTGTTTTTTCTTCGAAATCCCGTAACTTTCCGCATAAACAAAGAATTTGATATCGTCGATATCATCAATGTCTGAGCCGCCCGTGGTATTAATTTGCAGAAACTCTTCTCCGGACGTGTAGTAGCGAAAAATCTGGCTTCCGCCGCCTAAATCAATGTGGCTGGCGGCTGCAACGGTGTACTCCTCACCAGGCAATTCGATCAATAGTGACTCTTCAAGCAGACGAAATGCCAGCGTGTTAAGCGTAAAACCAGCATTCAGATGTAACCCTAACGGCCCGCGGGCTGGCGCAACAACAGCCTCTTTACCAAATAAACGCCGGATAAAACTCGTGATCATTTTCCCTCTATCTCCATCCATGCAATCTCTTTCGCCAGAATGCGGCTGTTACCTATCAAATGCAGCCACATACCGCCCTTTACCTCTGTCGAAATGACCGGATTTAATTCCATACCCCGACCATTTTTGCAGCTGCTAATACCCAAAACTGTGGCATCGTGGCGAAGCTTCATATAACGCATGAGATCGCCATAACGAATTGAAACGACCTCCTCAGGTATTGGCACGGCAAACCCTGTATCACCCAGCATGGGATTCATGATGGATGCGACCGACTGCGAAGACCCCGGATCCTGAATGGATCGAGAAAGCTGCTCAGCGGAGAGATTGCGCACAATTTCAATACGTGGACAATGAACTTCCAGCAATCCTGCGTAACGCTCATCTTCCATATAAGCAACCACATGGCATTGTTCAGGAATCGAATCCGCCAGTGAAAGCGCGATGGTGAACGTGAGTTCATCTGTACGAGCAAATATGATCGCACTCTGGCAATTGCATAACCCCATACGAGCATGCTCTTGCGGGTCATTAAAATTACGTATACGAATGAAATCGACCCAGTTATTTCCCGACAAAGGATGCTGTATGTCATCGGATTCACACAGGAGCACCCGCTCAAAAACACGCCGGGTGTCATACAGCAGCAGCGATATCATTTTTTCCGTCTGGTGGCCTCGCCAGCCGACCACCAGCATATGGTTTCGCAAATGCCGATAATCTCCCATCCCCATCATTCCTTTTGCTAACATCCCTTGCACCAGGCCGATAACCTTTCCCATTAATGCGCCAAATAAACCAACGCTGACAGGAATTTGCCAGATCGCCGTAAAAATCCGGCCTGCCGCAGTTTGCGGACTGATGTCGCCAAAACCCAATGTTGAGCCGACGACTGAGCAGTAATAGATAAAATCGCTCAGACGACCCACCAGCGTTTCTTCACCCAGTAATCTCAGCACCAGGTAACAAAACAGGTACTGCCCAGCGAACAGGCCGAATAATGCAGGCCAGGTCAGTCTTGAAAGATGCCGTTGGCACGTTTTGATGACCCAAGTAAACAGCATTACTCGCCTTGCTGACGCTGCAGTCGTGCCAGTACATCCTGAGCCGAACTTTTATTGCTCGCCCCAATGCCGGCTTCGGCCAGCTTCTCATCCAGGTCACGCCCATCCGCAACCTTTTCCAGCTGCGCAGCGGCATCCAGACGGGCCTGACGCTCTGCCTGTCGCGTTTGCAAACGCTTGAGCGACTCTGCGGCTGTAGACACACTCGAAGACGCGCCTACGGTTGAGGTGGTCACTGCCTGCTGGGCGCGCTGCATCGCTTCCGTCGCCTTTACCACCTCAAGCTGCTGTTCAAACTGTGCAATCCGTTGTGCGGTTGCACTCACCGCTTTTTCAACGCCATCCCGCGACAATTCAAGGTTAGCGAGTACTTGCTCTTCTGCAGCAATGACATCCTCTAAGCGGGCAATTTCTTCAGCAACTTCGTTGATCAGTGACGGGTTAGCGTTTTTACTCAGCGCTTCCAACACTCGTGTTTCCAGACTGGATTTACGCTCACGCAGATCGTTCAACTTGTCATTACTCAGCCTCACGCGCGCCAGCAGGTCTACTCGTGATTTTCCGGCTTTATCCAGCTCACCTTTCGCATCACGGATATGCTGCTCCAGCATGCGGACCCCCTGCGCTTCTTCAATTGACTCTTCCGCCTGAGAAAGCACGGACTTACCGAGGGTAAACAGGCTTTTTAAAATTCCCATAAATAGCGTTCCTTGTTATTCGTGAGTGTATTCTTCAGTGATTTCAGCCAGATCTAGCGCGTTTTCCGCAAGCGTAGTCATCTCCAGCACTACATCATCAAGTGATGAATTAAGCGAAAGTGCTCCAAATGCGACGTAATATTCATCCTGCTGAACGCGAGAAATCCCCACGGAAGACAGAGGAAGGAGTTTCTGATTACGTAATAAGAAAATATTGAATTCATTTTTCTGATTAATACTGCAGACAGGACAAATAACTGTTTCAATAATTATCTGGCGGGATGTGAATAAAATACCGAGTGATAAATCACCATAATCATTCATTTTGATAATTAATGATTGCTCGTTATATTCAATATCTATATTTAATTCAGGAAGAGTTTGTACTGCTTCAGCAAGCAACTGCGGAGTCCATGCCATATATTATCCATATATAATTCAATTAGAAATAAATGAAATGAATATCATTTCCTACCCTTTATCATACTCGTTTAAAATAAAAAAAAGCCACCCGAATCCGGGTGACTTTGTCTGAAAAATAAGTTTAGCCGCGCTGGCGGACGGCTTCAAACAGGCAGATGCCCGTCGCAACTGAAACGTTCAATGACGAAACGCTCCCTGCCATCGGGATGCTGATCAGTTCGTCACAGTGTTCGCGGGTCAGGCGGCGCATACCTTCACCCTCTGCGCCCATCACCAGCGCCAGACGACCGGTCATTTTGCTCTGATAGAGAGTATGGTCGGCTTCACCTGCGGTTCCGACGATCCAGATATTCTCTTCCTGCAGCATACGCATGGTGCGCGCCAGGTTGGTCACGCGGATCAGCGGTACGCTTTCTGCCGCACCACAGGCCACTTTTTTCGCCGTCGCATTCAACTGTGCGGAACGATCCTTCGGTACGATTACAGCATGTACGCCAGCGGCATCGGCGCTACGCAGGCATGCGCCCAGGTTATGCGGATCGGTGACGCCATCGAGGATCAAAAAGAACGGCTGATCGAGCGTAGCAATCAGATCCGGCAGATCGTTTTCCTGATACTGACGGCCAGGCTTCACGCGAGCAATAATCCCCTGATGTACCGCACCCTCGCTTTTCTCATCCAGAAACTGACGGTTAGCCAGTTGAATGACAACACCCTGTGCTTCCAGTGCGTGGATCAGCGGCAGCAGGCGTTTATCTTCACGACCTTTGAGAATAAAGACGTCCTGGAAGCGCTCAGGCGCACGTTCCAGCAGGGCCTGCACCGCATGGATGCCGTAAATCATTTCACTCATGAATGTACTCGTTAATAGTTTATGCGTAACGCCGGGCAACGCGAAGGTTGCCCGACTTACAGTCTATGGCTGTTATTGTGCGACTTTCTTTTTCGCCGCACGTTTAGCTTTAGTGGCGGCAGCAATTTTAAGCGTTTTTGCCGAAGGCTTTTTCGCTTTTTTATCGCCTTTCTTCTCAGCCGCATTCTTATCCGCCTGAGGTTTGGCTCTGCCTTTCTTCTCGCCGCGGAAAGCGCTGTCCGGCTCGAAATTCACCTTTTTGCCCATCTGACGACGTTTACCGGTATTTTTACCCGCATCGCCTTTTTTGGCTTTTTCGCGCGCGGTTTTACCCTCATTACGCGGCGCACGTTCACTGGAGATCAAGCTGAAGTCGATCTTACGCTCGTCCATGTTGACTGCTTCCACGCGAACTTCCACGCGATCGCCCAGGCGATACATCTGGCCGCTGGATTCCCCCGTCAGGCGCTGCCCAACCTGGTCGAAACGATAGTAGTCGTTATCCAGAGAGGAGACATGCACCAGACCATCGATAAACAGTTCATCGAGACGGACAAAGAAACCAAATCCGGTCACGCTGGCAATCACGCCTTTGAAGACATTACCCACCTGGTCCAGCATGAAGTCGCACTTCAGCCAGTCAGAGACATCGCGCGTGGCTTCATCAGCACGGCGCTCGGCCATCGAACAGTGCTGACCCAGTTGCAGCATCTCTTCCATCGAATAATGGTAGCCACCGGTTTCCGTGGTGTTGCCCTTATGGCCCTGCTCCTGCGCCAGCAGATACTTAATCGCCCGGTGCAAGGAGAGATCCGGGTAACGACGGATCGGTGAAGTAAAGTGTGCATAAGATTGCAGCGCCAGGCCAAAGTGACCACGGTTTTCCGGATCGTAAATCGCCTGCTTCATCGAACGCAGCAGCATGGTTTGCAGCATTTCTGCGTCAGGACGGTCAGCAATCGACTCCAGCAGTTCAGCGTAATCACGCGGCTCAGGTTTGTTACCACCTGGCAGCTCCAGCCCCAGCTCTGCCAGGACGGAACGGAACGAGTTAATCGCTTCGGTCGTCGGCTTATCGTGAATACGGAACAGCGCTGGCTCTTTGGCTTTCTCAACGAATCGCGCCGCTGAGATATTCGCCATGATCATGCACTCTTCAATCAGCTTGTGCGCGTCGTTACGCTGCGTCTGCTCGATACGCTCAATACGGCGTTCAGCATTGAAGATAAACTTCGCCTCTTCACTTTCAAACGAGATACCGCCACGCTCTTCACGGGCTTTATCCAGCACTTTGTAGAGGTTATGCAACTCTTCAATGTGTTTAACCAGCGGTGCGTACTGCTCACGCAGCTCCTGGTCGCCCTGCAGCATGTGCCAGACCTTGGTGTAGGTCAGACGTGCGTGGGAACTCATGACCGCTTCGTAGAATTTAAAGCCGGTTAAACGGCCTTTCGACGAAATGGTCATTTCACAGACCATACACAACCTGTCCACCTGCGGATTGAGTGAACACAATCCGTTGGACAGCACTTCCGGCAGCATCGGAACAACCTGCGACGGGAAGTAAACGGATGTGCCACGGCTACGAGCTTCCTGGTCCAGCGGAGTCGGCGGGCGAACGTAATAGCTTACGTCAGCAATCGCCACCCATAAACGCCAACCACCGCCGCGTTTCTTCTCGCAATAAACCGCATCGTCGAAGTCGCGCGCATCTTCGCCATCGATAGTCACCAGCGGCAGATCGCGCAGATCGACACGTCCTACTTTCGCCTCTTCCGGCACTTCTTCTTTCAGCCCGGCGACCTGTTTCTCAACCGCCTGAGGCCAGATATATGGGATTTCATGAGTACGCAGGGCCATATCCACAGCCATGCTGGTTCCCATGTTGTCACCCAGCACTTCAACAATTTTACCCACCGCTTTAGTGCGGCGAGTTGGACGCTGGGTCAGTTCAACGACAACCACAAAGCCCATACGAGCGCCCATTACCTCTTCCGGCGGGATCAGAATATCGAAGCTCAGGCGGCTGTCGTCTGGGACGACAAATCCAACACCAGCGTCGGTGAAGTAGCGGCCGACAATCTGGCTGGTTTTCGGCACCAGTACGCGCACAATACGCGCTTCGCGGCGACCTTTACGGTCCGCGCCTAACGGCTGCGCCAGCACCTGATCGCCATGAATGCAGGTTTTCATTTGCTCGCTGGACAGATACAGGTCATCTTTGCGGCCTTCAACGCGCAGAAAGCCGTAGCCATCACGGTGGCCAATAACGGTACCTTTCAGCAGGTCAAGACGCTCCGGCAGCGCATAGCATTGACGACGGGTGAAGACCAGTTGTCCGTCACGCTCCATCGCGCGCAGGCGACGACGCAGCGCTTCTTGCTGCTCTTCACCTTCAATATTGAGTTCAGCGGCCAGCTCATCGCGGTTGGCCGGCTTTTCACGTTTAGTTAAATGTTCGAGGATAAATTCCCGGCTCGGGATAGGATTCGCGTATTTTTCTGCTTCGCGTTCCTGGAAAGGATCTTGTGACATGTCGGTTCCTCCGTCATCATCGCTGCTGGCGGGAGTCGTTACTCCACCAGCAATAATTTATAAAGCGGTTGATTCTTTTCAACCAAATCAGCAAGTGTGTAGTTGTCCAGTTCCATGAGAAAACTTTGCACTGCTTTAGAAAGCGCCTGTTTGAGTCGACAGGCCGGGGTAATATGGCAAAACTCGCTGCTACAGTTGACCAACGATAAGGGTTCCAGCTCGCGAACCACATCACCAATACCAATATCCTTAGCGGGTTTACCCAGGCGGATACCGCCATTTTTTCCTCGAATAGCAGTAACAAAGCCCGCCCGGCTAAGTTGATTGATTATTTTGACCATATGATTACGGGACACGCCGTAGACTTCTGTCACCTCAGAAATACTGGTCATACGTCCTTCGGGAAGTGACGCCATGTAGATTAGCGCACGTAATCCGTAATCGGTGAAACTTGTTAACTGCACATCAACCTCAGGAAAAGGGATAAAACGGATATACCTGGTAGTATTAATTACATTGATGATAAACCAGCCACCAGCCAGGTCGCTAATTTATTTCAGTTCGGGAAGGAAAAAAGCGAGGAACTTACGTGATTTTAAGCCGGATTCTGATGCAAAGCACCTTATCCGGCATAAATTAGTGCAAGCGCAGCGCCTTTTGACGCTACGCTATAACCAGAATTATGCGTCGAACGGGTCGCGCAGGATCATGGTTTCAGTACGGTCTGGGCCAGTTGAGATAATATCAATCGGCACACCGGTCAGTTCTTCAATACGCTTGATGTAGTTCAGCGCTGCCTGCGGCAGACCGCTACGTTCCTTCACGCCGAAGGTGGATTCAGACCAACCCGGCATGGTTTCGTAAATCGGCTCGATACCTTTCCAGTCGTCAGCTGCCAGCGGAGTAGTCGTTACTTCGCGGCCATCCGGCATACGGTAAGCAACACAGATTTTCACCTCTTTCAAACCGTCCAGTACGTCCAGTTTGGTCAGGCAGAAGCCAGACAGGGAGTTAATCTGTACTGCACGGCGTACAGCAACGGAATCCAGCCAACCGGTACGACGACGACGACCGGTGGTCGCGCCATACTCGTTACCTTGTTTGCACAGGAACTCGCCAACGTCATCAAACAGCTCAGTCGGGAACGGACCCGCACCTACACGAGTAGAGTAAGCTTTGATGATACCCAGAACGTAGTCCACATAACGTGGGCCCAGGCCGGAGCCGGTTGCCACGCCACCTGCGGTGGTGTTGGAGGACGTTACGTACGGATAGGTACCGTGGTCGATATCCAGCAGCGTACCCTGCGCACCTTCAAACATAACGAAATCGCCACGCTTACGCGCCTGGTCCAGCAGATCGGAAACATCAACAACCATTGAGGTCAGGATGTCGGCGATAGCCATCACATCATCCAGCACTTTCTGGTAGTCAACTGCTTCAACTTTATAGAAATTCACCAGCTGGAAGTTGTGATATTCCATCACTTCTTTCAGTTTTTCAGCGAAAGTTGCTTTATCAAACAGATCGCCAACACGCAGACCGCGACGAGCTACTTTGTCTTCATAAGCTGGACCGATACCACGACCGGTAGTACCGATCGCTTTCTCGCCACGCGCTTTCTCACGAGCGTTATCCAACGCAACGTGATAATCAAGGATCAGCGGACAAGCTTCAGACAGCAGCAGGCGCTCGCGAACCGGGATACCACGATCTTCCAGTCCTTTCATTTCTTTCATCAGCGCGGACGGAGACAGAACAACACCGTTACCGATGATGCTGATTACGTTTTCGCGAAGAATGCCTGATGGAATAAGATGGAGGACGGTTTTTTCACCGTTGATTACGAGAGTATGGCCTGCGTTGTGACCACCCTGGTAGCGCACAACATATTTAGCCCGTTCAGTCAGAAGATCGACGATCTTCCCTTTACCTTCGTCACCCCATTGGGTGCCCAGTACGACGACGTTGTTACCCATTTTTCAAAATCACCGTTTGCTTAAAAATGGATTCTACCACCGCTTTTTCAGATATACAGCACTTTTTGCATGCGAAAATCCGCAAATTAGTCTACTTATTGATCAGCCAATCGTTTTCCTCAACATGTAGTAGACCACAACGCCCGCAACCACAAGACCGCCACCAAAACGACGCAAAATATTTTCGGGAAGTTGCGCCATTGCGGAGATCATTTTCTTCCATGCGCTGGGATAAAGCATCGGACCCAGCCCTTCCAGCACCAAAACCAGCGCGAGCGCCAGCAAAATTGTTGAATTCATCCATCGCCCTTATATAAAAAGAAAACCACCGCATCCCTGGAGATGCCGGTGGTTTTGCTGCTTTAAAACCGCTGGAACGCGATTAGCGTGTCGCGGTATTTGGTGTCTTCATGTAGCGGAAGAAATCGCTGTCCGGGCTCATGACCATCACGTCCTGATTCCCTTCAAAGCTCTTCTCGTAAGCACGCAGGCTACGGATGAAGGCGTAGAAGTCAGGATCCTGACTGAACGCATCGGCAAACAGCTTAGCGGCTTCTGCATCGCCTTCACCGCGCATAATACGGCCCTGACGCTCAGATTCTGCCAGCGTTTTAGTGACTTCATAGTCAGCCGTTGCACGCAGTTTTTCCGCCTCTTCCTGGCCTTGTGAACGATGGCGACGCGCTACCGCTTCACGCTCAGCGCGCATACGGTTGTAGATAGCCTCGGACACTTCAGCAGGCAGGTTGATTTGCTTAATACGCACGTCAACCACTTCGATGCCCAATGCCGCCATACTGTTCGGATTGATGACCGGTACTTTACCGTTCGTTTCAGCCTGAACACGTTCAGCCGCTTCGGCAATCGCGCTATCTGCTGCCGGAGTCGCCACTTCATCTTCCGTGCCAGCAGAACCGGAGTTCAGCGCGTCACGCACTTCCAGGGTCAGACGACCGCGGGAATCGGTAACGATGTCCTTCACGTCCAGACGACCAATTTCAGAACGCAGACGGTCAGAGAACTTACGTTTCAGCAGGACTTCCGCCTGAGAAACATCGCCACCGCCCGTTGCCAGGTAGTAACGGCTAAAGTCACTGATGCGCCACTTGATGTAGGAGTCAACGATCAGGTCTTTCTTCTCTTTGGTAACAAAGCGATCGGCCTGGTTGTCCATGGTCTGAATACGCGCATCCAGCATCTTCACAGATTCAATAAACGGAATCTTGAAGTGCAGGCCTGGTGCAACAACCAGCGGCTTGTTTTCATCGTCACGCAGAACTTTACCAAAGCGCAGAGTAATACCGCGCTCGCCTTCTTTGACCACAAAGACAGACATGAACAGAACTACCAGAACGATGATGATAATCGCAATAACTGACTTACGCATCGTTATTCCCCCTGACGCTGGTAGTCGTTACGCTGCGCATTCGCGCGGCGTTGGTCCATAATATCGCCCTGACTGGTGGACGAAGTGTTGCTTGCTCCAGTGCTGGAAGTCGTTGCTGGCGGAAGACGCAGCAGGTTTGAACTGCTGTCAGTCTTTGTTGCTGGCGCACTACCACCTTTCAGCATTTGATCCAGCGGCAGAACCATAAGATTGCTACCTTTATCGTTAACCAGGACTTTGCGGGTATTGCTCAGCACTTTTTCCATGGTTTCGATATACAGACGCTCGCGGGTAATTTGCGGTGCGGCTTTATATTCCGGCAGAATTTTTGCGAAGCGAGCCACTTCACCCTGTGCTTCCAGGATGGTCTGAGTCTTATACGCACGTGCTTCTTCCAGAATACGCTGCGCCTGACCGTTTGCACGCGGCTGAACTTCGTTGGTGTACGCTTCCGCTTCACGGATGTACTGCTGTTCGTTTTCACGTGCTGCGATAGCATCGTCAAACGCGGCTTTTACTTCTTCCGGCGGACGTGCAGCCTGGAAGTTGACGTCCAGCAGGGTGATACCCATGTTGTACGGACGGATCGTTTCTTCCAGTTCACGTTGGGTGTCGCTACGAATAACGGTACGCCCTTCGGTCAGGATACGGTCCATGGTGTATTTACCGATAACCCCACGCAGGGCGCTGTCAGTAGCCTGACGCAGACTGTCATCCGCGCTGGTTACGCTAAACAGGTAACGCTGCGGATCGGTCACGCGGTACTGTACGTTCATTTCGACGCGCACGACGTTTTCGTCAGAAGTCAGCATGACGCCGGAGGCGGCAAGTTCACGCACGGCTTCAACGTTGACCGGTGTCACTTCGTCGACAAAGGTCGGTTTCCAGTTCAGACCCGGTTCAACCAAATGGCTGAATTTACCGAAGCGTGTCACCACGCCGCGTTCCGCTTCTTTAATGGTATAGAAACCGCTGGCCGCCCAGATAATGACGATAGCGGCCGCTGCGATAGTAAAGACTCGACCGCCCAGTTGCGGACGCGGGCCTTGCGATGAACTACCGCCGCCAGAGCCAGTACCTTTACCGCCACCCAGACCACCGAGCTTTTTACTCAGTTTGCGGAAGATATCGTCCAGATCGGGAGGTCCCTGCTCGCGACCACCTTTGTTTCCATTTCCCTCAGGGTTGCCGCCAGGTTTGCTGCTTCCCCAGGGGTCGCGGTCTTGTCCGTTATTACCGGGCTGATTCCACGCCATTTTTGTGCTCCATATTTGTTATGCGATGCTATACCTGCGTCTTTTGCGCTGCCGTTGCGTTGGCTGCGTCCCTCAACGCCAGTCACATAGTTGACTATGCTCCTGGAGATTTCAGGACTTGCCGCCTTCCTGCCGCACAAAATCCACAAGGTATAGAGGCGAAAAAATCTTCAGGCCATATCCGTCAGATCAGACAACATAGTCTTCCAGTGCCGGTTCTTGTTTACAGAGGCGACGCCAGTCTACGATCGGCATACGAACCTGCAGACCTACGCTGCCGTCCTCCTCCATCCACTCTTTTTCTATTGCCTGAAGTTGATAAAACCGGCTTCTCAAACGCCCTTCCTGCGGCGGCAAACGCAACGTATGCTGCGCCACCTCACCGGAAAGTCGCTCAGTCAAAGCCTGAAAAAGTTGTGGTATACCAATCCCCGTTTGCGCTGATACCCAAACGCGAATGGGTTTATTCTCTTCATCTCTGTCGATACGCGGCTCAAAGTCATCCAACATATCGATTTTATTCATCACCAGCAGGGTCGGGATCTCATGCGCATCGATCTCTTCGAGCACCGTATCGACGGCCTCAATGTTTTCCTGCACACGAAAATCTGCTGCATCAATAACGTGCAGCAGCAATGTCGCCTGACGTGTTTCCTGCAAGGTGGCCTTAAACGCCGCCACCAGGTCGTGCGGCAAATGACGGATAAACCCAACGGTATCCGCCAGCACAGTCTCACCCACGTCCGCAACGTCTATTCTGCGTAGCGTCGGGTCCAGGGTCGCAAACAGCTGATCTGCTGCGTAGACCTGGGCTTCGGTGATCTGGTTGAACAGGGTGGATTTTCCGGCGTTGGTATATCCCACCAGTGATACGGTTGGGACATCCGCTTTCTTGCGCGACTGTCGCCCCTGCTCACGTTGCTTTTCAACTTTTTCCAGGCGCGACTGTATCTGCAAAATGCGATTACGCAGCAAACGACGGTCGGTTTCGAGCTGGGTTTCACCCGGGCCGCGCAAACCAATCCCGCCCTTTTGCCGTTCAAGGTGAGTCCAGCCACGGACCAGACGCGTAGCCATATGGCGCAACTGCGCCAGCTCAACCTGCAACTTACCCTCATGGGTTCGCGCACGCTGGGCAAAAATATCTAAAATGAGACCAGTCCTGTCGATAACAAGACACTGGCACAACTGTTCCAGGTTACGTTCCTGGGCAGGGCTTAGAGCATGATCAAAAATCACCACCGCAGCGCCAGTCGCTTTTACGGCTTCGGCAATTTCGATTGCCTTACCTTCACCAACAAAATACTTCGGGTGCGGTGCTTTACGGCTCCCGGTAATCACCTGCATTGCTTCGACACCGGCGGAAGAAACCAGAGATTCAAACTCCTGGAGGTCTTCCATATCTTTGTCTTGCGAAAAATAGATGTGTACCAGTACCGCCTGCTCACCGGCATCATAACGGTCAAACAAGCGTCAACCCCTTAATATAAATCAACGGGGAACACAGGATCGCTGGCTCCCCGTATGTAAAACAGCTAATAACCTTATTCGGTTTCTTCGCTGTCCTGTTGCGCAGATGAACCTTGCGCGTTGCTACCGTGATGGTAGTTGCTGCCTGTGCCGCCGGTGGCATTATTGCTGTGATGAGAAACCGGACGAGACGGGACAACAGTAGAAATCGCGTGCTTATAAACCATCTGGCTGACCGTGTTTTTCAACAGGATCACGAACTGATCAAAAGACTCGATTTGACCTTGCAGCTTAATACCATTCACCAAATAAATAGAAACTGGAACACGTTCCCGACGCAGTGCGTTCAGGAACGGATCTTGTAAAGATTGCCCCTTAGCCATTCTCTCTTTTCCTTATATGCTTATTTGTACTTTGAACCTTTCGATTCTGAAAAATTGCGCACGATACGTTTCAATTGTACACATTCAGTTCGCGATAGCACCAACAACCTGTAATACTTCGTTTCGCGCCTGGTCAGGCTTTTCACTGTCAAGCCAGTGCACCCCTTCCCAACCACGCAACCAGGTTACCTGTCGCTTCGCCAACTGCCTCGTGGCGCAAACACCTCTATAAACCATTTCATCGTATGAAATTTCACCTTCAATGTATGACCACATCTGGCGATACCCTACACAACGAATGGAAGGCAAATCCGTATGCAAATCTCCACGGGCAAAAAGCGCCCGGACTTCTGCTTCAAAACCTGAAGCTAACATCTGATGAAAACGCTGCTCAATTCGCTGATGGAGCAGTTCACGGCTCGCCGGGGCGATTGCAAACTGATGCACCTGATACGGCAAAGCATCTCCTGACGTTTGCGTCAGCTCCGTTAAAGTTTTACCCGAAATGAAAAAAACTTCCAGTGCCCGGGAAAGTCTTTGCGGATCATTTGGATGAATACGCGCCGCTGCCACGGGATCGATGTCCTGAAGCTGTCGGTGTAACGCGTCCCAACCCTGCTCTGCCGCCTGCTGCTCAATTCTGGCCCTGACTTCCGGGTCCGCCGACGGTAACGGCGACAGTCCTTCAAGCAAGGCTTTGAAATATAACATTGTGCCGCCCACCAGCAACGGGATACGGCCCGTGGCGGTGATGTCGGCCATCTCGGCTAACGCATCGCGACGAAAATCCGCAGCGGAGTACGCCTGCGATGGATCGCGGATATTCAGCAATCGGTGCGGTGCGGCCTGTAATTCAGCGGCATCAGGCTTAGCTGTACCGATATCCATCCCCTTGTAAATAAGGGCGGAATCAACGCTTATCAACTCTATGGGCAAAACTTTACGCAATTCAATTGCTAATGCCGTTTTACCGGAGGCCGTTGGCCCCATCAAAAAAATCGCCTTTGGCAGGCTCGCCTTACGGGTATCACTCATGTTTCAGGGCATTCATTACCGAATGTAAATCAACAGGTTGTAACAGACCACCCGGCGGTGCCTTCACGAGTTGTGGGCAGAGCCGCTCAACATCCGCTAACAGCGTAATCGCCTGTGCCATGCTCCACTGTGGATGCTCGCTCATCAGATTACGTGCGATCCACTGTGCAATATTGCCCGGCTCGAATACGGATTGCTGCGCCAGGTAGCCTATCAGTTCAGGAATCAAGATTTGTAAATTTTGTTGGCGTAAGGGTAAAGGCACCGCCCGGATGGTCACATGCTGCGCATCCAGCTGAAATTCAATGCCCAACTCAGCCAGTTGGCTCTGTCCTTTTTGCAGTGCCGCTTTTTCATCGGCGGTCACTTTTAGACGTAAAGGGATTAATAACGGTTGAGCACAAACCGCTCCCTGATCCGGCGTTAACTGCGCCTGACGCAGCCAACGCTCAGCCACCGGTAATGCCAACAACCGAATATGGCCATCGCACTCGAGTAACGCGCAGTCTGCACCAACTATCGTTAGCACCCGGCCAAAGCCCTGACTGCTGCCAGTCAGAGGCGTCGATGGCGTTTCAGAGACCGGCGTTTTACGCGTTGGAGCAGGCGTCTGCATCAGTTGCTGATAAATTTCGCCCTGCTGCTTTTGGTATCCGGGTTGAGCATGAGGCCAACTGGCCCCCGCCTGACGGCCACCGCCACCACTACTGCCACCACTATTGCCACTTCCAGTGCCAGCGGATGCTGAGTACCGCGGTGTCGCAGGTTCACGCGCGGGAGCCGGCTCGGCAAAATGGTTGCGTCCAGCAGCAACGCGGTTTTCCGGAATGTGCCTTGGGGCGGGTTCGTCGTCATCAGCCAACGGCAGCGGCGTTTCAAGCTGCTGTTGCAGGACACTCAACACGCCCTGGTAAATAAAATCGTGCACCAGCCGGGATTGATGGAAACGGACCTCATGTTTAGCTGGGTGTACGTTGACATCCACTTGATGCGGATCGATTTCCAGATACAACACAAAAGCGGGCTGTTGATCGGCTCCCAGCTTATCTTCACAGGCCTGGCGGATAGCATGGTTGATCAGCCGGTCGCGCATCATCCGACCATTCACGTAGCAGTACTGGATTTCTGCCAGTGCTGCCGTTGTGTGGTTAGGATCGGCCACCCAGCCGCGCAATGTTAAATCGCCATGCTGCCATTCGATCGCCAGCGCATGCTCCAGAAACGGCGTGCCGCAAATCGCGCCCAGTCGGCGCTCTTTCTGCCCATCCGCGGCCACTGCCCGGTACTGACGCACCACTTTGCCGTTGTGCGACAAATTTATCGTCACATCAAAACGCGCCAGCGCAATGCGGCGAATAATCTCGTCGATATGATTAAATTCGGTTTTCTCGGTGCGCATAAATTTGCGCCGCGCCGGAGTGTTGTAGAACAGATCTAGCACCTCCAGCGTGGTTCCCACCGGATGCGCAGCGGGTTTAACTGTGACATCCATGTCACGCCCTTCGGCATACGCCTGCCAGGCTTCGGGTTGTTCTTGCGTACGCGACGTCAGGGTTAAACGAGACACGGAGCTGATACTGGCCAGCGCTTCGCCGCGAAATCCGAGGCTTACGATGGCTTCAAGATCGTCAAGCGAGGCTATTTTACTGGTGGCATGACGCGCCAACGCCAACGCCAGCTCGTCTTTTTTAATCCCGCAGCCGTTGTCACGAATACGGATAAGCTTCGCGCCGCCGCGTTCAATATCGATATCAATGCGCGTCGCACCGGCATCGATGCTGTTTTCCACCAGCTCTTTCACCACTGACGCAGGCCGTTCTACCACCTCGCCTGCGGCAATCTGGTTCGCCAGCTGTGGCGGTAGAACCTGAATCGGCATGGCTAATCCTTAATTTGTTAACGTGTTACCCGGCGATATGGCGCTGGCGGTTTGCGCCGGTGCGCCCTGCGGCCCGGTTTGCATCGGGTGCGCCTGGAAATAGTTACGCAATCCTTTGTAAATCGCCTCAGCCAGTTGCTGCTGGTAATCATCGCTCGCCAACAGACGTTCTTCGCTGTTGTTACTGATAAAGCCAGTTTCAACCAGCACTGACGGGATATCAGGCGAACGCAGTACGCCAAGACTGGCGTGTTCTGGACGACGCTTATGCATCGAACCAATACGTTCTAACTGGCCGATCATGCTGGTCGCCACATCATACCCGACGCGCTGCGAATGACCGAACTGCAGATCCAGTACGGCCTGGCTGAGATAAGGATCGGACTGGCTGTTTGCCAGCACATCGCCCGCGCCGCCCAACAGCTCCGATTGCTTCTCGTGCTGTTCCAGCCAGCCGGCCATCTCACTGTTCGCCCGACGGTTTGACAGCACCCAAACGGAAGCACCTGTGGCATCACGATTTGGCGCGGCATCCGCGTGAATAGAAACCAGGAAATTGGCGTTTTGTTTACGCGCGACGTCTGAACGCCCCATCACCGAGATAAAGTAATCACCATCACGGGTGAGTACACCTTTAAACATCGGGTCATCATTGAGCAAACTGCGCAGCTTGCGCGCCACGGCAATCGTGACGTTTTTCTCACGCGTGCCGCCAGGACCAATAGCGCCAGGATCCTGTCCACCGTGTCCGGCATCAATGGCAATCACCACCTTATCGCCGTTGCTGGTGCTGGCGCGCGCCGCAGGGCGCGTGGAGGTATTGCTGTTAGTCACAGCCGTAGTGCGATCGTTTTCTGCTTTAAACGGATTGCGCGCTGGCTCGACAGGACGTGGGGCAACAATCGGCGCTTCAACACGCTTTGCAACCACGGGAGGTGGAGGCGGCGGCGCATCAGCGTTAATGGTAAACACGACGGTATAATTGCCGCCGTTCTGGCGTTTTACTGCTTCGGCTTTACCGTTCTCGGTTAAATCCACCACCAGGCGCAGAGACTGCGCATCTTTTGGTGTGCCGGAACGGATAGATTTCACCAGATTATTGCCGCTAAACAGCAGCGGTAACCCCTGAATCACACCGGTTTGTTTAATATCCAGCGCGACGGTTCGTTTCCCGTCCTGCGAAACGGCATATTCAGGATCGCCAATAAAGCTCAGCGTAATCCGCGCCTGTTGATCGCCATTGGACACCTGAAGATCGGAGAGGCTGGCGGCCCCTGCCTGCGCGCACAGCAGGACCAGGGTTGCCATCAGCCAGTTTCTGATGCGATAAATCATCCCGCCACCCTTAAGGTTAATCGGCTAAACGCGCCAGCAATAAATCACCTGATGAGGAGACTGCGCTTACACGCGCCTCTCGACCTTGCGCCTGGTATTCAATGTGTATTTCGACGTCCGGGTCTGGCAGTACACCTTTACCTTGTTGCGGCCATTCCACCAGGCAGATGGCATCATTGGCAAAATAATCGCGGATCCCCATAAATTCCAGCTCCTCTGGGTCCGCAAGTCGGTATAAATCGAAGTGATATACCATCAAGTTATCGAGTGAATAGGGTTCAACCAGCGTGTAGGTGGGGCTTTTTACATTACCTTTATGACCTAACGCCTGCAGAAATCCCCGGCTGAAGGTGGTTTTACCCGCCCCCAGGTCGCCGTACAAATATATAACCGTCGCGCCGTCACAGGCTTTGGCTACCCGCAGTCCCAGGTCTAAAGTCGCCTGCTCATCAGGTAGTGGAATTACTCGATTCATCATGATAAACGTCAATCACATCAGGGTTAACAATACGCTGTAGCGTGGTAAAGAGATCTGTCGCCAGCATGCCGCGCGTACCAAAACGCGCCGCCAGCACATCCGCCGCCGCTCCGTGCGCAACACATCCCGCACATGCTGCATCATACGGGGTAAGCTTCTGTCCGAGCAATGCGCCAATAATACCGGAAAGCACATCCCCCATTCCGCCGCTGGCCATCCCGGCATTGCCGGTATCAATAATACCCAACTCCGCCTGTTCAGCAGCAACAACCGTACCCGCGCCTTTCAGCACCACCACGCCTCCGTACCGTTTTACCAGACGTTGTGCACAAAGTAAGCGATCGTCTTCAATTTCTGCAATGGAACAACCCAGCAGTCGCGCGGCTTCACCTGGATGCGGCGTGATCACGCGATTGTGACGTTTATCGGGGTTGATTGCCAGCAGGTTCAGCGCATCCGCATCCCAGAGCATCGGTTTGCGAAAATTCTCCACTTTTTGCAGCGCTTTTTTGCCCCACTCCTGCTGACCAAGCCCGGGGCCTATCACCACTACATCCGCCCACGCCAGGCTCTCTTCCAGCGTCTGCGGCGTCAGCGCATCGACCATCAGTTCCGGTCTGGCTGTCAAAATAGGCGCAATGTTTTCACTGCGCGTCAGCACTTTGACCAGCCCGGCACCTGCTCGCAGCGCGGCTTCCCCGGCCATGCGTATTGCGCCTGCCGTACCGTGGTCACCGCCGATAATCACCAGTCGACCGTGGGACCCCTTGTGCGAGGTGGGTCGACGCGGCGTTAGCCAGTGTGCAAGCTGTTGAGCATCAAAACGTTGTATTGGCGCATTCTGCCCCGCCAGCCAGTCGTCCAGCCCAAGTGCGTTAACATGCAGACGCCCGGTGACATCGCGCGCTTTACCGGTGAGCAGGCCCGGCTTGAGTGCAATAAAGGTAATGGTATGCGCTGCGTTGATGACCGCGCCCGGCGTCGCTCCCGTATGCGCTAGCAGGCCGGAGGGAATATCTATCGCCACGGTGGGGGCTGGGTGAGAATTGGCACGTTCAATCAATACCGAGAGAGACTCACGCGGCGCATGTTTTAAGCCAGTGCCTGACAGCGCATCAATAATGACGTCCACGTTATTTGGCCAATTGATATCCGCCGCGTGAATGACGCCACCAGCGTTAAGCCAGGCATCACGCGCCTGCTGCGCCTCCTCGGGGAGCGGTTTGTCACTTTCCTGCGCCAGCAACGTAACTTCAAGACCCAGCGCTTTGGCAAGTCTTGCCACTACGTAACCATCACCGCCGTTGTTGCCATGACCACATAGCACCAGCCAGTGCCGGGCGTTCGGATAAGCCTCACGAGTGACCTGAAACGCCGCCTCTCCCGCCCGTTGCATCAGTTCGTACAGTGTCAGCCCTGAACTGTCTGCCGCCTCTCGCTCCATCCGCCTGATGTCATCGGCGTGCCAGATGGAGTGTGGTATACTTGCGGGGTTTTTCTTCATTGTATGGTCCGTCATGTCAGAGCCCCTCGATCTCAATCAGTTAGCGCAAAATATTAAGCAGTGGGGGCTGGAGCTTGGCTTTCAGCAGGTCGGGATTGCCGATACCGACCTCAGCGAAGCGGAACCCAAACTGCAGGCCTGGCTGGATAAACAATACCACGGCGAGATGGACTGGATGGCCCGTCACGGCATGATGCGCGCCCGACCTCACGAATTATTGCCCGGTACGCTACGTGTCATCAGCGTACGTATGAACTATCTTCCTGCCAATGCGGCCTTCGCCAGCACGTTGAAGAATCCTTCTCTGGGTTACGTCAGCCGTTACGCGCTGGGGCGCGACTACCATAAGCTGCTACGTAACCGCTTAAAAAAGCTGGGAGAGATGATTCAACAGCACTGCGTTTCGCTGAATTTTAGACCTTTTGTCGATTCTGCGCCCATTCTTGAGCGTCCGTTAGCGGAAAAAGCCGGGCTTGGCTGGACAGGTAAGCACTCACTTATCCTCAATCGCGAAGCCGGTTCATTTTTCTTCCTCGGGGAATTACTGATCGACTTACCCCTACCGATCGACCAACCAGTAGAAGAAGGATGTGGGAAATGCGTCGCCTGCATGACCATCTGTCCCACCGGGGCCATTGTTGAACCCTACACGGTGGATGCGCGCCGCTGTATCTCTTATCTCACTATCGAACTGGAAGGCGCGATCCCGGAAGAATTTCGTCCATTGTTGGGGAATCGAATTTACGGCTGCGATGATTGCCAGCTTATTTGCCCGTGGAACCGCTATTCACAGTTGACGGCAGAAGATGACTTCAACCCGCGCAAGCAGCTTCATGCTCCGGAGTTAATAGAGCTGTTTAGCTGGAGCGAAGCGTGGTTTTTAAAAGTCACGGAGGGGTCTGCCATTCGTCGTATTGGCCACCTGCGCTGGCTGCGAAATATCGCCGTTGCGTTGGGTAATGCTCCCTGGAATGAAGCCATTCTTCACGCACTGGAAAGTCGCAGAGGTGAGCACCCACTTCTCGACGAACACATAGAGTGGGCGGTTGCTCAGCAAATCGAGAAGCGAAATGCCTGCGTAGTTGAGGTGCAGCTACCGCAGAAACAACGTTTGGTCAGGGTCATTGAGAAGGGTCTGCCGCGCGACGCTTAAGTCATCCACAGCTTGTGTATAAAAATAAAAACACATTGATATTCAAGAGGGAAAAAATCGTCAAGTGATCGCATTAACAATTTGCAATGATAATTAAATCAATAATTTCAAATAGTTAAAATGATACTATTCACCCGGCGAAGTTTTTTGCATTCCAGGAATAATACCCGAACCTGTGGATAAGTCTGTTTACAAGAGTATGTCAATGACGAAACAAAACGTCCCCAACGCGATTATTCGTTGTGGATATTTTTATTGGGGTAAGAATTTGGAGCGGGAAACGAGACTCGAACTCGCGACCCCGACCTTGGCAAGGTCGTGCTCTACCAACTGAGCTATTCCCGCTTAATCTTCGTCTTTCGAACCACTACTGCGTAGGCTGCCTTCATTCGCCTGAGTCACTTACTTCAGTAAGCTCCTAAGGACTCATTCAGTTGCCGCCTTGTCGCAATTCGAAATCCTGCGATTTGGTGGTCTGTGCTTAACAAGCACTTTCAAATTTTGGAGCGGGAAACGAGACTCGAACTCGCGACCCCGACCTTGGCAAGGTCGTGCTCTACCAACTGAGCTATTCCCGCATAATCTTCGTCTTTCGAACCGCTACTGCGTTGGCTGCCTTCATTCGCCTAAGTCACTTACTTTAGTAAGCTCCTAAGGACTCATTCAGTTGCCGCCTTGTCGCAATTCGAAATCCTGCGATTGGTGGTCTGTGCTTTACAAGCATTTTCAAATTTTGGAGCGGGAAACGAGACTCGAACTCGCGACCCCGACCTTGGCAAGGTCGTGCTCTACCAACTGAGCTAT
>NZ_JAOWGU010000052.1:481936-517300 GCF_030332975.1 Citrobacter sp. Cpo032
TTTTGGAGCGGGAAACGAGACTCGAACTCGCGACCCCGACCTTGGCAAGGTCGTGCTCTACCAACTGAGCTATTCCCGCAAATCTGTACTGCTTTTGTTGCTGTCGTAATTCGCATTTCTGCGTCGTTACGGGAGGCGCATTATACGAGAAATCCGTTTAGCTGCAACCCCCCTGAAAGCGTTTTTTTCGAAAATTCGTTCAAGTGATTAATTTGCAATCAAGCTGAACAATTTAGCGTCAAAAAACCGGTGGCGCAAGCCACCGGAGAACAAAATCAAAGATTAATAAAATGTTCGCGATAGTAAGCAAGCTCAGCAACAGATTCACGAATGTCGTCCATCGCCTGATGTGTTCCCTGCTTGGTGAAGCCCGCAAGGATTTCCGGCTTCCAACGACGCGCCAGTTCTTTGAGCGTACTGACGTCCAGATAGCGATAATGGAAATACGCCTCCAGCTCCGGCATGTATTTAAACAGGAAACGACGATCCTGCCCGATGCTGTTGCCGCAGATAGGTGATTTCCCTTCCGGAACCCACTCTTTCAAAAAAGCCAGCGTGGCCAGTTCAGCTTCACGATCGCCCATGGTGCTCGCCTTCACGCGCTCCACCAGCCCGCTACCGGTATGCGTACGTACGTTCCAGTCATCCATTAATGCCAGCTGTTCGTCGGACTGGTGCACCGCAATTGTCGGTCCTTCAGCCAGAATATTCAGGTTGGCATCCGTCACCAGCGTGGCGATCTCAATAATGCGATCGCGCTCGGGATCCAGACCTGTCATCTCCAGATCGATCCAAATCAGGTTGTTTTCATTGGCACTCATGCTATTTTCCACCCTTCAGCGTCACATTCAGTGTGACTACATTGATCTAAAATTGTGTGTATCATAAATGTTTTGCCCATCATGGGCGACCAGGAGCCAGTCCGATTGAGTAAGAATAAACTCTCCAAAGGCCAACAGCGCCGTGTGAACGCCAATCACCAGCGTCGTCTTAAAACGTCCACGGAGAAGCCCGACTACGACGACAACCTGTTTGGCGAAACCGCTGAAGGCATCGTTATCAGCCGTTTTGGCATGCATGCCGACGTAGAGTCTGCTGACGGTGAAATTCACCGCTGCAACATCCGCCGTACAATTCGCTCGCTGGTTACTGGCGATCGCGTAGTCTGGCGCCCGGGTAAAGCGGCAGCTGAAGGCGTGAATGTCAAAGGTATCGTTGAAGCGGTACACGATCGTACCTCAGTACTGACACGCCCCGACTTTTACGACGGGGTAAAGCCTATTGCCGCCAACATCGACCAGATCGTTATTGTCTCAGCCATCTTACCCGAGCTGTCACTCAATATTATCGACCGGTATCTGGTAGCCTGCGAAACGCTACACGTTGAACCGATTATCGTGCTGAATAAGATCGATCTGCTGGATGATGAAGGCATGGCCTTCGTTAACGAACAGATGGATATCTATCGCAACATTGGCTATCGGGTGTTGATGGTATCAAGCCGCACAAAAGACGGCCTGAAACCGCTTGAAGAAGCATTAACCGATCGCATCAGCATTTTTGCCGGTCAATCGGGCGTAGGTAAATCCAGCCTGCTCAATAATCTCCTCGGCCTGCAGGAAGAGATCCTGACCAATGATGTCTCTGACAACTCCGGCCTTGGACAGCACACCACCACGGCCTCTCGCCTGTATCATTTCCCACACGGCGGCGACGTTATCGACTCCCCTGGTGTGCGTGAGTTTGGACTGTGGCATCTGGAGCCGGAACAAATCACGCATGGCTTTGTCGAATTTCATGACTACCTGGGCCATTGCAAATACCGCGACTGCAAGCATGATACCGATCCAGGCTGCGCTATCCGTGAGGCTGTAGAAAAAGGGGCCATAGCCGAAACCCGGTTTGAAAATTATCACCGCATCCTGGAAAGCATGGCGCAGGTAAAAACGCGTAAAAACTTTTCTGATACAGACAACTGACAACTAAGCTAAGCATCGCTAGAATCGTCCCCCCTTTTTTCAGGATCCGGCCCGTATGCCGGATCGGGAACAAATTATGGCCTGGAGGCTACCTTGTTAAACTCATTTAAGCTTTCGCTACAATACATTCTGCCGAAACTATGGCTCACTCGCCTGGCGGGTTGGGGTGCGAGCAAACGAGCGGGATGGCTGACCAAACTGGTTATCGATCTGTTCGTGAAATATTACAAGGTCGATATGAAAGAGGCGCAAAAGCCGGATACCGCCAGCTATCGCACCTTCAACGACTTCTTTGTTCGCCCGCTGCGCGATGATGCTCGCCCGATTAATACCGATCCAAACGTACTGGTCATGCCCGCTGACGGTGTGATTAACCAGTTAGGCAACATCGAGGAAGACAAACTGCTGCAGGCTAAAGGGCACAGCTATACCCTTGAAGCGCTGCTGGCTGGCAACTATCAGATGGCGGACAAATTCCGCAACGGTACGTTTGTAACCACTTACTTGTCTCCACGCGATTACCACCGTGTACACATGCCGTGTAACGGTATCCTGCGTGAAATGATGTACGTGCCGGGCGATCTCTTCTCTGTAAACATCCTGACTGCGCAAAACGTACCGAACCTGTTTGCCCGCAACGAACGTGTAATCTGTCTGTTTGATACCGAATTTGGCCCGATGGTGCAGATTCTGGTCGGCGCGACCATCGTCGGCAGTATTGAAACCGCATGGGCTGGCACCATTACTCCACCGCGTGAAGGCGTCATCAAGCGCTGGACCTGGCCGGAAGGCGAAAGCGAAGGGTCGGTGGCGCTGCTGAAAGGTCAGGAAATGGGCCGCTTTAAGCTCGGTTCCACCGTCATCAACCTGTTCGCACCTGGCAAAGTTAACCTGGTTGAGCAGTTGCAGGATCTGTCCGTGACCAAAATCGGCCAACCAATGGCCATCTCGACCGAGACTTTCGTGACGCCAGAGGCAGAACCGGCCCCGCTGGCGAAAGAAGAGATCGAAGCAGAACACGATGCCAGCCCGCTGGTTGACGACAAAAAAGACGAAAGTTAAACATAGGAATCGCTGCTGTGCGCCTGATTATCACTTTTCTGATGGCCTGGTGCCTCAGCCTGGGGGCGTACGCTGCGACGGCCCCCGATGCCAAACAACTCACCCAGGAACTGGAGCAGGCAAAAGCGGCAAAACCCGCTCAGCCAGAAACCGTCGAGGCGCTCCAGTCCGCGCTGAATGCCCTTGAGGAGCGTAAAGGCGCTCTCGAGCGCGCCCAGCAATATCAGCAGGTTATTGATAACTTCCCCAAGCTGTCCGCAACGTTACGCGCGCAGCTTAGCAACCTGCGTGATGAACCGCGCAATGTACCAACCGGACTCACTACCGATGCGTTAAACCAGGAGATCCTCCAGGTTAGCAGCCAACTGCTGGAAAAGAGTCGTCAGGCCCAACAGGAGCAGGATCGCGCCCGGGAAATCGCCGACTCGTTAAGCCAGCTTCCTCAACAGCAAACCGATGCCCGCCGCCAGCTCAATGAGCTTGAGCGACGCATTGGTACCGCCAACGGTAATTCCGCACAGAATCAGGCGATGCAGGCTGAATCCGCCAAACTTAAAGCCCAGGTCGATGAACTGGAGCTGGCGCAGCTTTCCGCCAATAACCGTCAGGAACTGGCGCGTATGCGCTCCGAACTGGCGGAAAAACAGAGTCAACAACTCGACGCTTACCTGCAGGCTTTGCGCAACCAGCTTAACAGTCAACGTCAGCGTGAAGCTGAGCGAGCGCTGGAAAGCACTGAACTGCTGGCGGAAAACAGCGCGGGACTGCCGGAAGGCATTGTCGACCAGTTCAAGGTAAACCGCGAGCTGTCTCAGGCCTTAAACCAGCAAGCACAGCGTATGGATCTGGTCGCTTCGCAGCAGCGTCAGGCCGCCAGCCAAACGCTGCAGGTGCGTCAGGCATTGAATACGCTGCGAGAGCAGTCTCAGTGGCTTGGGGTTTCAAATATGCTGGGAGAAGCGCTGCGAGCGCAGGTATCCCGTCTGCCGGAAATGCCTAAACCTCAGCAGTTGGATACCGAAATGGCGCAGCTTCGCGTACACCGCATGCGCTATGAGGATCTCCTCAACAAACAGCCGCAACTGCGTCAGATTCATCAGGCCGATGGACAACCGCTGACCGCTGAACAGAGCAGCATCCTCAACGCCCAGCTACGCACCCAGCGTGAGCTGCTGAACTCATTGTTACAGGGCGGCGATACGCTGATCCTTGAGCTGACCAAGCTCAAAGTTTCCAACAGCCAACTGGAAGATGCGCTAAAAGAGGTCAACGAAGCGACGCACCGCTACCTGTTCTGGACGTCAGACGTTAGCCCTATCTCCCTCTCCTGGCCTGTCGACATCGTTCAGGATCTGCGGCGTCTGATCTCATTAGATACGTTTAATCAGTTGGGCAAAGCCAGCATCATGATGCTGACCAGCAAAGAAACGCTGCTACCGCTGTTCGCGGCGTTGGTGTTAGTTGGCTTTAGCCTCTCTTCGCGCAAGCACTTCACCCGTTTCCTTGAACGCTCGTCCGCGCGGGTCGGGAAAGTCACCCAGGATCACTTCTGGCTGACAATACGCACGGTATTCTGGTCAATACTCGTCGCTTCGCCGTTGCCAGTGCTGTGGGCAACGCTCGGTTACGGATTGCAGGAAGCCTGGCCTTATCCGTTGGCTGTCGCGATCGGCGATGGCGTTACCGCCACGGTGCCCATGCTGTGGGCAGTAATGATCTGCGCCACCTTTGCACGTCCCAACGGTCTGTTCATTGCCCACTTTGGCTGGCCGCGGAACCGCGTCGCGAAAGCCATGCACTATTACCTGATGAGCATCGGGCTGATTGTCCCGTTGATCATGGCGGTTATTATGTTTGATAACCTCAATGACCGGGAATTCTCCGCCTCACTGGGGCGTCTGTGCTTTATTCTGATTTGCGGTGCGCTGGCTGTCGTAACCCTGAGCCTGAAACGCGCCGGGATACCGCTGTACCTCGATAAAGAGGGCAACAGCGATAACATGGTCAACAGCATGCTGTGGAATATGCTGATGGGTGCGCCGCTGATTGCCATTCTCGCCGCGGCAGTAGGCTACCTCGCCACATCACAAGCCCTGCTGGCACGTCTGGAAACGTCTGTAGCGATTTGGTTCTTATTACTGGTGGTGTATCACGTTATCCGCCGTTGGATGCTGATTCAGCGTCGCCGCCTGGCGTTTGACCGCGCCAAGCATCGACGCGCTGAAATGCTGGCACAGCGCGCGCGGGGTGAAGAAGAACCGCCGCATTCCACCAGCCTTGAAGGCGCGATCGACGTTGATGAAAGCGAAGTGGATTTGGATGCTATCAGCGCGCAATCGCTGCGCCTGGTGCGTTCTATCCTGATGCTTATCGCCCTGCTCTCGGTCATTGTACTGTGGTCAGAAATTCACTCCGCTTTCGGCTTCCTGGAAAACATCTCATTGTGGGATGTCACCTCCACGGTTCAGGGCGTGGAAAGCTTAGAACCGATAACGCTGGGCGCGGTGCTTATCGCGATTCTGGTATTCATCATCACCACCCAGTTAGTGCGCAACCTACCCGCACTGCTGGAGCTGGCACTACTGCAACATCTGGATTTAACCCCCGGCACCGGTTATGCCATCACCACCATTACCAAGTATTTGCTGATGCTGATTGGCGGTCTGGTTGGCTTCTCGATGATCGGTATTGAATGGTCCAAACTGCAATGGCTGGTGGCGGCTCTCGGTGTCGGTCTGGGCTTTGGTTTGCAGGAGATCTTCGCCAACTTTATTTCCGGCCTGATTATCCTGTTTGAAAAACCAATCCGCATTGGCGACACGGTGACGATTCGCGATCTTACCGGTAGCGTGACGAAAATTAATACCCGCGCCACCACTATCAGCGACTGGGACCGCAAAGAGATCATCGTGCCCAACAAAGCCTTTATCACTGAACAGTTTATCAACTGGTCGTTATCCGATTCCGTTACCCGTGTGGTGTTAACCATCCCGGCACCGTCGGAGGCTAATAGCGAGGAGGTTACGCAGATCCTGCTGACTGCCGCGCAGCGCTGTTCGCTGGTTATCGATAATCCGGCACCTGAAGTCTTCCTGGTTGACCTGCAGCAGGGGATTCAAATCTTCGAACTGCGTATTTATGCCGCAGAGATGGGACATCGCATGCCGCTGCGCCATGAAATCCATCAACTGATTCTGGCAGGCTTCCGCGAGCACGGTATTGATATGCCGTTCCCTCCGTTCCAGATGCGTCTGGAGAGCCTCGGCGGTAAGCAAACAGGGAGAACATTAAGTTCTGCAGGAAGAGGCAGTCGCCCGGCAGGGAGTTTGTAACGCACAATGCAGGCAAGAAATGCCGGATGGCGACCCGTTGGGTCTAATCCGGCCTACGGGTCTGCAATTAACCTGTAGGCCCGATAAGCTTGCGCCATCGGGCATTTCATCGCCGACCACAGACATTTTCGGGCTTAATATGCGTCCGGATCGGCAACAGGCAATAAACGCCAGATGGCCTTTATTCCACCGCCCACTAAGGCTCGTTGGTCGTGCGACGGCTGTAGTTCTGATAAATCGCCATCGCCAGCAGTGAGAAGAAGATCGGACCGCCGGTCATCCACAGTGCGCTGTTCCAGTCTCCGGCTTCAATTACCGGCTGGATGATGGTGAACACGTTAGCAAACGTCACCACCAGCACGACCACTCCCGTTGCCAGCAGCGTCGCCGCTCGGGTTTTAAAGACAACAAACGGCCTTTCCAGACCCGGACGGGATTTAAAGAACGGAAACGCCAGCGCCAGGAACAGATACGGCAGCGTCATCGAGACGTTCGCCATCAGCGTCAGTTTGTTATAGAACGCTGAAGCCGTATCGCCACCAAATGAAACCAACAGGATAAACAGGCTCACCAGCAGGCACTGTAACCACATTGCCGTCGTCGGCATCCCTACGGCATTCAGTTTGGTCATCGGCGCGGGCCACAACGCCTTCGGCGTGCCCTGAATAATCGCTTTCAGCGGTGAGTAGCTGAGGGTGAAAAAAGCGCCGGTGTAGGCAAGGAACATGGAAAGCCCGGTAATACGTGCAAACCATACGCCCATCACCATTGCGGCATCAGGGGAAAGATGTAGCGCGTTACCCAACGTCATTCCGAGGCTTTTCATCAGGATATAGGTAATATTCCCGAGGTTAACTGAGCTATTACTTAATACCTGCTGCCAGTTGGTACTAACGCCCCATAAAAAGATGGCCAGTGAATAACCAACAGAAATGACAATAGCGGCAAAGACAATGCCTTTTGCAAAGTTCTTTTCTGGTTTTTCTGTTTTATCAACCAGTCCCCCCACAGCTTCAATTCCGCCGTAAGCAAAAATGGCAAACACAACAAATGACAATATTGCCAGTCCAGACTGATATCCGGGATTAGGCGAAGAGATGAAATTAATATCCTGTGCAAAGTGGCCACCAGTTAA
Organism: Citrobacter sp. Cpo032; assembly: GCF_030332975.1. Lineage (NCBI taxonomy): Bacteria > Pseudomonadati > Pseudomonadota > Gammaproteobacteria > Enterobacterales > Enterobacteriaceae > Citrobacter > Citrobacter sp. Cpo032. The sequence goes on from NZ_JAOWGU010000052.1 coordinate 489,445, forward strand.
TAACAAAATAGCGACACTCACTAACAACAGAACTAAATTAAGACACATTACGGCAATTCCACCTACAGCCGTAATACGCGCAATCTTATTAATACCCCGGGATGCCACGCAGGTCACCAGGATCATCCAACCGACTGCGAGCAGCCCGACAACCTGCGTAGGCTCAAGCCCTGCAATACGCCAGTGCTGCGTCATGTCTGCGCCAAACAAGAAGGTTGAAAAAGGTACCCAGACTTTCGCCGCAGTACTAACCATCCATATCACATAAGAAGAAAACCACATAAACGTGCCGATAAACGCATAGCGTGGTCCAACGCTATTATTCATCCACGAATAGATTCCCCCCTCTTCTTTCCGATAGGCAGAACCCATTTCCGCCATCATTAAAGCAAATGGAATAAAGAATAATAATGCAGAAAATATATACCACGGTATTGCACTATACCCCATTAAATAGAACGCGGAGGGGCTATTAGCAAAACCGAAAACTGACGTAAATATCATGAGAATGAGACCTATCAGGCTCATCTTTTTTATTGTTTGGGTCATTAAACCATCCCTTACTCTGGCAAGCGTTTAACAAACGCCGCTCACCGGTTGGCACTGCTCTCTTTGCAGAGTTCAGCGATAAAAAAATCAACACAGAATTGATACCTAAACGATATCAAATATCCAGGTGTAAATTGTGGCTATTAGAGGGGAAATGAAAAAATATGCTACAAAGTGGCGATTAAGCCACCACTTTGTATTGCAGAAGAGTAAGTTATGCGCGATCGACGGTAAATGCGATTACCTCGGCCAGGCTCTCTGCGCCCAGCGCCAGCATCACCAGACGGTCAACGCCCAGCGCCACGCCTGAGCAATCCGGCATGCCGACTTTCAGCGCTTCCAGCAGGTTGGTATCGATAGGTTGCTGTGGTAAGCCTCGTGCGGCACGTTTGCGGTTATCCTGTTCAAACCGCTGCTGCTGTTCGCGCGCGTCGGTTAATTCATGGAAACCATTCGCCAGCTCAATACCTTTGAAATAAACCTCGAAACGTTCAGCCACGCGGTGATCTTCGGTACTGATTTGCGCCAGTGATGCCTGGCTGGCCGGGAAATGATACACAAACGTCGGCTTGTCTTTACCAATATGCGGTTCAACACCCATCGTAAACAGCAGTTGCAGTAAGGTATCCCGGTCTTCTTCGGTATCAGCGATATTGCTGAGATCCAATTTCGCCGCCACTTCCCGCAGTTGGGTTTTATCCGCAGACAGCGGGTCAATCTCCAGATGGCGCTGGAAGGCCTGCTGGTAAGAAAGGCTTTCCGCAGGTGAGCAGTCCAGCACCTGCTGGAGCAAATCATCCACTTCATTCATCAGGCGATACATATCGTAGTGCGGACGATACCACTCAAGCATGGTGAATTCAGGGTTATGATGGCGCCCCATCTCTTCATTACGGAAGCTGCGGCACAGTTGATACACCGGGCCGCATCCTGCCACCAGCAGGCGCTTCATATGGTATTCAGGGCTGGTCATTAAATAGAGATTCATTCCCTGGGAGTGTCCAGGGCCAACGAAACGCGTTTCGAACGGGAACAGGTGGATGTCCGTTACCGTTGCCTGACTCATACAAGGGGTCTCAACCTCAAGCACGCCACGATCGGCAAAAAAGCGGCGAATCTCCGCTATAATTGCTGCACGTTTCAACAGATTGGGGATGGACGCGCTCGGCTGCCAGGTTGCCGTTTCGCTCATGGTTGTTTCTCCGATTTATGACAAGGGCACGAAGTCTACTCGTATCGCGCTAGCGAGACAAATTTCAGGCAGCACTAATCATCACTGGCAATTGGATAAAAAAAGCGACTTAGGGTGGTTTAGTAATTAAATTAATCAAATTCAATGATAATTCCCCCCTATGACACGCTAAAAAAATCGAACACGTCAAATTTCCCGCACATCCCTAAGACTATACTATTGTACCTATAAAGGAGCAGTGGAAACGCGTTCATAACCTGTTTGAAGCCGATGAAGCATCTGATTTCAGGCAGGGATGAAATAACAACAATCTGGAGGAATGTCGTGCAAACCTTTCAAGCCGATCTTGCCATTATAGGCGCCGGTGGCGCGGGATTACGTGCTGCAATTGCTGCCGCACAAGCAAATCCCAACGCTAAAATCGCACTGATCTCAAAAGTGTACCCAATGCGCAGCCATACCGTTGCTGCCGAAGGCGGCTCTGCTGCTGTCGCGCAGGATCATGACAGCTTTGACTACCATTTTCACGATACGGTAGCAGGCGGAGACTGGCTGTGTGAGCAGGATGTCGTGGATTACTTTGTCCACCACTGCCCAACTGAAATGACGCAACTGGAACAATGGGGCTGCCCGTGGAGTCGTCGTGAAGACGGTAGCGTCAACGTACGTCGCTTCGGCGGCATGAAAATCGAGCGTACCTGGTTTGCCGCGGATAAGACCGGCTTCCACATGCTGCATACGCTGTTCCAAACATCTTTGCAGTTCCCGCAGATTCAGCGCTTTGACGAACACTTCGTTCTGGATATCCTGGTTGACGACGGTCATGCTCGCGGCCTGGTTGCCATGAACATGATGGAAGGCACGCTGGTGCAAATCCGTGCTAACGCTGTTGTTATGGCAACGGGCGGCGCAGGTCGTGTTTACCGTTACAACACCAACGGCGGCATCGTAACCGGCGACGGTATGGGCATGGCGCTGAGCCACGGCGTTCCGCTGCGTGATATGGAATTCGTTCAGTATCACCCAACAGGTCTGCCAGGCTCCGGTATCCTGATGACTGAAGGCTGCCGTGGTGAAGGCGGTATTCTGGTCAACAAAAACGGCTACCGTTATCTGCAAGACTACGGCATGGGTCCGGAAACCCCGCTGGGCGAGCCAAAAAACAAATACATGGAACTCGGTCCGCGCGACAAAGTTTCTCAGGCGTTCTGGCACGAATGGCGCAAAGGCAACACCATTTCCACTCCGCGTGGCGATGTGGTTCACCTCGACCTGCGTCACCTCGGCGAGAAAAAACTGCTCGAACGTTTACCGTTCATCTGCGAACTGGCGAAAGCTTACGTGGGTGTCGATCCGGTTAAAGAACCGATCCCGGTACGTCCGACCGCGCACTACACCATGGGCGGTATCGAAACCGATCAGCACTGTGAAACCCGCATTAAAGGTCTGTTCGCTGTCGGCGAATGTTCCTCTGTTGGTCTGCATGGCGCTAACCGTCTGGGCTCTAACTCCCTGGCAGAACTGGTGGTCTTCGGTCGTATGGCCGGTGAGCAGGCAGCAGAACGCGCTGCAACGGCTGGCGCTGCAAACAGTGCCGCTCTTGATGCACAGGTTGCTGGCGTTGAAAAACGTCTGAAAGATCTGGTTAACCAGGAAGGTAACGAAAACTGGTCTAAGATCCGTGACGAAATGGGCCTGTCCATGGAAGAAGGTTGCGGTATCTACCGTACGCCGGAACTCATGCAGAAAACCGTTGATAAGCTGGCGGAACTGCAGGAACGCTTCAAGCGCGTACGTATCACTGATACCTCCAGCGTCTTCAACACCGACCTGCTGTATACCATCGAACTGGGTCACGGTCTGAACGTTGCTGAATGTATGGCGCACTCTGCTCTGGCGCGTAAAGAATCCCGCGGCGCGCACCAGCGTCTGGATGAAGGCTGCACCGAGCGTGACGATGTGAACTTCCTCAAACACACCCTCGCCTTCCGCGATGCTGACGGCACGACTCGCCTGGAATACAGCGACGTGAAAATCACCACTCTGCCACCGGCTAAACGTGTTTACGGTGGCGAAGCGGAAGCAGCCGATAAGAAGGAGAAGGCGAATGGCTGAGATGAAAAACCTGAAAGTTGAGGTGGTGCGCTATAACCCGGAAACCGATACCGCGCCGCACAGTGCTTTCTACGAAGTTCCTTATGATGAAACCACGTCACTGCTGGATGCGCTGGGCTACATCAAGGATAACCTGGCACCGGACCTGAGCTACCGTTGGTCCTGCCGTATGGCGATCTGCGGCTCCTGCGGCATGATGGTCAACAATGTACCGAAACTGGCATGCAAAACCTTCCTGCGTGATTACACCAACGGCATCAAGGTTGAAGCGCTGGGCAACTTCCCGATTGAGCGCGATCTGGTCGTCGACATGACGCACTTTATCGAAAGCCTGGAAGCGATCAAACCGTACATTATCGGTAACCCGCGTACACCGGATCAGGGTCCAAACACCCAGACTCCGGCGCAGATGGCGAAGTATCATCAGTTCTCCGGTTGCATCAACTGTGGTCTGTGCTATGCCGCGTGTCCGCAGTTCGGCCTGAACCCTGAGTTCATTGGACCGGCTGCGATTACGCTGGCGCATCGTTACAACGAAGATAGCCGCGACCACGGTAAGAAGGAGCGTATGGCTCAGTTGAACAGCCCGAACGGCGTCTGGACCTGTACTTTCGTGGGCTACTGCTCCGAAGTCTGCCCGAAACACGTCGATCCGGCTGCGGCCATTCAGCAGGGTAAAGTTGAAAGTTCAAAAGACTTTCTTATCGCTACCCTGAAACCACGCTAAGGAGTGCACGATGACGACTAAACGTAAAGCCTATGTGCGGCCAATGACGTCCACCTGGTGGAAAAAGCTGCCATTTTATCGTTTTTACATGCTGCGTGAAGGCACGGCAGTTCCGGCAGTCTGGTTCAGCATTGAACTGATTATCGGCCTGTTTGCACTCAAGCATGGTGCAGAGTCCTGGATGGGCTTTGTCGCCTTTTTGCAAAACCCGGTGGTGGTAATCCTTAACATTATCGCCCTGGCAGCAGCGCTGCTGCATACCAAAACCTGGTTTGAGCTGGCGCCAAAAGCAGCCAACATCATCGTAAAAGACGAAAAAATGGGGCCAGAGCCGATCATCAAAGGTCTCTGGGCAGTTACTGTGGTTGCGACAGTAGTCATACTGTTTGTTGCCCTGTTCTGGTAAGGAGTCCGGAATGATTAATCCAAATCCAAAACGCTCTGACGAACCCGTATTCTGGGGCCTGTTTGGTGCAGGCGGTATGTGGAGCGCAATCATTGCGCCAGTAATGATCCTGCTGGTAGGCATTATGCTGCCGCTGGGCTTTGTTCCTGATGCTTTCAGCTATGAACGCGTACTGGCATTCGCTCAGAGCTTCATCGGACGTGCGTTTCTGTTCCTGATGATCGTTCTGCCGCTGTGGTGTGGTTTACACCGTATGCACCACGCGATGCATGACCTGAAAATCCACGTGCCTGCTGGCAAATGGGTCTTCTACGGACTGGCAGCAATCCTGACCGTTGTAACGGCTATTGGTATTCTGACCATCTAAGTACATGCGTTAATTATCAGGCCCGCCATTGGCGGGCCTTTTTATTTGTGCAGCATTCCTGTCAACCAACGGGAAAATTCACGCATCGCGGGTGTCTCCGGACGCGATTGCAAACGCGTTATCCAGTAACTTCCCAAATCAATCTGCGTTAAAAACGGTTGAACGATTCGTTCCCTACTGAGTAAATGCGTGAACATTCTGACTGGTGCAATTGCCACACCGATCCCCGCCTGCGCGGCTTCCAGCATGGTGACGGACGAATCAAACACCACCACGTTGTGCGTCGGTGACGGGGGCGCCTCTCCGGCGGCCTGCATCCAAAGCGTCCATTCATCCCGCCGATACGATCGTAATAACGGAAATTTCAGGATGTCCGCAGGCGTTTGAATCTGCGAAGCCAATGTTGGCGAACACAGTGGAGACATCAACGCGCTACATAAATATTGCGCGTCGGTATCGTGCCAGGCTCCCCCTCCGTAGCGAATGGTATAATCCAGCCCTTCGGCAGCGGGATCCACGCGGTTATTATGGGTAGAAATATGCAAATCAATATGCGGGTAACTGCGCTTAAAATCGCCCAGTAGAGGAAACAGACACCCAACCGCAAAGGTCCCCACCACGCCAATTTTAAGTTTTTCCTGGGTCTGTTTGGTGGCAAAACGATCCAGCATCCCCGCCATACGATCGAAAGAGTCATTAAGTACAGGTAACAGACTTTCCCCTTCAGTCGTCAACATTAATCCACGAGAACCGCGCACAAAAAGCTGACAATTTAGCTGCTGCTCCAGCGCTTTTACATGCTGACTGATGGCAGAATGCGTCACGTTGAGCTCAATCGCGGCGCGGGTAAAACTGAGATGTCTGGCCGCGGCTTCAAAAGCCCGCAGCGAGTTAAGAGGGATATAGCTACGCGTCATCATCCGGCCTGTTAGAAAAACTTATATCTGCTGCTAAATTTAACCGTTTGTCAACACGGTGCAAATCAAACACACTGATTGCGTCTGACGGGCCCGGACACCCTTTTGCTTTTAATTACGGAACTGATTTCATGATGAAAAAATCGTTATGCTGCGCTCTGCTGCTGACAGCCTCATTCTCCACGTTTGCCGCCGCCAAAACAGAACAACAGATTGCCGATATCGTTAATCGCACCATCACCCCGTTGATGCAGGAGCAGGCTATTCCGGGTATGGCCGTTGCCGTTATCTACCAGGGAAAACCCTATTATTTCACCTGGGGTAAAGCCGATATCGCCAATAACCACTCAGTCACGCAGCAAACTCTGTTTGAGCTAGGGTCGGTCAGTAAGACGTTTAACGGCGTATTGGGCGGCGATGCTATCGCCCGCGGCGAAATTAAGCTCAGCGAGCCGGTCACGAAATACTGGCCAGAACTGACAGGCAAACAGTGGCAGGGTATCAGCCTGCTGCACTTAGCCACCTACACGGCAGGCGGCCTGCCGCTGCAGATCCCCGATGACGTTACGGATAAAGCCGCATTACTGCGTTTTTATCAAAACTGGCAGCCGCAATGGGCCCCGGGCGCTAAGCGTCTTTACGCTAACTCCAGCATTGGTCTGTTTGGCGCGCTGGCGGTGAAACCCTCAGGAATGAGTTACGAAGAGGCAATGACCAGACGCGTCCTGCAACCATTAAAACTGGCGCATACCTGGATTACAGTTCCGCAGAACGAACAAAAAGATTATGCCTGGGGCTATCGCGAAGGGAAGGCTGTACACGTTTCTCCGGGACAACTTGACGCCGAAGCCTATGGCGTGAAATCCAGCGTTATTGATATGGCCCGCTGGGTTCAGGTCAACATGGACGCCAGCCGCGTTCAGGAGAAAACGCTCCAGCAGGGCATTGCGCTTGCGCAGTCTCGCTACTGGCGTATTGGCGATATGTACCAGGGATTAGGCTGGGAGATGCTGAACTGGCCGCTGAAAGCTGATTCAATCATCAACGGTAGCGACAGCAAAGTGGCATTGGCAGCGCTTCCCGCCGTTGAGGTAAACCCGCCTGCCCCCGCTGTGAAAGCCTCATGGGTGCATAAAACGGGATCCACTGGAGGATTTGGCAGCTACGTAGCCTTCGTTCCAGAAAAAAACCTTGGCATCGTGATGCTGGCAAACAAAAGCTATCCTAACCCTGTCCGTGTCGAGGCGGCCTGGCGCATTCTTGAAAAGCTGCAATAACTAACGATGAGGCCCAGGATATTGGGCCTCCTTTCTTTCTCTTTTTTTCCTGTTGTCATCTACACTTAACAAAAATACAGCAAGGAAAATCCCATGCGCATTTTGCCCGTCGTTGCTGCAGTTACGGCTGCATTCCTGGTTGTCGCGTGTAGCTCCCCGACACCGCCGAAAGGCGTTACCGTGGTAAATAACTTTGATGCCAAACGCTATCTGGGAACCTGGTATGAAATTGCGCGCTTCGACCATCGTTTCGAGCGCGGATTGAATAAAGTGACCGCAACATACAGCTTGCGCGACGACGGCGGGATCAACGTTATTAACAAGGGCTATAACCCTGACAGGGAGATGTGGCAGAAAACGGAAGGGAAAGCCTATTTCACCGGCGACCCAAGCAGAGCCGCGCTTAAAGTTTCTTTTTTCGGCCCCTTCTATGGCGGGTATAACGTAATTGCACTCGACCGGGAATATCGTCACGCGCTGGTTTGTGGTCCGGATCGCGACTACCTGTGGATCCTTTCACGGACCCCTACTATTTCAGATGAAATGAAACAGCAAATGTTAGCCATCGCGACCCGGGAAGGGTTTGAAGTGAATAAACTGATTTGGGTGAAACAGCCTGGCGCTTAGTGAGTGCTCAGCTTCAGACCAATAATACCAGCAACGATCAGCCCAAGGCTCAGCAAACGTGCCGGGCTGGCAGACTCACCCAGCAGCAAAATCCCTGTAATGGCCGCCCCAACAGCGCCAATACCGGTCCAGACCGCATAAGCTGTTCCAACAGGCAACGTGCGCATTGCCCAGGAGAGCATGGCGATGCTGACGATCATCGCCGCAATAGTGATAATGCTTGGCGTAAGACGCGTAAAACCGTGGGTGTATTTCAGGCCAATCGCCCATACGACTTCGAGCAAACCTGCAATTAATAAAACGATCCAGGACATATCAGGCTCCAGAACTATGGGGCCGTCCCCGGTGAATGAAGCGTTTGCAGGTCGTCCTGCAAAGCTGATGTGTGAAATGGCATTTTTGCCCGGAAGAAAATGAATTTCAACCTTTTTATTCACTGCCTGCTAAAAGCAAGAATTAAGCATAATTAGCGGCGTAGTTCCCGCATTTGGCACTCATCGGAGTTCTCTATGATGAAGGGCTTTCTGAAACCAGAAAGTCGATTGCCCCTCTTCTGAATGCGAAACGTTTATGCTTAAAATTTTAGTGATTGACCGGTGCCACTTTACCCGCACAGGGATAGAGGCCTTGCTTAATCATTCTGGCAGGTTCAGCTCCTCATTTCTGGTATCAGGAATCAATAATCTCCTGTTAGCAAAAGAGCATATTTTGCAATGGAAACCGCATCTGGTGATCGCGGATTTATACAGTTTTATTAGCGAGACGCACTCCAGTCCGCCAATTAAACCTTTTTTTATGAGTTGTGGCGTCATCCCACTGATTTTACTGCAATCAGCAGACAGACAGCATGCCCCCATCGTGCCCTCTCAATCCGTAGCCCATTCGGTCTTGACCAAGCACACCACGCTGAACACACTCTCCCACACAATTCAGGAAGCGCTTCAGGTTCGCCCCGCATTAGAAATAGCCAAAAACGCCACGCCTTTGCTTACGCCGCAAGAGGAGAAAGTATTATCAATGTGGATGGATGGTGTGAGTAACAATGCCATTGCCGCCGCGCTCAGCATTCATGGCAAAACGGTCTACACCTATAAGCGGAATATCCGTATGAAACTGCACCTGGGGAACCGCTTCTCGCCGTTCCTGTCACTCCCAAGGAGGGGTGATTAACGGTACGACACGACGTCGTACCGTTCTTCATTATTGCTATTGCTGAGCTTTTGTCGCTGCACCAGAGATTGCGCTACCGCCTTCAGAGATATCCTGTCCTACGCCTCGTGTGGTATTACACGCGGTTAAAACGGAAGAAAGTACCAACACAGAAAAGATCGCAGCAATTGTCTTCTTAACCATAACGTCTTCCTTTTCTAGCCAATATTGTTTGTGTATAGCTACTTAATAATAGACAAGATCCGGGAGTGTGATGGATAAACAACCGTTTTTAAGACTATATGAAAGGATTAGCTGGCGGCGTGAGAAATTGAATTGCCAAGATGTTTAATGTCTTCACCGAAGCCGCGCGCGGTATTGCATCCTGTCAGGAGGGTGCTGGTGAAAAGGAGTAGCATTACAAGACCGAGAAGACGTTTCATCATTCCTGCCCTGGAAAAAGTATGGCGCAGCAACCTGCGCCATAAGATCAAATGGAAGACTTATTTTACGCGAGAAACGTATTCGCCGGAGCGGGTATCCACTTTGATCACTTCGCCGATCTGTACGAACAGCGGAACTTTAACGACTGCGCCGGTAGACAGGGTAGCCGGTTTGCCGCCAGTACCAGCGGTATCGCCTTTCAGACCTGGGTCGGTTTCAACAACTTCCAGCTCAACGAAGTTCGGCGGAGTTACGGAGATCGGCTGACCGTTCCACAGGGTCACGATGCATTCAGCCTGGTCCAGCAGCCATTTAGCGTTATCGCCTACCGCTTTCTCGTCTGCAGCCAGCTGTTCGAAAGTGGTGTTATTCATAAAGTGCCAGAACTCACCGTCGCTATACAGGAAGGTCAGGTTCATGTCGGCTACGTCTGCGCCTTCAGCGGAGTCAGTAGACTTGAAGGTTTTCTCTACGCGAGTACCGGTCAGCAGGCGACGCAGCTTAACGCGCGCAAACGCCTGGCCTTTACCTGGTTTAACGAATTCGCTGGCTTCAACCGCATAAGGTTCGCCGTCCAACATGATTTTAAGACCAGCACGAAAATCGTTGCTATAGTACGTTGCCATAAGGCCCTCTGAAAATTGTTAACTGGTAGCTAAGCCACAAAATGGCGCATATTGTAACCCTAAATACCCCATCCAGAGAAGATTGGTTATCGCAACTTGCCGATGTTGTGACCGATCCCGATGAACTTCTGCATCTTTTGAACATAGATGCAGATGAAAAACTGTTGGCCGGACGCGACGCGAGACGGCTTTTCGCCCTGCGCGTGCCGCGTGCGTTTATTGCCCGCATGGAGAAAGGCAACCCGGACGATCCGCTTTTACGTCAGGTACTGACTGCCCAGGAAGAGTTTGTGGCCGCGCCAGGCTACTCAACCGATCCACTGGAAGAACAGCACAGCGTGGTTCCCGGTCTGCTGCATAAATATCGCAATCGGGCACTGCTGCTGGTTAAAGGCGGTTGCGCGGTAAATTGTCGCTATTGCTTCCGCCGGCATTTCCCATACGCCGAAAATCAGGGCAATAAGCGCAACTGGCAGGTCGCCCTCGACTACATTAACGCGCACCCTGAGCTGGATGAAATCATCTTCTCTGGTGGCGATCCGTTAATGGCCAAGGACCACGAACTGGACTGGTTGCTCACGCAACTGGAAGCTATCCCGCACATTAAGCGTCTGCGTATTCACAGCCGTTTGCCGATAGTGATCCCGGCGCGCATTACAGAAGGACTGGTCGAGCGCTTTGCGCACTCCTCCTTGCAGATTCTGCTGGTCAATCACATTAACCATGCCAATGAAATTGATCAGACGTTTCGCCAGGCGATGAGCAGTCTGCGCGCCGCGGGCGTTACGTTACTCAACCAAAGCGTATTGCTGCGTGGCGTGAACGATAACGCACAAACCCTGGCTAACCTTAGCAACGCACTGTTTGATGCCGGTGTGATGCCCTATTACCTGCACGTGCTGGATAAAGTGCAGGGTGCCGCACACTTTATGGTCAGCGACGATGAAGCGCGTCGCATTATGCGTGAGCTTCTGACGCTAGTTTCCGGCTATATGGTCCCCAAACTGGCGCGTGAAATTGGTGGAGAGCCAAGTAAAACACCGCTGGATCTGCAGTTACGTCAACAATAGCTATTACTGAGTGTCCGATTCCGGACACTCACCACGATTACTTATTATTTAAATACCCACAAGTGGAGCCTCGCTTTTAATCTGTGCTATTTTAATTAGCGCAGTTCAATTATTCATTCGTAAATTTTATCAATAGTTTCAAATGCAGAATATTAATAAATATATGGTTAGGGAGAACCTTTTATGGCTATAAGTATTAAGGGCGTTAATACTGGCATTATTCGCCAAAAGAATGAATTTGTTGCCATGGCATTAAAAATAAAAGAACCAAGAAACAAAGAATCTCTCTTTTTTCTCTCTCCACTTGGACTTAGAGACCTGCTTATCGCGCTGGAGAGCCGGCTGTACGCCATTTCACAGCTAAACACAGACGAGCGTATGCAATATGAAAAGACATGTGATAAAGCCAGCAAAAAAATGCACGAGAATATCCCGTCAATTCAGGAAGATGAACTAAAAAATGCGGATATTAACCGTCGCATAAATTCGCTGATGTTAGTGGATGACAAAGGCGAGAATTTAACATTTTCTCTGACGTTGCATGACGGACAAACATGCGAATTACTGGTTAATGAATTACAGATTCAGGTGCTGGCGCATGCAATTATTCACGCAATAAATAATGCTGGCATGAGAGAACTCGCGCTACGAATAACATCGCTGCTGGATTTCCTGCCGCTGTACGATGTTGATTGTCAGCAAAACGACAATCTGGAATACGACTCTTATACACAACCCGAATGGAAACATAACCTGTTTAATCATTATCTGGCGATTATTTACCGCTATACAGATGATAAAGGAAAAGCCCAGTTCTGTGGTTCGGTAGTGAAAACTCGCGCCCTTTCCGGTAGCAAAGAAGCCGAAGCCATTGCTCGCCGCCTTCTCGACTTCAGCCCGCGGCTGAAAAAACTTGCCGGTGTACCGTGCCAGGTGTTTGTCAGAACGTTGACGGGTGATAAGACGCAAAAGCTCAATCAGGATCAGTGCCTGCGCGCATTGCATCATTTACGCGTTCAGTCTGCGCATAAGACTCAGAATGCCTGATGGCGCTGCGCTTATCAGGCCTACGATCATTCGTACCGTAGGCCGGATAAGACGATTTAGCGTCGCCATCCGGCATCAGCAGCAGTTCTCAATTAGGGCACTTATAAACCTGTCCAATCATCTCACTGGCGGTAGGAACAAAGCTGGACAGCATTCCCTGCGATGGGCTGCTGACGCCATAAATCACGTTACCGCCCATTGCCGCAGCCTGGTTACGCAGATCGTTTGCTGCGCCACGCATTGAGCCGCCCTCTTCGCCGTGCTGGCCTGAAAGCCAGTTGCTTTGCTTACCGGTTGCAGTGCCTATCAATTGGCACTCTGCGCCAGGCTTGTCTTCAACAAAACGGACGCTTTGCCCGGCAGAACTCAGTTCGTTGCTGGAGCTACAACCCGCCATCAGTAGCGCGGCACCAACGATCCCTGCTAAATATTTCACGTGCATGTCATTCCCCATATTCAATTAGTTGGACCTTATGTCCGTAGCTGAATCATATACTAAAAAGATGACCAAAAGAAAAACCCCCAGACATTTCTGCCCGAGGGTTTCTCAATTCTGGGAGATGAGCACCCAAATCATTCTGGTTGCAGGAAGGCGGCCAGTTTGTTAATCCCCAGGAGCTTACTCAAGTAAGTGACTGGGGTTAGCAAACGCAGCCAACGCATCTGCGGCCTGAAGGATGCAGGGTGTAGGCAATTACATCATGCCGCCCATTCCACCCATGCCACCCATACCGGCAGCACCTAAGTCAGGCGCATCGCCTTTCGGCAGGTCGGTAACCATGCACTCGGTGGTGATCATCAGACCCGCAACAGAAGCCGCGTACTGCAGAGCAGAACGAGTTACTTTGGTTGGATCCAGGATACCCATGTCGATCATGTTGCCGTATTCTTCAGTTGCAGCGTTGTAACCGTAGTTACCGTCACCCGCTTTTACGGTGTTAGCCACTACAGATGGCTCTTCGCCGCAGTTCAGTACGATTTGACGCAGTGGGGATTCCATTGCGCGCAGCGCAACTTTGATACCTACGTTTTGGTCTTCGTTCTGACCTTTCAGGCCGGCAATTTTAGACGCTACGCGAATCAGCGCAACACCACCACCAGCAACCACGCCTTCTTCTACCGCAGCACGGGTAGCGTGCAGGGCATCTTCAACGCGGGCTTTCTTCTCTTTCATTTCAACTTCAGTCGCAGCACCAACTTTGATAACCGCAACGCCGCCTGCCAGTTTCGCTACGCGCTCCTGCAGTTTTTCACGGTCATAGTCAGAAGTTGCTTCTTCGATCTGCTGACGAATCTGAGTCACGCGACCCTGGATTGCAGCTTCGTCGCCCACGCCATCGATGATGGTGGTGGTATCTTTGTTGATAACAACGCGTTTCGCCTGACCCAGATCTTCCAGAGTTGCTTTTTCCAGCTCCATACCGATCTCTTCAGAGATAACGGTACCACCGGTCAGGGTAGCGATATCCTGCAGCATTGCTTTACGACGATCGCCGAAGCCAGGTGCTTTAACCGCAGCGACTTTCACGATACCGCGCATGGTGTTAACAACCAGAGTTGCCAGCGCTTCGCCTTCAACATCTTCAGCGATGATCAGCAGCGGTTTGCCTGCTTTCGCTACAGCTTCCAGAACCGGCAGCATTTCGCGGATGTTGGAGATTTTCTTGTCAGCCAGCAGGATGAACGGGCTTTCCAGTTCTACTGCGCCAGTTTCCGGCTTGTTGATGAAGTAAGGAGACAGGTAGCCACGGTCGAACTGCATACCTTCAACCACGTCCAGTTCGTCCTGCAGACCGGTACCGTCTTCAACGGTGATCACGCCTTCTTTACCGACTTTGTCCATCGCTTCAGCGATCAGTTTACCTACGGTTTCGTCGGAGTTAGCGGAGATGGTACCAACCTGAGCAATAGCTTTAGAGTCGGAGCACGGTACTGACAGTGCTTTCAGTTCTTCAACAGCAGCAGCGACAGCTTTGTCGATACCACGTTTCAGATCCATCGGGTTCATGCCCGCAGCAACGGCTTTCAGACCTTCAGTGATGATGGACTGAGCCAGTACGGTTGCGGTGGTGGTACCGTCACCTGCAGCGTCGTTCGCTTTAGAGGCAACTTCTTTCACCATCTGCGCACCCATGTTTTCGAACTTGTCTTCCAGTTCGATTTCACGTGCTACGGAAACACCATCTTTAGTGATGGTCGGTGCACCGAAAGATTTATCCAGAACTACGTTACGGCCTTTTGGACCGAGGGTAACTTTCACTGCATCTGCCAGTACGTTTACGCCGCGCAGCATTTTCACACGAGCGTCGTTACCGAATTTTACGTCTTTAGCTGCCATTTTCTCTTTCCCTTAAATTCGTATGTTCAGTGTCGTTCGCGGATTAGGCTTCAACAATCGCCAGGATGTCGCTTTCAGACATGATCAACACTTCTTCATTGTCGATCTTCTCAGATTTAACTCCGTAGCCATCGTTGAAAATAACGATATCGCCGACTTTCACGTCCAGCGGCTGTACGGTACCGTTGTCCAGGATGCGACCCTTACCGACAGCGATGATTTCGCCACGAGTTGATTTACCTGCTGCAGAACCAGTCAGTACGATGCCGCCAGCAGATTTGGATTCAACTTCTTTACGTTTGACGATCACACGATCATGTAACGGACGAATACTCATTGATAGCTCTCCTTTGAGAAAGTCTTTATCAGTTATGGGTGACGCCGGCCCGTAAACGGTTTCCCGGCTAGTGACCAGAGAGATGGGGATGGGGTTTTGTGCCTTCAAGGGGGCAAGCGAAAAAAATTTTTTATCAGCAGAAAATCCCGTCAAAACGCCGACGCACCTCACATTTCATAACGATTTCAGTCACGTCGTCATAAGCAAATCTGATTGTGATACCATCAAAAATCTGCGCTGTAGCCCGGTCAATGGGCATAACCGGATAACAACTTATGAGCGGACTGAAACAAGAGCTGGGACTGGCTCAGGGCGTTGGCCTGTTGTCGACATCATTGTTAGGTACAGGCGTTTTTGCCGTCCCCGCGCTGGCCGCACTGGTTGCGGGCAACAACAGCCTGTGGGCATGGCCGGTGCTGATTGTTTTGGTCTTTCCTGTGGCAATTGTCTTCGCCGTACTGGGTCGTCATTTTCCCAGCGCAGGCGGTGTGGCGCATTTTGTCGGCATGGCCTTTGGTTCACGCCTGGAGCGCGTCACCGGATGGCTATTTTTGTCGGTCATTCCTGTCGGTTTGCCTGCGGCATTGCATATCGCCGCCGGATTCGGTCAGGCGATGTTTGGCTGGCATGACGAGCAGCTTTTGCTGGCTGAGCTCGGTACGCTGGCATTGGTTTGGTACATCGGCTCCCGCGGCGCTAGCTCCAGCGCGAATCTACAAACGGTCATTGCAGGACTGATTGTTGCCCTGATTGTTGCTATCTGGTGGGCGGGCGATCTGACACCTGGCGAAATCCCCTTCCCTGCGATTACCGATATTGAGCTTCCCGGCCTGTTCGCCGCGTTGTCGGTCATGTTCTGGTGCTTTGTCGGCCTTGAAGCGTTTGCTCACCTGGCGTCTGAATTCAAAAATCCGGAGCGAGACTTCCCACGCGCACTGATGATCGGCCTGCTGCTGGCAGGGTCTGTTTATTGGGCATGCACCGTTGTCGTTCTCCATTTTGGTGCCTACGGCGAGCAAATGGCGGCCGCAGCGTCGCTGCCAGAGATCGTCGTGCAACTGTTTGGCGTACAAGCTCTGTGGGTCGCCTGCATCATTGGTTATCTGGCCTGTTTTGCCAGCCTCAACATTTATATACAAAGCTTCGCCCGGCTGGTCTGGTCGCAAGCGCAGTATAAGCCGGAGAGTTATCTGGCTCGTCTGTCCCCCCGACACCTTCCGCGCAAAGCGCTAAACGCCGTATTGGGCTGTTGCGTAATCAGTACTCTGTGCATCTATATGCTGCAAATCAATCTCGATGCGTTAATCGTCTACGCCAACGGCATCTTTATTATGATTTATCTGCTGTGCATGCTGGCAGGTTGTCGATTACTGAAAGGGCATTATCGCGTACTGGCGGTCATTGGCGGTCTGCTATGCCTACTGCTACTGGCGATGGTCGGCTGGAAGAGTCTGTACGCGTTGATTATGCTGGCAGGACTGTGGCTGTTTTTACCCCGCAGGCCGGATAAGGCAACGTTGACGCCATCATCCGGCCTATAAACACTTTTGCCGGATGACGCTAACGCTTATCCGGCCTACATACTGATGCTTAATCCCGACGATCGTCTTTATGTTCGATGCTGTCGCGCTTGTCATCCTTGCGCTGAAATTCACCATCAAAAGTCTCACCGCCACCCGTTCCGGCGCTAAAACCACCGCCAGGCATACGCGAAAAACGCAAATGTGGCAGCAGTTTCATCGTCAGATGTTTTTGCACCGGGGGTAATAAAAGAAGAAGACCGAGGAAATCGGTGAAAAATCCGGGCAGCACCAACAGCAGACCGGCAATAATCAGCGATACGCTTTTGATCATTTCTGCAGCCGGACTTTCACCTGCCGCCATTTTCTGTTGCATCAGTAAAAAGTTCTTAAATCCCTGATTACGAACCAGAGACATACCGATAACCGATGTAAAAATAACCAAAATCAGCGTCATCAGGACGCCCATCACATGGGCAACCTGAATAAAAATAGATATCTCTATGTAAACATAGAGAAAAATGGCAAGTAATGGTATCCAGCGCAAAGGGATCTCCTGTTAATAACAGCCGTTTTGTTCAACTTCTGTTCGAAAAATTATGTTAATCGCATCGATTTGATATTGTGGTGGTTAGCAAAATTTCAAGTGGCTTGTACACTAATATTTGGGGTTAATCACAAAGGGGTGATCCATTTCACAGAATAATAAATAAGGGGTAAATTCCACGCTTTAAGTGATCCAGATTACGGTAGAAATCCTGAACCAGCATATGATCTCGGGTATCAGACCGATGCAGGGGATAATCGTCGGTCGAGAAACAATCGAAATCACATATATCCTGTGTGTTTAGTCAAATCATTGGCAGCTTGAAAAAGAAGGTTCACATGTTAAACAACATTCGTATCGAAGAAGACTTGTTGGGTACCAGGGAAGTTCCAGCGGACGCCTACTACGGTGTCCACACTCTGAGAGCGATTGAAAACTTCTACATTAGCAACAACAAAATCAGCGATATTCCTGAATTTGTTCGCGGTATGGTAATGGTTAAAAAGGCAGCGGCTATGGCCAACAAAGAGCTGCAAACCATTCCTAAGAGTGTGGCAAATGCCATCATCGCGGCGTGTGATGAAGTCCTGAATAACGGAAAATGCATGGATCAGTTCCCGGTAGACGTTTACCAGGGTGGTGCGGGTACCTCCGTCAACATGAACACCAACGAAGTTCTGGCCAATATCGGTCTGGAACTGATGGGTCACCAGAAAGGTGAATATCAGTACCTGAACCCGAACGACCACGTTAACAAATGTCAGTCTACCAACGACGCATACCCAACTGGCTTCCGTATCGCTGTATACGCATCCATCATCAAACTGATTGATGCACTGAACCAGCTGCGCGAAGGCTTCGAGAAAAAAGCTGTTGAATTCCAGGACATCCTGAAAATGGGTCGTACCCAGCTGCAGGATGCTGTACCGATGACCCTCGGTCAGGAATTCCATGCTTTTAGCGTACTGTTGAAAGAAGAAGTGAAAAACATTAGCCGTACCGCTGAGCTGCTGCTGGAAGTTAACCTCGGCGCGACAGCAATCGGTACTGGTCTGAACACGCCGAAAGAGTACTCTCCGCTGGCAGTACAGAAACTGGCTGAAGTCACCGGCTTCGCCTGTGTTCCTGCAGAAGACCTGATTGAAGCAACTTCTGACTGTGGCGCATACGTTATGGTGCACGGCGCACTGAAACGTCTGGCTGTGAAGATGTCCAAAATCTGTAACGACCTGCGTTTGCTCTCCTCTGGTCCGCGTGCGGGTCTGAACGAGATCAACCTGCCGGAACTGCAGGCTGGTTCTTCTATCATGCCAGCTAAAGTGAACCCGGTTGTTCCGGAAGTCGTAAATCAGGTGTGCTTCAAAGTCATCGGTAACGACATCACTGTAACCATGGCATCTGAAGCTGGTCAGCTGCAGCTGAACGTAATGGAGCCGGTCATTGGTCAGGCAATGTTTGAATCCATTCACATTCTGAGTAATGCTTGCTACAACCTGCTGGAAAAATGCGTTAGTGGTATCACTGCTAACAAAGAAGTCTGTGAAGCGTTTGTATTCAACTCTATCGGCATCGTTACTTACCTCAACCCGTTCATTGGTCACCACAACGGCGACATCGTCGGTAAAATTTGTGCCGAAACCGGTAAGAGCGTACGTGAAGTTGTCCTGGAGCGCGGTCTGTTGACCGAGTCTGAACTGGACGATATCTTCTCTGCACAGAACCTGATGCACCCTGCTTATAAAGCAAAACGTTATACTGATGAAAGCGAACAGTAATCGTGTAGGGTAGTACCGGAGAAGGCACGTCATGATGACGTGCCTTTTTTCTTACTCGAAGTTACTTAAAAACAACAATTTAATATCAACTTGTTAAACAACAAGGAAGGCTAATATGATAGTTTTAGAACTTATCATCGTTTTGCTGGCAATCTTTTTAGGTGCCAGACTTGGGGGTATCGGTATTGGATTTGCAGGTGGGCTGGGTGTTCTGGTTCTCGCCGCTATCGGCGTAAAACCCGGTAATATCCCGTTCGATGTTATTTCCATCATCATGGCGGTTATCGCTGCCATTTCAGCTATGCAGATTGCAGGTGGTCTGGACTATCTGGTTCATCAAACTGAAAAACTGCTGCGTAAAAACCCGAAATACATCACGATCCTTGCACCTATCGTGACCTATTTCCTGACTATCTTCGCAGGTACCGGCAACATCTCTCTGGCAACGCTGCCAGTTATCGCTGAAGTTGCGAAAGAACAAGGGATCAAACCTTGCCGTCCGCTCTCTACTGCAGTGGTTTCTGCACAGATTGCGATTACGGCTTCTCCAATCTCCGCAGCCGTGGTTTACATGTCTTCCGTAATGGAAGGTCATGGCATCAGCTACATTCACCTGCTGTCCGTGGTCATTCCGTCCACCCTGCTGGCTGTTCTGGTCATGTCCTTCCTGGTAACTGCGCTGTTCAACTCCAAACTGTCTGACGATCCGATTTATCGTAAGCGTCTGGAAGAAGGCCTGGTTGAACTGCGTGGTGAAAGACAAGTTGAAATCAAAGCGGGCGCAAAAACTTCTGTTTGGTTGTTCCTGCTGGGCGTGGTTTGTGTCGTCGTATATGCGATCGTCAACAGCCCAAGCCTCGGTCTGGTCGCTAAACCGCTGATGAACACCACCAACGCAATCTTGATCATCATGCTGAGCATCGCGACGCTGACCACGATCATCTGCCGCGTTGAAACTGACTCCATCCTGAACTCCAGCACTTTCAAAGCCGGTATGAGCGCCTGTATTTGTATCCTGGGTGTTGCATGGCTGGGTGATACCTTCGTATCTCACAACATTGACTGGATCAAAGATACTGCAGGTAGCGTAATTCAGGGTCATCCGTGGCTGCTGGCTGTCATCTTCTTCTTTGCTTCTGCACTGCTGTACTCTCAGGCTGCAACCGCTAAAGCACTGATGCCGATGGCTCTGGCTCTGAACGTTTCCCCACTGACTGCTGTTGCGTCTTTCGCCGCGGTTTCTGGCCTGTTCATTCTGCCAACCTACCCAACTCTGGTTGCGGCAGTTCAGATGGATGACACCGGTACAACTCGCATTGGTAAATTCGTCTTTAACCATCCGTTCTTCATCCCGGGTACTCTGGGTGTGGTTCTGGCTGTCTGCTTCGGCTTCTTGCTGGGCAGCTTCATGCTGTAAGTTTTTCCTGCAGGGTGCCTGGGCGCCCTGCAGTTCCTCCACCCCACCCCGCTTTAACTAACATCCTTCCCTCGTCCGTTGTATAGTGACCATTCTTTTGCTGGTTACTCTGTTCTTTCGAGGTGTTTATGCTTGATGTAAAGAGTCAGGATATTTCCATCCCCGATACCGTTGTGGTGCTCTGTACCGCCCCGGATGAAGCAACCGCCCAGGATCTCGCCGCCAAAGTGCTGGCGGAAAAGCTGGCTGCTTGCGTGACCCTGCTACCCGGTGCGACCTCCCTCTACTATTGGGAAGGCAAACTGGAACAGGAATATGAAGTCCAGATGATTTTAAAAACCACCGTCACACACCAGCAAGCCCTTCTCGATTGCCTGAAGTCACATCATCCATATCAAACACCTGAACTTCTGGTTTTACCCGTCACTCACGGAGACTTTGATTACCGCTCATGGCTCAACGCATCCTTACGCTGATCCTGCTGCTGTGCAGCACATCTACCTTTGCCGGATTATTTGACGCGCCTGGCCGCTCGCAGTTTGTTCCTGCCGATCGGGCGTTTGTTTTTGATTTTCAGCAAAACCAACACGATCTGAACCTCACATGGCAGGTTAAAGATGGCTACTATCTGTATCGCAAACAGATAAGCATTACGCCATCTCAGGCCGATATTGCCGAGGTAAAACTGCCGCCCGGCGTCTGGCATGAAGATGAGTTTTACGGTAAAAGTGAGATTTACCGTAAACAGCTGACTATCCCGATCGCGGTCAATCAGGCTAAGTCTGGCGCAACATTAACGGTCACATACCAGGGCTGCGCCGACGCCGGATTTTGCTATCCACCAGAAACAAAAACGGTGCCATTAAGTGAAGTGTCTTCTGGTTCCGCGGCGGCCCCTGCACCAGCCCCAGCCACTGCAGATCCGCAAGAAAAACCGCAGCCCACGGCCCAACTCCCCTTCTCCGCGCTGTGGGCATTGCTGATCGGAATTGGTATCGCGTTTACGCCTTGCGTATTGCCGATGTATCCGTTGATTTCCGGTATCGTACTGGGTGGCAAGCAACGCTTATCAACCGGACGAGCACTGCTGCTGACGTTTATCTACGTTCAAGGGATGGCGCTCACCTATACCGCGCTGGGTTTGGTTGTTGCAGCCGCCGGTTTGCAGTTCCAGGCTGCGCTTCAGCATCCCTACGTCCTGATTGGCCTTGCCGTCATCTTTACGCTGCTGGCTCTGTCGATGTTTGGCCTGTTCACGCTGCAATTGCCTTCATCACTGCAAACGCGCCTCACGCTAATGAGTAACCGCCAGCAAGGCGGATCTCCCGGCAGCGTCTTTGCGATGGGGGCGATTGCTGGCCTCATCTGTTCTCCTTGCACAACGGCCCCGCTAAGCGCGATTTTGCTGTATATCGCTCAGAGCGGGAACATGTGGCTGGGAGGCGGCACACTGTATCTGTATGCGTTGGGGATGGGATTACCCCTGATGCTGATTACCGTATTTGGCAACCGCCTACTGCCTAAAAGTGGCCCATGGATGGAGCATGTCAAAACCGCTTTTGGCTTTGTCATTCTGGCGCTTCCCGTCTTCTTACTCGAACGTATCGTTGGCGACGAGTGGGGCGTTCGCTTATGGTCACTGCTAGGCGTCGCGTTCTTTGGCTGGGCGTTCATCACCAGCCTACAGGCAAAGCACGCCTGGATGCGTATCGTGCAGATTGTCCTGTTAGCCGCAGCACTGGTAAGCGTACGTCCATTGCAAGATTGGGCGTTCGGCGCGCCACATGCTCAAACCCAGGCACATCTTAACTTCACGCCGGTGGCATCGATAGATGCGTTAAATCAAGCACTGGCGCAAGCTAAAGGCAGGCCAGTCATGCTGGATCTGTATGCCGACTGGTGTGTAGCCTGTAAGGAATTTGAAAAGTACACGTTCAGTAATCCGCAAGTTCAGCAAGCGCTAGGCAACACGGTGCTATTGCAGGCGGATGTGACAGCAAACAATACCCAAGATGTCGCTCTCCTGAAACATCTACAGGTTTTAGGTTTGCCGACTATCTTGTTCTTTGATGCCGAGGGGAAAGAGCACCCGGAAGCTCGGGTTACGGGCTTTATGGATGCCGCGACCTTCAGCGCACATTTGCGCGATCGCCAACCGTGAGCGACACTTGCAACAGGAAATACGGAGGAGAATACCGTGCAACGTGAAGATGTCCTGGGAGAAGCCCTGAAATTACTTGAGGTGCAAGGGATAGCCAATACCACGCTGGAAATGGTGGCCGAACGCATCGATTATCCTCTGGATGAACTGCAGCGCTTTTGGCCCGATAAAGAGGCCATTCTGTACGATGCGCTACGCTACCTCAGCCAGCGGGTGGATATCTGGCGGCGTCAGCTTTTGCTGGATGACACGCTGAGCGCTGAGCAGAAATTACTGGCGCGCTACACTGCGCTGTCCGAATGCGTGAGCAATAATCGCTATCCCGGCTGTCTGTTCATCGCCGCCTGTACGTTTTATCCCGATCCCGGGCATCCGATCCATCAGTTAGCCGATCAGCAAAAAAAGGCGGCACATGACTTCACCCATGAGCTGCTGACGACGCTGGAAGTTGACGACCCGGCAATGGTCGCCAAACAGATGGAACTGGTGCTGGAAGGCTGCCTGAGCCGCATGCTGGTTAATCGTAGTCATGCTGATGTCGAAACGGCACACCGCCTGGCTGAAGATATCCTGCGCTTTGCCCAGTGCCGAATGGGCGGTGCGCTGACCTAAGCGAGCATTATCTGTTTTCGTCGCCTCTGCCGGATAGTTTTGTGCAAACTTCAGGCATAACCATGCAGATTGCCGTAATATTAAGCGGTTGAACAATGTTTCCAGAAATTTGATTGACTGACAGACGTGAATACGGTTTAATGCGCCCCGTTGCCCGGATAGCTCAGTCGGTAGAGCAGGGGATTGAAAATCCCCGTGTCCTTGGTTCGATTCCGAGTCCGGGCACCACTATTTAGAAGAACCCGCCTATGGCGGGTTTTTTGCTTTATGGGTTCCGCGAGATTTCTTATCGTTCTGCCCACAGTGACTCCTACCCCACCTCATCACGACAGTTAAACCTTTCACTGGAACCACGATGGTACTGTAAAAAATATAGCGGTATCAGGCACACCTCTTTGTCTGGCGTGCTTAACCGTAGGCTAAATTTGAGTAATTTATCTGAACAACCTTGGGCACAATACTGTTGCGGGAGCGCCAGGTCGCGCCGCACTTCATTGATAAGCTCGCTGAAGGTCCCCCCCTCTTCCAGATGGCGTTGTAGGGTACGCACATTCATCCCCACGGGCTGGAGTTGGTGCGCCGCCTCGACATCTGAAGCAAACGCCAGGGAGTAAATACCAACCTTCATCTACAATTGCCATCATACCGAGCAAATAATGAGTCAACGAGGAATCTGGATGGTGAAAACAAGAGTCATACAGTCAGCGCAGGGAGCCCATGCCTATCCGCTGCTGATCAAGAGCTTGCTGCTGTCGGGTGGGCGTTCTCATCCCGAGCGAGAAATCGTCTACGCCGACAAGCTGCGTTACGACTATCGCACCCTCAAACAGCGCATCCATCGCCTGGCAAACATGCTGACAGCGGCCGGTGTCATGCCTGGAGACACCGTCGCCCTGCTAGATTGGGACAGCCATCGCGCCCTCGAGTGCTTCTTCGCGGTGCCTATGATTGGTGCCGTGTTACACACGGTGAACGTCCGCTTCTCGGCGGACCAAATCGCTTACACCATGAATCATGCCGAGGACAACCTGGTACTGGTGCACGACGACTTCTTGCCGGTTGTCGAGTCACTGGCAGAGACACTGACCACTGTCCGGGGATACATCCAGCTTAGCGACGAAGAATCGAAGGCAACCAGCCTGCCGGTGCTGGGGGAATATGAGACCCTTCTGGCCGCAGCGGGAAATCGCTTTGACTTCCCCGACTTCGATGAAAACTCGGTAGCGACCTTGTTCTACACCACTGGAACCACGGGCAATCCCAAGGGGGTCTACTTCAGCCATCGTCAGTTGGTCCTGCACACGCTCAATGAGCTGGGCCTCCTGGCAGCCCACGAGGGACAGTCGCTGCTACGATCGAACGATGTCTACATGCCGATCACTCCTATGTTTCACGTGCACGCCTGGGGCGCTCCCTATGTCGCAACAATGCTGGGTGTGAAGCAGGTCTACCCCGGTCGTTACGAACCCAACAAGCTGGTACGGTTCTATCGCGATGAGGGTGTAACCTTCTCGCACTGTGTGCCAACCATCTTGCAAATGATCCTCGAGTGCGACGAAGCCACACGGACCGATCTGTCGGGATGGAAGATGTTGCTGGGTGGCAGTTCACTGTCCCTTGGACTGGCGACACAGGCCCACCATAAGGGCATACGCATTCACGCTGGCTATGGTATGTCTGAAACCTGTCCCCTGCTCTGTATGACCCACTTAAGCGATGCCGAGCTGGCCCTTCCCATGGATGAGCAGTTACCTTTGCGGATTCGAACCGGCCTGCCTGTTCCGTTGGTGGATCTGCGTATCGTCGATGGCGAAGGTCAGGAGGTAGTGCACGACGGCGAAGCCCTGGGTGAAATAGTGGTGCGAGCCCCTTGGCTGACTCAGGGCTACCTGAAGGAACCCGAGAAAGGAGCTGAGCTATGGAATGGCAGTTGGCTGCATACCGGCGACATTGCCTCCATCGATCCCCATGGGATAGTGGAAATCAAGGATCGCATCAAAGACGTAATCAAGACGGGCGGTGAGTGGATAAGCACGCTGGAGCTGGAGAGCCTCATCAGCTCACACGCGGCGGTCAGGTCGGTAGCCGTCGTCGGGATACCTGATGAACAGTGGGGCGAACGCCCCCTGGCTCTGGTGGTTTGTAAGGAAGGGGAGGACCTGGAGCCGCAGGCCATAGTGGCGCATCTGCAAGGATTCGTCGACCGCGGCCACATCAATAAATGGGCGATCCCACGACAGATAAGGATAGTCCCGGAAATTCCCAAAACCAGCGTCGGCAAGATCAACAAGCGCTTGATCCGCGAGCTCGAAGCCAGCAATGGGAAGGAAAGCATTTAAGCGATCTGTCGCATTCATAGCGTAAGGTTAACAACAGTCACGCTGTCTATATTTCAGGTAACATGTCGGTATCAATGCTCTGCCGGGGATCTCACCGTCCCCGCGCGGATGCTGATCGCCCTTTAGCAAATGGGTGCCTGGGCATGTTCATCGCCACAGGCACCTCGGGACCGGCGTTATGTTGATTCGGCAAAATCAGTTTACGGGCTGATTTCCTTGCTTTGTGGATTCCGGTCAATGTCAGGTCCTGCTGGACGAAAAATCCGCCCCCAGACCTTCCATCCAGCCTGATCACTTACCTAAATCTGCATTATTCAACAACGCCAGATTCACCCTCACTCATGCTTTCTTTGCTTTGAATGAACCGGAGCGCCAAATAAAGGTCTGGTGCCAGAATCATGTCGTCATCTTTCATTGTCGGTCGACTCTCCTTAAACCAGCGTGTTAACTCCGTTTTTCGGCCCGCAAGAATTAACTTAATCTGCCGCCCCTTCAGGTCCCGTTTTAACTCATTAATGGTTGCCAGAACGCTGATATCTGAATAGGTAAAGCAAGAAACGGCGTCAATGACCACCCATTTAGGTTGTAGTACTGCACCATCGACTAAATTCAAAACGCGGCGCTTAAAATAAGCCACATTAAAATAGGTCAGCGGTGAGTTAAATCGGTACATCAACACGCCAGGGATCATTTTCACATCAGTTGAATTACCTAATGAGTGAATCATTCCATGTTCGTCAATTCCCAATAAGTGTTCAGTAGGACGAAAAACTGTGCGCAGGAACTGCAACAGACCCAGCAATACCGCAAGGCCAATCCCCTGAATAACACCAATAATCAGAACACAGCCAAAGGTGAAGAACGCCAGGCGAAATGCGGGTTTATTTCTTCGCCTCAGGTTCCAGAGTCCGCGTAAATCAATTAATGACCACGATGCATAAATTAGAACAATGCCTAATGCAGATACCGGAATAAATTGTAATGGCTGCGTGAAAAATACCACGACGATTCCGATGATTAAGGCAGCAACAACGGAAACAAGCTGGCTTTTCCCTCCAGAGGAATCATTTACCGCAGTCCGGGAATCGGCTCCGCTAATCGCAAACCCCTGAGATAAGCCAGACATTAGATTCGCGACACCCAAAGCCCTGAACTCAGCATCAGCATTTATTTCGTATCCGTTTTTTGCGGCAAAACTGCGAGCGGTTAGCATCAGGCTAACAAAACTGACTAACGCCAGGTTCAGCGCAGGGATCAATAAATCACGCGCCAGACCAGGCTGAAACGATCCCCAGTGAACGACGGGCAAACCAGACTGAAAGCCCGATCCCCCAATAGTGGCAATCCCATACTGCTGCGCAGATGTAATCCATACCAGCGCCGTTGTTATCACAATAGCAATCAACGGTGCTGGCCATTGGCTACGAAACGTTTTGATAGCTATTAAAATCGCTAACGTTAGGATGGAGATACCTAAGGTTAATAAATGAATTTCTGAGAGTCGGCCAGGCAGGGCAATGATCTTCTCAATCACTTGCTCTTCATCAAGCGTAATCCCCAACACCTTACCGAGTTGCCCGACAATAATCGTCACGGCAACCCCGTTAAGCAGACCCGTTAGAATGGGATGCGAAAGCAAGTCAGCAAGCGCACCCAGGCGAAATTTACTGGCAAGCAGGCACCATCCCCCCATCATCACAGTCATGACAATTGTCAACTGCCAGTGAAGTTCTGGGTTTCCGGCAGAAAGAGGAACCACAACGGCCGCAATCACCGCGCAGGTCGTGGCATCAGGACCAACAATCAATTGGCGGGAAGAACCAAACAGCGCATAAGCTAGCATTGGCAAAACGCAGGAATATAACCCGACGATAGCCCCGACTCCCGCCAACTCAGCGTAAGCAATCGCAACCGGTAGTGCTACGGCAGCAACGGATAACCCGGCTTTAACATCATGTTTTAGCCAGCTTTTATCGTACGCTAATAAATTTTTTAGCCCTGGCATGTAGTTTAATACCATTTTTCCGAACACTTTATTCTCCGGATAGACCCTTACTTATAGATAAAGGTACACGTAACTGTCGCAGGCGATCCTGATATTTTCGGGAGGTAATACAGAAAATTCAGATTGGGGGTTTACTGCATATACCGCAGGATGGCTTGTGTTATGGAGGCTCAGGATATAGCTTTGCACCCGATGGTGCGGTGTTGTGATGTGCCTGATGCGCTGCGCTTATCAGGCCTACAAAATACGTTCAGCCCGGCCCCTGCAGGCCGGATAAGGCGGCACGCCGCAT
>NZ_JAOWGU010000003.1:0-228 GCF_030332975.1 Citrobacter sp. Cpo032
TCGGTACTGACCGAAGGCAGTAACAATGTAGAAGTGACAGTGACCGGGGTGGATACGGCAGGCAACACCGCGGTGGCGGTACAGCACACCACGGTGGTACTGGATACCCAGGCGGCCAACGCCATCAGCATTGATACCGTGGCAGGGAATAATGTCGTGAACCGCAGTGAGTCGCGGATGCCGACGCTGATCAGCGGGGCGGTGACCGGGGATGCACAGCCGGGCGAT
>NZ_JAOWGU010000004.1:0-305 GCF_030332975.1 Citrobacter sp. Cpo032
AAGTGAAACGCCGTAGCGCCGATGGTAGTGTGGGGTCTCCCCATGCGAGAGTAGGGAACTGCCAGGCATCAAATAAAAGCAAAAGGCTCAGTCGAAAGACTGGGCCTTTTGTTTTATCTGTTGTCTGTCGGTGAGCGCTCTCCTGCCCAGGACAAATCCGCCGGGAGCGGATTTAAACGTTGCGCAGCAACGGCCCGGAGGGTGGCGGGCAGGGCGCCCGCCATAAACTGCCAGGCATTAATTAAAGTGAAGAAGCCCATCCTGACGGATGGGCTTTTTTGCGTCTGTGCGGGATGAAAACCGCC
>NZ_JAOWGU010000005.1:0-211 GCF_030332975.1 Citrobacter sp. Cpo032
CTCAGAAGTGAAACGCCGTAGCGCCGATGGTAGTGTGGGGTCTCCCCATGCGAGAGTAGGGAACTGCCAGGCATCAAATTGCAGTAAACCGGGATGAATAATCCGGGTGGTGACAAAGAAATTCGGTGGAGCGGTAGTTCAGTTGGTTAGAATACCTGCCTGTCACGCAGGGGGTCGCGGGTTCGAGTCCCGTCCGTTCCGCCACTTATTA
>NZ_JAOWGU010000006.1:0-259 GCF_030332975.1 Citrobacter sp. Cpo032
GCTTGTAGCTCAGGTGGTTAGAGCGCACCCCTGATAAGGGTGAGGTCGGTGGTTCAAGTCCACTCAGGCCTACCAAATTCTTTCTGATACCGCGTTGTGAAACGACTCGCATACTTCAGTATGCTTCGCCGCTCCACGCCTTGTCTCAGCAAGAATTAAGGTGAATGAGATAACTACGATGGGGCTATAGCTCAGCTGGGAGAGCGCCTGCCTTGCACGCAGGAGGTCTGCGGTTCGATCCCGCATAGCTCCACCATCC
>NZ_JAOWGU010000007.1:0-281 GCF_030332975.1 Citrobacter sp. Cpo032
CACACTACCATCGGCGCTACGGCGTTTCACTTCTGAGTTCGGCATGGGGTCAGGTGGGACCACCGCGCTACAGCCGCCAGACAAATTCTTTTCTAAGTGCCGAACTTTAACCGAAAAACTGGTGCTGATACCCAGAGTCGAACTGGGGACCTCACCCTTACCAAGGGTGCGCTCTACCAACTGAGCCATATCAGCACACTAAATTTGATGCCTGGCAGTTCCCTACTCTCGCATGGGGAGACCCCACACTACCATCGGCGCTACGGCGTTTCACTTCTGAG
>NZ_JAOWGU010000008.1:0-343 GCF_030332975.1 Citrobacter sp. Cpo032
GCTTGTAGCTCAGGTGGTTAGAGCGCACCCCTGATAAGGGTGAGGTCGGTGGTTCAAGTCCACTCAGGCCTACCAAATTCGCCTCCGTGCTGTGTTACGGCGATGCTCGCATACTTCAGTATGCTTCGCACCACCGCGCCTTGCCCGGAAACGAATTAGGGTACAGAGATTAGCATTCTACGATGGGGTTATAGCTCAGCTGGGAGAGCGCCTGCCTTGCACGCAGGAGGTCTGCGGTTCGATCCCGCATAGCTCCACCATCTCTTACTGCAAAAACACAAGAAAACTTCAGAGTGTACCTGAAAAGGTTCACTGCGAAGTTTTGCTCTTTAAAAATCTGGAT
>NZ_JAOWGU010000009.1:0-579 GCF_030332975.1 Citrobacter sp. Cpo032
TGCTCCCACTGCTTGTACGTACACGGTTTCAGGTTCTTTTTCACTCCCCTCGCCGGGGTTCTTTTCGCCTTTCCCTCACGGTACTGGTTCACTATCGGTCAGTCAGGAGTATTTAGCCTTGGAGGATGGTCCCCCCATATTCAGACAGGATACCACGTGTCCCGCCCTACTCTTCGAGTTCACAACACATGCACTTTTGTGTACGGGACTTTCACCCTGTATCGTGCGACTTTCCAGACGCTTCCACTAACACACATGCTGATTCAGACTCTGGGCTGCTCCCCGTTCGCTCGCCGCTACTGGGGGAATCTCGGTTGATTTCTTTTCCTCGGGGTACTTAGATGTTTCAGTTCCCCCGGTTCGCTTCATTACGCTATGTATTCACATAATGATAGTGTGACGAATCACACTGGGTTTCCCCATTCGGAAATCGCCGGTTATAACGGTTCATATCACCTTACCGACGCTTATCGCAGATTAGCACGTCCTTCATCGCCTCTGACTGCCAGGGCATCCACCGTGTACGCTTAGTCGCTTAACCTCACAACCCGAAGATGTTTCTTTCGATTCATCATCGAC